>NZ_JACBXD010000018.1 GCF_013870525.1 Amycolatopsis pittospori
TCGGCGGCGCCGAACCAGGCCGCGGGGCCGGGCTGCGCCCGCGAGAAGACCGGCTACCCGCAGGTGGACGTGAAGAACGCGATCATCGGCTTCTCCCAGTCGGAGAAGGAGGCGAACCCGTTCCGGATCGCCGAGACCCAGTCCATCAAGGACGAAGCCACGAAACTCGGTATCCCGGCGGACAAGCTGCTGGTCACCAACGCACAGAGCGATCTCAACAAGCAGGTCAGCGACATCAAGTCGTTGCTGGACCGGGGCGCGCAGCTGCTCATCGTGGCGCCGCTGAACTCCGACGGCCTCCAGCCCGCCCTCGACGCGGCGAAGGCCAAGAAGGTCCCGGTCATCACGATCGACCGCAAGGTGACCTCGCAGCCGTGTGCCGATTACCTCACCTTCATCGGGTCGAACTTCGTCGAGCAGGGCAAGCGCGCGGCGCAGGAGATGGTGAAGGCGACCGGTGGCAGCGGCAAGGTCGCGATCCTGCTCGGCGCCTCGGGCAACAACGTGACCACGGACCGCACCAAGGGTTTCAAGGACGAGATCGCCGCGACCACGGGCATCCAGATCGTCGCCGAGCAGACCGGTGAGTTCGACCGCTCCAAGGGCCAGGCGGTGATGGAGCAGCTGATCCAGAGCAACCCCGAGATCACCGCCGTCTACGCGGAGAACGACGAGATGGGCATCGGCGCGGTCACCGCGCTGAAGGCCGCGGGCAAGGTACCGGGCAAGGACGTGAAGGTCGTGTCGATCGACGGCACCCGCAACGCCGTCCAGCTGATCGCCGACGGCAGCTACAACGCGGTGATCGAGTCCAACCCGCGCTTCGGTCCGCTCGCCTTCTCGACGCTGCAGGACTTCGCCGCCGGCAAGGAGATCCCGCCGACCGTGGTGATCTCCGACGACCAGTATGACTCGGCGAACGCCGCGCAGAAGCTCGGGAACGCGTACTGACGATGGAATCGGTTCTCGAGGTCGAAGGCGTGACGAAGACGTTCGCCGGGGTGCGCGCGCTCGACGACGTGTCGTTCGCGCTGCGACCGGGCGAGGTGCACGCGCTGGTGGGGGAGAACGGCGCCGGGAAGTCGACGCTGATCAAGGTGCTCACCGGCGTGCACCGGCCCGATTCCGGCACGATCCACGCGCGGGGCGCGATCTCCACGATCTACCAGGAGGTCAACCTCATCCCGCTGATGAGCGTGGCGAGCAACGTGTACCTCGGCCGCGAGCCGAGGACCCGGTTCGGCTTCGTCGACTGGGCGCGGATGAACTCCGACGCCGCGGCGTTGCTGGCGGACTACGGGATCGAAGCCGACGTCCGCCGTCCACTCGGGACACTCGGCGTCGGCGCCCAGCAGATGGTCGCGCTGGCCCGCGCGGTTTCGGTCGACGCCGACGTCGTGATCATGGACGAGCCGACGTCCTCTTTGGAACCGCGTGAGGTCGAGACGCTGTTCGAGGTCATCGGCAGGCTGCACGAACGCGGGATCGCGATCGTGTACGTCAGTCACCGGATGGACGAGCTGTACCGGATCTGCGACCGCGTGACGGTGCTGCGGGACGGCAAGCGGGTCCACACCGGACCGCTGGCCGACCTGCCGCGGCTGGAACTGGTGTCGATGATGCTCGGCCGCAGTGTCGGCGACATCCGATCCCACGGTGCGACGGCGTTCGAGGGAGACCACGAGGCGGGCCGGGAACCGGTGCTGCGCGCCGAGAACCTCACCAGCGGGAACCGGCTCGCCGACGTCTCGGTGTCGATCAAACCCGGCGAGATCGTCGGTCTGGCCGGGCTGCTCGGCTCCGGGCGGACCGAGACCGCGCGGGCGATCGTCGGCGATCTCCCGCTGTCCGGCGGGACCGTGCTCGTCGGCGGAAAGGCGGTCCCGCAAGGGAATGTGGCGGCCGCGATGCGCGCGGGCGTCAGCATGCTCGCCGAGGACCGCAAAACCGAAGGCATCATCCCGCATCTTTCGGTGCGGGAGAACATCGTGCTCGCCGCGTTGCCGAAGCTGTCGCGCTTCGGTCTGGTCAGCCGTGCCCGGCAGGACCGGATCGTCGAGACCTTCATCGAACGGCTGCGCATCAAGGTGTCCAGCCCCGATCAGAGGGTCGCCGAGCTTTCCGGCGGGAATCAGCAGAAGGTGCTGCTCGCCCGGTGGCTGTGCACGGAACCCAAGGTGCTGCTGCTCGACGAGCCGACGCGGGGCATCGACGTCGGCGCCAAGGCGGAGGTACAGGCGCTGATCGACGAACTCGCCCGTGACGGGCTGGCCGTCCTGCTGATCTCGTCGGAGATGGAGGAACTCCTCGACGGCGCGGACCGGCTCGTGGTGCTCAAGGACGGCGCGGTGGTCGGGGAACTGGCGGGGGAGAACCTGACCCAGGATCACGTGCTGGCCGCGATCGCTTCGGGCGGGAGCGGGGAATGACCAGCACCCAGCGGAGAACAGAGGAACCGGGAACCACCATGACGGACACGGCGAAGACGGTGGACCGGACCAGGGTGGCGCGGTGGCTGCAGGAGTACGGCGTGTACGTCGCCGTCGTCGCGCTGGTGTTGTTCAACATCGCGTTCACGGCGAACTTCCTGACCGTGGGGAACTTCCGCACCCAGCTCATCCAGGCGGCGCCGGTGCTGGTGGTCGCGCTCGGGATGGCGCTGGTGATCGGCACCGAGGGAGTCGACCTCTCGGTGGGTGCGGTGATGGCGTTGTCGGCCGCGCTCATCCCGCTCTACCTGGGAGCCGGGACGCTGCCCGCGGTCGCCATCGCCCTCGCGGCGGGCCTGGCGGCAGGAGCGCTCAACGGCGTTCTCGTGGCGAAAATCGGCATTCAACCGATCGTCGCCACCCTCGCGTTACTCGTCGGCGGGCGCGGTCTCGCACTCGTGCTCGCCGACAGCCAGCTCGTCCAGCTGCACGACGAGACGTTCCTGGCGCTCGGCACCGGCGAGGTGCTGGGGATCCCGGTGAGCGTGCTCATCGCGGCCGTCCTGGCCGTGCTGATGGCGGCGCTGGTCGGGAAGACGGCGTTCGGCAGGCGGCTGGTCGCGATCGGCGGCAATCGCCGGGCGAGCGTGCTGGCCGGATTGCCGGTCACCCGCGTCCTCATCGGCGTCTACGCGATCTGCGGGCTGCTCGCCGCACTCGCCGGGGTGCTTTCGACCGCTCGCCTCGGCGCCGGCGACCCCGCGGACGCGGGACTGCTGATGGAACTGTCCGCGATCACCGCGGTCGTGGTCGGCGGGACCCCGCTGACCGGCGGGCGCGTCCGCATCCTCGGCACGGTGATGGGCGTCCTGCTCATGCAGCTGGTGCGCGCCACGCTGATCAAGCACAACCTGCCGGATTCGACCGCGCAGATGATCCAGGCCGCGATCATCGTCGGCGCGGTGTACGTCGCACGGGAACGGAGCAGCCGATGACCGCGGCGCCCACCTTGGCCGGGCAGGACTCCACCCGGCGCGAGCTGATGACCGGAGTGCTGCAGAAACAGGGCGCGGCGATCGCGCTGGTGCTCATGGTCGCGGTGGCGTGGCTGTTGTTCCCGCGCTTCGGCAGCCTCGACAACCTGCGTGACATCGCGTTGCAGAGCTCGTTCCTCGCGATCATCGCACTCGGGATGACGTTCGTGATCATCACCGGCGGCATCGATCTCTCGGTGGGGTCGGTCTACGCGCTCGGCGGTGTCCTCGCGGCCTACGGGTCGCAATGGGGTTTCCTCGTCGCGCTGCTGCTCCCGCTGGCGGTGTGCGGGCTGATCGGGCTGATCAACGGCCTTCTCGTGGCGAAGACCGGGATGGCGCCGTTCATCGTCACGCTGGCGACACTGCTGTTCGCGCGAGGTCTGCTCCTGGCGATCACCAGCGAGGGCGCGACGACGTACAAGATCCCCGAGGGCGAGGCGTTCGTCGAACTCGGACGCGGCACGATGTTCGGCTTCGGCTATCCGGTGTTCATCGCGGCGGCCCTCTGCCTGATCGGCGGGCTGCTGCTGCGGCGGACCCGGTTCGGGCAGTCGGTGTTCGCGACCGGCGGTTCGGAGCAGTCCGCGAAGCTGATGGGACTGCCGGTGGCGCGCACCAAGGTCACCGTCTACGTCATGAGCGGTGTCCTGTCCGGGCTCGCGGGTGCGCTCACCGCGGCCTACCTGCAATCCGGTGTCACGGTGATCGGTGTCGGCCTCGAATTGGACGCCATCTCCGTCGTCGTCATCGGAGGCACCCTGCTGACCGGCGGGATGGGCACGATTCTCGGAACGGTCATCGGCGTGGGCATCCGAACGGTCATCCAGAACGTCATCAACCAGATAGGAACTCTCGACAGCAACTACCAGTCGGTGGTCAGCGGCGCGTTCCTGCTGGTGGTCGTTGTTCTGCAGCGGTCGCTGGCCCGTACGACCACCCGGAGATAGGGAGATCGCATGCACCGAAGAACCGCACGCGTCCTGAGCGTCGTGGCCGGTCTGCTGGCCGCCGCGACGACACTCGTCCCCGTCGCCCAAGCCGCGCCCGTTCCGCTCCCGACCCCGTGGACGGACCAGGTCTCGCCGTCGAACGCGCTGCCCGAGTACCCGCGCCCGCAACTGGTGCGCTCGGAATGGCTGAACCTCAACGGCACCTGGGGATTCACCGGCGCGCCGAACCTGAACTCGCCACCGATCGGCAGACCGCTGAGCGAGAACGTCCTCGTGCCCTACCCGATCGAGTCGATGCTTTCGGGGGTGAAACGGCACGAGGACAACATGTTCTACCGCCGGACCTTCACCGTCCCGTCCACTTGGGACGGACGCCGGGTCAAGCTCAACTTCGGCGCCGTCACCTGGGAGACCCGGGTCTGGGTCAACGGGACGTCCATCGGGAGCCATACCGGCGGTTTCGACGCCTTCTCGTTCGACATCACCCCGGCGCTGAAGGCAGGGGAGAACGAGATCGTCGTCGGCGTCGCATCGCCTGTCGACGGCAGCCGGTATCCGGTCGGGAAGCAGCGCAAGGTACCCGAGGGCATCTTCTACACGGCGGCGTCCGGGATCTGGCAGACCGTCTGGCTCGAACCCGTCCGGGCCGAGCACATCACGCGGCTCGACACCACACCCGACGTCCCCGGTGGCGCGCTCGACCTCGTCGTCCAGGGCACGGCCGGGCAACAGGCCACCGCCGAGGTCCTTTCCGGCGGTCAGGTGGTCGGTACCGCGACCGGTGCCGTGGGCTCGCATCTGCGCGTGCCGGTCCCGAACGCGCGGCTGTGGTCTCCGGACGACCCGTTCCTCTACGACCTGCGGGTGCGGCTGCCCGGAGGCGACGTCGTCACCGGGTACTTCGGCATGCGCTCGCTGGGCAAGGCGATGGTCGGTGGCGTGATGAGGCCGCTGCTCAACGGGAAGTTCGTCTTCCAGCTGGGCACGCTGGATCAGGGTTACTGGCCGGACGGCATCTACACCGCGCCCACCGACGAGGCCCTGCGGTTCGACCTGGAACGCCAGAAGGCGCTGGGCTTCAACATGGTCCGCAAGCACATCAAGGTCGAGCCGGCGCGGTGGTTCTACCACGCCGACCGGCTCGGGCTGATGGTGTGGCAGGACATGCCCGCGCTGAACTCGGTCGACGAGGTCCCCAATGGACACGCGAACTTCGAGTCCGAACTGCGACGGATGATCGACCAGCACAAGGGGATCACGTCGATCGTGCAGTGGGTCCCGTTCAACGAGGGCTGGGGCGAGTACGAGGCCGGGCGCATCGTCGACCTGGTCCGCTCGATCGACAACACGCGGCTGATCAACCACAACTCCGGTTCCAACTGCTGTGTGTCCGATCCGGACCCGGGCAACGGTGACGTGATCGACGACCACGCCTACCAGGTTTCGACCGGGACGCGGCCACCGGATGCCCGCCGGGTCGCGGTGCTGGGCGAGTACGGCGGCCTCGGCAGACAGGTCGTCGGGCACGAATGGGAACCGGGCGAGGGATTCGCGTACGGCGCGCTGTACCCGGACGAGACGTCGCTGACCAACCGGTACGTCGAGATCACCAAGCAGGTCGGGCGGTTCGTGCACGGGCGTGGTCTCTCCGCGTCGGTCTACACCGAGCCGTACGACGTGGAGAACGAGGTCAACGGCTTCTACACCTACGACCGTCGCGTGCTGAAGATGACCGAGGCGCGGGTGCGCGAGATCAACCAGCGGGTGCTCGCCATGGCCAAGGGCACCGAGGTCGGCAAGGGCGAACTGGTGTCGCTGCGGGTCACCACGGCCGGGTACACCGACCGGTACCTGCGGCATCAGGACTCCTTCGTCCGCACCGACGTCCTCGGCGAAGGCAGTGCGGACGTCGCCAAACTGGACGCGACGTTCTGGGCCCGGCAGGGGCTCGCGGACGCGTCGTGCCTGTCGTTCGAGTCGAGGAACTACCCCGGGCAGTTCCTGCGGCACGCGTCGTCGCGCATCCGCAAGGACGCGAACGACGGCTCGGCCCAGTTCGCGGGCGACGCGACCTTCTGCGCGCGGGAAGGCGCCGGGGGCACGGCACTGGAGTCGTTCAACCAGCGGGGCGCCTACATCCGCCACTACGCCGAGACCGTCTATCTCGCACGCAGTGGCGGAACGAACCCGTGGGACACCGCGGCCGGCTTCGCGGCGGACACCACGTGGGCGGCTTCGGGTCCGCTGTGGCGCAGTGGCGCCGACCTGCCGCTGAACCAGGCGCGGTCGTTCAAGGTGACCACGCCCGGCTTCACCGACCGCTACCTGCGGCACCGTGACGGCCTCGCCCGGACCGACGTCGTGAACGCGTCGAGCCCGGCGTTGCTGAAGGCGGACGCCACGTTCGTCGTCCGGCGTGGGCTGGCGGATCCGTCGTGCTACTCGCTGGAGGCACGGAACTATCCGGGCAATTTCCTGCGGCACGCGGACTTCCGGGTGCGCCTCGGCGGAGTCGAGAACACCGACCTGTTCCGGAAGGACGCGACGTTCTGCGCCCAGCCCGGATCCGGCGGGGTACGGCTGGCGTCGGTGAACGAACTGGGCACGAACATGCGGCACTACCAAGAGGAGGTGTTCGTCGCCGCGAGCGGCGGCGGCCACCCCTTCGACAATCCGGTGTCGTACGACCAGGACGTGAGCTGGGCGGTCTCGGGGGCTTGGACTCCGTAACCGGCTCGTGAGTGGTAAGGATGGTTAGGGCCAACCGTGTCTTAGGTACCTACGGTCGGGCGGGTTGGCGTGGCCGGACGGACGTCACCGAGTGTCGTCCGTCTGATCACGGGCGTCGTCCGTCCGATCACATGTGCCGTCCACCCAGTCACGCGAAAGCACCGACCCGGCCCGGCTGGTCGTGAGTGGTGAAGGCGGTGAGAGCCAACCCGGGTCTTGGGTACCCACTGGGTTCTGGCTGCGGCGGGTCGTAGGTCCGGTCCGTGAAGGCCTCCTTCCCTACCCTGAAAGTAGGCAAGGAGGCCTTCACGGACTTCTGGGTCGTCAACGTGCACCAGCAGCGCGGGTGGCCAGGGCGCCGCGCCGTAGTCGGTCAAGGGGCTCGTGAGTGGTAAGGATGGTTAGAACCGTCCTTACCACTCACGAGGAGTCACGCCACGCCCGGTAACCTTGCCCCCATGACCGGCCCGGACGTACCTCTCTCCTTCAAGCTCGCGTACGTCCCCGGCGTGACGCCCTCGAAGTGGGTGCGGATCTGGAACGAGCGTTCGCCCGGCGTCCCGCTCGAACTCGGCCAGACGACCGCCGCCGAGGCCGCAGCGCTGGTGCGGGACCGCGAGGTGGACGCCGTCCTGCTGAGGCTTCCGATCGACCGCGAGGGCCTGCACGCGATCCCGCTGTACACCGAGACGACCGTGGTCGTCGTGCCCAAGGACCATCTGGTCGCCGCGGCCGACGAGGTCTCGGCCGACGACATCGCCGACGAAGTGGTGCTGCATCCGCTCGACGACACGCTCGACTGGACGCTGCCACCGGGGAAACCCGCGCTCGAGCGGCCCGCCACCACGGCGGACGCCATCGAACTGGTCGCCGCCGGTGTCGGACTGCTCGTCGTCCCGCAGTCCTTGGCGCGACTGCACCACCGGCGTGACCTGACCTACCGGCCGATCTCCGGCGTTCCGGAGTCCGGTGTCGCGCTGTCCTGGCCGGAGGACGAGACCACCGATCTGATGGAACAGTTCATCGGGATCGTCCGGGGCCGGACCGTCAACAGCACGCGCGGGCGGCAGCAGGCCCCGGAAAAGCAGGCGAAAGAGAAGCAGGCCAAGGACAAGAAGCCCAAACGCCCCGAGTCCGGTGGCCGAAAGCCACCGGCGGGCGGCCGGGCAGGTCAGCGAGGCGCCCCCAAACGAGGGAAACCCCGCCGCCGGGGCTAGGTGCCGTCCGCCTGATCACGCGTGCCGTCCGCCTGATCACGCGTGCCGTCCATCTGAACACGAGTGTCGTCCCTTGGCGACCATCGGACCGACGAGACCTAGGACCGCTCCGAACCGGTAAGCCGTGATCAGACGGACGCCTCACGTGATCAGACGGACGCCTCACGTGATCAGATGGACGGCATGCGTGATCAGACGGACGGCACGGGCTAGTCGGTGTCGGTGCGAGCGGCCTTGACGCGAGCCTCTTCCTTACGGACCTCGGCCTGGGTCTCGCGCTCCCGCTGCAGCCAGTCGGGGTTGTCGGTCTTGACCGCGTCGATCTGCTCGGTGGTGAGGGCGTCGGTGATCCCGCCACGCGCCAGCCCGCTGATGGAGATGCCCAGTTTCGCCGCGATGACCGGGCGCGGGTGCGGCCCGTTGCGGCGCAGGTCGCGAAGCCACTCGGGCGGCTCGGTCTGCAGCGCGTTCAGCTCGTCGCGGGAGACGACACCCTCCTGGAACTCCGCCGGGGTGGCTTCGAGGTACACACCCAGCTTCTTCGCCGCTGTCGCGGGCTTCATCGTTTGAGGGGTCTTCTGCGACGTCATTGCCTCAGGGTAACGCCCTGTGATCAGGCGCCCTTGGCGGGCAGCGTGACGACGCCGAGCCCGGTCAGCACCCCGGCGACGGCGACCGCGGCGACGACCACCCACGCGATCGGATGCCCGAGGTTGAGCGTCCAGTAGGTGCCGACCCGCCGGTGCACCAGTAGCGCCGGGTCGTTCCGGTTCAGGTAGACCATCCCGGCCGCGTACCAGTAGCGGTCGTCGTCACGTTGTTCGTACCGGGTTTCGGGGCCTTCGCTCGACGGTGACAGCCGATGTCCGGCGTCACCGTTCCGGACGGCGAAGACGGTCCATGCGAGGAACGCGGTGACGAGTGGGAGGTAGCCGACGATCGTGATCGGCACCGTCGTCTCGAAGACGCCCCAGAGCTGCAGCGAAACGATCAGCAGGGTCGCGTTGACACAGCCGGCGGAGATCAGCAGGAGGCTGACCACGCCGTGCAGATATTCCCGATACCGCCGGGCCGACGAGGCGGGCCTCGCGGCGTCGATCTCGGGACGGGCCCGAGGGATCGCGACTGCCAGAAGTCCGAGCATCAAGACGACCAGGACCTGGGCGAAGACCGTCGAAAAGCTCTCGAATTCCCCGAACAGGCCGACGATCGCGGTGACCGCCGCCAGCACCATCGCGGGTACCAGAAGAATCCACTGTGGACGGACCGGATCGGAACGCAGCGAAGTGTCCGCGACGACCGCTTGCCGCGTTCCGGCGTACCAGTCGCCGTCCCGTCTCGCCGCGACGATCGACCGGTGCGCCAGGCTCCCGAGCAGCGAATAGACCACCACGAGCGCGACCAGGACGACGTCGTGTGTCGTCCAGCCGAAGAGGACGGCCGCGCAGGCGATGAGGGCGGTCGTCACGACACCGCGGTCGTAGCGGCGGCGCACCAGGGCGATGACGGGTTCGCCGACCCGGCCCGCCGGAATCCGGACGCCGAACGGGAGCGTCGGTCTGGCCAGCGCGGGCGCGGAGCAGAACACGGCGGCGATGAAGCCGACGAGCGCGAGCTGCAGCCAGACCGGAGCGCTCACGGTCGCGTTCCGCTCTTCACCGCGAACGAGCCGAGCACCGTCTCGCAGCGGCCGGTCACCTCGCGTGGTTCCAGGCCGAGCACGACGGCTTCGGCGAGCAGCGTGCGCAGTCGCTCCTGCCACTCGTCCGCGTAGCCGTCCTCGGCGGGGCCGGAGGTCGTGTCCCGCCGGACGACGGCACCGGTCTTGCGGTTGATCCGGATGAATCCCTGGTTCCGAAGCAGGTCGTAGGCCTTGTTGACGGTGTGGAAGTTGATCCCGAGATCGGCGCCGAGATGCCTGGTGGAGGGCAGGGCGCTGCCTTCGGCCAGCGCCCCGTCCGCGATCGCTTCGACGATCCGATCGCGGATCTGCTGGTAGATCGGCACCTCGCTGTCGAGGTCGAGTGTCAGCAACACGCCTCAAGGATATCTGCTATACATTTGCTATAACAACTACATCAGCTAGAAGACGGGGAAGGTGGTCGTGATGGCGAGGCTGGACATGGTCGGTGGCGAGGTCCGGGTGAGGTTCTCGGCGTGGGAGCGACTGGCCGTATGGCGTGAGGACGTCGTCGTGCCGCCTGCGGCGATCCGGGCCGTCGAGTACGTCGAATCGCCGGTCGGGCGAGCGCGTGGCGGCCGGGCCGGGGTGCTGGTCAGCGGTGTGCTGAAGGTGGGTTTCTGGGGGCTGGGGACTGGGGTCCGTCAACTGGTGTCGGTTCGCAGGGGAGTCCCGGCGGTCCGTGTCGAGGTCGATCGAGCCGCCTCGGGGCTGCACTTCGACGAGTTGCTGATCAGTACGCCGAACGCGGTCGAGGTCGCCGACGCGCTGGCCGTCCGCGTCTAGAGATAGTCGAAGAACCGGTCCCACCACGACGGTGGCCGGTCCGGCGGGTAGAGGGCGTCGAAACCGCTGATCCCGGTGTACTTCGTCCACAGCGGATGTTCGGAGACGGGCAGGTAGCCGAGTGCTTCCAGCTCGTCTTCGACCCGTCTTCGGTCCTGCGGCCGGAAGAGCTCGCGTTCCTCGTCTTCGTCGTAGCTGCCCGGGTTTCCCAGTGTCACCGCGACAAGGCCGCCGAAATTGCTGACCGTGACGGTCAGATGGGCCGGCCCCGCGGTCGCGCTCGCCGGGATCTCGATCCTGCCGAGGTGGCTGGCGTCCTGGACGTGGCGGTCGACCCGGCACGAACAGCCGAACCGTTGTTCCAGCCGGACGGCCAGCCGCTCGAACCGCGCCCTCGCGGCAGGTCCGTCGAAGTCGTGCGGGGTCTCCCAGTGACCCGGTTCGTCGAGTTCCCGCAGCATGGCCCAGGTCTGCTGTTCGTCGAGGGGCATCGTCGCCTCCCGGCCTCGGTGGTCTAGTCCACTTATCGAATTGACCTTAACCATCCGGATCCCGCTCGGACAATGGTGGGACGAATGTTGGCCAGAAGAATTTTCCCGAGGGCCGGGTAGCGCCTGCGCTACCCGGGATCCGGCAGACAGCCCTGCTGATCTTCGAGCCCGATTCCACCATCGTCGTAGGTGTTGATCCGGTCGACGAAGGAGTGCGAATGACGAGCAAGACACGCAGGGGCGTCGTGGTCCTCACCGTGGCGGGGCTGCTGGGCGCCGCGTGGACCACCACGGCGGACGCGGCGCCATCGCGGGGATCCGAGCTGCAGAAGGGGCTCGACTCGTTGGTGAGTCAGGAAAAGTTCCCGGCCGCGCTGGCGTCGGTGACCGGCAGGGGACGGACGACGTCGCTGGTGGCGGGGTCGTCGCGCATCGATCGCCAGGTCCCCGTCCCGCGTGACGGCACCGTCCGGGCCGGCAGCAACACGAAGACGTTCACCGCGGTCGTGGTGCTGCAACTGGTGGCCGAGGGCAAGGTGGAACTGGACGCCCCGATCGAGAGGTACCTGCCCGGCATCGTGCGAGGTGAGGGCATCGACGCCACCAAGATCACCGTCCGGCACCTGCTGCAGCACACCAGCGGGCTGCCGAACTACAGCGAATACCTCGGACTGCAGGATTTCGAGAAGGTGCAGCACCGGTACGTCCCGAACCACGAACTACTCGCCGCGGCGCTGAGCCACCCGGCGAAGTTCGCCCCCGGCACCAAATGGGAGTACAACAACACCGGCTACCTGCTGGCGGGCATGATGATCGAGAAGGTGACCGGACGCCCGATCCACGAGCAGATCACCGACCGCGTGATCAAGAAGGCCGGTCTGCGGAACACCTACTGGCCGCAGGTGGGCGATCAGACCATCCAGGGACGGCATCCGCAGGGATACGCGATCGGGAACGCCGCCACCGGCAAGGTGATCGACGCGACCGAAATGGACCCGTCCTGGGGAGGCGCCGCCGGTCAGCTGATCTCGACGCCCAGCGACCTGGGGAAGGTCTTCCGCGTCCTGCTCGACGGCAAGCTGGTGCCCGCCGCGCAGCTCGCCGAAATGCGGAAGACCGTCGACGCGCCCTTGTTCCCGGGGACGAAATACGGTCTCGGGCTGATGAGCAATCCGCTCAGCTGCGGCGGGGTGTACTGGGGACACGGTGGGGACATCCACGGATTCGAAACGCGCGGCGGGGCAACGGAAGACGGTCGCGCCGTCGGGCTCGCGGTGACCGCGATGCCGGGAACGTTCGGCGATGCCGAGCGCGGCGCCAAGGCCGTCATGGCCACTGTGGACACCGCCTTCTGCAAGTGACCTGAAAGGACAGTGCTCGGCTCGTATGGGCCACCCGCGGAAGTACATGCAGGCCCCCTTCCTTGCGTCTAGCGCAAGGAAGGAGGCCGCCATGTACTTGGCAGGGGGCCCGTACGGGCTACAGCTTCTCGATGGCGGTCTTGAACTCGGCCAGCGCGGCCCGATAGAAGCGGGGACCGTACGAGACCCTGGCCACGCCGATTTCCCGGAGCGTGGCCAGATCCAGTTCGTCACCGGTGTTCCCGTTGACCGGGCACCCGAGTTCCGTGACCAGCGCGGCGAGATCGTCCCGGCGCCGTACGCCGATCGGGTAGACGCAGTCCGCCCCGGCGTCCCGGTAGAGCCGTCCGCGCCGGATCGTTTCGGCGAGCCGGTCCTGTTCGGCGACGCCGCGGTCACCGAGGAAGGTGTCGACGCGGGCGTTGATCACGATCGGGACGCCCGCGTCCGTCGCCGCGGCCCGGATGTCGGCGAGCCGCTGGGCGTGCTGGTCCGCGTCCACCAGCCCGCCTGCGCGGTGATCGGTGTCCTCCAGGTTGCAGCCGACGGCGCCGGTCTCCAGCAGCTGGCTCACGAATTCCCCCGGAGCCAGGCCGTAGCCGGCCTCCGCGTCCACGGTGACCGGCACCGAAACCGCGTGGGCGACCCGGCCGGCCGCCGCGAACATCTCCTGCCACGGCGCGCGTTCGCCGTCGGGGAAGCCGAGCATGGCCGAGACCGCGGCGCTGGCGGTGGCGATCGCCGGATAGCCCGCCTCCGCCACGACCTGGGCGCTCGCCGCGTCCCAGACGTTCGGCAGGACCAGCAGGTCTCCGCTGTGCAGGCCGCGGAGCGTTTCGGCTCGCGCCTTGAGGTCGGTCATCGGTCTCCTCCTCGATCGGTACCGGACAGGGCGGGTGCCCGCGGTGCTCCGGCCGGTCGTCTGCCGGGCATGCCCAGTGCGTCCAGCATGCCGGTGAACGCGACAACGGCGGCCATCGCCGCGGTGAAGCCGTCACTGACCAGCCGGCAGCGAGTTGTCGAGACGTCGGCCCCTTCTTCGCGTGGTCTCCACGAATGGAGGGACACCGTCGCCGCCGGAAACCGTCGGTCACCCGAACTCGCGGAAAACCGCTTTCCGGCGTGTTCCTCCACTGGCTACACTCGCCGCGCATCGAGCCGTACGAAGAAGGGACAGGACAGTGCGTCATCGCTACGCCGTCGTCGTCCCCTCGGCTCGGTACGAGGTGATCCTGGTGTCTCCGGGTACCCGGTGCGCGCCGCGCGGCTCGCACCGGAACCCGTGACGAACGCCTGACCCTTCGCGCGCCTTTTCCGTTGTCCACAGCGGAAGGGCGCCTGCTCGCGTTCGCCGGAATCGCGCCGTCCGAGTTTCCGGAGATCATCCTCGAAAGGACCGTGCCATGCGCGCCGTCCCGCTGTCCGCCGTCCGCAATCTGGGCATCCTCGCCCACGTCGACGCGGGTAAGACCACCCTCACCGAACGGATCCTGTACGTCACCGGCACCACTTACAAACGAGGTGAGGTCCACGACGGCACGACCGTGACCGACTTCGATTCCCAGGAGCGCGACCGTGGCATCACCATTTTCGCCGCCGCGGTCAGCTGTTCGTGGGACGGCCACCGCGTCAACCTGATCGACACCCCCGGCCATGTCGACTTCGCCGACGAGGTCGAGCGGTCGCTGCGCGTCCTCGACGGCGCGATCGCGGTGTTCGACGGCGTCGCCGGGGTCGAACCGCAGAGCGAATCGGTATGGCGGCAGGCCGACCGGCACGGCGTGCCGCGGATCGCGTTCGTGAACAAACTCGACCGCGCGGGCGCCGATCTGGACGCGGCCGTCGAGTCCATCCGGAACCGGCTGCATCCGCGAACACTGGTCGTCCAGCTGCCGATCGGGGCGGAAGACGGCTTCGTCGGTGTCGTCGACCTGCTCCGGATGCGGGCGCTGGTCTGGGCCGACGGTGCCGAAACGGCCGTCGCAGGGCCGATTCCGGAGTCCCTTGTGGACGAAGCGAACCGGCGCCGACGGCTGCTCGAAGAGGCCGTGGCGGAACTCCATCCGGCCGCGCTGGAGGAGTTCTGCGAGTCGTCGACGGTTTCGGCGGAGACGCTGCGCTCGGCGCTGCGCGAGTTGACCCGGACCGGGGACGGCCTCGTGGTGCTGTGCGGTTCGGCCTACCGCAACCGCGGTGTCGAGCCGCTGCTGGAGGCCGTGGTGGCCTACTTGCCCTCGCCGTCGGACGTTCCGCCGGTGCGTGGTGAGTACGAAGGAACGGAACAGGAACGACCCGCCGATCCGTCGGCACCGTTCTCGGCGCTGGTGTTCAAGGTGACCGCGACCGCCACCGGGCGGCTGACCTACCTGCGGGTCTATTCGGGCACGATCAGGACTTCGGAGGCGGTGGTGGACGTGGATACCGGTCGTACCGAACGCGTCGGCCGCATCCTGCGGGTCCAGGCGGACCGGCATACGCGGGTGGACAGCGCGGTGGCGGGCGACATCGCCGCGGTGGTCGGGCTGAAGTCGGCCCGTGCCGGCACGACGCTGTGCACCCCGTCGGCCCCGCTCCTGCTCGAACCGCCGGTCGCCGCGGATCCGGTCGTTTCGGTCGCCGTGGAAGCCCGCACGGGCACGGACGCCGAACGGCTGATGTCGGCGCTGACGCGGCTGGTCGAGGAGGATCCTTCGCTGGTGATCCGGACCGATCGCGAAACCGGTCAGACCCTGCTTTCGGGGATGGGCGAGCTGCATCTGGAGGTGGCGGTGGAGAAGATCCGCCGCGATCACGGGCTGGACGTCGGTGTCGGGCGGCCTCGGGTCGCTTACCGGGAGACGGTCGCCCGCGGGGTGTCCGGCTTCGTCTACCGGCATGTCAAACAGGACGGCGGCGCCGGGCAGTTCGCTCACGTCGTCGTCGACACGGAACCACTGGAGGAGGGAGAGTTCGAGTTCCGGTCCACTGTGGTCGGTGGCCGGGTTCCGCAGGAGTACGTCCGCGCTGTCGAAGCGGGTTGTCGTGACGCGCTGGCCGAAGGGCCTCTCGGCGGACATCCGGTGACCGGCGTGCGGGTGACGCTGACCGACGGTGTCACCCATTCGAAGGACTCGTCGGATATGGCGTTCCGCACGGCCGGCCGGTTCGCGCTCCGTGAGGCGTTGCGTGCCGGTGCGATGACGCTGCTGGAGCCGGTCGTCGAGGTCACGGTCACCGTGCCCGAAAGCGCCATCGGCGTGGTGCTCGGCGACCTCGCCGCCCGGCGGGGACGGGTGCTGGGCTCGACGATGCGGGCGGGCACGACGGTGGTCTCCGCGACCGTGCCGCTGGCCGAACTGTTCGGCTACGCGACCCGGCTGCGCAGCCGGACGCAGGGCCGGGGCACGTTCACCGCCCGGCCGACCGGCTACGCGCCGGCACCGGAGGTGCGGGCTGTCGGGTAGTACGACGATGGCCCGCCCACGAAACCGTGGGCGGGCCATTGCTCCGACCGCTGTCACCCGGTTATCGGGCGCCGGACGACAATGGCCTTCAGCCGGTCACGCCGGGTGCGGCGGACGGCAGTTCTGCCGCGGCAGTGCGTGCGAACCGTTGGTGTACACGCCGTCCGCGATCGTGTCCTCCATGATCGAGCGGTTGTCCGCCGGACGCGCCCACTGGTAGCAGAGGTGCTGCGCGAAATACCCGCCCGGAGCTTCGAAGGTGTCGAAGTGACAGACGCCGTCGGTCTCGATGCAGTAGCGGATGAACGGGATGCCACCGAAATCGGTGCGGCCCGGACCGAACGAGACGTAGCCGCCGAACGGCGACGGCGCCCCGGTGCCCGGCGGGAGCACCGCGCTGATCCCGCGTCCCGGAGGACCGACGGGCTGCATCGGGTCCGCGAAGATCTTCGCGGAGAACCGGGACTTGTCCACGCCCAGGTTCCCGTCGGCGATGTCGTTCAGCACCCGGTTCGCGACCAGCGCGCCCTGGGAATAGCCGACGACGGTGAACTCCGCGCCCGGATTCTCGGCGAAAGAGCTCTGCACCACGCGACGGGCTTCTTCGTGCCCGCGTGCGACGCTCTGGTCCATCGGCGTCTGGTCGCAGTTCGGCAGCCCCGCGGCACCGGCCGGGTAGTGGACCACCTTCCGGATCCCGCCCCGCAACCAGGCGTCGTTGTACACGGTCGCGGCGCCGTCGCAGGTGCCGCCGATGAGGATGTAGTAGCGCGCCTGGTCGGCTTGGGCCGCCGGCGCGACGGCGCCGATCAGCCCGGTGGCCAGTGCGGCCGCCAGCAGAACCCCCCTGAGTTTCTTCACATTCTCGTCCCTTCCATTCGACTACGGTGCGTGTCGGAACGTTAGGGATGCGTCATGAAATTTTGATGAAACCCGCCGTGGGGGCCAACGCGCTGGGCCGAACGCCTCAGTTGTGGGAGAGCACGTTCACCACGTGGCCGTCGGGGTCGCGGACGAAGAACCGCCGCACACCCCACGCTTCGTCGGTCAGGTCGTGCACGATCTCCGCGCCGGACGCCTTCGCCTCCGCGTACGCCGCGTCGACGTCGTCGACCTGGATCGAAGCCACCGGCACTACGGGACCGGTCTCGTCATGCGTCATCAGGCTCAGCTGTACGCCGGGCCGGGCCGGATCCGCCAGCGTCACGATCCAGCCGTGATCCATCACCACCTCGAAGCCGAGCACCCGCTCGTAGAAGGCTTTCGCCTGCTCCAGCGACTTGCTTTCCAGATTCGGAACCACCCGCTTGATCGCCATGCGCCGATCCTGGCACAGGGGTCCGACGGTTCCAGGGCAGCAGCAGCGGCGTCGCCAGGAGGAGCAAGCCGGCGATCCCCACCGCGGCACGCGGTCCGGTGAAGGCGGCGAGCAGTCCCCACAGCGCCGTCAGGCAGGCCGTGGTGAGTTTTCCGGCGATCGACCAGGCCGAAAGCGTGCGCGCCGCGCGGTCGAGGGACACCTGTTCGAGCCTGCTGGTGGCGAGCACCGGGTTGAACACGCCGATGCAGGTGATCAGGGCGAATTCGACGACCACGACCAGCACGATCCCCGACACCCCGGGGTGGATGAAGACCAGCCCGACCGGCCAGCAGACGCGCACCGTACCGGCCACGAGCAGGACGCGGTCCCGGCCGTATCCGGCGACGATCGACCGGGACAGCCGCGACCCGAGCAGCCCGCCGAGGCAGGGGATGGCGAACGCGAGCGCGTACTCCCACGGGGCGAACCCGAGTTGGCCGAGCATCAGGACGGCGAACAGCGGCGCGGTGGCCATGATCAGGCCGTTGACCACGAGCGTGTTGAAGAACAAAGGGCGCAGCAACGGATGGGTGAGAATGAAACGCCACCCTTCACGCAGGTCCCGGCCGCTCAGCCGAGGACCTTCCGGCCGCTCGGGCCGGGGCTCGGAACCGCCGATGGCCCGGATCCCGGCCGCGGAGAGCAGGTAGCTGACCGCGTCGGCGGCGATCGTCGTCACCGGTCCGAAGAGGCCGACGGCGAAGCCGCCGAGCGGCGGCCCGAGCACGGTCGCGGTCCAGGTCGTGGACTCGAACCTGGCGTTCGCGACGAGCAGGTCTTCCTTTGGCAGCAGCGTTTTCAGGAAGGCGCCACTCGCGGCGAGGAACGTGATGTCCGCCGCGGCGACGATCACCGACACGACGAGAAGCTGGCCGAAGCCGAGCCATCCCAGCGCGTACGCCACCGGGATGGTGAGCAGCGCCGCGCAGCGGACCAGGTCCATCGCGATCATCACCGGCCGTTTGCGGCGGAACTCCACCCACGGCCCGAGCGGCAGCGCGACCACGGCACCGACCACGAGACCGGTCGCCGCCAGCAGCGAGACCTCGGTCGTCCCGGCACCCAGCACGACGATCGCGATCAGGCTGAACGCGTCGAACGCGAACCTCGTCCCGAAGGCGCTCGCCGCGTACGCCGCCCAAAGCCATCCGAATCGTCGCCCCAGCGACCGCCCGCCCACCGCGAGATCAAAGCAAGCCGCCGCCCCGAAGTCGAACAACGGGTCGTTGCCGGTCCACAACCACGCGTTGTATGTCCGGTTACCGGTCTCGGCGCCGTGACTCGCGTACTCGGGCCCGTGACTCGCGTGCCTGGACCCCGCACTCGGGTGTGCGGCATCCGAGCACGCGAGATCCGTCTCTGCGCACGGGAGATCCGGTTACAGGTCGCCGAGCGCGGTGACCGGCGATTCGACGCAGTCGGCGACGAACCGCAGGAAGCCGCCCGCGGTGCCGCCGTCGCACACCCGATGGTCGAACGCCAGCGTCAGCTCGCAGATCTTCCGGGGGACGAGCGCACCGTCGACCACCCAGGCGCGGTCGATGATCCGGCCGATGCCGAGGATCGCCGCCTCCGGGTGGTTGATGATGGCGGCGGAACCGTCCACCCCGAACACGCCGTAGTTGTTCACCGTGAACGTGCCGCCCGCGGGGCCCGGTTTGCCTTCCCGTGCCTGGGTGGCCCGTTCGCCGATCGCCGCCGAAAGCTCCCTTGTGGACAGTGAGCCCGCGTCGCGGACGACCGGCACGACGAGCCCTCGGTCGGTCTGAGCGGCGAACCCGAGGTTGATGTCGCGCAGCTGGACGATCTCGTCGCCTTCGACCCGCGAGTTCAGTTCGGGGAACTTCTTCAGACCCGCGACGGCGAACCGGGCGATCAGGCCGAGAAGACTTACCGGGCGATCCGGTGCGGAAGCGTTGAGAGACTTGCGGGCGGCGACGAGTCCGGTCGCGTCGACGTCGACCCACACCGTGGCTTCGGGGATCTGGCGCCGCGAGGTCGTCAGCTTGTCGGCGACGGCTTTGCGGAGCCCGGTCAGCGGGATCCGCGTCTCGCCCTCGCGCGGCTCGGGAACGGTGAGCGCCGCTTCGACGTCGGCACGCCGGATCAGGCCGCCGGGGCCGCTCCCGGCCAGCTTCGAGAGGTCGATCCTGTTGTCGGCGGCCATCTTGCGCACGAACGGCGAGATCACGCCCGGTGCTTTCGGCGGCTTCCCGGGAGCGGTGACGACGGTGCGCGTCCGGCGACGGCGTGTCGTGGCCGTGGTCCCGTAGCCGATGAGGACGTTGCCGCTGCCCTCACTCGCCGTCGTCACGCCGGGTTCGGCGAAGCCGGGGCCGATGGTGAGCAGGGGAGCGCCGACCGGCAGCGACTGGCCGGGTTCGCCGTGAAGACGGGTGACGACGCCGGCGAACGGCACGGGTACCTCGACCGCGGCTTTCGCGGTCTCGACCTCGACGACGGGCTGATCGACGCCGACGGTGTCGCCTTCCGCGACGAGCCAGTTGACGATCGAGGCCTCGGTCAGTCCTTCGCCGAGGTCCGGGAGCAGGAAGTCAGGCACCGGCCACCACCGGTTCGTCGTTCCACTGCAGCCGGGCGATGGTGTCCAGGATCCGGTCGACGTCCGGAAGCTGATGGCGCTCCAGTTTCGGCGGCGGGTAAGGGATGTCGAGTCCGGTGACGCGCAGAACGGGCGCGTGCAGCTGGTGGAAGCACTGCTCGGTGACCCGCGCGACCACTTCGGCGCCGTAACCGCCGAACCCGGCGGCCTCGTGGACGACGACCGCGCGTCCGGTGCGGCGCACCGAGGCGGTGACGGTCTCGTCGTCGAACGGGTTCAGCGAACGGAGGTCGACCACCTCGACGTCCCAGCCCTCGGCGGTCGCGGCTTCGGCGGTCTCCATCGCCGTCGCGAGCATCGGGCCGTAGGCGATCAGTGTGACGTCCTTGCCTTCGCGGCGTACGACCGCGCGATCCATGGCGGCGCCGTCGCGGGTGAACGAGACGGACTCCTTGGACCAGTAGCGGCACTTGGGTTCGAGGAAGATGACCGGATCCGGCGAGTCGATCGAGTCGCGCAGCAGGTCATAGGCGTCCTGCGGGGTGCCGGGCGTGACGACGCGCAGGCCGGGCGTGTGGGTGTAGTACGCCTCGCTCGAATCGCAGTGGTGCTCGACGCCGCCGATCCCGCCGGCGTAGGGAATGCGGATGACCATCGGCAGCGAAAGCGCGCCGCGAGTGCGGTTGCGCAGTTTCGCGACATGCGAGGTGATCTGCTCGAAAGCGGGGTAGGCGAAGGCGTCGAACTGCATTTCGACCACCGGCCGGAAGCCGCCCATCGCCATCCCGACCGCGAAGCCGACGATGCCGGACTCGGCCAGGGGAGTGTCGAAGCACCGCTCCTCGCCGAAGTCGGCGGTGATGCCGTCGGTCACCCGGAAGACGCCACCGAGCGGGCCGACGTCCTCACCGAAGATCAGTACGCGGTCGTCGTCCTTGACGGCGTCGCGCAGGGCGGCGTTGAGCGCCTGGGCCATCGAGATCTCGGTCATCAGGCCTCCAGTGCTTCGAGTTCGGCGGCGACCTGGGCGCGCTGGGCGGCCAGATGGCGGGTCGGCTCGGCGTAGACGTGCTCGAACAGGGAGAGCGGGTCAGGCTCGACGTCGGCGTTGAGGGTGTCGCGCACTCCGGCCGCGAAGGACTCGGCTTCGGCGCGGAACCGCTCGATGTCCTGTTCGGACACCAGGTTCCGGCTCGTGAGGTAGGTCTCGAGACGCCGGACCGGGTCGGCCGCGCGCCACTTCTCGACCTCGGCGGCGTCGCGGTAGCGGGTGGCGTCGTCGGCGTTGGTGTGCGCGTCGATCCGGTAGGTGTGGGCCTCGACCAGCACCGGCCCGAGTCCGGCGCGGGCATGCGCGACGGCGTCGTCCAGGACCGACAGCACGGCGACCGCGTCGTTGCCGTCGACCTGCTCCGACTGGACGCCGTAACCGACGCCCTTGTACGCCAGCGCGGGCGCGGCGCTCTGCTTCTCGAACGGCACCGAGATCGCGAAACCGTTGTTCTGCACGAAAAAGACGGCGGGCGCCTTGAAGACGGCCGCGAAGTTGAGTGCCTCGTGGAAGTCACCCTCGCTCGTGGCGCCGTCGCCGATGAGCGCGAACGCGACGGCCTCTTCGCCGCGGCGCCGCATCGCGTGCGCGAGCCCGGCTGCGTGGAGGGTCTGCGTGGCCAGCGGCGTGCACTGGGGAGCGACGCGGGTCTTGGCGGGGTCGTACCCGCAGTGCGCGTCGCCGCGGAGCAGCGTCAGGATCTCGCCCGGTTCGAGGCCGCGGGCGACCAGCGCGACCGAGTCGCGGTAGGTGGGGAAGAGCCAGTCGGCGTCGGTGAGGGCGAGCGCGCTCGCGACCTGGCAGGCCTCCTGACCGGCGCTCGACGGGTAGACCGCGAGACGGCCCTGTTTGGTCAGCGCGGTCGCCTGGACGTCGAACCGGCGTCCGAGCACCATCAGCCGGTAGGCCTCGACGAGACGTTCCGCGGGCGGCTCGGTGTAACCGCCGTGCTCGTCGACGCGCGTGCCGTCCTCGGCGAGGAACCGCACCGGCACCGGGGACGGCAGCAACGCGTCGGCAGGTGTCTCCCGCGACATGGCGCAACACCACCTTTCACAGACATATGATGCTGAGATGGTGGTTTCCGGAGTCCGTGTGTTCAAGAGGCAGGCGAAATGAGCGACAAACGGTCTTCGGGATCGGTTCAGCAGCGCCAGACGTCCACAAGTGGCGTGGCTCACGGACCGGATCCGGGACGAACGGTCCTTGCTCTCGACGACATCGACCGCGCCATCCTCGCCGAGCTTTCCGCCGACGGCAGGCTCGCCGTCCGCGCACTGGCCGAACGGCTGCACATCTCGCGCACGAACGCTTACGCCCGACTGGAACGGCTGATGTCCGAAGGCGTCATCACCGGCTTCGGCGCTCGGATCGATCCGCGGCGAGCAGGACTGGGGACCAGCGCGTACATCCTGATCACCGTCGAGCAGACGTCATGGCGCACGATGTCCGCCGAACTGCGGGAGATCCCGTACGTCGAACACGTGTCACTCGTCGGCGGCGACTTCGACATCCTGCTGCTGGTGCGGACGCCCGACAACGCGTCGCTGAGCGACGTCGTCCTGGAACGCCTGCAAGCCCTGGACGGCGTGCGCTCCACGCGGACCTGGCTGATCTTCGAGGAGCAGGCCGGCGCGGCTTCCGGTGCCCGCGTTTAGTCCCCTACTTGCGATGCTGCCAGGTCGGGACCGTGGTCCGTGAAGGCCTCCTTCCCTACCCTGACAGTAGGGAAGGAGGCCTTCACGGACCGGGACCACACCTCGGTGACCCCAGTCGCTCCACCGGTTACAACGACGGCGCGTGGCCTTGCTCGTTACTGGGAAGGCGTGAAGATCCGCGACCCAGCCACCGCAGGTACCTGGAGCGCTCTCGGCTCTGATCCGAATCGCCACTCGCGACCGCCCCGGGCGACTGGTGGCGTGAGCTGAATGGTCTATTCCATCGGACAGATCGGTGAACAAACCTGGCTGTGGCGTTGGAAAATCTCATACCCTCCCAGTCGGACCGAAGGGAGCTGACCTGATGCGGTGGACCTGGGTGCGTGCGATGGTGGCCGTCGTGGTCGCCACGACGAGTGTCGCGATCGTCCCGATGAGTCAAGCGACCGCCGTCGAAGCTCCAGCGGCCGGGCGGTCCGCGATCTACGGCGGGGGACCGTTCTATCAGGACGGACAGGCGGTCATGGACGTCCTGCGCTCTTCCGGGTTCACCACGGTCATCTTGTGGAGCATCCACGTCCACGACAACGGCGACCTCTATTACAACGACCACCTCGTGGTGTCGGGCGGCCAGTACGTCGGCGACGCCGGATGGCCGGCCCGGCTCCGGACGCTGAAACAGGCTCCGACGTCGGTCGACCGCATCGAGGTCTCGGTGGGCGCCTGGGGCACGCCGGACTGGGAAGCCATCGACAACCTGATCACGCGCGACGGCACCGGCAGCGGGACCATCCTGTACCGCAACTTCCTGGCGTTGAAAAACGCCACCGGAGCGGACGCGATCAACAACGACGACGAGTCGCATTACGACGTCGACTCCACCGTCACCTTCGCGCGGATGGCGAACGCCATGGGGTATCGCAACTTCACGCTCGCGCCGTACACGGCCGTCTCGTACTGGCAGGGCGTGAAGAACGGGCTCGGCGGCCTGGTCGACCGTGTGTACCTCCAGGCGTACGCGGGTGGAAGCGGCAACAACCCGGCGACGTGGTCGCAGTCGCTCGGCATGCCGGTCGATCCTGGCCTGTGGAGCAAGAACGGCTCCGGCTGCTCGTCGGGCGACTCGCCTTCGCAGGTGGAGAGCCGCATGCGGTCGTGGAAGTCGTCCGCGGGCATCCCTGGCGGGTTCATGTGGCTCTACGACGACATCAAGAAGTGTTCGGCGCAGGGCACGGCCGCCGACTACGCCCGGGCGATCAACACCGCCACCACGAGCTGACCAGCCGCGCCGGAACGTCCCGGACGACGCGTACGCCCTCCCTGTAGGCGTCGTCCGGGACGTTTGTAACGCCTTCCGCGGTCGCGCCGAATACAGGCGGGTTCGATGGCCGAGGCGGAGGAAACGTGGCGCGTGTTCTGCTCCTGATCTCGGCTGCCGTCGTGTTCTTCTTCGGGGCGATGGGCTGCGCGGCGCCGGAGACGCCCGCGCGTCCGACGGTCACGGTGACGGCGAGTGCGCAGCCGGCGTCGACCGTCCCCGGTAGTGCGCGGGCGACCACGACGGTCGTCGCCACCTCGACCTCCGTGGCGCCGACGACGACAAAGGCGCCGGTCACGACCAAGTCCAAGGACGAGCGGACCCTGGCCGAACAGAGAAAGGCGGCCTGCCGCAAAGATGAGAACCAGTGCTACGAACCGGGGACGAACACGAAGTGCTCGACAGGTGGCTGCGTCGACGCGGCGCGCGGAATGACTCAGCGGGACGTCGAAACGGAGCGCGACAGATGGCTGCGAGAGCATCCGGGGTGGTGCGCCGCCGGCGAGACGGGCGCGGTGGCTCCCTGTTGACGGGGCAAGCCCATTCGGGTGATAACGGTTCGGCATTCGATGTATCTGACGTGCCACCCATTGACACCTCCCTGCGATCGCGGCGACCGGGTGGAGGAGTGCGGTGACGGTGGAGGGCGCGGGTCAGGACTACCTGACGCGACAGGTCGGGGCGTTGCTCGAAGCGATTCGCGAGGAGGGGCCGGTCGGTGAAGGCAGACGGAGTTTCCGCCTGGCCGGGCATCTCGCCGCGGAGGGCGGTTTCCATCTCGGCGACATCATGGCGGCGACGGCGCAGTTGCTCGCGGTGCACGCCTGGAACAACGGTTATCTCGGAGCGGCCGAGCTGCTGACCCGCCGCATGCGGGACTTCGGCGCGGAGTCGGTCGAGTTGGTGCGTTATCTCGTGCGGCTGGAGACGGGCTGTGAGCAGGGCTGGCTCCCGCACGCAGATCGCGACGAACTGATCGCCTACGCCCGGCGCGTCCAGCGTGCGGACATCGAGGAGCGTGCGCAGGCGATCGAGCCGTCGTTGCCCGGGGTCACCGACCCCGAGCGTCCGGATCGGATGGCCAGTGAGTCGTGAGATAGTGCTCGGGATCCGCGAGGACGCCTCGGATCACCGATCCGGCGGCGCCGCGCACCGCGGCACCGGTGCCGAGCGGCGAACGCACGATCCGCACGGGCGACCACGCCGTGCTGGGCACGCGGCGTTCCAGCTCGACGAGGAGCGGCTCACGCAGCCAGGGTTCGAGCCGGGCGTAGGTTCCGCCCAGCACCACGGCGGGGACGTCCATCAGATTGACCACAGTGGACAGTCCGACGCCTAGGTGACCCGCCGCGGTGGCGACCGCGGTCAACGCCGCGTCCGTTCCCGATTCCAACGCGGCCACCAGATCGTCCACCGTCTCCGCGCCGGAAACCCGCAGGATCTCCTCCTGGCCCGCCATTCGTTCGAGGCAGCCGTTCGCGCCGCACGAACACGGCGGGCCGTCCGGTGCCACGGGCAGATGGCCGATCTCGCCGCCCGCGCCGCGGACGCCTTCGAACAGGGCCCGGTCGAGCACGATCCCCGCGCCGATCCCGATTTCCCCGGATACGTGGACGAAGTCGGGTAACGCGCTGCCGTGCCAGAGCTCGGCGAGCGCGGCGAAATTGGCTTCGTTGCCGACGGTGAACTCTTCGCCGAGGCGGTCCGCCAGGTCGACGTCGCGCCAGCCCAGGTTGGGCGCGAGTCGCACGAGGCCGGACTCGACCAGGCCCGGAACCGCGATCCCGACCCCGCAGACGGACACGCCCAGCGCCTCCGCCTCCTGACGGGCTTTGCGCAGGAACGCCGATACACGCTGGAAAACACGTGGGGTCCGGTTGTCGGCGTACCGGACTTCCTCGGCACGGACGGCGCCGGTCAGGTCGACCAGGCAGGACGCCAGGTAGTCCACGCCGATCTCGATGCCGAGTCCGTGCGGGCCGGTGGGGGAGAGCGACACGACGGTGCCGCGGCGTCCCGGGCCGACGCGTTGTTCCGGTTCGCCTTCGGCCACCAGGTCCGCGGCGATCAGTCTATCGACCACGCTCGACACGGTGGCTTTCGTGAGCCCGGTCGTGGCGGAAAGTCCCGCGCGTGAGGTCCCTGGGCCGTCCGCGATCGCGCCCAGGACGAGGGCGGCGTTGTGCTGTCGCACGGTGTGCTGTCCCGCCGGACGCGTGCCGATCATCGCGCGATTGTATTCGTTCGATGCCTGAACGAAAGCCTTGACCCGGCCGGGGCGCGTGGATAAGTTCAGGCATCAAACTAATTCGTGGAGGCGTGATGGCTCAGGCACCGACGCGTGCGGACAAGTTCAGCTTCGGGCTGTGGACCGTGGGCTGGCAGGCGAACGACATGTTCGGTTCGGCCAGCCGGGCCCCACTCGACCCGGTCGAGGCCGTGCACCGCCTCTCCGACCTCGGCGCCTGGGGGATCACCTTCCACGATGACGACCTCATCCCGTTCGGCTCGGCCGACGCCGAACGCGCGCAGGTCCTGAAGCGATTCCAGGGCGCGCTCGCCGAGACCGGCCTCGTCGTCCCGATGGTGACCACGAACCTGTTCAGCCACCCCGTCTTCAAGGACGGCGGCCTCACCAGCAACGATCGCGACGTCCGGCGCTACGCCCTGCGGAAGGTGCTGCGGAACCTCGACCTCGCCGCCGAACTCGGCGCGTCGACCTTCGTGCTCTGGGGTGGCCGCGAAGGCAGCGAGACCGACGCCGCCAAGGACGTCCGCGCGGCGATGGACCGGTACCGCGAGGGCATCGACTTCCTCGCCCAGTACGTGATCGACCAGGGCTACGGCCTCCGGCTCGCCCTCGAACCGAAGCCGAACGAGCCGCGCGGCGACATCCTGCTGCCGACCGTCGGCCACGCGCTCGCGTTCATCTCGACACTGCAGAACCACGAGATCGTCGGCGTGAACCCGGAGGTCGGCCACGAGCAGATGGCCGGGCTCAACATCGTCCACGGCATCGGCCAGGCGCTGTGGCAGGGCAAACTGTTCCACATCGACCTCAACGGCCAGCGCGGTCCGCGGTTCGACCAGGACCTCGTGTTCGGCCACGGCGACGTGCTGTCGTCGTTCTTCCTCGTCGACCTGCTGGAGCACGGCGGCTACGACGGGCCGCGCCACTTCGACTACAAGCCCCTGCGCACGGAGAACATGGACGGCGTCTGGGCCAGCGCCGAGGCCAATATGGCCAGCTACCTGCTGTTCGCCGAACGCGCCCGCGCTTTCCGTGCCGACCCCGAGGTACAGGCCGCGCTGGAAGCCGCCCTCGTCCCGGAGCTGGCGACGCCGACGCTGAACGAGGGCGAAACCGCCGCCGACCTGCTGGCCGACCGGTCGGCGTTCGAGGACTTCGACCCGGACAAGGCGGCGGAACGCGGTTACGGCTTCGTCCGCCTGTCGCAGCTCGCCCTCGAACACCTCGCGGGGGCGCGCTGACTCAGAACTTGTCGACGTCGATGATCGCCTTCGCGAAGTCTTCCGGTGCTTCCTGCGGCACGTTGTGCCCGATCCCGTTCAGGACGCGGTGCTCGTACTTGCCGGAGAACTTCGACCGGTAGGCCTTGCCGTCGGTGTTGACACCGTCGAAGTCGCTGCCGATCGTGATGGTGGGCACCGAAACCGCGGGTCCCTGCGCGAGTTTCTGTTCCAGGGCTTCGAGTTTCGGGTCACCGTCGGCGAGGCTGAGCCGCCAGCGGTAGTTGTGGATCACGATGGCCACGTGGTCCGGGTTGTCGAAGCAGGTGGCCGAACGGTCGTAGGTCGCGTCGTCGAAGGACCAATTCGGCGACGCGATCTTCCAGATCAGCTTGTTGAAGTCGTGGCGGTTCTTCTCGTAGCCGAGAATGCCGCGGTCGGTGGCGAAGTAGTACTGGTACCACCAACCGAGTTCGGCGGCGGGCGGCAGCGGCTGCTTGTTCGTCTCCCGGTTGGTCACGAGGTAGCCGCTCACCGAAACCAAGGCCTTGCAGCGTTCGGGCCAGAGCGCGGCGATGATCACGGCCGTGCGCGCGCCCCAGTCGAAGCCGCCGAACACGGCCTTGTCGATCTTCAGGGCGTCCAGTAGCGCGACGATGTCGGCCGCGATCGCGGACTGCTGGCCGTTGCGGAAGGTGTCCTTCGACAGGAACCGCGTCGGCCCGTAGCCCCGCAGGAACGGCACGATCACCCGGTACCCGGCCGCGACCAGGCGCGGGGTGACGTCGACATAGCTGTGGATGTCGTAGGGCCAGCCGTGCAGGAGTACGACGACGGGCCCGCCGGCCGGGCCCGCCTCGGCATACCCGATGCTCAGCTCACCGGCGTCGATCTGCTTCAGCGGGCCGAACGAGATGTTCCCGCCGGTCGTCGCAGGTGTCGCGGTCGCCGCCGCCGGTGCGGCCGCGGGCTGGGACGAGCAGCCCGCCAGCGTGGCGCCCGCCCCTGCGGCGATGACGGCCTGCGCGAACCTTCTCCTGGTGAGCATCCTGATTCCTCCCGCGAAACGCCTGGTACGGGACGAAGTTAGGGGCTTGACGAAGAGCGCGGCGACCGTCGGACGACGTCATCTGTGTAAGTCGCCCGGGCTAGGCGACTTCCGGTTGGAGGTCGAGGAACGCCGCTTCGAGCCGCCGGATCCGTGCCCAGAACTCGGCTTCCCGGCCGGGCTCGAGGACGCCGAGATGCCCGCCGGGGACGACGCGGCCGACGAACGGACCGGAGGTCCACACCCGCCACCCGCCGGTGGCGTCGTCGCCCGAGGCGAACGCCGGGTCGTCGGTGCCGCGGATCGCCGCGATCGGGCACGCGAGACGCGACCGCACGGGCCCGCGATAGGTGTTCAGCAACTGGAGATCGCCGAGCAGGAGGTCCAGCGCGTACTCCCAGCTTTCGGGGGAGTCGCGGTAGCCGGCGACCGGGGTGAGACCGGTGCGGCCGAACACCCGCCCCATGGCCGACGCGCTCGCTTTGGCGTTCTTGTCCGGCGAGCGTCGTTGCGGCGCGCACGCGTCCACCACGATCAGGGCGGCAGGGGCGACGCCGAGCCGCTGCGCCGTTTCGAGCGCGACGAAGGCGCCCATTCCGAAGCCGATCGCCACGGTCCTGGAGAACCAGTCCCGTTTCGTTTCGCCGGCGAGGTGTGTGGCCAGGTCTTCGACGGTCTTCGCGGGAGACTCCACGAGCCGTTCCCCGTGTCCTGGGTATTCGACGCCCCAGACGTCCGCCCCGGCCGCGTCGGCGAGCGGATCGAAGGTCCGCATCGTGCCTCCGGCAGGCGGAAACAGCAGGTAACCGGGCCCGCGTCTGTCCGAAGTGGACAGTAAGGTGAGCGCAGCCGTCATGATCCGAAAGATACGCGCGGTTAACCCGAACGGGGTAACGGTTTGGGATGATCAAGATCAAATCACCCAGCCGGGGGAGGTTCGCCCGAAAGGTCACCCGCCATGTCGTATCCGGCGCACCTCGTTCGACGTCCTGATAAGAGCCGGAAGGAGAAAGCGATGAACACCACGACACTGGCCTCGACCACGCGGCTGAACCCGGTGAGCCGCACCCTGCCGGTTCTGCTGACGATGGAGGACGACGCCGAAGACGTCGGCCGCCTGGCGCCGGACGACCGCCTGACCTGTCACGTGCACGGACGCTGGATCCACCAGTGCGTGGCGTCCCCGACGCACGTCAACCCGGTCACCCGGCACCGCTGGTGCCGCCCGTGCGGTACGGCGCTGACCGTCTCCGTCGACGAACTGTCCGGTGACGTCACGATGTACTGCCCTCGGTGCGGTCACGGCGAAAGCGCCGCCTCGGCACGGCTGATCACCGCCTGCCGGGCGAGCCTGGCCGCCGCGCGCGCCCGGAAGGTCTTCGAGGCGGCCTAGGCTCGGACTATTTGTTCCGCCAGGTCACGGCGCGTGAATCGGCGCTTTCGTACGGCTGGGTGGTGTACGCCAGCGAGGTGATCGGGTCGGACGCGACGCCGAAGTGCAGGCGGCAGGCCTCGAACACTGCTCCCTTGGCCGAGAAGTCCTTCGGCGCGAAGTTCTGGTCTTCGCAGCCAGTGACGTCGCTGTCGCCCATACCGAGGAGGGAACCCGGCCAGCCGCCGCTCTTGGTCTTGGCGGTCAGGATCGGCGCGGTCACTTCGGCGAGATTGGTGCCGTCGATATTCGTCAGCTTCTCACGGACGAAGAAGAAATTCTTGCCGCGCAGCTTTGCCTTGTCCTCGTCCTTGAGAGGCAGGCCATCGATGTCGGCATCGGGTGCCTTGACCGATTCCACGGTGACGGTCAGCCCGACGACGCCCTTGGCGTAGCGGCTGTAGAACGGGATGATCGCCTGCTCGCCGAACTTCAGCTTCGTACCCGGCTTGACCGTCTGGTCGGTGACCTCCAGCGTCGGAGTGGTGGTCAGGTACGGCATTTCGGTGCTCGTCGGCGCGGTCGACGACGGCGCCTCGCCGGACGTCGTGCTCCCCGCGGCCTTGACCTGGCCGGACGTGTCGGGTGTCGTGCACCCTGCCAGCGCGGCGCCGATCATGACGGCGAAAACGGCATGACGAACTCTCGGACGTGTGGGCACGACCGATCTCCCCTCGAGATGTGAACGCGTGGATTTCCCCCGTTGATCACTCTAGACAACGAGCGTTCACCCGATCGGCGGAGGTAGGTTGCGGGACATGACCCAGGTTTCGACGCCTGCCGAGGCGGCCACGAGTTTCACCGGACGAGCCGTCGCCGAGCAACGCGGGCTGTCGGACACCGTGACCGAAGTCGTCCTGGACAGCGGGGACACCGTCGTCGTCAAACGGGGGCATACCCGGAACGCGGCGGCCGCGGAAGCGGCGGGACTGCGCTGGCTGGCCGAGGCAGGCGCGGTGCGGGTTCCCGAGGTCCGCGGTAACGACGGTGACTGGCTGGTCACCGAACTGGTCGGTGGTGGACGTCCGACGCATCACGCGGCGGAACGTCTGGGCCGGGGACTGGCGGCGTTGCACGCTTCAGGGGCGCCCGCGTTCGGCGCGGCGCCGCCCGACGGTCCTGCCGAAGCGTGGATCGGCCTCGCCCCGATGGAGAACGCGACGGGGGAGGACTGGCCGCGGTGGTATGCCGAGTACCGGGTCGTGCCCTACGTCCGCCGTGCCGTCGACGAAGGCACTCTGGACGCCGAGGAGGCCGCCGTCATCGAGAAGGCCTGTGCGCGGCTTCCGGAAGTTGCCGGGCCGGCGGAACCCCCGGCGCGCCTGCACGGCGATCTGTGGAACGGCAACGTGTTGTGGGGTGCCGTCGACGCGTGGCTGATCGACCCGGCCGCGCACGGCGGTCATCGGGAGACCGACCTGGCCATGCTGCAGTTGTTCGGCTGCCCGCTGCACGATCGCGTGCTGGCCGCCTACCAGGAGGTCACGCCGCTCGCCGACGGCTGGGCCGAGCGGACCGGGGCGCACCAGCTGTTCCCGCTCCTCGTCCACACCGTCCTTTTCGGACGGACCTACGCCGGACAGGCGGTGGCCGCCGCGAGGGCGGTCGGCTAGGCCGTGCCGTCCACCTGATCACGCGTGCCGTCCCTCTGGTCACGCGCGCCGTCCACCTGATCACGGGTGCGCGCAAGACTTATCGGGTCGGGCTCGGGACATAGGGGTGGGCGGTGTGCGTCGAAGGACGGCACGTGTGATCAGGCGGACGGCACGTGTGATCAGGCGGACGGCACGCGTGATCAGACGGACGGCACACGTGTTTTAGCGCGCGACACGGTCTAGCCATTCGGCGAGCAGCGCGTGCTCGGCCGGGGTCAGCGCGTCCACCGGGTCCTTTTCCAGTGCGGCTTTGAGTGCGACCGCGCGGCTGGGGATGTCCGAAGCGCCGTCATCGGCGGAATCGGTGGTGATCGTCCCGATGACGTGCTCGCGGGCGGCGCTGATCAGGTCGAGGTCGCGTTGCTCGGGCGGGCTCGCGATGAGCGAGAGGATCACGCCCATCCCGGTCGCGTGCACCAGTTGCGCCGCTCGTTCCACCGGCACGCGCAGGCGGCCCGCCGCGGCGATGCGTTCGACGATGCGGCGGAGCATCCCGTCCGCCTCCTTGCGGGCTTCACGGACGCGAGGCTCGCCGTACATGAGCAGGTAGAACGCCGGCTGGGACAGCCCGAAGTCGAGGTGCAGATCCCAGCCGCGCCGCAGATCCTCGACCGGGTCGTCGCTTTCCCCGAGCGCGTGCTTCCCGGCGAGATAGCTCTCGAAACCGTAGGCCGCGACGGCGTCGAGCAGACCGTCCTTGTCTCCGAAGAGGCGGTAGAGGGTCGGAGCCTGGACGCCCGCGGCCGCGCTGACCGCTCGTGTCGAGAGCGCGTCGCGTCCGCCCTCCACCAGCAGATCGGCGGCCGCGCGGACCAGCCGGTCCTTCGTCGTCAACGTCACGGATCGACGATAACACCTTCTAGGTAGCGCTGGTTCGATATCGCTGATACGGTTTTTATGTTAGCGACGGAAACACCTGATGGGAGTGCACCATGACACGCGTTGCGATCGTTACCGGCGGTTCGCGGGGTATCGGCCGGGAGAGTGCCGAACGACTGGCGTCCGACGGCTTCGCGGTCGTCGTCGTGTACGGCGGCAACAAGGACGAGGCGCAGGCCGCGGTCGACACGATCACCGCGAAGGGCGGTCAGGCGATCGCCGCCCAAGCCGACGTCGCCGACGAAAACGCCGTGGCGACCGTTTTCGACACGGCGGAGAAGACCTTCGGCGGCGTCGACGTCGTGGTCCACGCGGCCGGGACGATGTATCTCGCGCCGGTGGCCGAACTGGACCTCGACCGGCTCGACCGCCTGCACCGCACCAACATCCGCGGCACCTTCGTGGTCGACCAGCAGGCCGCCCGCCGGGTCCGCGACGGCGGCGCGATCATCAACTTCTCCACCTCGGTGCTCGGGCTGGCGTTGCCGGGGTATGCCGCCTACGCCGCTACCAAGGGCGCGGTGGAGGCGATCACGCTGGTGCTGGCCCGCGAACTGCGCGGCCGCGACATCACCGTGAACGCGGTCGCCCCCGGTCCGACGGCGACGGCGTTGTTCCTCGACGGCAAGGACGAGAAGACCATCGCGGGCATGGCCGCCCAGCCGCCGCTCGAACGCCTCGGGACCCCGGGCGACATCGCCGAGGTCGTCTCGTTCCTGGCCGGCCCGGCCCGCTGGGTCAACGGCCAGGTCCTCCGCGCCAACGGCGGAATCGTCTGAGTTTCGCCGACGGCGGCCATCCGGCCGGTCGTGCCAGTATCGATCACATGACTTCGGTTCCCGTAAACGCCTACGACGGTTTCGCGGAGGCCTACACGGCCGAGAACGAGACCAGCCTCAACAACGCCTACTACGAGCGTCCCGCGACCCTGGCGCTCGCCGGGGACGTGGCGGGCAGGCGGATCCTCGACGCCGGCTGCGGATCGGGCCCGCTCTTCGCGGCCTTGCGTGACCAAGGCGCCGTCGTGAGCGGCATCGACGCCAGCGCGGGGATGCTGGAGCACGCCAAGCGGCGGCTCGGCGCCGACGCGGACCTGCGGGTCGCCGACCTCGCCGACCCGCTGCCGTTCCCCGACGACACGTTCGACGACGTCATCGCGTCCCTGGTGCTGCACTATCTCCAGGACTGGGGGCCGACGCTCGCCGAGATGCGTCGCGTGCTGAAGACCGGCGGCAGGCTCATCGCCTCGGTCAACCACCCCACGGCCGACTACTGCATCGAGCGGATGGCCGGGCGCAGGCCCGACTACTTCGAGATCTACAACGCGACCTTCGAGTTCGAACTGCGTGGGCAGACCGCCAGGATGAGCTTCTGGAACCGGCCGCTGCACGCGATGACCGACGCGTTCACGGCGGCCGGCTTCCGGATCTCCGCCATCGGCGAACCCCAGCCCGTGCCGGCCGCCCGTGAACTGTTCCCCGAGGACTTCCCCTTGCTCGCGACCGCTCCGAGCTTCCTGTTCTTCGTCCTCGAAGCCGCCTGATCACCCAGGCCGGTTCCGCTCGTCATCGCGGGACATCGCCTGACGGCCCCGTTCACGCACCTGCTGGAAGGTGGCCTGAGCCTGTTGTGAGAGCTGCTGGACCTGTGGCGCCTGCCAGGCCTGCCTGGCGAACGTCATCCCGCCGTCGAACGCGCGCTGCTGGAACTCGCGCGCCTGCCGCAGTTGTTCCGTCCAGGTCTTGGGGACCACGACCGAACCGGTCCGCCGGTCGTGCCAGCAGGTCTTGCCGTCCGGCGATCCCCGCAGCAGACCGCATTCCACCGCCGAGAAGATCAGGAGCGAGATCCCGGCCAGCGCGAGCAGCACGCTCAGCTGGAGGACCGCCGCGACCAGCAGCACCCACCCGAGTCCCGGCGCCAGCACCGTGATCGCGGTCCGGGCGCACACCTGGCCGAAGTTCAGCTTGCCGCCGTCGGCTCGGCGCACAGTGAGGGCGAACGCGGCTTTCCCGAGAGTGCGTCCCCAAGTCCGTACGAGGACCACTTCGTAGACCATGATCAGGAGGACCTGCGCAGCCAGTGTCAGGGCGATCCACAGGACGACGTCGCCCCACAGGTCGCCTACTTCCTCGCCGGCGGCATCGCCGAGTGCGCCCCATTCGCCGAAGGCGGCCTTGAAAAGTCCTTTGCCCGCCAAGGTGAAGCCGTGTTTGCCCGCTTCGGCCTGGATCCTCTCGACGGTCAGGAACCAGAGCGGCGCGGTGACCAGCCATGGCACCAGCCAGTCGATCCACCGCGCGCCCCAGCGGCGGGCCGATGTCGGAGACGGCAGGGGACGGGGTGGCGGGAGCACGTTTCCCGGAGGCTGGATCATCGGCCCGCCCCCGGCCGGATCCGGCGGTCCCACAACGGGTTCTTGATCGCGTCCCACCACAACGACGCGGCGACGACGCCGGCCGCGATCTCCACGGGCTCGAATTTGACGACCACGCTCAGTCCGTTGATCTCCACGACGGTTTCGAGCAGACAGGCCAATCCGGCGACCGCCGCGGACCAGTGGCTGCGGAGCAGAAGGGCCAGCAGGCAGACGACGGCGACGATCGACGCGTCGGCGACGAGCATGGTGAGGGTGGCGATGGCGGCCTTGACCAGGAGGACGCGGAGCATCGCGAACTCGTCCCGCTCTTCGGGCTCGAGTTTGCGCGGCCGTGATTCCCTGGGGTACAGGGAAAGATGGAAGCGCTCGTCGAACTTGTCGAGTATGGCCGGGTACGCGGCTCCCCAGATCAGGAACACCAGGAAGCCGACGAGGACCAGCCCGGTGTGGCCGTCCTCGACGGCCTTGTACTTCCCGAGGAAGAACGCCGGGACCAGTGCCGCCAGACCGGCGACCACCATCAACGCGGTGGAGACCGTGGCGAGCCCGTGGAACCGGGTCGACAGAAGAAGCACCAGCGGCGCACCGATCACGAAAGCGCCGTAGACGAGGCCGGTGCTGAGGAACCAGAAGGCGAGGATCGCCGTGGTGAGCCAGAAAACGGCATAGAGCAGCCATCTGCCCAAGGCGTTCTCGACCACCTCCGGGACGCCTTCTTCGATCATCTTGTCCATGGAACGTGCCCCCTCGTGCAAGAATTGCATTCTGCATGGACGGTAGTGACTCGCGTCACGTAGTGCAAGAGTTGCATTGTGTAGTTTTTGCGTCGATGGGAGATCGAGTGGCAGGGGCGTCTGACGCGGTGGAGGACCGCCGCCGGTTCGGTGGCGAACTTCGGCAACTTCGGGAGAAGGCGGGCAGAACGCTCGACGAGGCCGCGGCGCGGCTGGAGTGCTCGTCCGCGAAGGTCAGCCGGATCGAGACGGGCCAGGTCGCGGTCCGGCCGCTGGATCTGCGGGAGCTGCTGGACTTCTACCAGGTGACCGGTGCCCGCCGGGCCGCCATGCTCGCGGTGTCGCGTCAGCGCGGCAAACGGCCGGAGTTCGACGGCGTCATCTACGACGGCTACAACCTCTACCTCGGGTACGAGGAGGAGGCCGGCGAGATCCGCGAGTACCAGCCGTACTGGATCCCTGGCCTGTTGCAGACCCGGGAGTACGCGCTCGCCCTGTCCCTCGCCGCCGGTTCGACGTCCGAGGTCGCCGAGCGCCGGGTCGGGCTGCGGATGGATCGCCAGGCGCTCCTCCGGCGGGAGGACCCGCCGCGTCTGTCGGTCGTCGTCGACGAGGCGGCGCTGCGCCGTCCGGTGCCCGAACCGGGTCTGATGGCCGCGCAGTTGCGGTACCTGGCCGAGGCGGCGGGGGACCCGCACGTTTCCGTGCGGGTCCTGCCGTCGTCCGCCGGGATGCACCCGGCCCAGGCGGGCGGGTTCATCATCCTGGGCTTCCCGCTGCCCGACGATCCGAAGGTCGTCTACACCGACGACTTGACCGAAGGACGGCTGACCCAGGAACCCGACCGCGTGGCGGTGTACGTCTCGGCGTTCGAGCGGGTCCAGGCGCTGGCGCTGGAACCCGCGGAATCGGTGGAATTGATTCACGACGTGGCGGGGTCGCATTCCTGACCGTCCGGGGTCCCAGCACAATGGCGGACGAAAGCCGACCAGTTCGCGGGATCGACGACGAACGCGGGTCCGGGATCCTTGGCGTCCCGGACACCGACCCCCGTTTCCAGGAAGGCGACTTCCACACAGGTCGGGCCGCCTCCGCAGCGACTGCTCTTGAACCACGCCGCGCCGGTGAGATCGTGTGTCACAGGAGTTCCTTCCTCATTTGTTTCGCCGGATGAGGAAAGATCGTGGAATGTCGCCCCGTCGCGACGTCGGGAAAGTTCGTCGCGACAGCGCACACTGTGTGGACCAGCGAAGACGCGGCCCCGGACACGGGCTCCGCGAGATGTCGCTAATCTACGTCCGCACGGTCGCACAGCGCTGAGGGGACAGGGGAGCGCTATGGAAGCCCGGAGCGGCGATTCCGGTGACATCGCCGATGTCGAAGAGCTCGGCGCGCTGATCAAACGGCTCCGGGACGAACGGAGTCTCACCCAGGACAACGTCGCGGGCCGCGCGGCGAAACACGGGCTCAGGGTCAGGCGTGAACGAATTTCGGAAATCGAGAACGGCAGGCGCGAACCGCCGACGCAAAGCGAGCTGCGGGCCATTCTTCTCGGCCTGGGACAAACCGAAGAAACGGTGAAGCGACTGCAGGGTGTCCTCGCCCGGTCGGCCACAGTGCCGGTGGTGGGCGGCGACGTCGTGGAACTCGCCTTCGGTGACCCCGTGCAAGCGCCGCCGCCGGTGCTTCCCCGTCGGTTCGGCTTCGGGCATCGGCTCGTGTTGTTGCTCTCCGGTGCGATCGTCGGCGTGCTGGTCGCGACCGCGGTCGCCGGGGTGTGGCCGTGGACGCTCATCACCTACGAGGCCGACCTCCAGGTGAACGTCGGACGCCCGAACCCGGCCGACGCCGCCGGCGTGTGCCCTCAGCGGAGCACCGACGTCCGCGACCATCGCGACGACACCGCCGGGTCGATCTGGTACCGCGAGTGCGCGGACTACCTGGAGATCTGGGTGACCGACCATATGAAGGACGGCCGGTGCGTCTGGGCGATCGTGCACTGGAGCAACGGCGTCACCGACACGTCGAACCGGGCCTGTCCGGCGGGCAAGATGGAGTTCTCGAAGATCGCCAGGTACGGGCCGGACTTCTGGATGGAACTCGTCGCCAGGGCAACCTGACGACCCGCGTTCAGTCCTCTGCTTGCGATCCTTGCGCGTGCAACTACCGCAACGAGAGGACTGAACGCGAAACCTCTTGCCGAAGGTCAGACGACGGTCTCGTCGGAGTCCTCGGCCTCGGCCGAGTCGTCCGACTCCTCGATCTTCTACTTCAGCTGGAACTCGACCTCTTCCTCGCCGTCGCCTCGCTCGTGCTCGATCGAGAACTGCGCGCGGGCCGGGACGCGGAAGCGTTCCCCGGCGATCTGGATGCGGAACGAGGTCTCCGACTCGAGCGCGTCGGCGAGACGGCGCAGTTTCGCGACGACGTCGGCGGTGGAATAGACGCGCTCGACGTCTCGGGGAGCGGTTCCGGTCACGGTTTCCTCCAGTGTCCGACACCCGGCCGGGCGTCCGTGCCCTCATTCAATCGTGTGATCGTCGCGGGCCGTCGCCGGGGTCACAGCGGTCACAACGTCCGTGCGAGGCGGAAACCGACGTCGTCGACGCGGAACGTCGGGTGGCTGCGGCGCCGCACCGACGCCCGGCAACTCCAGTGCTCGTCGAACCAGCCACCGCCCCGCAGGACCCGGTACTCGCCGTACACCTCGGCGTCGTAGACGTCCCAGCACCATTCCCAGACGTTGCCCAGCATGTCGTGCAGGCCCCAAGCGTTGGGCGCCTTCCCGCCGACCTCGTGCACCGACTCCGCCGAGTTCTCGCGGTACCAAGCGACTTCATCGAGCGGGCCGTAGCGGGGGCCGGTCGTGCCGGCCCGGCAGGCGTGCTCCCATTCCGCCTCGGACGGCAGGCGGAATCCGTTCGCGGCGACGTCCCACTTGACGTCTTCGTCCACCTCGTAGGCCGGGGTCAGGCCTTCGCGTTCGGACAGGGCGTTGCAGAACCGGATAGCGTCCAGCCACGAGACGTCGACGCGGGGGAAGCGGCTCGTCTCGCTCGCGGTGACCGGCACCGGCGCGAGCAGGAAGGACGCGATGCCGACCGTCCAGCTCCGCTCCGTCCGCCGGTCCGAAAGCGTCACTTCGCCCGCCGGGATGGTGATCATCTCCATGGTCGGGCCGATGCTACCCAGACCGCCGGTACGCCATGATGAGCGCGTGCCCCTGCTCATCGAGCCAGTGCTGCCCGCCGGGACCTTCCGGGCCGAGCCCCAGCCGTGCCTGATCGTCGACGACAGACTCCTGCTCCGGCCTTGGTGTGCCGACGACGTGGAGGCCGTCGAAGCCGCCTTCGCGTGCCCGGCCGTCCAGCGCTGGCACGTCCGTCGCATCGACGGCGAAGACGAGGCGCAGACGTGGATCGAAGGCTGGGACCGGCGCTGGGCGGCCGAGACGGACGCGAGCTGGGCGGTGGTCGACGCTCGCGACGACCGCGTCGTCGGACAGGTCGGCCTCCGCACCATCTCGCTCTTCGAGGCTTCGGCACAGCTGTCCTACTGGGTCCTCCCTTCCGACAGGGGCGCCGGGATCGCGTCCGGCGCGGTGGCGGCGTTGACGCGGTGGGCGTTCGGAACCGTCCGGCTGAACAGGCTGTCCCTCCTGCATTCCACCGCGAACGCCGCCTCGTGCCGCGTCGCGGACAAGGCCGGGTACGGCCTCGAAGGAACCTTGCGGTCTTCGATGCTGCACGCGGACGGCTGGCACGACGTCCACGTGCACGCTCGGCTCAAGAGCGACTCGTCACCTTCACCGGCCGAACAGCCAAGAGGGCCAGTGCGGCGATCGCCGCACTGATCCAGACGGCGTAACGGTATTCGTCCGTCGCCTCGGTGACGAGACCGGCGAGCACCGGTCCCAGGAACGCGCCCGCGTTGAGCGCGACCGTGGCGAACGAACCACCGAGCGTCGGCGCGCCGGGCGCCACGTGCATGACCCGGGCCACGAGCGCGGACCCGCAGCCGAACGACAGTCCACCTTGGACGGTCGTCACGACGAAGAGCGCGATCGGATGCGCACCGGTCGTCGCCAGCAGCGCCCAGCCGACGGGCAATGCGCACAACGCGAGCACCAGGCCACGCCGGAGTTCGCCGTCACCGGTGCGGCCGGCCACGGTGACCCCGAGGAACGCGCCGACACCGAAAGCCGCGAGCAGACCGGAGACCGCACCGCTGGGAAGGCGTGCGACGTCCGTCGCGATGACGGCGAGGAAGGCGAACGTCGCGAAGGTCGCTCCGTTGACCAAGGCGGCGAGGACCATCGCCTGCCGTACTGAGCGCTCCTTCAGTTCACGGGTCTCCCGCCGGATCGAGATCTCGTGCCGTCCGGGCGCGTCGGCCGGAGCCGAGCGGAACACCAGCACCAGCGCGGGCAGGCACAACACGGCGACCGCCCAGAAAGCCGATCGCCAGCCGGCGAGATCGCCGAGCACCGATCCGGCGGGTACGCCGGCGACACACGACAGCGTCACACCCGACAGCAGAACAGCGGTCGCCCGTGACTGCTTTCCAGGCGCAGCCAAGGAGACCGCGACGGGCATCGCGACGGCGAGGAATCCGGCGTTGACGATCGCCGCGACGATCCTGGTGCCGAACAGCACCGGGAAACTCGTGGTGAGCGCACCGATCACGTGCACCACCACGAACGCGGTCAGGAATCCGGCCAGCGCCCGGCGGCGTGGCCAGCGTGCGCTGAGCACGGCCATGGCGGGGGCGCCGACGATCATTCCGACGGCGTAAGCGGACGTCAGCGCGGCGGCCGCGCCGACCGAGACCGACAGGTCACCGGCGATCCCCGGCACGAGACCGGAGGCCATGAATTCGGAGGTGCCTTGCGCGAAGACGGCAAGGCCGAGGACGTAGACGAACAGGGGCAACGGACGACTCCCAGACAGAAGGTGAGCAGGAGGAGCCGTGCGCGGGACAGGGGAGAACCCGGCCGGGCGCACGGAAAAGCGCTCCGGTCACCGGGAAGCGAGAGGGGCCGATGCCTAACGGCCGGACACGACGACTCGCCGCCGGACGACCGGCGGCTGGGTTCTGTCGGACTCGGGGCTCGTCACGGGAACGCACACTACACAGCGATACCGCCAAGCCTCAACTCCGATCGACCGCGGAGAGCTGGCAAATGGCGGAACGGGTAATGCCGGTCACCGAAGAAAACCGCGTTCGTTCCGCGTACCGGAACGCTTTCGTTGCCCCCTTGATTGAAGCCGAGTAATGCACTCTGACCTGCGGTTTTCGTGATTGTTTCGGTACTGGGAACCGAACTTCGAATCCGTTAACCTCGACTTCATGATTCCCACAGTTGTCTGGGGTACAGGCAACATCGGCCGTGCTTCCATCCGGGCCGTCGACGCGCATCCGGCCCTGGAACTCGCCGGTGTGCTCGTGCACGATCCCGCGAAGGTCGGCCGTGACGCGGCCGCGCTCGCGGGTGTCGACGGTGAACTGGGTGTGGCGGCGACCGATGACGTCGAAGCGATTCTGGCGGCGGGTCCGCGGGCGGTGGTGTACGCGGCGTCCGGTGACATCCGGCCCGCCGACGCGCTGGCCGACATCGTCCGCGCGATCCGGGCGGGGGCGGTGGTGGTGACGCCGGCGCTCTACGCGCTCTACGACCAGCGCAACGCGCCCGACGAACTGCGGGAGCCCGTGCTCACCGCGATCGCCGAGGGCGGTGGTTCCCTGTTCGTCTCCGGCGTCGACCCCGGCTGGGGCAACGACATCCTGCCGTTGCTGATCAGCGGGCTCGGCACCACCGTGGACGCGGTCCGCTGCCAGGAGATCTTCGACTACTCCACCTACGACCAGCCGGATTCGGTGCGTTATCTGGTCGGCATGGGACAGCCGATGGACTACCAGCCGCCGATGCTGGCACCGTCGGTCCCGACCATGGTGTGGGGCGGGCAGGTACGGCTGATCGCGCGTGGTCTCGGCGTCGACCTCGACGACATCCGCGAGACGCTGGACCGGCGTCCGCTCGAAGAAACCGTGACCACACGGGCGATGGGCGAGTTCGAGGCGGGGACGCAGGGTGCTGTCCGGTTCGAGGTCCAGGGCATTGTGGACGGCGAACCCCGCATCGTCATCGAACACGTCACCCGCATCCACGCGTCGTGCGCGCCGGACTGGCCCACACCGCCCAATGGTGACGGGGCGCACCGGGTGATCATCGAAGGTCGCCCGAGGATCGAGGTCTCCGTCGAGGCCACCGACGAAGGCGAGAACCGGTCCGCGGGCGGCAACGCGACCGCGGTCGGCAGGCTGGTCGGCGCCATCGACTGGCTCGTGGACGCCAAACCCGGGCTCTACGACGCACTGGACGTCCCGTTGCGACCGGCCACCGGCAAGCTCGGAAGGAGCGCGCGATGAACATCGACATCCCCGAGGGCAAGGACCCGATCGGCTACGTATGGGGCGAGATGGTGCCCGGCATCGGCGTCGCGGCGTCCCAGCTCTCCCTGGCGGTCTACTCCCATACGACGCTCGGCCTGCGCGAGTTCGAGGCCGCGCGGCTGCGGATCGCGCAGATCAACGGCTGCGTCTTCTGCCTGGACTGGCGGACCGATCGCGACGGCGAGAAGGTCGAGGAGGGGTTCGCCGACGCGGTGACCGAGTGGCGGACCACGGAGGCGTTCGACGAACGGACCCGGCTGGCCGCCGAGTACGCCGAACGCTACGCGCTCGACCACCACGGCATCGACGACGAATTCTGGAAGCGGATGGGCGAGTTCTACAGCCAGCGCGAAATCGTGGAACTGAGTATGAGCATCGGGTCTTGGCTCGCCTTCGGGCGGCTGAACCACGTATTGGGGATCGACACGGTCTGCGTACTGCCGAAGATATGAGAAAGGGCCGGGGCACGCGCCCCGGCCCCTTATTTGATCGTCGTCACAAATCGGTGGCGACGATCTTTTCGATGTTCCGTTCCGCCAGCGCGGTAATGGTGACGAACGGGTTCACCGACGTATTACCCGGAATCAGCGCACCGTCGATCACATAAAGGCCCGGGTACCCGTTGAGCCGTCCGTAGTTGTCGGTCGCCTTGCCCAGCACCGCGCCACCGAGCGGGTGGTAGGTGAGATGGTCGCCCCAGATCTTGTAGACGCCGAAGAGGTCGGTCCGGTAGATCGTCCCTTCCTTCGCATTGATCTTGTCGAAGATCGTCTTCGCCATGTCGATCGACGGTTGTTTCCACGCGGTCTGCCAGTTGAGGTCGACCTTGTTCGCGCCCGCGTTCCAGGAGAACGTGCCGCGGTTGGGGTTCTTGGTGATCGACAGGTAGAACGACGCGAAGGTCTCGATCCCGGTCGGCAGCGGCGCGACCTCGGCGAACGCGCCGCCCGCCGCCCAGTTGTCGATCCCGGCGGTGGGGATGGACGACTGCAGCGCACCCGTGGCGTCCCACATGTGGTTGGCCCGGCCGCACATGACGTTCCCGTTGTCGCCCCAGCCTTTGCCGACCTCGTTGCCGAGGTTGGGCAGCGCGCCGGTGGCCTTGAGCTTGACCAGCAGCTTGCTCGTGCCGACGCTGCCGGCGGCGAAGAAGACCTTGTCCGAGGTCACGGATTTGGTCGCGGTCACCGCGCCGCTGGTGTCGAGCTGCTCCATCACCACCGTGTATCCGCCGCCGGACGCCGGCGTGACCGAGGTGACGCGGTGCAGGGGCGAGATCGTCACCCGCCCGGTCGCGCGGATGCGCGGAAGATACGTCTGCTGCAACGACTTCTTGCCGGCGTTGTTGCCGTAGAGGATCTCACCCGCCAGCGCGGACTTCGGGACGGTGCCCGCCTGCTCCTTCTTCATGTAGTCCCAGTCGTACACGTCCGGGACGAACAGGAACGGGAAACCCGATCGCTGTGCGTGTTTCCGGCCGACCCGCGCGTACTGGTAGCACTCGGCGGTCTCGAACCAGTTCTGGTCGATGGTGGCGACACCGAGGCCGGCGTTGGCGCGCGGGTAGTAGGTGCCGTACATCTCGTCGGCGTTGACCGTGGGCAGGACCGTGCCGAAGTTCTCGCGCTTGGGTGTCACCGCCATCCCGCCGTTGACCAGCGAACCACCGCCGACACCGCGGCCCTGGTAGACGGTGATCCCGGCGAACTCCTCGGCGTCGAGGATGCCGGTGTAGCGCGGGACGTCCTTGTCGATCGGGAAACCGAGGAAGTTGCTCAGCGGCTGTTTGGTCCTGGTCCGCAGCCAGAACGAGCGATAGTCCGGGGTCGTGGTGTTGGCGAAGATCTTGCCGTCCGTGCCCGGGGTGTCCCAGGACATCCCCAGTTCGACGAGATGGACGTCGACGCCCGCCTCGGCGAGCCGGAGCGCGGCGACGCAGCCGCCGTAGCCGGAACCGATGACGAGTGCCGGGATGCGCGCCGCGTCGGCGATCGAGTTCGCGGCGGGTTTGTTCTCTTGACCGGCGAATGCTGTCCCACTCAGGGCGGCGGCCCCCAAGATAGAACTCGTTCCTGTGATGAATAGGCGGCGCGACAATTGGCCAGAACTGCTATTGCGCATGGGTTCGTCGCTCATGTGATCATCCTCACCGTTGAGGCATTTAGAACAAGTTATACCTACGGTCTCGGCGGGTGGCAATAAAGGCGGCGATTCTTTTCTTCAGTCTCCGGCCAGGTAGGCGGGCGTCCGGCGCGCGGATGGGCCACTATGTACGGCTGTGGAGTCCACTCGAGTTGATCGCTGGCTGTGGGCCGTCCGGCTGACGAAAACGCGTCCGGACGCCGCCGCGGCGTGCCGTGGCGGGCATGTCCGCGTGAACGGCAAACCCGCCAAGCCCGCCACCACGGTCGTCGCCGGCGACGAGGTGCGCGCCCGGGTCCACGACACCACGCGGATCTTGGAAGTGACGCGGGTGATCCAGAAGCGCGTCGGGGCCGCCGACGCGGCGACCTGCTTCATCGACCGGACACCCGCACCTCCTCCCGAGTCCGCGATCCCGGTGGCGCGGCGCGAGCGAGGTGCGGGACGGCCGACCAAACGGGAGCGGCGCGTGCTCGATCGCTTCCGCTCGGGGGAGAGCTAGGGCGTGTTTCACAAGTCGGGTTCGCGGTCTTCGCGCCCAGGCGGCCCCTGACGGCACGGGCGGATACGCCCGAGTACGACCCGGTACGAGGGCGATCCGCCCGCACCGCCAGGAACCACCTGGATCACGAAGCCCATCGAACAGACTTATGAAACACGCCCTAGCCGCCGGATCTCGCGTGCCCAAAGCCGGATCTCGGGTGCTTGGAGGCGGATCTCGCGTGATCGGAGACCGTTCACCGAGTGCGGCTTCCAGGCACGCAAGATCCGTCCCTGAGCACGCGAGTGCGGTGTCTGGTCACGCGAGTTCCGCCTTCGTCGGCGAGGTGTCGACACTCAGTATGTTCACATATATGGACGTTATTCACATCCGTTGACGGGTGACAGGAACGTGAACTATAAAGACTGGGTCCGGGTGTACACGCCGCAACACCTTCCGTCAGTCCGTCACGGAGGTTTCGGGTGTCCCGAAAAAGTCCTCTTCGTCGTGCCGTCCTAGCGGCGGTCTCCGCCGTGGTCGCCACCACCGCCCTGCTGCAGCTACCGCCCGGCGCGGCGGACGCGGCACCGGGGCCGGGGCCGGGGGCGCTGACCGGCCTCGACACCGGAGCGGCCAACCGCCGCGCACCGGTCGCGGGGCTCTACGACTGGTCCAGGGCCGGATATCGGGGCGGTGCCGCACTTCCCGGCTCCGCCGAAGTGAATCCCAGCGCCACCTGCCAGGTCACCGCGGCCGAGCTGGCGAGCCAGTACAACGTCAAGCCGGACGACGGCGCCGACGACACCAACGGGATCCAGGCGGCGATCGACGGGATCAAGAGCGCCTGCTCGCCGTCCGGGAGTTACACCAAGCTGAGCACGATCACCTTCGCCGCCGGGCGTTTCGACGTCACGCACGAGATCCACGTCGACGCCGACTACCTGATCCTGCGCGGCGCCGGCAAGGACGCGACGAAGTTCGTCTACCGGCCCGACGCGAACACCTTGTACGACACCCTCACCCCGGACGGTTCGGACTGGGACGAGGACGGGATGACGTCGGGCGCGGGCAAGGGTGGCTGGCTGTGGCCGGGGCGCGGGTTGTTCCGCGTCCAGTCCCGGGGAGTGCACTCGTCCTACGCGAGCGATTACGCGTCGGCGCCCGCCAATCGCAAGGACATCTTCGAGGGCACGGTCAACGTCCATTGGAAGGCCGGCGTGAAGCTGCGGGGCAAGCCGGGCGACACCGCTTTCGCCGCGCGGATGGGGGACCGGGTCGTCCACCTGGCGAGCAGCGGTGCGCTCACGTCGCTCGCCGCGGGCAACCTGGTCAACATCCGGGCGGCCAACTCGCTGAAGTTCTACGAACAGCAGCAGGCGACCCCGACCACGTTCCCGTTGCTGAACATGCACATGCGCGCCCAGATCCTCACGATCGCGGCACTGGACACGTCCGCGCGCACCATCACCCTCGACAAGCCGCTCGAGTACGACGTCCCGGTCACGTCCACTTCGGACGGTTCCGCTCCGATCGACGGCGCCACGTACGACTCGAAGGCTTCCCCGCTGGTCGACCCGGTCCTCGGCGTCGGGTTCGAGAATCTCGGCTTCACCCAGGACATGCCGGGCTTGAACCCGGCCGAGGCGAACAACAACTACGGCAACATGGCGCCCGCGGCCGAGATGCACGGGATCGTCTTCAAGTGGGCGGCGAACTCGTGGGTGCGCGGGATCCGCGCGGACATGACCGGGTCGCATCCGATCGTCACGGAGGAGGCGAAGAACCTCCAGATCGTCGACAACGAACTCAACGGCTCGTGGAACAAGGGCAAGGGTGGCAACGGCTACTTCCGCGGCTCTCGCGTCTGGGACTCGCTCTACGCCGGGAACACTTCGACCCTGTTGCGGCACTTCACCTTCCAGTGGTCCGCCTCGGGCAACGTGGTGATCGGCAACTCGTTCGACTCCGATCTGAACCTTCACGGCGGCTGGGAGCGCAACAACCTCTTCGAGCTCAACACGGTGAAGGTCTCGTACGCGCACCGTTCGGGGAACTGCCGGGCCAACTGCGGCGAGGAGGGCGGCGGCGGACCCGACGACTCGAACTGGTTCCCGATCTGGTGGGGCGCGGGCAAGAAGGCCGTCAAGTGGTCGGGTGCTTCCGGCTACCGCAACGTGTTCTTCAACAACGCCATGACCAAGCAGGCGACGGACGGCGGACCGTATAACGACTTCTACGCCGACCGGCACCGCGTCTACGTCTTCGGCTGGGACGGCACCGCGTACAAGCACCTCGACATCGGCGGCACGCCGATCACCGACTGGGCGAAGAACGAGCAGCGGGATTACACCGGTGGCCACGGGGTCGACGCGACCAAGACCGACGCCGCGTCGTCACTGTTCCTGAAGTCCGTCGACGGCACTCCGCCGTCGTCGTCGACGGGGCAGACCGGCACGCCGACGTCCACGACACCGACAACCACCACGAGTACACCTGACCCCGGTGCGTGCCTGACCGCGACGTTCGCACGGAAGTCGGTGTGGGACAGCGGTTACGGCGGCGGGTTCACCGTCACCAACACCTGCTCGGCGGCGGTGGGCTCGTGGGCCGTCGAGTTCGACCTGCCCGCCGGGACCACGATCAGCGGTTCGTGGAGCTCGGTGCTGACCAAGGCCGGGCAGCACTACCGATTCGGGAACGCGACGCACAACGGAAGCGTCAAACCCGGTGCGACGGCGAGCTTCGGCTTCAACGCCGCCGGTCAGGGGCTCCCGGTCGCCTGCACGATCGCCGGATCACAGTGCGGAGGCACGGAATGACGAGGAAACGACTGCTCGCCGCGATCGCGGCCACGGTGTCGGCGGCCGGCCTGTTCGGCGCCGTCGTCACCGCGGAGGCGGCCGCGCCCAGCCTGTCCGCCACCTTCGCCCAGAGTTCGGCGTGGGACAGCGGTTACGGCGGTAAGTACACGATCGCCAACTCCGGCGACGCGAACAGCGCACAGTGGACGATCGAGTTCGATCTCCCCGCCGGGACGACGATCACCACGTCGTGGAGTTCCGTGCTGACCAGGGCCGGGCAGCACTACAAGGTCTCGAACGCGGACTTCAACGGCACGATCAAACCGGGCGCCACGGCGAGCTTCGGGTTCAACACCAGCGGTCTCGGTGTCCCGTCCGGGTGCACGGTCAACGGAAGTCCCTGCGGGGGAGGAGTCCCGACCACCACGAGCCCACCGACGACGACTACGACCGCCACGACCAGCAAGCCGCCGACGTCCGCCACCGTCCCACCCGGAGACGTCGTCGACGTCGGCACCGCGGCCGAACTGCAGGCGGCGCTGGCGGCGGCCGCCCCTGGTCAGACCATCCGGCTGGCCGCCGGGACCTACCGAGGCTCCTTCGTGGCCACGAAACCCGGCACGGCGAGCGCGCCGATCACGGTCACCGGGCCGGCCACGGCGGTCCTGATCAACGACGGCCCGTCGGGCACCGCGCCCTCGTGCCCCGCACCGACGGCGGGCTGGGACTCCGGATACGGGCTCTGGCTGTACGGCGCGCCTTACTGGCACCTCGACGGTTTCACCGTGCAGGAGTCGAAGAAGGGGATCGTCGCGGACGACTCCCACCACACCGTCATCGACGGCGTCCGCGTGCATCGGATCGACGAGGAGGGCGTCCACTTCCGCCGTTCCTCGGCCGACAGCGTCATCCGTGATTCGACGATCAGCCACACCGGCCTCGTGCAGGCGGGTTACGGCGAGGGCGTCTACCTCGGGTCGGCGAACTCGAATTGGGGGTGTCACGGGAACTCCGGCGGCGTCGACCGCAGCGACCGGATCCAGGTGCTCGGCAACCACATCGGACCGTACGTCGCGGCGGAATCCATCGACGTCAAGGAAGGCACCACCGACGGCGTCATCCGCGGCAACACCTTCGACGGCCAAGGCATCAGTGGGGAGAACTCGGCCGATTCCTGGGTCGACGTCAAGGGAACCGGCTACGTCATCGAGGACAACACCGGCACCTTCGCCTCACCAGGGACGTTCGTGAACGGCTACGAGACGCACAACCCCGGCACTACGCCGTCCTTCCTGAACGGCTGCGGGAACGTGTGGCGGAACAACAGGTCCGATCTGGGCGGCGTCGGCCAGTACGCCGTCAAGATCACGTCGACGTCGAAATGCGCGGAACGACCCAACGTCGTCTACGCGTCCAACACCGTGTCGAGGGCGGTGAACGGGCTGACCAACATCCCGGTCACCCCCTGACGGACGCCGGTGGCGGGAGCGGCGCGGCTCCCGTCACCGGCAGGTCAGTCGCGGATCGCGGCGATCGCGACGGTGGCATAGCGCACGGTGAACCGGCCGCCCAGCCGGTCGATCGCCGCGCCGACCTCGGCGAGGATTTCCTGCCGCGGCCCGGGGTCGACCCACGTCAGCGAGCCGAACGTCGGGATCTGGTCCAACCATTCGTCCCGTGTGTACACCCGTTCCCAGTCGTAGCGGCTTCGCTCCGGCTCGCCGAAGCCGCCTGCTTCACGGAGGCCGTCGGCTGCCTTGGCGAGGATCGGCCCGTACGGGTCGGAGGACTGCTTCGGCACGTTCTTGAGGTCGATCGGGGAATCGGGCACGTGTCGGCGGTACGCGTCCGTCAGCGCGCCTGTGACCGCTTCGGGTGGTTCGGGCACGTGCCAGAACGCGGCCCAGAGGCCGCCCGGTCGCAGTACTTCGGCGGCCTTGGCAGCGCCCACGACCGGATCCACCCAATGCCAGGCCTGCCCGGAAACGAGCAGGTCGAACCGGCGCCCGACGGGCTCCCAGTCTTCGAAGGTCGCGGTTTCGACGTCGACGCCGCTCGTGCGGGCGAATTCGGCCATCCGGGGATCCGGCTCGACGCCCAGCACAAGGCAGCCCGCCTTCTGGAGCTGACGCGCTTCGATGCCGGTGCCGACACCGACGTCGAGGGTGACCCGCCCGGGGGCGGACGCGACGAGGTGATCGATGAGTTCCGGGGGATAGGCGGGCCTGGTCCGGTCGTAACGTCCGGCGTCCACGCCGAAGGATTCCGCGGCCTGTCGATGACGGTGAGGCTCACGCCCCGACGGTAGAGTGGGCATGCGCCCACCATAAGTGGGCATGTGCCCACTCGTCAACGCAAGGGAGTCGTATGCCCACCGGGGTAGCCCTGCGCGAAGTACGCGCGCAGCTGTTCGACGCCGCCGAGCGAGTCCTGCTGCGGGATGGGCCGAGCGGGCTCACCAGCCGCGCGGTCACCACGGAGGCGGACTGCGCGAAAGGCGTGCTGCACCGGCATTTCGCCGACTTCGACGCGTTCCTGGCCGAGTTCGTGCTGGACCGCGTCGAGAAAATGGACGAGAAGGCGGCCACCCTGAAGGACGCCGCCGGAACCGGCGACGTCGTCGAAAACCTGACCGAAACGCTGATCGCGGTGTTCGAGTCGGTCGCGGTCGCGATCGTCCCGCTCGTGATCTTCCGCGACGAACTGCGCGCCCGGTTACGCCGAGAATGGCCCGCCGGGGTCCCGGTGCTGACGCAGGCGGCGGTGATGATCGGCGGCTACCTCGCTGCCGAACGCGATCTCGGCAGGCTGGCCACGGACGCCGACGTCGACACGCTCGCGGCCACCCTCATCGGTGGCACGCACCTGCTGTTCGCCGATCGCACCGGTGCCGCGCCGGACGCGGCACAGGTGCGGAAGACGGTCACCGCCGTCGTCGGCTCCGGGGTCAGGCCTGCGCGGCCGTGACGGTGTGCAGCAGCAGCAACGACGTCGTGACCGGGCCGACGCCACCGGGAACCGGCGTGATCGAACCGGCGATCGCCTCGACCGCGGCCTGATCGACGTCGCCGACGAGGCCGCCTTCGGGCGTCGGGTTGGTGCCGACGTCGATCACCACGGCACCCGGCTTGACGTGGTCCGCGCCGATGAAGTGCGCACGGCCGACCGCGACCACCAGGACGTCCGCCGTCTTGGTGACCGCGGCGAGGTCCTTGGTGCGCGAGTGGCAGACGGTCACCGTCGCGTTCTCGGCGAGCAGCAGCAACGCGGCGGGCTTGCCGACCACGGTCGAGCGGCCCACGACGGCGACCTGGGCGCCGGAGAGGGCGACCTGCTCGCGCTTCAGGATCTCCAGTACCGCGGCGGCGGTGGCGGGCGCGTAGGTCGGCAGGCCCGCGGTGAGGCGGCCGAGGCTGACCGGGTTGGCGCCGTCGACGTCCTTGCGCGGGTCGATGTGCGCGCCGACGTCGTCGAGCGTGACGCCCTCGGGCAGCGGCGTCTGGCAGATGATGCCGTGGACCGACGGGTCCGCGGACAGCTTGTCGAGTTCCCGGGTGACGTCCTCGCCGCTCGGCTTCTCCAGCTGCACCACGCGGCAGTCGACGCCGACCTTCTTGGCGGCGCGTTCGATGGAGCGGACGTACCAGGCCGTGGCGTCGTCGTCGGTCGGCACGAGCACGGCCAGCGTCGGGGCGGTGCCCGCCTCGCGCAGCTTGGCGGCGGTCTCGGTGACCTCGGCGGTGATGGCGGCGGCGATCGCGCGCCCGTCGATCAGCGTCATCGGGCGATCCTTTCGCGGACCTGGGTGACGAGGGCGTCGGCGCGCCCGGCGGCGGGGGTGTACTCGGCGAGGCGGGCCTCGGTCTCCTTGCGGAGCTGCTCGTCGGACATCGACGCGAGGTTGACCTCGACGTTGACCACGGCCGATTCGAGTGCGGACTTGGCGGAGGAGGCCGCGACCGCGATGTCGGAGATGACGTTGGTGTTGGCGCCTTCGAGGATCGAGGCGGCGACATCGATGACGTCGGCCGCGAGGGCCGCCGTACGCAGCGGGACGTCGGCGGCGCCGACCAGGGCGGTCTGGATCGCGGCGCTGCGGGCCTGCTTCTCCTCGTCGGTCGACTTGGGGAGCTTGTACGCGGCGACCACCGCGTCGAAGGCGGCCGCGTCGTCGGCGGCGAGGCCGAGAGCGCGCTCACGGAGGTCCTCGGCGGTGCCGAGCGCCTCGGTCATGGCCGCTTCGTGCTCGGCGTACTTCGGCTTGCCGATGGTCAGGTTGCACACCATGGAGACCAGGGCGGCGCCCACCGCGGCGTTCATCGCGGCCGCCGCGCCACCACCGGGCGTCGAGGCCTTCGAAGCCAGCTCGTCGAGCCACTGACCGACCGGTTGAGCCTCCACGCGATGTTCCCTTCCCGCTGGTTTTGCCGTCGCGCCGAAGCCTACCCGGGGGTTCCCGGGCAGCCTGAAGGCCACCTTTCGCCGATGATCAAGATCGGCGGAAGGTGGCCTTCGGATCAGCGGATCACGCCCGCTGGTATTCCTCCCAAGTGAGCTTCGGCGAGACGGCGGGGCCGTCGTCCGAGCCGCGGCCGGCGAGGCCGTTGTACCCGAGGTAGTAGTCACCGGCCTGGTGCTGCGCACCGGACGAGAGGTCCGGATCGGACAGCGCGATGGCGTGGATGTGGTAGGCGAAGCCCTGGGCCGGGGTCCGGACCCAAGCGGCGAAGCCGACCTGACGCAGCTTCCGCGCGACGTCGGTCCTCGTCGCCGAAGACATCCCTTCCACGCCGATGTCCAGCGCGCCGCCGCCGTCGTGCGTACCGGCCGAAGCGCCGACGCCGCCGGGGTTGTACGACCCCTGGGTGATGGTGAGCTGCCTGCCGAGCAGACCCTCCGCCTTGACGAGCATCGCCTTGGTCCGGGTGTTCATCGTCTTGCCGTGGTAGGTCAGGCGGCTACCCGCCGAGACCGCCGCGGTGACGGTGTACCGGTCGGCGCCCAGCTTCTCCAGCGACGTCTTGCCCGGCAGCCCGGACGCGTCGATCCCGGTGTACCCCAGCGACTTCTGGTAGCTGGAGTAGGCCGTGATCGTCGACGTGCCGAAGTGGCCGTCGACGTACTGCTGGTCGAGCAGCCCTTTCGCGGCCAGCGCCTGCTCGACGAGCAGCACGCTGTCCTTGGCGCCCGGCGTCAGGGCACTGTCGGCCCGGCGCGGATCGATCTGCGCGGCCTTGAGCACCGCTTCCATACTGGCCGCGGGCAACGCGGCCACGGTCACTTCGGCGCTGGCCGGTGCGGCCACGCCGAAGGAGAACGCGGTCGCTGTCGCGAGCACGGCTACCTTGGTCAACAATTCCTGCCTCCTGGACGAACCGACGTTTGTCCGGCCAGCATGATCAGCACGAATACAAGGGCCGTACAAACGAAGTTTTCTCAGGTATCGGCCGGGCCGGCGAACCAGGTGACCACTTCGGACAGAGCCCGGCAATCGGGATCGTCGAGGTGTTTCGCGACTTCTTCTTCGAGCGGACGGAGCCTGTCCCTGGTCCGGGTGGATTCGAGCGTCCCGGCGGTTTCGAGGGCTTCGATTCCGACGGCCAGCGCTTGATCGGTGTCCCGGTCCAGGAGATGCCCGATCGCCAGCATGATGAGACACAGCGACCGGCTGCGCCGCATTTCCGGCCCATAGGCCCCGACCGCGTAGGTCAGCGTCGAGATCGCCAGGCCGACGTGCCGTCCGCCGTGGCACAAAGCGAGATCCGTGTGGATCGAACCGGCCATCGCGGAAACGTCGATCGCGGTGAAGAACCTCGCCCAATCGGGTGGCTCCACGTCACCCTTTTCAGCGAATTCGTCGCGGGCCCGATCGAGCAGTCCGACGGCGAGGTCCGCTTCGCCCTTCTTGGCATGGGCCCAGCCCTCGTTCGCGCTCAAGATGCTCGCGGCCAGCTTCGATCCCGACCGTGCCGCCGCCCGCCTGCCGAGCCGGAATTGGGTCAGCGCCTCGTCGGGAGCACCGTGGTGGAGATGTACCCGGCCCCGGCGGTAATGGATGTTCGCAGCCAATTCGTGGTCGCCGCCGTCGGCCGCGAAACCCAGCGCGAGCGCGAGATGGTGGTGCGCGCCGACCACCCGGCCGCTGTCGAAACAGGTCCATCCGGCGAGGTTGTGCAAATCGGCGACGGCGGAGAAAAGTCTCGGCCGCACCGCATCGGAGATCGACATTCCGAGCAACCGGTGCCCGTGGTGAAGTCGCGCCATGACGGCTTCGCGGCACATTCCGCCACCGCATCGGTAATCGACCGCGCGCAAGGCCTTGGTCTGCTTTTCCAGCGCCTCGACATCGTGGCTTTCCACCTGGGTGCGGAGACGGCGACCGCCGGCTTCAGGATCTGTCATGGTCGTTTACCCCTGACGTAACCCCAGAGCGATATCCCTGATTCAAAGCGTAACGCGACACGCGTGGCCGCGCACGGGTGTCGTTCCGGCGAGAACGGGTGGAAGCTGATATGACTTCCCGTGGACGCCGAAAGGTCGAGACCCCCATGGTGCTGAGTACTTCGCCACGCTCCCGAGCCCATCTCAGGCTGGTCTCACCGGCGGACGCGGGCACCGCGCCCCGATATGGCGGGGACGCCGACCGGCGGCTGGCCGCGATCCTCGCCGCCGAGGACGTGGCCGAGGAACACGGGCTGAGCGCGCATATCCGGACCACTTGCTACGTGCATCGATGCTGGGTGCACCAATGCATCTCCGATCCGCTGCACGTCCTGGTCGTGACCGGGCACCGCTGGTGTCGCCGGTGCGATCGCACGGTCGAGGTCGAAGTCGACGAGGCCGCCCCAGGGTCGGTCGAGCTCCACTGCGACGGCTGTGGCGTCCCGCCGGACACGGTCGCGAACCGGGAAGTGCTCCAGTCGTGCCGGACCAGCCTGAGTGCCATGCACGGCGGGGAAGCGTCGACGCTGTACGTCGTTCCCGACAGCTGATAATCACGCCGGATGGGCCGGACGGCGGAACCGCGTGGGCGGATCGGCCGAGTCCGGTGCTCCGTCGGCACCAGTCAGTGGTTTGGACCATCACTGTTACCGAAGCGTGATCTGGACATAACGCACGGACGGTTACTTTGTTGTGGCGCGCAACGAATTGCAACGCCCGTGAATTTCCAACGCCGGAGGTGTCACGACGTGAACCGGACCTTTGTGCAGCCCAAACGGCGGAAAGGGGTCCGCGGCGCGCTCGCCCTCGGCCTTTCCGCCCTGCTGATCGCCGCCGGACTCGGCGGGGCCACGGCTTCGGCCGTGGACTACAGCCAGACCGCCGCCTCGCTGAACGCGACGCAGGCGCAGTTCTCCTTCACGCCGGCGACGACCGCGCTGTACGTCGACATCCACTACACCGGCGTGCCCGGGCAGGGACAGCAGAACGTCCGCATGGTCAACAGCGGCGGGACCTGGCGGCACACCGTCGGTTCGCTGAGCGCCGGCACGGTGCTCGACTACTGGTTCACCTACGAGAAGAGCGGGCCGCAGTACGACACGCCGCACTTCGGCTACACGCACGGGGGCAGCGGCACGACGGTCGCCACGCCGACGTTCGACCCGCCCGGCGGGAGCTATCCCAGCGCCCGCACGGTGACGCTGTCGAGTGCGACCGCCGGCGCGACCATCCGGTACACAGTGGACGGTTCCACACCGACCGCGTCGTCCACTGTGTACTCCGGTCCCATCACGGTCTCGTCGTCGTCCACGATCTCCGCGATCGCGCTCAAATCCGGCTCGACGACCTCCCCGGTGGCGTCCGCGAGTTACACGATCGGGACGACGCAGGCGACCTGTCCGGTCCAGTCCGAGGTCCCGGACTTCGGGCCGAACGTGCGGATCTTCGACCCGGGCATGTCGGCGCAGTCGATCCAGACCCGGTTGGACGCGGACTTCAACCAGCAGAAGGACACGCTGACCGCGCAGTTCACCGAGCGCCGGTACGCGCACCTGTTCAAGCCCGGTGTGTACAACGGGATCCACGACGACGTCGGCTACTACACCTCTGTCGCCGGTCTCGGGCAGAACCCGGGCGATGTCGTGATCAACGGTGACGTGACCGTCGACGCCTTCAACGAGTCGGACAAGGGTGTGGCGCTGCAGAACTTCTGGCGCTCGACGGAGAACCTCGCCGTCGTCCCGAGCAGCGGCGCGACCCGCTGGGCCGTCGCGCAGGCCGCGCCGTTCCGCCGGATGGACATCCGCGGCGGGCTGAACCTCTTCCCGGCCAGCTACGGCTTCGCCAGTGGTGGTTACACGGCCGACAGCAAGGTTTCCGGCAAGACCGCGTCGATCTCGCAGCAGCAGTGGTACACCCGTGACAGCAGCTACGGCAGCTGGGAGGGCGGCGTCTGGAACATGGTCTTCTCCGGGACGAACGGTGCCCCGGCGAACACCTTCCCGAATCCGCCGGAGACGACGCTCGGCACCACGCCGGTGTCGCGCGACGTGCCGTACCTCTACATCGACGGTTCCGGCAAGTATCGGGTGTTCCAGCCTTCCTTGCGCACGAACGCTTCCGGGCCGAGCTGGGCCAACGGCGGCACGCCGGGCACGTCTCTGCCGATGAGTCAGTTCTACGTCGTCAAGGCGGGAGACACCGCGTCGTCGATCAACAACGCGCTTTCCCAGGGCTGCAACCTGTTCTTCACGCCCGGCGTCTACCACCTCAACCAGACGCTGAACGTGACCAAGGCGAACACCGTCGTCCTCGGCATCGGTTACCCGACGCTGGTGCCCGACAACGGCGTCGACGCGATGCGCGTCGCCGACGTGGACGGCGTCCGGCTCAAGGGCCTGCTCTTCGACGCCGGCACGACCAACTCGCAGTCGCTGCTCACGGTCGGCCCGGCAGGCTCGACGGCGAACCACTCGGCCAACCCGACGACCCTGCAGGACGTGTTCTTCCGGATCGGCGGCCAGATCGCGGGGAAGGCGACCAACAGCCTGATCGTCAACAGCCGCGACACGATCATCGACCACATCTGGGCCTGGCGGGCCGACCACGGCAACGCGGGCACCTACGGCTGGACGATCAACACCGGGGATACGGGCGTGGTCGTCAACGGCGACAACGTCCTGGCGACCGGTCTGTTCGTCGAGCACTACCAGAAGTACCAGGTGATCTGGAACGGCCAGAACGGCCGGACGATCTTCTTCCAGAACGAGATCCCTTACGACGTCCCGGATCAAGCGGGCTGGAAGAGTCCGAACGGGCTCAACGGGTACGCCGCCTACAAGGTGGGGGACAACGTGACCTCACATGAGGCGTGGGGCCTGGGCAGTTACTGCTTCTTCAACGACAACCCGGCGGTGAACCTGTACCACGCGTTCGAGGTGCCGAACCGCTCCGGCGTCCGGTTCCACAATCTCGTGACGGTCTCGCTGAACTACAAGGGGACCATCACCCACGTGATCAACGACGCGGGGGCGGTGACCCCGCCGGGGACGACGCCGAGCAACCTCGTCAGCTACCCGTAGGTCGACCCACCTGCGCGTCGTCGTGAAGTCCGTGAAGGCCTCCTTGAGGGACCCTGGGTCCCTCAAGGAGGCCTTCACGGACTTCGGCGATCGGCACGTTTGCGCCACCTGTGTCGGCGGTCGCGGCCTCAGGGGGCGTGCGTGAGGGTGGGGCGAACGGGTCGTGTCGCGGGGGCTGAGGTGAAGGGCGCTTCGTCGCGTGGCCCCGTGAGCTCTGCCGGGCAAGAGGTGTTGCGAAAGGCACTTTCGCAACCATCAGTGTTGCGAAAGTGCCTTTCGCAACACCTCCCTCAGCGCGGACCGTGCCGGCCATGACCGGTCCAGTGAGCTGTATAACGCCCTATACCGCTGGGCGTCAGGCGACGATACCGGGGAGCGGTTAGGCTCCGACTCATGATCAGCAGTGATGCCCCCACGGACCTCGACGCCGCAGCCGTAGTCGGTGACCTGCGCGAACTCTTCCGTTCCGGCGTCACGAAGCCGGTGGCCTGGCGGCGGACGCAGCTGATGGGGCTGCGCTCGCTGTTGTCCGAGCAGGCCGACGTCTTCCTCAAGGCGCTGTATGCCGACCTCCGCAAGAACGCCGTCGAGGCCAAGCGCGCGGAGATCGCGCTCGTGCGCAACGAGCTCGATCACACGCTGGAGAACCTCGACTCCTGGCTGAACCCGGAGCCCGCCGACATCCCCGGGCCACTGCGCCCGGGGGACGGCCGCGTCGTGCGTGAGCCGCTGGGCGTCGCGTTGATCATCGGGCCCTGGAACTATCCGCTGCAGCTGGTGCTCGCACCGCTCGTCGGGGCACTGGCGGCGGGCAACTGCGCGGTCGTGAAGCCGAGCGAGCTGTCGCCGAACACTTCGGCCGCGATCGCCGAGCACCTGCCGAACTACGTCGAAGGCGTCCGCGTCGTCCAGGGCGCCGTGCCCGAGACTACGGCGTTGCTGGAGCAGAAGTTCGACACGATCTTCTACACCGGCAATGGCGCCGTCGGCCGGATCGTGATGACAGCGGCGGCGAAGCATCTGACGCCGGTCACGCTCGAACTGGGCGGGAAGAGCCCGGCGATCGTCGAGCCGGGCGCGGATCTCGCCGTGACCGCGCAACGGCTCGCGTACGGCAAGTTCGCCAACGCCGGCCAGACCTGCGTGGCTCCCGACTACGTCCTCGCGATCGGCGGCACCGGCCCGGAACTGGTGGGACACCTCGCCGAGACGGTCACCGGGATGTTCGGTGAGGACCCGGCGACCAGCGACTCCTACGGCCGCATCATCTCGACGCGCCACTACGACCGGCTCGCCGCCCTGCTGGACAACGGAACCGTGGCTCTCGGCGGCGAGAGCGACCGCGACGAGAAGTACATCGCGCCCACCGTGCTCACCGACGTCGATCCGGACGCGCCGGTCATGCGTGACGAGATCTTCGGGCCGATCCTGCCGATCATCGAGGTCCCCGACGTCGACGCGGCGCTGGAGTTCGTCAACGAACGCGACAAGCCGCTGGCGCTCTACGCCTTCACGGAGTCGGACGAGACCAAACGCCGGATCGAGACGGAGACGTCGTCCGGCGGGCTGGTGTTCGGGGCGGCGATCATCCACCTCGCGGCGCCGGACCTGCCGTTCGGCGGGGTCGGCGAGAGCGGGATGGGGCGCTACCACGGCCGCTATTCGATCGACAACTTCAGTCACGTGAAGGCCGTGCTGGACAAGCCACTCGCCTAAGCCAGCGGACGCCGTGCCGGTGGAGGCGGAACCGTCTTCGCCAGCACGATCTCCGCCAGCCGGATCGTCGCGAGACCGCGTTTGGTCTCCACGGTGCATTCCGCGTCGTCGCGGGAGCGCAGGTAGCCGAGTGCGTCGGTGAAGCCGCCCTCGATCCGGTACCGCACGACGACCCTCGTGCCGACCGGGACGTCGGGGAGCGTCATCGGTTCAGGTGCGCGGTGAGCTCGTCGTCGCTCGGCTCGACCAGGTGGGTACCGTCCGGCCAGACGATGGTCGGGATCCGCCGTTCGCCGTTCTGCAGGGCGCGCACGGTCTCCTCGGCGCCGGAATCCGCCTCGACGTCCAGGTAGTCGTACTCGACACCCTTGGTGTCCAGCAGGGCGCGGCTGCGCTTCACGTCGGGGCACCAGCTCGCGCCGTACACGATGAGATCGCTCATGGATCACAGCATGCCAGGCCGTGATCCCGCCGCGTGTTCGGCGAGGGCGGAACGGTCGGCGAGGCCGGTCTTGGTGAGCAGGCTCGCGACGTGCTTCTCGACCGTCCTGGGCGAGATGTGCAGCCGCTGCCCGATGTCCTTGTTCCCCATCCGCTCGGCGAGCAGCACCAGGACCTCGTACTCGCGGACGGTGACGCCGGACGCGCGCAGGTCGCCGGGCACCCGGTCGACGCCGGCCCGGCGCTGACGGACGGGTGAGCCGAGCTTGCGGAGCAGGCTCCGACAAGCACCGGCGACGGCCTGGATGTCCCTGCTGTGGAAGTACTCTTCGGCCTCGTTGAGCCAGCCCGCCGGATCGCCCCAGCCGTCGGCCGCGGCCGGTTCGGCGATCAGGCGGAGCCCGAGATGACGGGCCAGGGGATAGGGTGCGGACGTCTCCAACGCGGCGGCGACCGCTCGTCCGGCTTCCGCCGCGTCACCGCGTCTGCCGTGCTCGACGGCGTGCGCGAGCTCCACGAACTGGCGGTTCCAGCGCATTCCGACCACCGCCGACCCGGCCTCCGGGCAGGCGGCGCCGCCCAGGGTGTCCACGAGTGTCCTCAGACCGTGCTGACCGGCGAGATGGAACCGGCTCGGCCGTTGTTCCTCGAGTTCGGTCACCTGCCCGAGTTCCCGGCGCGCCCGGTCGAAGTCCTCCTCCAGCAGCGAGCAGAACACCCGCCCGAGCCCGATGCTCAGCACCATCTCCTGGGCGTTCTCGCCGCCGATCTCCCGGAAGTCCTCCAGCGCCTGCTCCATCGCCGGGCGATCCGCGCGGTGCCCGGCGGACATCGCCCTGGTCATATGCGCGTACTGCAGTAACGCGGTCAGCCGGAGCCTGCCGAGTACGGCCAGGTTCTCCTCCAGCAGCGCGTGCGCGGTGTCGAAGTCGCACCGCAGGATCGCGTGCATGGTGCGCACGGAATCGACCGCGCAGTGCAGCGTGATCGACCCGGTCCGCTGGGCGTCGGCGCGGGCGAGCAGCAGGGTCTGCTCGTCACCGTTCATCAGCACGCGATGGCCGCCGAGCCGGACCAGCGCCTGGGTGCGGAGGTGATGCAGCTGGTTGTCCTCGGCGGTCCGCCGCGCGAGTTGCATGTAATGCTCGGATTCGGTGAGGTCCCGCGACAGCGCCAGCATGCCGAGCACCTGCAGCGCCTGGCAGACGACGAACGGCTGCCCGGTCTCCTCGGCCACCTTCCACGACTGTCGCGCGAGCCGTTCCGCCTTCCCAGCACGGCCGGGGACGTCGAGCCAGAGATTCGCTTCGACCGCGTCGACAGCGGCCTGTTGCGCCGGTGAGATCGCCGAACCCAGGGGAGCGCGGGCGCGTTCGATCTGGCCGAGGCATTCGTCGTGCCGCCCGGCGATGTACGCGGCCCACGCGAGCTGGGTGTGCAGTTTGGCCGCGCGTTCCAGTGTCCCGATCTCGCCGAACCCGGCGGAAAGCTCGACGGCTCGGTCGAACTGGCCGATCTGTCCCAGCGCGTACAGCAGGGTCTCCAGCACCTCCGCCCGGTTCCCGGCATCGGCACCTGAGAGCAGGTCGACGGCCTTGGTGAGCATCGTGACGGCGGAGTCGGCCGCTCCCGCGTCGAGTGCGCGCCGTCCGGTTTCGGCGAACAGCCGTCCGGCCGCCTGCTCGTCCAGCGCGGTCAGCCGGAGCGACGCGCCGAGCGCGCACAGGTCGCCGGGCAGGCCCGGATAAAGCTTCTCGACGGCGTCCGCGGCCTGACGCGCGAGTGCCGCCTTCCGGGCCGGGACCTGTCGCTCCAGCAACGCTTCCGCGGTCAGCGGATGCCTGAAGGCGTACCAGCCCGGGGTCGTTTCGTCGGTGGTCACCAGGTTCGCCGACACCGCGGCGGTCAGGTGGTTGTGCAGGGTCCGGTCGTTCATCCCGGTGACGGTCTGCACCACCGAGAGTGGAAAACGGCGGCCGATGATCGCGGCGACCGACAGGAGTTCACCCGCCTGCTCGCCCAGTTGCTCCATCCGGGCGCCGATACTCGTCACCAGTGCGGCGGGAACGCGGGCGCGGAGTTCGCCGATCACGCGCCAGCCGTCGCGGCCCTCGACCAGCAGGCCGTCGTTCACCATTCCGTGGAGCAACTCCTCGACGATGAACGGCAGGCCCGCGCTGTTGCGCCACAACAACTCCGCCGCGGCCGCGGGCAGGTGCTCAGGTTCGGTCTCCAGGCAGGCGGCGGCGAGCTTCCGGGTGTCGGAGAGGCCGAGGCGGTCGAGTTCGAGGACTGTGCAGCTCATCCGCTGCGCGCCGGAGGTCGCCAGACGGAGCGCGTCGGACGGCTCGTTGCGCAGGGTGCCGACGAGCAGGGTGTGCGCCGCGGACAGGTTGTCGACGAGGTATTCGAGGATGAACAGCGTTTCGGCGTCGGCGTCCTGAAGATCGTCGAGGACCAGGAGCGCGCCGGTGTCGCGGCTGGTGACGGCCAGCAGCCGGTACACGGCCTCGGCGAGGACCATCAGGGAACCGGATTCCCGCGGGCGGTCGCCTTGGCTCCAGTCGGGGATGAGCTGGGCGAGTACGGGGACGAACGGGTCGAGTTCGGCGGCCCGCGGCGGTCCACCGCCGCGGAAGTGCGAAAGCAGCGCCTGGGTCAACGGCCGGAAAGGGACCAAAGGGCCGATCGAACTCGCCCTGCCCTGCAGCACCGGGATGTCCGCGGCGACCGCGCGGGACGCGGCTTCGATGGCGAGGCGGGACTTGCCGATGCCGCCTTCGCCCACGAGAAAGAGCGCGCCGCCGCGACCGGCGATGGCGCGATCGAGAGCTCCGGAGAGCTCGGCCAGTTCGGCGTCGCGGCCGATCACCCGCGACGAACGGATCCCCACCGCCGAGACTATAGCGAGCGAAATCCCCTGCTATGGCGAAGAGTTGATCACGAAGGCGGGCATTCGGGTCCCGCCTTCGTGAGCCTGTCTCAGATCCAGCCGCCGGTGAAGACGCTGACCACGGACGGCGAGTTGGGGTCGCCGGACAGGGTGGCGAGCGGGTTGGCGCTCAGCCGGGGCTTGCCGCCCGCCAGAGCGTGGTTGCGCGAACCGACTTCGAGGGCTCGGGGCAGGGTCACGGCGCCGAGCGCGTCTTCGGTGGCGGACAGATCTCTTTCGTACATTTCGGTGTATCTCCTCATACTCGGTTCGCCGGCGGGACGACGGTCGCCGCCGGATGCGGACGGTCGGGACGGAGCAGTAGCGCGGACGGGACCCGGTCGCCGAATCCCAGCCGCAGCAGGCTGTACCCGATGCCCGCCAGGCCACTCAGCAGCCCGGGGGCGGGAACCGCGCCGGGGGTCCCGCAGCGCGCGCCGCGCTGATCGATGGCGGCGAGCAGGTGACCGGTCCGGCGCCGTACCGCGGCGGCGGCGCCAGTGTGCCCGTTCTCCGCCAGCACGCACAACACTTCGATGATCCCGGTTTCGCCGTGGCACATACTGAGATCTTTCAGGGGTGCCCCGTCGGACAGTCGTTTCACGGTGCGGTCCAGTTCCAGGGCGTACGCGGGATCCGGCAGGTGGGCGGCTTGGCCGAGAGCCGTTCCCGCGAGACCGGCGCACCAGCCGCCGGTGCTTTCCGCCCCGCCGTCCGCCTTTTCGGGCATTTCTTCGCCGGTCCGGTCGTGTGCCCGCAGGACCCAGTCGATTCCTGACGAACCGCGCGCGAATCCCGTCCCTTGTGGACGTTCGCGGGCGAGCAGCTGTTCGGTGTAGCGGTCGGCGCGTGCCAGCGAGGTGTCCAGTCCTGTTTGGACATACACCGAACGCATCGAGGCGACGCCGCCCGCTAGTCCGGTCGTGAACCCGGACGGCGTCTCGGCGGTGGCTTCGGGCATGAGATCGACGGCCTGCTCGATGAGATCTCCGGCGGGAAGCCCGACCAGGGTGCTGAGGCGGGCGATCGTGTACGCGACACCGCCGAGGCCGAGGAGTCCGCCGCAGCCGGCCGTCGCGGCGAGGTCACTGTCGGCCCGGAGAGTGGCGAAGAGCCCGGGCAAGGGTGTGATCGCGTATGCGGCCAGGTCGCGGTAGCGCGCGATCCCGGTCAGTTCGGCCAGTTGGGCGAGGAACAGCGCGACACCGCAGTAGCCCTCCCCGAGCCCGGCACCCATGGGCAGCACGGTCCAGTAGCGGTCGTCGACGAGTTCGATCCCGAGCCAGTTCGAGCGGCGTTCGTCGGAGAAGGCGTTGGCGACGATGTGGTCGGCGATGCCGCAAGCGGTGAGCAGCAGCCGTTCCGCGTCGGGGGCCTGGTTCGGCACCGCCGTCTCCGCGGTCTCGCCGCCGCCGTCGTGTCCGGTGGCCGCCGTGCTGATGGCGAGCGTCGCCGAGATCAGCCATTCCTGATCGCGCTGGTCGAGGGGGTCCATCTCGGCGACCTTCGCCAGCACCGTGTCCAGCGATGGCCGGTCCACGACGCCTTCGACGCTCTCGCCGCGGGAATCCAGCAGCGACGTCGATCCGGGGTTCGACGTGAACATCGGGACGTCGCCCTCCCAGAGATCGTCCCGCTCGTGTGGCACGAGCCGGAGGAGCTTCTCTTCGCCCGCCGAATCCTCTTCGAGCAGGTCGAACGCGCGGTCGCGGTCGGCGGCGTCGCGGAGGAGATCCGGATGCGTGGTCTCGTCCAGCAGGCGGAAGTAGAAGTTCGTCGGCCGGATGAGGACCCGGATGGGATCTTCCGCGCACCGCCGGAGGTGTTCGGCGAGTTCCTCCCGCGCGGTGGAGATCGCGTCGTAGCCGAGGCGGAAGCCCGCCAGCAGCGCCGCGCTGTGCTCGGCCGGAGCGATGTCGCGGCCGTCGAGGCGCGGAAGGTTGTTGCCGCCCGCGAGTTCGCCGGGCACGCGGACCAGCCGCATCCGGTCGGTGCCGGGTTCGGCCCAGTCGACCCGGTCGGTGGGCAGCCTGCCGCCGCGGCCGGCGAGCCCGGAGATGTCGACGGCGCCGTGCTCCCCGGCGAACAACTGGGGGAGCAGCAGCGTGCGCTGGACCGAACGCGCCAGCATCGCCGCCGCCGGGTCGCCGTCCTGGGGCTCGGCGGGCGAGGGCTGGAAGAGCGTCTCGATGTCGATCAGCACCGGCTGGTCGCCGCTCGCGATGATGTTCTCGTAGTGGACGTCGGTGGCGTCGAGTGCGTGCAGCAGCGCCAGCAGGATGCCCTGGCGACGGTAGAAGCGGTCGACGTCGGCGATGTCGGCGCACGGCCGGTGCTCGACGAACCGGAGCCAGCCATAGCCGTCGCGCAGCAACGCGTCGGCGGTCCGCAGTTCGAGGCCCGGCAGTCGCTTGTTGAGCCGCTCGACGACGTCGGTGAAGCGATCGTGCAGGACGAGGGGGCGCGGTTTGTAGATCACCTTGGCGCCGCTGGAGAACAGGAGCAGTTTGACCGAGCGTCCCCGCGCGTGGGAGTCGCCGATCCCGCCCGCCACCTCGACGAGCGTGCCGAGTTCGCCGTCCACGACCGAACAAGGGAGCGCGACGGCGTCTTCGGAGAAGCGGGCCAGCATCTCGGCGTGGGCCTCGGCGGCGTGCCGGCAGGCCTGGGCGACAAGCCGGGCGAGCACCGGGTACTCGCTGAACAGCCGGACGAGCCCGGCGGGCGTGGACTGCTGCCGCACGAAGTCCGCGAAGCGCTCTTCGGACGTCTCGCCCTGAAGGACGTTCGCTTTGCGGGCACGGTGGAGTTCGAGGACCAGCGTGCGCACCGAGAGCTTGAGCAGGTGTTGGTCGAGTTGAGCCGCGAAACCCGAGCGAAGCGCGTCGACGTCGACGCCTGCGACGTCCTCCGGGACCGCGTCGCGGCACGCGGCGTCGACGAACGACCTGAAGACCCCGGCGAACTCGACACGCCAGTCACCGACTGGGGGGCGCCCCGGCAGAGGCGTCGTGACAGCGTGTTCGACGAAGTCCGCCCATACGGGCTTGTCCGCCTTCCGTTCGCGCGGGGTCTGGCCGTGCACCCACCAGTCCAGCGGCAGGGACGTCGCCGGTACAGGGAGCGTCACGTCGTCCATGCTGTCAGGACGTGACGGCGCGCACATGGGGGCCGGACCCCCACATTCAGCGCACGCACGAAGATGCCCGGAGAGTGACGATCGTGCTTCGCCAGGTACATGAAGGCCCCCTTCCTTGCGTCTAGCGCAAGGAAGGGGGCCATCACGTACTTCCGGCACCCAGGGCGTCGGTGCCCCCAGAACCGCCCTAACCACCTGAATATGGGGTCCTGGCACCCATGCGCGGGACCGGTCCCGGACCGACCATGGTCGAGTGGCGGGACCGAGGACCGCGGCGGCCGCAGGGGGACCGCCACGGCGTCGGGCGCGGGCCGGTTCTGGGGGTCCGGCCCGCGCCGCCGGAGTGGGCCGCTACACGCCGTCCACCATCCGGCGATGCCGGGTCGGCGCTACCGACGGGCTACTTCTTGATGTAGAGAACCCACGAAAAGTTCTGCGGGTCGCAGAAGTAGGCCGACCAGCGGCGCGCTTCCTTGCCGGAGTGGCCGGCGAGCAGGCAGTCGCCCTCTGTCGACCAGCTGGACTCGGGGTAGTACCTCGGGTCGACGCCGGCGCTGGCGGGCTGCGCGAACGCGATCGTTGACGCCAGTGCGCCCATGACGGCGGCGGCCGCCGCGATCTTCTTCTTCACCTGTGTATCCCCAGTTCTTACTTGGAACATGTGCGCGCACAAGTAATCATGGAACGGGCGCGCTTGTCCGCCGAACGGGTAAATTCAACAAGTTGTTGACGGCCGGGCCCGTCCGTCCGGTGGTGACCCGCCGACGAACAACGGATGCGGCACCAGCCGCCCACCACGCGGTGGCGACGAGAACCGGCACCTATTCACCCGACGACCACTGCCTCGACTTCGCCGTCTGCTACACCCTCCCAAAGTGACGACCGTGCTTCCACGCTGACCTGCGACAACGGTCGGTCACCTCCGGGTCACATCCAGCAGAGCCGGTATCCGCCGAAAGAGTGATCGCGGCCGGCCACGTTGGCCGAATTCCCTGCCTTGATAGCCCGTTTCAGGCCGTCTTGAAAGGGCTCGACAGCAAATCGTCCCCCATGTAATCGTCCTATCGTGAAAACTGGGCACAAGAATGTGTGGCCATCGTCGCCGGACTGGTCGGCATCGCCACCCTGATCGGCTTGGGCGGCGCTTCGGCCGTGCCGCAACCCGATGCCGCGTGACCATGCCCAAGAGTCACGAGTGCGGCAAACGCCTAAATATCCTCGTCACACTGTATACAGACAATGACTGCAAAGGTCACTGGGAGATGTGACTTGGCTACCCAGTCGTGGTGCAACGACGTGACGTTGTACCACTGAGTCGGACGTGATCCGGGCGGTGGCACCTATCGACTGAGGTGTCTTGGCACCGAAATCTCCGGGTGGGAAATGCTGCCGGGATGGGCGCGGAGTTCGGTTCAGATCTTGATCGAGTAGTCGTGCCGCGAGCCACTGGGGCTCTTGATCTCGGACTGCTGCTTGCCGACGATGTAGCACTGCACGTTGCTCGGGCCATCGGTCACCCAGGCGGAACCTCCGCAACTGGTCCCGTAGACGTAGTACTCCACACGCTCGTTCGGGCCGTTGATCGCGTCGAACCTCACCGTGAACCAGCGCCCCGAACCGCCGTCGATCATCCGGAAGCAGGACGGGACGTTGTAACAATCCTGGGCATTGGCCGTGCCGCCGGTCAGCAACATGGCCGCGGCGATTCCGGCGACCCCGGCGACGATACTGATCTTTCGCATGGATTCTCTCTCCTGTTCGAGCTTTCCCCGATCAGTTCTTTCTACCAGCGGAGCCCGTGCTCGGTGCAAGCCATTCACGAATAACTGAAACCGCTTTCCGTGACTCCCGTTGAACGGCCACTCGTCCCGGGGTCGGTAGTCGACGAGGAAGTTGGGCGAACAATTGTGAGGGCCGGTTACGTGGATACGGCGGGAGCTCCTGTGCGGCATTCAACGTCCTATTGTCACAGGATCGCCTTCGACGGCGGCGTATGCCATTCAAAGGGAGAATCAGCGTGGAAGTCGACTCTTCAGGCGGCTTGCGGCGTGCTGTTCGTGTGCCGACGGTGGCGCTGGTGTGGCTGCCCGCCTGTGGTGGTGTGGCCGGGAGTGGGTCTTCCCACGTGTCCAGGCGGCGGTCGACACAGGTCGGCACGCTCCACCAATGGTAGGAATGCCTGGTGACCGAACCGAATCTGATCGAAGCCGCCGCCGAAGAGGCAGTCACCCTCACCAGTGAACTGATCCGCATCGACACCACCAACACGGGTGATCCCGACACGCTGGTCGGTGAACGCGCCGCGGCGGAGTACGTGGCCGAGAAGCTCACCGACGCGGGCTACGAGATCACCTATGTCGAGTCGGGTGGGAAGAACCGCCACAACGTCATCGTCCGGCTGGCGGGCGCGGATCCGTCGCGGGGAGCGCTCCTGATCCACGGTCATCTCGACGCCGTCCCCGCCGACGCCTCCGAGTGGTCGGTGCATCCGTTCTCCGGCGCGATCCAGGACGACTACGTCTGGGGTCGCGGTGCTGTCGACATGAAGGACATGTGCGCGATGACGCTCGCGCTGGCCCGCCACTACAAGATCAACGGCATCGTGCCGCCGCGCGACCTCGTCTTCGCGTTCCTCGCCGACGAGGAAGCGGGCGGAAAGTACGGCGCGCAATGGCTGGTCGAGAACCGGCCCGAGCTGTTCGAGGGTGTCACCGAGGCGATCAGCGAGGTCGGCGGTTTCTCGATCACCCTGAAGGACAACGTCCGCGCGTACCTCATCGAGACGGCGGAAAAGGGCATCCGCTGGATGAAGCTGCGTGTGCGCGGCACCGCCGGCCACGGCTCGATGATCCACCGCGACAACGCCGTCACCAAGCTTTCCGAGGCCGTCGCGAGGCTCGGCAACCACCGGTTCCCGCTGGTCATGACCGACTCCGTTCGCGAATTCCTGGACGGCGTCACCGAGATCACCGGCTGGGACTTCCCCGAGGACGACATCGAGGGTTCCGTCGCCAAACTCGGCAACATCTCGCGGATGATCGGCGCGACGCTGCGTGACACGGCCAACCCGACGATGCTCACCGCGGGCTACAAGTCGAACGTCATCCCGTCGGTCGCCGAGGCGTCGGTCGACTGCCGGATCCTGCCCGGACGGCTCGAAGCGTTCAACGCCGAACTGGAGGAGATCCTCGGGCCGGACATCGAGAAGGAGTGGATGGAACTGCCGCCGGTCGAGACGACCTTCGACGGCGCGCTCGTCGACGCGATGACCAACGCGGTCCTTGCCGAGGACCCGGGCGCTCGCACGCTCCCGTACATGCTTTCGGGCGGTACGGACGCGAAGTCGTTCCAGTCGCTCGGGATCCGGAACTTCGGTTTCGCCCCGCTGCAGCTGCCCGCGGACCTCGACTTCTCGGCCCTGTTCCACGGCGTCGACGAACGCGTCCCGGTCGACGCGCTGAAGTTCGGCGTGCGCGTGCTCGACCGCTTCCTGCGCTCGTCCTGATGCCCGGTTTCCTGGCGGCCGACGGAACACCCCTGCATTTCGAACGCTGGGGTGACCCGTCGGCGCCGGTGACCGTGGTACTCCTGCACGGTTACGCCCTCGACAGGCGGAGCTGGCGCGCCGTCGCGCCGGTGCTGGCCGACGCCGCGGAGGAGCCGCTCGCGGTGCTGGCCTACGACCAGCGCGGCCACGGCGAGTCCGGCGACGTCCGACCCGCGTCGGCGACCATGGGGCATCTCGCCGACGACCTGGCCGAGGTCCTGGAGAAGGTGGCCCCCGAAGGGCGGGTCGTGCTGGTCGGGCACGACATGGGCGGTCTCGCGATCCTTTCGCTCGCCCAGCGGCATCCGGACGTCTTCGAGGCCAGGGTGGCGGGGATCGGCCTGCTCGCCATGTCGGCGGGCGGCGTCACCCCGGACGCGATCTGGCCGAACGCGCTCGGAAAACTCGGCCGCGACCTGGAGATGGTCTTCGGGACGAAGCTGATCGGCCTGGTGCGGGAGCACACCAGCAAGGCGGTCACGGCCGGACTGCGCTGGTGGCTCTTCGGCGACGACCCGGTGCCCGGCGATGTCGAACTGACCGTACGGATGATCCGCGGCAACTGGCCGCAGACGGTGTCGGCGTTCCGCCCGGCGCTGGACGCCTATACGCGGGAATCGGCGCTGTCGCAGGTCGGTGCCGTGCCGGTGACCGCGATCGTGGGGGAGCGGGACAAACTGGTGCCCACGGCCGACGTCGAAGAACTGGCCGGCGCGGTGGAGAACGGAACGGCTTTGGTGCTGCCCGGGGTCGGGCACGTCGTCCCGCTGGAGGCCGCGCCGCAGGTCGTTCCGCGCCTGCTCGCCTTGGCGAACCGGGCTCGCCGACAAGCGTAACTTCCTTGACAACTTCTCTTTTCGGTGGCATCTTCATGCCATGTTCTCCGTTGCGGTGATCGAGGACGCGGAAGCGGCCGAAGTCTCACTGGACCCGGTCCGAGCCCGCCTGCTGGCCGAACTCGCCGAACCCGCGTCGGCCACGATGCTGGCCGGACGCGTGGATCTGCCCAGACAGAAGGTGAACTACCACCTGCGCGCGCTGGAGAAGCACGGGCTGGTCGAGCTCGTCGAGGAGCGCCGCAAGGGCAACGTCACCGAGCGGATGATGCGTGCGACGGCGTCGTCCTACGTGATCTCGCCGACCGCGTTGTCCGCCGTGCAGCCCGATCCCGCCGAGTCGCCGGACCGGCTGTCCGCGCGCTGGCTGCTCGCCGTGGCGGGCAGGCTGGTACGCGACGTCGGCCTGCTGATCACCGGCTCCACCAAGGCGCGCAAGCGGGTCGCGACCTTCGCGATCGACGGCGAGGTGCGGTTCTCCTCCGCGGCCGACAGGGCCGCGTTCGCCGAGGAGCTCACCGTCGCGATCACGAATCTGGTGAGCAAGTACCACGACGAAGGCGCCGAACAGGGCCGCGACCACCGGATCGTCGTCGCCGTCCATCCGAGCGTCAAAACCGAAGCCGAGGAGCGCTGAGTGGGGCACGAATTCGAGATCACCGACCGCGCCGAGGTCGACGCGACGCCGGAACAGGTCTGGGACGCCATCGCCACCGGACCCGGCATCACGTCGTGGTTCATGGGCCGCAACGAGGTCGAGGGCGGTGTCGGTGGCACCGTGAAGACCGCGTTCGGCGGCTACGGGCCGACGTCCGCGATCACCGCGTGGGATCCCCTGGAACGGCTCGTCTACGGGGAGGAACCCGAGGCGGACGGCCGCTTCGTGGCCTACGAGTTCCTGATCGAGGGCCGCGCGGGCGGTAGCACCGTGCTGCGGACCGTGACGAGCGGCTTCCTTCCCGGGGACGACTGGGAAGAGGAGTTCGAGGCGATGACCGCCGGCGGCGAGCTGTTCTTCCGCACGCTGATCGAATACCTGAACGGCTTCGCCGGGCGGAAGGCCGCGCCGCTGACGGTGTTCGGTCCGATGGTCGAGGACTGGGATCGCGCGTGGCTCACGCTGGGCCGGGAACTCGGCCTGGCCGGGCGGCCGGAAACCGGGGACCGGGTCCGGCTGTCGACCGGCTCGATGTCCACTGTGGACGGCGAGGTCTATCTGGCGAACGAGCAGACGGTCGGGATCCGGACCTCGGACGCGTTCCTGCGGTTCGTGCGCGGTTTCCGGGGGCCGATGCTCGCGATGCATCACCTGTTCGGCGACGTCGACCCCGAAAAACAGGAGAAGATCTGGGCGGACTGGCTTGCCCGTGTGTTCAGGTGATCAGGCCGGGCAGGGGATTGGCGGTGCGCTTGCGGCGCAACCACACCCTTCGCGTCCCATCGGAGTAGAGCCGGACGGTCGTGAGTTCCCAGCCGGCGAACTCGGCGTGGATCGACAGCTGCGTCGCCGCCGCCCGCCGGGAAACACCGGGCGGCAACTGCAGTCGTCGGTACTCCCAATCCCCTTCGACCACCGCCTCGTCCACAACTGTCATGGCGTGATCACCTGGATCCCTTCTCCGATGGCCGAACCGACGACCACGCGGCCGCCCTGTTCGTCGACGGTGACCGAATCTGGCTGCCGCACGGTGGGGAACCGGTGTTTCTCGATCGGCTCCCCGCCGCGGACGTCGAAGCCGACGACCTCGTTGCGCTCGGTGAGAGTGACCCAGGCCAGGCCACGGGCACGGTCGTAGGCGATGCCGTACGCGCCTCCAGGGACGGGGAAGCGCTGGCGCAGGAGCAGCGGCGTCGTGGAGAACGCCAGCAGCGCGCCCGCTCGCGCGTCGGTGACGAAGACACGTCCGAAGTCGTCGGTGACCGCGTTGGCCGCGCCGTCGCCCGCCCGCAGGCCCTCGCCGATCTTGCCTTCGGCCAGATCGACGCTGAACAGGGCGGTGCGGAGCTTGTCGAGGACGACCACGCCGTCACCGGTGTTCAGGACGTCGTCCGCGCTGTAGATCTGGCCGGTGATGGTCTTCGGGCCCGCGTTCTTGGAGAGCACCTCGACGGCCTTGCGGTCGCGGACGGAGACCAGCGTCGCGTCACCGTCGGCGAGACCGGCCGAGGGCTGTCCCGTGACCGGGATCGTTTCGAGTGCGCCACCGGGCAGGGAGACCTTCGCCAGTAGACCTTTGTCCGGAACGCTCGCCAGCACCTGCGAACCCGAGACCGTGAGCCGTTCGGCCGGGCCGGGCAGGGCCACGGTCGTCTTCGGCGCGTCCAGGGCCGCGAGGTCGTACACGCGCAGCGAAGGCGGCTCCGAAACGGCGACGACCAGCGTCTTGCTCGCCGCGTCGCTGACCATCGCGCGCACGCCGGGCACGGCGGACACCGAGCCGGCCGGCTTGGTCGTCACGGCGGGGGAGACGGCCGCGGTCACCGCGACCGGGTTCTGCACGATCTGGAGCGAATCGTTCGGGGTGTCGTCCGTACTACAGGACGAGAGCACCAGGGCACCGGCGAGCGGGATCGCGATCCGGGAAACGGCGGACAGCCGACCCACCTTGGTGCCTCCACCTGCTACTCGTCGAACGGACCTGTCCAGCATCCCCCAGGAACCCCACCGCGTCACGTCTGTGTCACCCAACAGTCACCTAATCCAGTTCTCGGGACGACTCAAAGGCCGCGTTCGGGGTAGCCGACCTCGATCGCGCTGACGTCGTCGAGCGCGGAGCGGATGGCGGGCGGGAGGGTGATCTCTTCGGCCGTGAGCGACCCGGTCAGCTGACCGGTGTCACGGGCCCCGACCACGGGGGCGACCACTCCGGGCCGGTCGCGGACCCAGGCCAGCGCGACGGCCAGCGGCGAGGTGCCGAGGCCGTCGGCGGCGGTCGCGACGGCCTGCACGATCCGGGCCGCGCGGTCGGTCCGGTGATGTTCGACATAGCCCGCGAAAACACTCGACGCGCCACGCGAATCCGCGGGCGTCCCGGTGCGGTATTTGCCGGTGAGCACACCCCGTCCGAGCGGCGCCCAGGGCAGGATCCCGATGCCGTGGTGCTCGGCGGCGGGTACGACCTCGCGGTCCACCCCGCGTTCCAGCAGCGAGTACTCGACCTGCGTGGAGACCAGCGGGGCGACGGCCGAGCTGCGGGCCGAGGCCGTCGCGAGCTGCCAGCCGGAGTAGTTGGAGACGCCGACGTAGCGGGCCTTTCCGGTGGTCACGGCGTACTCGAGCGCGGAGAGCGTCTCGTCGACCGGCACGGTGGTGTCCCAGGCGTGCAACTGCCAGAGGTCGATGTGGTCGGTGCCGAGGCGGCGCAGTGAACCGTCGAGCGCGGTCAGCAGTGCGCCGCGCGACGCCCCGCCGCCGAACGGGCCGTCGGTGCGGCGGGCGACGGCCTTGGTGGCGAGCACGATGTCGTCACGTGGGACGAGGTCGCCGAGCAGGCCGCCGAGGACGCGTTCGCTCTCGCCCTCGCTGTAGATGTCGGCGGTGTCGACCAGCGTGCCGCCGGCGTCGACGAACGCGACCAGCTGGCTGGCCGCCTCCTCCGAGTCGGTGTCGCCACCCCACGTCATGGTCCCCAGGGCCATCCGCGAGACCCGCAGTCCCGACCGGCCGAGCTGTCGCTTTTCCACGACGGGCGAGCCTAGCCGGAACGGGTGTGCGGTACGCGGAGCAGGTGAGCGTGTCGTGATCGAGTACCACCGGCCGGGTCACGGCGATGTCAACACCCTGAACGGAGGAGTGACACTCCGCTGGATACATTCACGCCGTGCGACTCGGACTGAACTTGGGCTATTGGGGCGCGGGTAACGACGCGGCCAACCTGGCATTGGCGAAGAAGGCGGACGAACTGGACTACGCGGTCGTATGGGCCGCGGAGGCCTACGGCTCGGACGCGCCGACGGTGCTGGCGTGGGTGGCGGCGCAGACCTCGCGGATCGACGTGGGCAGCGCGGTCCTGCAGATCCCGGCGCGGACCCCGGCGATGACCGCGATGACCGCCGCGACCCTGGACACGCTGTCGGGCGGGCGGTTCCGCCTCGGTCTCGGCGTCTCCGGTCCTCAGGTGTCCGAAGGCTGGCACGGCGTGAAGTTCGCGTCGCCGCTCGGCCGCACACGCGAGTACGTCGAGATCGTGCGCAAGGCGCTGAGCCGCCAGCGGCTCAAGTACGAAGGCGACCACTTCCGGCTGCCGCTGCCCGACGGGCCCGGTAAGGCGCTGACGCTGACCGTGCACCCGGTGCGCGAAGAGATCCCCGTCTACCTGGCCGCGATCGGCCCGAAGAACCTCGAACTGACCGGCGAGGTCGCCGACGGCTGGCTCCCGGTGTTCTTCTCGCCCGAGCACGCGGGTGAGCAGCTGAAGCTCATCCGGGCGGGCGCCGAGAAGACCGACCGCTCCCTCGACGGCTTCGACGTCGTCCCCACCGTCCCGCTCGTGGTCGGAGACGACTGGAAGGCCTGCGCCGACGCGGTCCGCGGCTACGCGGCGCTGTACCTCGGCGGCATGGGCAGCCGGGACAAGAACTTCTACAACCAGCTCGCCTGCCGGATGGGCTTCGAGGCCGAAGCGGCCGACGTCCAGCAGAAGTACCTCGGCAGGGACTACGCGGGAGCCATGGCGGCGGTCCCGCTCGAGTTCATCGACGCGACGTCGCTGCTGGGACCCAAGGAACGGATCGCCGAACGGATGCAGGCCTTCGCCGGGGCGGGTGTCACGACGCTGACCGTCGCCCCCTCCATGCCGGACCCCGAGAGCTCCGCACACGCTCTCCAGGTCGCCGCCGACGCTATCGAACTGGCCGGTGTCGCCTGATGGGTTGGTTCGAAGCACTGGTCCTCGGCCTCGTCCAGGGCCTGACGGAGTTCCTGCCGATCTCCTCCAGCGCGCACCTGCGGATCACCGCGGCGCTCGCCGGCTGGGACGACCCGGGTGCGGCGTTCACCGCGGTGACCCAGATCGGTACCGAACTCGCGGTCATCCTGTACTTCTCGACCAAGATCGGGAAGATCCTCCGCGCCTGGTTCTTCTCGATCTACAAGAAGGACTGGCGGCAGGACCCCGACGCCCGGCTGGGCTGGCTGATCATCGTCGGCTCGATGCCGATCGTGGTGCTGGGCCTGCTGCTGCAGGACGCGATCGACGAGACCTTCCGTGACCTGCGGATCACCGCGACCACGCTGATCGTGTTCGGCCTGATCCTCCTGCTGGCCGACCGGATCGGGAAGCAGGAGCGCACGCTGGACCACCTGACCGTGCCGCACGGTCTCGGATTCGGTTTCGCGCAGGCGCTGGCGCTCATCCCGGGTGTCTCCCGCTCCGGCGGCACCACCAGCGCGGGGCTGCTGCTGGGCTACACCCGCGCGGAGGCGGCCGAGTACTCGTTCCTGCTGGCGCTGCCCGCCGTGTTCGGCTCGGGTCTGTACAAGCTGACCGACATCGGCAAGGACGGCGCCCCCGCGCAGTGGGGGCCGACGATCCTCGCGACGCTCGTCGCGTTCGGCGTCGGCTACGCCGTCATCGCCTGGCTCATGTCGTACATCAAGACCAAGAGCTTCGTGCCGTTCGTCATCTACCGGCTCGTGCTCGGCGTCCTGCTGTTCGTGCTGATCTTCGCCGGTGTCCTCGACCCGGGTGCCGGTCCGCACCTGTAATCCCCCGCATTTAGTCCTCTGGATGCGGTAGTTGCACGCGCAAGGACCGCATCCAGAGGACTAAACGCAGGGGCCCGGCAAAGCACGGCACGTAGGGTGGGCCACGTGAGTACTGTGATCCTTCTGCGCCACGGCAAGTCCACGGCGAACGGTTCGGGCGTCCTCGCCGGACGCACCCCGAAGGTCGGCCTGGACGACACCGGCCGGGTGCAGGCGGCCGCGCTGGTCGAGCGTCTGGCGGCGGTCCCGTTGGCCGAATTGGTCGTCTCGCCGATGCTCCGCTGCCGCCAAACGGTCGCGAAGCTGGCCGAGGCCCGCGGTCTGGACAAGGTCAAAGAGCCCGGTTTGTCCGAAGTGGACTACGGCGAATGGACCGGTCGCGCGCTCAAGGATCTGGTCAAGGAACCGCTGTGGCGGGTCGTGCAGGCGCATCCGTCGGCCGCCGTCTTCCCCGGCGGCGAAGGACTGGCCGAAATGCAGGCCCGTTCGGTCGCGGCCGTTCGGGCGCACGACGCCCGGATCACCGCGAAACACGGTGAGGACGCGGTCTGGCTCCTATGCAGTCATGGCGATGTGATCAAGTCGATCCTCGCCGACGCACTCGGCCAGCACCTCGACGCGTTCCAGCGGATCGTGGTCGATCCGGCGTCGGTTTCGGTCGTCCGCTACACCGAGACTCGTCCGTTCGTGTTGCGGGTCAACGACAACGGCGGCGACCTCGCCGGTATCGCCCCGCCGAAAGCGCAGGCCAAACCCAAGCGCGGCAAGGGAAAGCAGAGTTCCGACGCGGTGGTGGGCGGTACCACCGGAGCGTGACCATCGCCGTCCGGGCGTCACCGCCACGGACGGCATCCACCGGCCCCTCACTGCCCGTAGGGTGGCCAGACCAGCAGATTCGACGACCCGGGAGCAACACCGATGATTTCGCAGGACAACCCGTTCGCCGCGCCGAGTGAGCTGCCCTACGCCCTTCCGCCGTTCGACCGGATCGCCGACGAGCACTTCTTGCCCGCCTTCGAAGCGGGTCTGGCCGAGCACACCGCGGAAATCGACGAGATCGCCGGTTCCGCCGAGCCGCCGACGTTCGAGAACACCATCGTCGCGCTGGAGAGGTCCGGCCGGCTGCTGTCCCGCGTCTCCAGCGTGTTCTTCAACCTCGCCGGATCGAACGCGAACGACGAGATCCAGCGCGTCCAGGCCGAAATGGCGCCGCGGCTGGCCGCGCACGCGGACGCCATCAACCTGAACCCGGCGCTGTTCGCCCGGATCAACTCGCTGTTCGAGCGCAAGGACGAACTCGGCCTGGACACCGAGTCGCTCCGGCTGCTGGAGCGGCACCACACCGACGTCCGCCGTGCGGGCGCCGGGCTTCCCGAGGCCGAGCAGAAACGCCTCCGTGAACTGAACGAGCGGCTTTCGACGCTGTCGACCCGGTTCCAGCAGAACCTGCTCAAGGACACCAACGAACTCGCGGTGGTCGTCGACGACGTCGCGGAACTCGCCGGGCTGACCGAAGACACGATCGCCACGGCCGCCGAGACCGCCGGCGAGGAGGGCAAGTACGTCCTCAAGCTGACTCTGCCGACAGCGCAGGCGGCGCTGGCGTCGCTGGAAGACCGCGCGCTGCGCGAGCGGATCTTCACCGCGTCGGTGTCCCGCGGCAACCGGGGCAACGAGTTCGACAACAACGACATCGTGGCCCAGATGGTCCGGCTGCGCGCCGAGCGGGCCGACGTACTCGGTTTCCCCGACCACGCCTCGTACGTCATCGAGGACGAGACCGCCAAGACGGCCGAGGCCGCTGTCGGTCTGCTTGAGCGGCTCGCGCCGGTCGCGGTCGCCAACGCCAAGGTGGAGGCGGAAGAACTCCAGCGCTACCTCGAAGCCGACATCCCCGGCGCGGTCCTGCGGCCGTGGGACTGGGCTTTCTACGCCGAGCGCGTCCGTAAGGACCGCTTCGAGGTCGACACCGCGGCGCTGCGCCCGTACTTCGAACTCGACCGAGTGCTGACCGACGGCGTCTTCTTCGCCGCGTCGAAGCTGTACGGCCTGAGCTTCACCGAGCGGGAAGACCTGCCGAAGTACCACCCCGAGGTCCGCATCTTCGAGGTCTTCGACGCCGACGGCGCGGAGCTCGGCCTGTTCCTGCTCGACTACTACGCCCGTGACTCGAAGCGCGGCGGCGCCTGGATGAACAACTTCGTCGACCAGACGAAGCTGCTGGGCACCAAGACGGTCGTGGTGAACGTGCTCAACGTCGCGAAGCCACCGGCGGGGGAGCCGACCCTGCTGACCTTCGACGAGGTCGTCACCGCGTTTCACGAGTTCGGGCACGCGCTGCACTCGCTGCTTTCGGACGTGCGCTACCCGACGTTCTCCGGCACCAACGTCCCGCGTGACTTCGTCGAGTATCCCTCGCAGGTCAACGAGATGTGGATGCTGTGGCCCGAGGTGCTGGCCAACTACGCCAAGCACTACGTGACCGGCGAGCCGCTGCCGCAGGAGCAGATCGACAAGCTCCTCGCGTCGCAGCAATACGGCGAAGGCTTCTCCACGACCGAGTACCTCGCGGCGTCCCTTTTGGACCAGGCGTGGCACGCGCTCGGCACCGAGGACAAGGTCGACGACGTCCAGCGGTTCGAGGTCGAGGCGCTGACGAAGGCCGGCGTCGCGCTGGAGGCCGCGCCGCCGCGCTACCGCACCACCTACTTCGCGCATATCTTCAGCGGCGGCTACAGCTCCGGGTACTACTCCTACATCTGGAGCGAGGTCCTCGACGCCGACACCGTCCAGTGGTTCCGCGAGAACGGCGGACTCACCAGGGACAACGGCGATCACTTCCGCCGTGAGCTGCTCGGGCGCGGCGGCAGCGTCGACCCGATGGCCGCCTTCCGCGCGTTCCGCGGCCGCGACCCGGAGATCGAGCCGCTGCTGAAGCGCCGCGGTCTCGCCGGGGCCTGATCGCCTGACGGTTCCCTGCCCGGACCCCCAAAGACCGGGCAGGGAGACCGCGATCAGGCGTGGCGTGCGGCGAGTTCGGTGACGGCCGCGGCCACGTCGTCCACCTCCTGTTCGGTGTTGTAGTAGTGCGGGCTCAGCCGCAGGCACCAGTCGACGTCCTTGTCGCCGAAATCGAACTGCGCGAACTCCCGGTAGCTGAGCGCGGAGTTGATCCGCCGGGCGTCCATCGCCGCCTTGAACGGGACTGCTTCCCAGTCTTCGATGGAGAACGTCACCAACGCGCCGAGCCGCGGGCCCCGGTCGAGGACGTCGACACCGGCGATGGCGGCGAGTCCGTCACGCAGCCGCGCGGCGAGTGCGGGCGTACGCCGTGAGATCGCCTCCAGGCCGACCTCACGGGCGTAACGCGCCGCCCGAGCGCAGCCGAGCACCGTGGCGTAAGGGAATTCCCATTCCTCGAACCGGCTCGCCGACTCCGCCGGTTCGTATTCGCCGGGCGCGCTCCAGCGCGCTCCGTGCATGTCGATGAACAGCGGCTCGTGCCCACCGGCGAGGAACCGGTCGGAGACGAACAGGAACCCGGAACCCCGGGGACCGCGCAGGAATTTGCGGCAGGTCGAGGTGAGCAGGTCGGCGCCGATCTCGTCGACGTCGATAGGGTACTGGCCGACCGACTGGCAGGCGTCGACCAGATAGAGCAGGCCGAGTTCCCGGCAATGCCGCCCGATTTCGGCGACCGGCTGGATCAGTCCCGAGTTCGTCGGGATGTGAGTGGCCGCGACCAGTTTCGGCTTCCGGGCGCGCATCAGGGCCGCCATCGCCTCGACGTCGACGCCCCCCTCGGGCGCGTCCGGCGCGTGCACGACCTCGACTCCGAACCTTTTGCGCAGGGACAGGAACGCGATCTGGTTGGAGATGAAATCGTTTCGTGTGGTCAGTACGACGTCGCCGGGTTCGAACCGGATCGAGGACAGTGCCGTCGAGTAGGCGTGGGTCGCGCTGGCGGCGAAAGCGATGTTGCGCGGCTGAGCGTTGATGAGCGCGGCGATCTCGCGATAGAAGCCGGCGACTTCGTCCGAACGGGCCGCGGCGGCTTCGTAACCACCGATCTCGGCTTCGAGGTTCAGGTGGTCCAGCATCGTGGCGAGGACCGGCTTGGCCAGAAGACCGCAGCCCGCGTTGTTGAAATGGACGATCTTCTCGCTGCCGGGGGTGTCGGCTCGCAGCGTCGAAATGTCCAGTAGTGATTCCGTGCCGTGTTCAGTAGCACTATCATGTTCCCTCATGTCGGATAGTAGCACTTCCGCACTGGCCGCCCAGCTGCGTTCCCTGGTCCGCGCGGCGGCGCCGGGGGACCGGTTGCCCAGCAGTCGTGAGCTGATCGAGCGCTTCCGGGTCGGTCCCGTGACGGTCTCTCGCGCGATCGCCCTGCTGGCCGCGGAAGGCGCTGTCGTGACCCGCCCCGGGAGCGGGACGTACGTGGCGACCAAGCCGGGGACGGCGGGCGAACCGCTGGACACGGCGTGGCAGACCGTGGCGCTGACCGACCGCAGCGTCGACACACGGTCGCTGACCGACACGCTCGGGCCGCCACCCGACGGTGCGATCCTGCTCGACGGCGGCTATCCGCACAGCTCGCTGCAGGCGGCGCGGTTCCTGAGCGCGGCACTCGCGCGAGCAGGCCGCCGTCCGGACGCCTGGGATCGTGCGCCCGCCACCGGTCTGGCCGCGCTGCGGTCGGTGTTCGCCGGCCCCGCCGGCGCGTCTCCCGACGATGTCCTGATCACCGCGGGCGGCCAGAGCGGACTGTCGATGGCGTTCCGGGCCATCGCGGCGCCCGGCAGCCCGGTGCTGGTCGAATCGCCCACCTACCCGGGAGCGCTCGCGGCCGCGCGGGCGGCCGGGCTGCGTCCGGTGCCGGTCCCGATGGACGACGACGGCGTCCGTCCGGATCTGCTGGCCGACGCGTTCGCGATGACCGGTGCCCGGCTCTTCTACTGTCAGCCGACCTTCCACAATCCGACCGGGACGGTGCTCGCGGCCGAGCGCCGCACGCAGGTGCTGGAGGTGGCGCGGGCGGCGGGGGCGTTCGTGCTGGAGGACGATTTCGCCCGTTATCTGTCCCACGGGGCGGCGGCGCCGCGTCCGCTGATCACCGACGACCGCGACGGCACGGTCGTCCATCTGACGTCGGTGACCAAGGCCGCGGCGCCGAGTCTGCGGATCGGCGCGCTGATCGCCCGGGGTCCGGTGCTGGACCGGATGAAGGCGGTCCGGCGGGTCGACGACTTCTTCGTCTCACGTCCTTTGCAGGAGGCCGCACTCGAACTGCTCAGCGCGCCGTCCTGGGAACGGCATGTGCGGAAGCTGGGCGGGGAGCTGCGGGAGCGGTGTGGGAGAGCGGCGGTGGCGCTGGCCCGCGAGTGTCCTGAATGGACCGTCGCCCGGCTGCCCGCAGGTGGCCTGCATCTCTGGGTGCGGCTGCCGTCGGGGAGTGACCCGAACGCCCTGGCCCGCGCCGCGAGGGAGCGGGGAGTGGTGGTCGGGGCAGGGGAGCGGTTCTTCCCCGCCGAGCCGGCGGGTCCCTTCCTGCGCCTCGGGTTCGCCGCCACCGCCGATCTCGTCGACCTCACCGAAGGAATCCGGCGGCTCGGCGAACTCCAGCAAAATGTATAACGACCTATACGGCCGGGGTCAGGTCAAGATCATGGTGAGAGCAAGATAAGTACCACCGCCAAGGAAGACGCCGGCCGTCGTTCCCGCGGTGACTTCGGCCCTGGTGTGGTCGCCGAGTTCGACGCGGGACCAGCAGACCCAGCCGACGGCGACGAACAGCACGGCGAGCCACGGGCCGTAGACGCGGATCAGCATCACGCCCGCGCCCGCCGCCACCATCGCGTGCATCGAGATCTTGAACTTGAAGCCGAAGGTGATCGCGAGCGCGGCGACCAGGCAGACGAGTTCGGCCGCCGCGAGCGCGATCATCTCGTGCGGGGCGCCACCGGCGATCAGGATGCCGAACCCGGCGCCCAGCGAACCGATGCAGACGGCGAACGGGACGAGCCTCCCGGCGCGATCGGTCACATGGTGGCTGTCCCACTTGCCCTTCTTGGCACCCCGCACGATCACGGCCATCGGGATCAGCGAACCCGTCACGCCGACGATGAGCCCCCAGAGCACCGTTTCGCCGAAGTGATAGCCGGTGACCTTCCAAGCGACGACCAGTGGCAGGCCGAGCACCCAGACCCACGGCGCGAGCACCTCGGTCGCGATCCTCGCGAGGCGTTGACGTGACCCGGTGGTCTCCGTGGACTGGGTCGGCATGGCGTGTGGTCTCCTCAGGGGGCGTGGCCGGCGGTGCCGATCATCGTTTCAGATCCCGGTGTCCCGCTCGCGCGAGGATGTCGGCGCCCGCCGGATCCGCCCGGACCGCTTCGTCGAAGGTCTCCTTGGGCAGCACGGTGTTGCCTGCCACGGTCACCGTCTCGGGCGGGGTGTCGTAGCCGTCGGGCAGGGCGTCCCAGAAGTTGCCGGCGAATACGACGTTCTCCATCGGTGGGCCGACCTGGAGCACGATCGGCGTGTCGGCCCCTTGGACGATGTTGCCCACGAGGGTGATCCACGCGGCGCCGTAGTCGGTGTAGAGCCCGAAGTTGTACGAGGTGAGGACGTCTCGGATCACGTTTCCGCGGACCACGGCCCCGCTCGCGAAGGACGACCCTTGCGGCGCCGAGAGGTAGATGCCGCCGCCGTCCATCAGCTTCCCCATGCTGCGCTCGACGAGGTTCGCGAGCACCTGCGTGCCCTTCGTCCGCTGTCCGCCGGTGATCACGATGCCGTTGTGCGGCACGTCGCGGATCTCGTTGTGCGCCACCGTGGCCTCCTCGGACTCGACGACGAGGACGGCGGACGAACCGCTGTACTCGGTGCCGATGTGGTGGACCAGGTTGTCCTCGACCGAGACCCGGGTGCTGTCGTGGACGGCGATCCCGCTGCCCGAGATCTCGTCGAAGACGTTCGCCCGGACCACGACATCGGTGCCGTCCTCGATCAGCAGTCCGCCGGCGCCGAGGCGGGTGAAGTGGTTGCCCTCCAGCGTGATCCGGGAGGCCGAAGTGAAGGCGACGTTGGCGGGCAACTGGACCGGGCTGGCGGGAACGTGGACGTAACCGACGTCCGCGCCCATGTCGATCTTCTGGAATTCGCCCCGCTCGTAGCGGGCGTTGCCGTGATAGTGCAGGTAGCCGCCGGTACGGGTGGGGGCCGTCCAGCCTGCCTCGGCGAAGGTGAAGCCCCGCAGCACGAGGTCGCACACGCCTCGTCCGCTGACGAGCGTTTCGAGTACCGGCGCGATCACGCTGGTGTTGCCGATCTCCTCGCCGGGACGCGGGCGGTAGTGCAGGACGTGCCCGCCCGATACCGAGCGATCGACGGCGAATGTGCCGGGCTCGGTCAGGAAGGCCACGTTGTTCTCGAGTACGGAAGGTGAGGCGAGACCGTCCCAGGTTCCGTCGCCCCCTGCGGCGTACCACTTCGAGTCGTAGAGGGATTTGGCGTTGTCGAAGGCGGGTTGGGCCATGGTGATCGTGGTCGAGGAGCCGTCGCCGGAGATCGACGCGACCGCGAGCCGGGCTTCGGACCACGGGTAGACGCCGGGGTAGACGAACTCGAGTCCCGAAGGGTCCGGCCACGACTGGGGCGCCACGCTGTCCGTGACGTAACCAGTCTCGATTTTCGTCACGGTTCCTGGAAGGCCTGCCGTGTTGGTCGCCCGTCCGGCGGGGACACCGTCGACGGTGAGCCGTCGTGGTTCGAGCTCGCCGATCGGTGCCGTCCAGACGCCGTCGTCGCCCGCCGACCAGGCGCCGATCTCGCGACCACCGCTCAGGACGACCTTCTCCTGGTCTGGTCTTCCGAAGTTGCGTGCCTGGTAGATCACGCGGAAGCCGTTGACTCCGGAATCGGCCTGCGTGTCGTCGAACGTGAGGGGTTCTTCCAGGTGGTAGACACCGGCTGTGAAGGTGACGACGATGTCCCCGGTCATTCCGGTGGTGGCGGCGCGGACGGCCTCCTGTGCCGCTTTCGGGGTGGCGAAGGGCTGCTTGGCGGTGCCGGGCCAGTGATCCTGGCCGTCGGGGGACACGTGGAACCTGATTTCGGGCATGCGAAAGCGCTCCTGGGATGTGTTTATGATCTATACTGAGGTTTATCAGCTAAACACGATCGAGGGACGAGCGTCAAGGGAGTGGCAGTGACGGAAGACGACGCGCGGCCGGATCCGGAGCGCGCGATCGAACTCCTGTGGGGAGCGCCCGAGCCGGATAGGCCCGGATTGAGCCTGGGCCGGATCGTCGCGGCGGCGGTCGAGGTCGCGGACGCCGAAGGGCTCGCCGACCTGTCGATGCGCAAGGTGGCGGAACGGTTCGGCACCACCACGATGTCGCTGTACCGGTACGTGCCCGGCAAAGCCGAACTGGTGGAACTCATGCGCGACGCCGTCTATGGCGAGTTCCCGGTGGAGCCCGCGGACGGTCTCGACTGGCGGGCCGGCCTCGAACGCTGGGCGCGACAGGCCTGGGAACTGCATCGACGGCATCCGTGGCTGGTCCACAGCGCGGGAACCCGGCGCTTGCCGGGGCCGAACATCATGTCCGGGTACGACCACGCGCTGGACGTCGCTTCGCGGAGCGGTCTGGCGCCCGCACAGGTGATCGCCGTGGTGAACCTCGTCGGCGGCTTCGTCCAGTCCGTCGCCCGGCAGGCCGGGGAGACCGCGGATCTCCAGCGGCGCACGGGTGTCTCCCATGAGACCTGGTGGAGCGAACGCGAGTCGTTGTTCGAGCGGTTCGACGCCTATCCGGCCCTGGGGAAGCTTTGGGAGAGCGGGGGGATGGATGCGCCGCTGGACCCCTTCGAGTTCGGGCTGCAGCGCACCCTTGACGGTGTCCAAGCACTCGTCGAAAGCCAGGGGAGTGAGGTAACGCGTGACGAAATTGGGGGAGGGGAGTGCGTCATATGCGGCAAACCGCTGGACGGGGGAGGGCGAGGCAGGCCACGGGACTACTGCTCAAGGGCCTGCCAGCAGCGTGCCTACCGTCAACGGCAAGCCACTCAGTCCTGATCTGTTAGGTGTATAACGACCTATTCAGCTCTGGAACGTAAAAGATCATCTTCAAAGCCAACTCAGAAAACCGCAAAGAAGGTCAAAATTCTTCAGCTGAGCCGCGAGTGTTTCGAGTCCGTGAAGGCCTCCTTGAGGGACCCTGGGTCCCTCAAGGAGGCCTTCACGGACCACGGTCCCAGCCCGGGCTAAGTCGGCTCAGGGGACGAGGATGGCCCTGCCCCGGATCCGGCCGGCGTCGAGGTCGTCGAGCGCGGCTTGGAATTCTTCGAGCGGGTAACGCGCGGTGTGGAGTTTCACGCGGCCTTGTGCGGCGAGGACCATGAGCTCGCACAGGTCGGTGTAGGAACCGACGAGGTTGCCGATCAGGTTGATCTCGGTGGAGATGACGTCGATGGTGGGGACATCGATGTTCTCGCCGTAGCCGACGACGTGGTAGTCGCCCGCGCGCCGGAGCGTGGCGAGGCCGTCCTTGGTGGCGCCGCCTTCGCCGACGAAGTCGATGACGGTTTCGGCGCCTTCGCCGCCGGTGAGGTCGAGGACCTGGTCGATCTGGGTGCCGTCGGCGATGACGCCGTGGTCGGCGCCGATGGTGACGGCGAGCTTGACGGCGTCGGGGTTGCGGTCGACGACGATGAGTTCGGCGGCGGTGAGGGCTTTGAGAACCTGGATACCGATGTGGCCGAGGCCGCCGGCGCCGATGACGACGCAGCGGTCGCCCGGTCGCAGCCGGCGAGAGGCTTTGGCCGCGGCGTGGTAGGCGGTAAGGCCGGCGTCGGCGAGGGCGGCGACGTCGGCGGGTTCGAGCGAGTCGTCGATCTTCACGACGCTGCGGGCGCTGGTCTTGAGGTATTCGGCGTAGCCGCCTGCGGTGTCGATGCCGGGGAACTGGGATTGGGCACAGTGGACGTCGTCGCCGGAGCGGCAGGCGCGGCAGAGGCCGCAGGTGATGAGCGGGTGGACGATGACCTTGTCGCCTTCCGCGACGTTGGTGACCGCGCCGCCGACGGCGTGGACCCAGCCCGCGTTCTCGTGGCCGATCGTGTACGGCAGGGCGACGCCGGATTTCTCGGCCCATTGGCCTTCGAGGATGTGGAGGTCGGTGCGGCAGACGCCGGCGCCGCCGATACGGACGATGACGTCGTAGGGGCCGGTGACCTCGGGTGCGGCGACCTCCGTCAGACGGAGGTTCTGGTGGTAGCCGATGACCTGGATCGCTTTCACGATGCCTGGACCTCCTGGTTGCGGGGTGCCTGGTCGGCGCCGGATTCGGGGTAGCGGGTGCGCAGCAGGCCCCGGCAGAAGTGGGCGTTGCCGTCGACGGAGATCCGGACGGAGCGGGCGAAGCGCAGCCGCAGGGGGACTTCTTCGCGGGGGTAGGGCTTGCCGTGGTCGTCGACGAGGACCGTGGCGTCCGGGGACGTGTCGAGTCCTAGGGCGGCTCGGCGCCGGAGGAGCGCGTGTGTGGTCCTGTCGTCGGGAAGCCCGGCGAGGGTGACGTCGTGGAGTTGTTCCTCGGCGAGTTCCCGGTTTCGGCGCAGCAGCAGGGTGAGAGCGCGTTCCATGGCCGCGGTGTGGGCTTTGCGGCGGAACGTGAGCCGGAGTTCGTCGAGGTCCTGTTCGGCTTCGTCACCGAACGTACCGCGATAGCCGGCGTCGGCCGCGAGGCCGCGGTTGATGAGGTCGGAGTCGTGGTGGTCGTCGAGCACCACGAGGACCTGGGAGACCCCTTCGAGGGCGGTGAGGACGTCCTTGGCGTCGGAGGCCATGAGGTAGGCGAAGTTCGGGGAGCAGAACGACGTCGGGAGCCTCAGGTGAACGGTGACCCTGGTGCCGTCGACCGTCAGCGACCGGACGAAGCCGAGGTCGGTGATGGGTTCGTCGAGTTCGGGGTCGTAGACGTTGTCGAGTGCGGTGTAGGCGTCGTGTTCGCGCATGTCAGGCCACCGACACGGCTTGGGGTTCGGTGCGCCGAACCTGGAGTTCCGCGGGGACCGGGATGTCGTACATCGCGGCGGCGTTGAGGCCGAGGATCTTGCGTTTCTGGTCGGTGGTCAGCGGCGCGTATTCGGTCATGTCCTCGGGGATCTGGAAGTCGACGAACCTTTCGACCAGCCATTTCGGGGTCCAGAGCGCGTAGTCGCTGGAGAACTGGATGCGGTCTTCGTCGAGCCAGTAGAGGAGTTCGCCGATGATCTGGGCGAAGTAGCGGGGCCGGGTGTGGATGAACGGCATCGCGACGGCGAGGCCGGCGTGGACGTTGGGTTCCTGGGTGGCGATCCAGCAGAAGTCTTCGAGCCGGGGGAGTCCGCAGTGTTCGACGACGAAGTTGAGGTCGGTGAAGTCGGTGGCGACCTTGTCGACGTCGGCGACGTCGAAGGCGTCGCGGTCCAGGGGGCGGATGGTCGGGCCCTTGTGGACGTGGATGTTGCGAATGCCGAGTTCGCGGCAGGCCTCCAGGTACCGGTAGCACCAGGGGTCGTCGAGTTTGTAGCCGCGGGAGTCGCCCTGCCATTCGGCCGTGTAGAGCTTGACGCCTTTGAGGCCGAAGCGTTCGGCGTCGCGGCGGAGTTGGTCGAGGCCGGCCTGTTCGAGGCGGGGGTCGAAGCAGTGGTTGTAGGTGAGCTTGTCCGGGTGTTCGCGGGTGAGCGCGAAGGCCTCTTCGGTCTGGCCGAAGCCGGACTTGTAGAAGGCGCCGAGGTGCGCGGGCTGGAAGATGGCGTGGTCGACGTAGCCGTCCTGGAAGAGGTCTTTCATCAGGCGGGCGCCGCCGTAGTAGAGGTATTCCTCGTAGGACCACAGCTCGGACTCGGGGCTGAGGTTGCGGTGGTAGTCGTAGAAGCAGTCGATGAACTGCTTGCCGTGGATGTTGGCCTGGTTCTCCGGCCGGGCGTCCCAGAGCGCGACGTGCGCGTCCACGATGAAGTAGCTCTCGCCGTCCTTGGTGTACATGGGTTTCCTCCGCGTTCGTGACCGCCGTTGGCACGTTGGTGCTGAACGGTAGGGACGTCGGCGCAGGTCAGGGAGGCGCTCGGTGTCTCAGTTTGAGACAGTCGCCGTCCTTCGTTCCGGTGGTGGCGCACGTACGCTGAGTCGAGGTCCGAACGCACTGCCGCGTCCCGGGAGGTCGATGTGGAGAACCCGCGTGTGGTGACGAATCGCGCGTTCGACGCGAAGAGCGCGAGTGCGGTGATCGCGCCGCGGTTGCGGGCGTCCTGGCAGCGCAGCGCGCGGTACGGCGCCCCTGAGGACGAGGTCCGGCCGGTGTTCACCGGTTCGCTGGACACCGGTTCGCTGCTTTACGAATGCGGCAACGAGGTGCTGCGGGGGTTGCAGGCGACGTTGGCGAATGAGCCGGTCAGCTTGATGATCACCGACAGTGAGGGCCTGGTGCTGAGTCGGCTGTGCAATGACGCGTCGATCATCCGGTCGTTGGATCGGGTCCATCTGGCGCCGGGGTTCTACTTCGCGGAGAGCAACGCCGGGACCAATGGTCTCGGGCTGGCCCTGGCCGATCGCGCGCCGACGCTGGTCCGGGCCGCCGAGCACTACTGCACGGGCCTGCGGGGCTACACGTGTGCGGCGGTGCCGGTGCTGGATCCGCTGACCGGGGCGCTGGCCGGGAGCGTGAACCTGACGACGTGGTCGGATCAGTCGTCGGAGTTGCTGCTGGCGCTGGCGCAGGCGGCGGCGGGGAACACCGCGGCGCTGATGCTGGCGCGGGCGTCCGGGCGGACGCCGAGGCCGGCGCCGCGGGGTGAGGTGTTCCGGGTGCACAGCGACCGGTTCGATCCGGCCGACACTCCTCGTCTTTCTCCTGGCTGGGTGGACGCGCTCGGTGAGGTGCGTTCGGCGTTGCGTGCGGGTCGCGTGGTCGCCGTCGTCGGCGAGCCCGGGGCGGGGAAGACGGCGCTGGCTTCGGCCGCGCGGCGGGCGGTGCGGCCGAGGGAGCGGGTGCTGAACGCGCGTCCGCCCGCGCCGGACGACGTCGATACCTGGCTGACACTGTGGACGCCGGAACTGGTCAAGGAGGCGACGTGTGTGATCGTCTCCGGTGTGGACACCCTCCCGGCGTGGGCCGCTGCGGAACTCGCCGGGCTGTTCACCCAGGCGCAGCGGGAGGGTGAGCCGCCGCCGTTCGTGCTCACCGCCGACGACGCGGGCGCGGTGCCCGAGGCGCTGAGTCCGTTGGTGGAGGTCGTGGTCGAGGTGCCGGCGTTGCGGTTCCGGCCGGACGACGTCCTCCCGCTGGCGCATTATTTCGCCCGCCGTGACCGGGGGCGCGAGGTCGTGTTCACCCCGGCCGCGGTGCGGGCGCTCGCCGCTTGCGAGTGGCCGGAGAACGTGAAACAGCTGCGCCGGGTGGTGCGGGAGGCGGCGTCACGGTCGGACGTGATCGACACCCAGCATCTGCCGGCGGAGGTGTTCTCCGGGGTGGGGCACCGGCTGGGCCGGTTGCAGGCGATGGAACGCGACGAGATCGTGCGCTGTCTCGCCGAGCCCGGGGCCACGGTGGTCGGTGCGGCGGAGAAACTCGGCATGGGGCGGGCCACGCTCTACCGCAAGATGGGCCAGTACGGCATCAAGGCTCGGCAGTTCCGCTCTTCGTGAGGGTGTCGTGTCTCGGCTGAGGTGGTGGCCGGGTCGTGAGTGATGAGGAGGGTTGGAACGACCTTGTCACTCACGACCCGGCCACGCCACATTCGACTTCTTCGCACTTAGAGCGCGGCGAGCCTGCCGAAGCCTTCGGAGCCGTGCCCGGCGTCGATCGCTCGCTGGACGTCGGCGCGTGCGGCGCTGAGGACACCGTTGTCGAGGTCCAGGGCCCGGATGGCGTCGAGGATGTGGTCCATCGTCGCCGCCGTGGACGTGAGGGTGCCGGCGTCGCCGGGGAACCGGTCCGAGGCGACCTGTTCGGCGAGGAAGTCGATCATGTCGGGGAAGAAGCCGAGTAGCGCTTTCGCGTGCCCGGCGATGTCGGTCGCGTCGATGTGCTCCGCCTTGGCGAGGGTGAACATGTGGATCACGCCGCTCATCGACGTCCAGAGCATGTCCTGCAGGGAGGCGTCGAACGCGGCGGCGCGGCCGGGGTCGTCGCCGAGGTGGTGTGCGTTCTTTCCCAAGGCCGAGAGTGTCGATCGGTGGGGTTCGTAGACGTCGGCGGGTCCGCTGTAGAACAGGGTCGCTCCGGGGCCGCCGATGGCGTCGGTGGTCGCGACGATCACGCCGTCGAGGTAGTCGATGCCGTGTGTTTCGGCCCAGGTCGCCATCGCGCGGGCCTGTCGTGGTGAGCCGCCGCTGACGTTCACCAGGGTGCGCCCCTTGAGCGCGTCGGTGTCGAGGATCGTTTGCGCGACCTCGTAATCGCGGACGCAGACGACGACGAGCGGGCTGGCTTCGATCGCTTCGGCGGCGGTTCCGGCGACGGCGGCGTCGAGGCCGTTTTCCTTTCCGGGCGTGCGGTTCCAGACGGTGGTGGAGTGGTCGGCGGCGGCGAACGCGGCGGCCAGGGCGTGTCCCATCGGCCCGAGTCCGAGGACTGTCACGGAGGTCATGGCGGCTAAGCTAAACCTTGACATTGACGTCAGAGTCAAGTCTGGGGATGGCGGATGCGGATCGGGGAACTGGCGCGGCGGACCGGCGTCAGCGAGCGCGCGTTGCGGTACTACGAGGAGCAGGGGCTGCTGACTCCTCAGCGGCGGCCGAGTGGCTATCGCGTGTACGGCGACGCCGACGTGGCGGTGGTGCGGCGGATCAGGATCCTGCTCGGCGCCGGGCTGAACACCGCGCAGATCCTGGAGATCCTGCCGTGCATCGTGGACGAGGACGGCTGGCTGACACCGGACTGCCCGGAGCTGGTCGACGGCCTGTTGCAGCAGCGGAACCGGATCGACGAGGCCATTGGTGAACTGGAGACCACCCGCGCGAACCTCGACTCGATCATCGGCGCGGAACGGCGGGTGAGCTGATGACGACCGTCGAGCGGGCTTCGGTACCGGGAGCGGTCCGGTTGTCGCGGGCGCTGCTGATCGCGGTGGCGGTCAGCCATCTGGTGATCCCGTTGGTGATGTGGGCGTACAAGAACACGCTGCGCGAGCAGATCGCGGCCGGGTATCCGAGCTTCACGGAGTCGGAGGTCGTCCGTTCCGCCGAGGTCGCCGTCCAATCCGGGGCGGTGTTCCACGGCATCCTGCTGGTGCTGTGCGTGGTGCCCGCGTGGAAGCTCGCGACCGGGCGGCCGTGGACACGCCGGCTGACCACGGCGACGCAACTGCTGTCGGTGGTGTTCGGTGTGTTCTCGTGGTCGTCCTCGCCGATGTTCCACGCGGTGATCCCGGTGGTCGCCATCGCCCAGATCGCGGTCGTCGCCCTGCTCTGGGTGCCCCGGCAGGCTCGGGAGTTCTTCTCCTGACACAAGCGCCTGACACAAGGAAAGGCGGCCACATCCCGGAGGAGGTGGCCGCCTTTCGCGGTAGGACTCAGGCTCAGATGAGGCCGAGCTTCTTGACCGCGTCGCGCTCCTCGGCCAGCTCGCCGACCGAAGCGTCGATGCGGGCACGCGAGAAGTCGTCGATCTCCAGGCCCTGGACGATCTTGTACTCACCGTTCGCGGCGGTGACCGGGAACGAGGAGATCAGGCCCTCCGGCACACCGTAGGAGCCGTCGGACACGACAGCCGCCGAGGTCCAGTCACCCTCGGGGGTGCCGTTGACCCAGGTGTACACGTGGTCGATCGCCGCGGAGGCGGCTGACGCCGCGGAAGACAGGCCGCGGGCCTCGATGATCGCCGCGCCGCGCTTGGCGACGGTCGGGATGAACTCGTCGGCCAGCCACTGCTGGTCGGTGAGCACCTCGGTCGCGGGCTTGCCGGACACCTCGGCGTGCGCGATCGACGGGTACTGGGTCGCGGAGTGGTTACCCCAGATCGCGACCTTCTTCAGCTCGGTCACCGGAACGCCCAGCTTCTTCGACAGCTGCGCGAGCGCGCGGTTGTGGTCAAGGCGGGTCATCGCGGTGAAGCGGTCGGCCGGGACGTCGGGCGCGTGCGCCTGCGCGATGAGGGCGTTGGTGTTGGCCGGGTTACCGACCACGAGGACCTTGATGTCGCTCGCCGCGCCGGCGTTGATGGCCTCACCCTGCGGCTTGAAGATGCCACCGTTGGCCTCGAGCAGGTCGCCGCGCTCCATGCCCTTGGCGCGGGGACGGGCGCCGACCAGCAGGGCGACGTTCGAGCCCTCGAAGGCCTGCTTCGGGTCGTCGAAGATGTCGATACCCGAGAGCAGCGGGAACGCGCCGTCGTCGAGTTCCATCGCGGTGCCCTCAGCCGCCTTGACCGCCTGCGGGATCTCCAGGAGCCGCAGCTTCACCGGGGTGTCCGGGCCGAGCAGCTGACCGGACGCGATGCGGAAGAGCAGCGCGTAGCCGATCTGGCCGGCCGCACCGGTGACGGTGACGTTGACAGGGGCTTGGGTCATTGCGGTTCTCCAGCTTGAGGCGACATCGACTTGTACCGCGATGCTAGTCCTGTCCCGGGTCGCCGTTCGGGTGCGTCCAGTCACTGTCTTCTTGATCGATGCCGTCCTCGTGGATGACCAGGTGATGAGTGAGCCGTGGGTGTTGTGAAGGCCACACCGCTGTCGATGGGCCGGCCTTCGCCGGCTGATCGGCGTTGTCTTCGTGGAATCGTCAACACCGAATCCGCGAAAGCCTTTTCCATATCGTGCGAAGCGAGTGGTGTTTTCCTGAGTCGGTGGTGTTTTCTCCGGCTCAGGAAAACGGTTACAGAGTCCGGAACAATTGAATGAACCGATTGCCGGGACGGTTTCGTCCGATCGGCGGGCGGCACCGTGAAGATCGTTTCGCTAACATGAGTCCGCCCAGTTCCCCGCCCCCCGTGTGGAAGTTTTGGGAAGGACCCCATGCTCACCGCAGTGGTTGCCGCCGTATCACTTTTCTCTTCGATAATAACACCGAATAGCTGGTCCCCGCCGCCGGGACCGCCGCCCGACCGGGTCACCATCGACGTCGTCACCGTCAATGGTTCCGGCTGTCCGCCGGGTTCGTCCGCCGTCGCCGTCGCCAAGGACAACAGTGCCTTCACGGTGACCTACAGCGAATACACCGCGCAGGTCGGTGTCGGGGCGAAACCGACCGACTTCCGCAAGAACTGCCAGCTGAACCTCAACATCCACGTGCCGCAGGGATTCACCTACGGTATCGCCAGTGCCGACTACCGCGGTTTCGCCTCGCTCGAAGCGGGCTCCAAGGCGCTGCAGCGGGCGAATTACTACTTCCAGGGTAATTCGCCGACCGCACAGGTGAGCCACCCCGTCAACGGCCCGCTGTCGGACAACTGGCAATTCCGTGACGAAGCCGAAGGCGGCGTCATCATCTACAAGCCGTGCGGCGAGGACCGGAATCTCAACGTGAACACGGAACTGAGGGTCGGGTCCGGTACGTCGGACCCCAAGAAGACCACCAGTTTCATCACGATGGATTCGACCGACGGTGGCTTCAAGACCACCTATCACTTCTCGTGGAAGACCTGCCCGGCCTCCTGACAGCTCACGGGTGACGGCCTGCTTCCCCGCTTGGAAGAAGGCCGTCGCACCCATACCCACCCCTGGTCAGGGCCTTGGCCTCCCTGACCCGAGGACATCGGTAGTGCTCGTCGTCGCCCCGTCCGGCGGCGACGAGCATTCTCGCTGAGCCCATTTCCGCCGGTCGCCGCGTTTCCGGTGACCGAAACCGTTTTCGTCCGATCGGCGGGCGGCACGGAAAAGATGGTCTCGCTAACATCGAATCCGCCCAGTTCCCCGCCGTGTGGAAGTTTTGGGAAGGATCCCATGCTCAATGCGCTGGTTGCTGCCGTAATGCTTTCCTCCTCTGTCGTCACGCCGAATGGCTGGGTTCCCCCTCCTCTGCCTGCCGACAAAATCGTCATCGACGTGGTCACCGTCAACGGAACGGGATGTAAACCGGGGACCGCGGCTGTTTCCGTTTCACCGGACAACACGGCCTTCACGGTGACCTACAGCGAATACACCGCCCAGGTCGGCGTCGGCGCCAAACCGACGGATCTGCGCAAGAACTGCCAGCTCAATCTCTACGTTCACGTGCCGCAAGGATTCACCTACGGTGTCGCGAGCGCGGACTACCGTGGATTCGCCTCATTGGCCGCGGGTGCCACCGGAATCGAACGAGCGAACTATTACTTCCAGGGAAATTCGCCGACGTCCTACGTGAATCACAACCTGAAAGGCCCGTTCGAGGACAACTGGCAGTTCACCGATGAGATCGAAGTCGGCGCGATCGTCTACAAGCCCTGTGGCGAGGACCGGAACTTCAACATCAACACGGAATTGCGGGCCGCGGTCGGCACTTCCGATCCGAAGAAGACCACCAGTTTCGTCACCATGGACTCGACCGACGGCGCCATCATGACCACCTACCACTTCTCCTGGAAACCCTGTCCCAAACCGAAGAACTGATCCCCGAGGTGGCGGCCTTCTTCGAACTTCAGCGAAGGGGGCCGTCACCCTTTACCGGACGGGATCGGATCGGTCGCCGCCACGCCGAACGCGCGGCCCAGCGCGATCACGGTCTCGTCGAGATGCCCGAGACTCGTGAGCACCGAACGCGCCCGCGGATCTTCGATCCGGTCCGACACCGGCGTACCGTCGTCCCGGACCAGCGTGCCGTGCCCGGACCCGCCGGGATCCCCGATCGCCCTGCCCAGCACCGCGATGTTCTCCCGGATCCGCCCCGTGTACAGCAGCAGCCGGTCCGCCTCGTTGACCAGCAGCCCCGCCTGGGACCGCGCCGCGACGTGCCGGGCACGGAAGGCGATGGTCTCCACCGTCGTCAGCACATGCCAGCCGTAGTCACGGCGGCTGCTGAGATTCACCGGATGGGTGAGTGGCTCGATCGTCGTGCGCACCTGGTCCACCGCCCGGTCCAGATCCCTCGACTTCTCGATGACACTCACGTTCTCCGCGCCGGACAACAGACCCGCGGCCTTCTCGACGAACTCGTCCAGTTCCTCCAGCAGCGTCGAGACGTCGTCCAGCATCACCGCTCGGGTGCGCACCGGCACGATCACCACCGCCGCCAGGATCCCCGCCGCCGCGCCCACCGCGGTCTCCGCGACCCGGATCCACAGCACCTCGAGGCTGAACGTCCCCAGCAGGCTGTAGAGCAGGCCGAGCATGCTGGTGATGAAGAACGCCATGATCACCTGCGAGACCCGCGCCATGTAGACCATGCCGAAGACGCACACCAGGATCAGCGCCAGCGTCGCCGGCACACTGCCCGACACGAGCAACGTCAGCACGAGCCCGCCCACGATGCCGATCAGCGTCCCGCCGAGCCGCCGGACGCCCTTGACGAACGTCGCCCCGGCCGTCGACGAGCCGATGAACACCACGAACACCGTCAGCACCGCCCAGTACCACCGCTGGCTCGACACCAGCTCACCGCCGAGGACGGCGAGCCCGCCGCCCACCACGGCCTGGATGGCGCTGCGGGTCTGGTTGTCGTAGGCGAACGCCGCCGACTTCTCCTCTTCGGGATCCTCGGGGTCGGCGGGGTCGTCACCGGCATCCGTGACGTCGTGTTCGGCGACCCGCTGCGCCCGCACATCGGCCAAGGCGAGCTCCGCGATGGCCCGGCGGACACCGTCACCAGGCGCGGCGTGCTCGTCGATCCGGCTGCCTTCCACCAGCATCTTGCTGAACTCTTCGGTCTCGCTGATCAGCGGCAGTTCCCGTGGATCGCGTTCGATCAGCGACCGGAACCTCCGCAGCCGGGCGATCAGATCGTCACGGACGTCCTCGCCGAGGTCTTCGGCACAGGTTCGCTGCACGGTGATCGTCAGCCACTGCACCGCCAGCTCGACCTCGATCGCGCGACGCCGAAGCCTGCTCACCGAATCCGCGCCGGTCACCTCGGGTGCGGCGTCCTCGATGAGCAGCACGGACTCGTGCAGTCGCGAGTTCATAGTCCGGAGCCGTTTACGAGTGCGCTCGCTGCCGCCGACCGCGAGGTAGTCCTCCGCCGCCCGGACCACCGCCGCGAGCCGCGCCCGGAACGCCCGCCGGATCCGGAGGAACTCCGCCTCCCGGCGCTTGCGCACCAGCACGAACCGGACCACCGCGTTGGCCGCGATCCCGATGGCCAGCGCCAGCAGCAGCACCGGGACCTGCTTCAGATGCGTCTGCAGGAACATCGCGAAGAAGAACAGGAAGAACGAGATCGACCCCAGCGCGATCCCGCGCGAACCGAACCGCTGCGCGTAGACCGCCACGAAGATCAGCAGCACGAACACGATGCTGTCCAGTGGCGGCACCGCCGAACCGACACTCGCCGCCGTGAGGGAAGCCGCCCCGAGCACCAGCGCCAGGAGCAGCGTCACCCCCTGCTCGCCCGCGGTCGCGTCGTTCACGGTGAAGGCGGACGTCATGGCCGCGATCGCGGCGACGAGCGTGACCGTGAGCGGCTGGTGGAACGGCAGGATGGCCAGCACCGCGACGATGATGCTGAGCACGGCCGAGAAACCGAGGCGGAGCCGGACCAGGCCGGGATCCGAGGCGACCAGACGGTCGGTCAGGGCCTGGGTGATGCGCGAGATCATCGGGCGAGCAGCTCTCCTTGGGCGAGGGTGACCCGCCTGGCGGTGGACGAGGTGATGCGGAGACGGTATCGGGTGTGCCTGGCCGGCTCCGCGAGGGCGAACGGCCGGGTCTGGCGGCGCCATCGGAACGCCTCGCCCTCACGCTGGTCCAGCAGCACCCAGTGCTCGCCGTCGTCGGAGCCCTCCAGCACCCACGAACGCGGATCACCCCGGCGGCTTCCCGAGGTCAGCGTGTACATCACGACGTCGCGGGAAGCGTCCTCGACGGGGAACTCGATGACCGGCTTGCCCGCGGGGAAGGTGATCTCGGTTTTGGTGGTGTCGTCGAACAGGGCACCGGCGCCGGACGTGATGTCCGACAGCGGATGCGGGTCGGCCGGTTCGGCGGGGGACCGGCCCCAGGCCGACGGCTCCTCACCCATCGTGAATTCCAGCGCCGCGCCGCCGGCCAGTACCGAATGCGGGAGGGTACTGCTTTCGTGCGGCCGCCCGTCGATCGTCAGGCCCTGGACGTAGACGGCGCCGTCGGTGTTGCCGCGCGCGGTGACGACCAGGTCCTTGCCGTTCTCCAGGTGGACGGTCGCCTTGGTGAACAGCGGCGAACCGATCGCGTACTCGGGGCTGCCCATGGCCAGCGGGTAGAACCCGAGCGCGCCGAAGACGTACCAAGCGGACATCTCGCCGTTGTCCTCATCGCCCGGATAGCCCTGGCCCAGGTCGCTGCCGACGTAGAGCCGCCGCAGCACCTCGCGCACGATCCGCTGCGTCTTGGACGGCGCGCCCGCGTGGTTGTAGACGAAGGGAATGTGGTGCGACGGCTGGTTGGAATGGCCGTACTGGCCCATCCGGACGTCGCGGGCCTCGGTCATCTCGTGGATCAGCCCGCCGTAGGAACCCGGTTTGCGGCCGGTCTCCGGAGTGGCGAAGAACGTGTCGAGTTTGGATTCCAGCGCGTCCGTCCCACCGAGCAGCGCGGCGAGCCCGCCGCCGTCGTGAGGGACCGAGAAGACGGTGTTCCAGGAATTCGTCTCGGTGAAATCACCGCCCCACGCCTCGGGGTCGTAACCCTCGGTGGCGAAGTGGCGGCTGCCGTCGCGATTACGGCCCTGGAAGAACCCGATCCGGGAATCGAAGTGGTTCGCGTACTGCTGTGAACGCTGCCGGAAGTACGCCGCGTCGTCGTGCCGCCCGAGGGCTTCGGCGAGATTGGCCAGGCCGAAGTCGTTGATGCAGCCCTCCAGCGCCCACGACAGGCCTTCGTGGACGGACGTCGGCGTGTAGCCGAGGAAGATCGACTCGTGCAGGCCCTTACGGCCGACGCTCTGCCCGCTCGGCGTCACCGTCGCGTTCTTCAGCGCCGCTTCGTAAGCGGCCTCGACGTCGAAACCCCGCACACCCTTGAGGTAAGCGTCGGCGAACGCGACGTCGGAACTGGTCCCGGTCATCAGATTGGCGTACCCGGGGGAGGACCACCGCGAGATCCAGCCGCCCTCGCGGTACTGCTGGACGAACCCGTCGATCATGCGGCCACATCGGGCGGGCGTGAGCAGCGCGTACGCGGGCCAGGTGGTGCGATAGGTGTCCCAGAAGCCGTTGTTGACGTACATCTCGCCGTCCACGACCTTCGCGCCGGTCCTGGTGCGGGTGCTGGGCCGGAAGCGGCGGACGACCGGACTCGCGTGGCGGACACCTTTCGGCGTGTCCTCGTGCGCGGAGTTCGGGTAGAGGAACAGGCGGTAGAGGCTGGAGTAGAACGTCGTGCGCTGGTCCTCGGTCGCGCCCTCGATCTCGATCCGCCCCAGTACCTCCGACCAGGCGTCACGGGCCTGGTCACGCACGTCCTCGAAGCTCGTGCCGGCGGGGATCTCCAGGTCCAGGTTCCGCTTCGCCTGCGCGAGGCTGATCAGCGACGTCGCGATCCGCATCGTCACCTCGCCTGCCGGGAACTCCAGGAACCCGGTGACCGTGCGCCACAGTGGACGCCGGATCCGGCCGCCGCGGTCGGCCGGGACGTCGAACTCGGCGTGGACGAACATCCGCCGTGCCCCGGCGGACAGCCTGCTGCGGACCCACGTGTGCCCCGTGACCACGCCCTTCGCCGCGTCGAGGCGTAGCCCTCCTCGGTTGCGCGCGTTGTCGAACAGCAGCCAGCCCCGATCACCCGGGAAGGTGAACCGGAACAGGGCCGCGTGATCCGACGGGGCGATATCGGTGGTGACCCCGTTGGCGAACCGGACGCCGTAGTGATGCGGCCGGTCGATCTCGTCGTCATGGGAGAACGCGAGCGCGCGGCGGCCGCGGTCCGGCTCGACCGGGCCGATCCCCGGCATCACCTGGAAGGTGTGCCGGTCGCCCATCCACGGGCTCGGCTGATGCGACAACGCGAACGCCTGCAGCGCCGGCCGGTTCGCGGAGTCGTTGTGCCGGTGGTAGCTGTAGAGCCAGTTGGTGACGCCCGCGTCGGTGACCGGGGTCCAGAAGTTGAAACCGTGTGGGACGGCGGTGGCGGGGAAGTTGTTGCCCCGCGAGAACTTGTCGCTCGAATGCGTGCCGCGAGTGGTGCGGACGTGCTCGACAGGCTCTTTCTCCTCCAGCGCGCGCTCGGCGATCCGGACGTCGTCGACCCAGCCCGTACCTTCGCCGCCCGGTGGTTCGCTGACCAGGACGATCCGGGTGAGCCGCCGTCCGGCGAACTCGCCCAGACGGCGGCGCACGAGGTTCCACTGATCGACGTACAGCGTCTTGTCCAGACCCTGCGTCTTCGCGCTGAAGCCGGCGGACGTCCCGTCGGCGAACTCGACGTCGAGCGCGACGAAGGTGCTGCGGTAGCTGGGGACGGCGTCGACCTCGGCCTCGGGGAAGACCACATAGGACAGCTCGGCGTGGACGGTCACCTCGATGTCCACTTCGAACAACGTCGCACGCAGCGAACCCTCGAAGCGGACGGCGTGCGCGCCGGTGAACCCGACGCCCGTTTTCGCGGTCGGCGAGGACTGCGGTCCGGTACCGACGCGCAACGCCGGATCCACCGGCTGCGGATCACCCGTTTCGAAAGAGGAGAAGAACCCGGTGATCGTCACCAGGCCACCGTAACTCCGAAGCGTGAGCACGGCGCGGCGTGGCCGGTGGGGCTCACATTCAGAGGACTAAACGCGAGACGCCAGGAACTCCTCGAAGGTGCCCGTGCCGGTCGCGTTGTCCGGCGTCAGGTTCCCGCCCGCCCGAAACGCCCGGGACACCTTGCCCGGCAGCCACACCGACACGATCCGCTTCCGTCGTCCCGTCGAACGGTGATAGGCCTCCGCCAGGTCACGGGCGGTCCGCACCTCAGGGCCACCCATATCCGCCACGCGCTCCGACGGTCCACCGGACGCCAGCGTGACCAGCCGATCCGCGACGTCGCCGGTGCTGACCGGCTGGAACCGGAACCCGGACGGCATGAACGTCACCGGCAACCGCCGCTGCACCGCCGACGCCCGCGCCACGAGATCGTGGAACTGGGTCGCGCGCAGGACCGTCCACGGCAGACCGGACTCCTCGACGACCTTCTCCGACGCCAGCTTCTCGTTGTAGTAGAAGAACCGGATCACGTCGATGCCGACGATCGAGATGTACACCAGATGCGGGCTCCCGGCCCGCCGCGCGGCCTCGACCAGATTCCGCGTCACCTGTTCGTCGCCACGGCCCAGCGTCGACGCGCAATGGATGATCACCGAGACGCCGTCGACCGCCGCGGCCAACCCGTCGCCGGTCCGCAGATCGCACTGGGCCCACTCGTAAGGCTCGTCCGAGGGGCGCGGCCGCCGGCTCATGACCCGGACCGGCCGCCCTTCGGCCACCAGCCGCCGCACCACCTGGCGGCCCAGGTCGCCGGTACCGCCGGTCACCAGAATCGGCTTCGTCACAGAGATCCTCCCGTTCTCAAGAGCTTCCACCCTCAAGAACCGGCGGGCCACCCGGAACGTGACAGCTGCCGCGAGAGGAAGGCGAGTTTGTCCGGATTCGCCACCGCTCGCAGGCCGGCGATCCGGCCGTCCACGATCTCGAACCCGAGGATGCCGTACAGCGCGTCACCGGTCGTCGCGATCACCGCGGGGCCACCGTTGACCTCCCCGATCCTGATCGACACCTGCGCGGCACCGGCGAACATCCCGGCGTACAGGCGCGCGACCTTCGCCGCGCCGGACACCGGACGGCGGGCAGCGCTCGCCTTGCCACCACCGTCCGACCATGCCGTGACCTCGGCGGTGAGAAGCTTCTCCAGCCCGCTCAGGTCGCCTTCCCTCGCGGCGGCCAGGAAGCTCTCGACAAGCCCTTCGAGCTGTCGCGGGTTCGAAACCCGTCGCTCTTCCGGGCGGGCGAGGTCCCGCTTGGCCCGGCTGTGCAGCTGACGCGAGTTGACCTCGGAGACGTCGAGGATCGCGGCGATCTCGCGATGGCTGTAGGCGAAGGCCTCCTTCAGCACGAAAACCGCCCGCTCGACCGGGCCGAGCCGCTCCAGCATCACGAGCATCGCCAGCGACACCGAATCGCGCTGCTCCGCCGTCTCCAACGGGCCGAGCGCGCCATCCGAGGTCAGTACCGGCTCGGGCAGCCACGGCCCGACATACCGCTCACGCTGCACCCTGGCCGAGGTCAGCCGGTTCAGGCAGAGATTGGTGACGACCTTCGCCAGCCACGCCCGCGGTGACTCGATAGATTCCCGCTCCACGCCTGCCCACCGCAGGTACGCGTCCTGGACGGCGTCCTCGGCCTCCGCCGCCGAACCGAGGAGCCGGTACGCGAGCCCGAACATGGGGGAGCGCAACCGCTCGAACTCCGCGACATGATCCGGCAGACGGCCTACCGGGGCCTTGTCGATCACGAAATCGTCGGGCCCGGCGTCCTTTCCGGACCGATCCCCATCGGACACGATCTCCCCTTACGAATCCATCCGAGTCCATAGTGGACACTCGGGTGCCGGGGTACCGCTCACCGGGATGGTCGTACCTGATCGGCGCTGACGTCCGCTGTGACTGTATCGGTACGAATGGAACGTCTGCGTCACCACCGAGAGAGGGGTCTCCTGTGACGTCACGTTCGTCGCGTTCGCGTGCCTCGTTGTGCGCCGCGACCGCAATGACACTGTTAGCGCTGGTCACGGCGCCCATGGCCGGTGCGGCACCGGTACCGGGCGCCGTGCACACCACACCGGACAGATCCGGAAAGGACGTCGATGTCCGCGACACGGCGAGAACCGGCCCACGCGCTCTGAGCTCGCAAGCGCAGCTCTCGGCGTCGAGGGCGGGCTCCGTCGCGAAGGCACGCGCCGAACTGGGGAACCAGGCCCTGCTCGACTTCGACGAGCTCACCGGGACACCCCGCGTCCTCGCCCGCACCGACGGGTTCCTCACCGGACCGAGTACGAAATCACCCCGTGACATCGTGCTGAACTATCTGCGCGAGCAGGAAGGACTCGTCGGCCTCAGCGCCGCCGACACCGCGAACCTGAACCTGCGCAAGGACTACGTCGACGTCGAGGGCACCCACCACCTGTCCTTCACCCAGGCCGTCGGCGGGATTCCGTTGTTCGGCAACGGGTTGAAGGCACATGTGACCAAGGACGGCAAGCTGATCCAGCTGGACGGATCACCGGCACGCGGCCTGCCCGCGTCGCTGGGACAGGCCGCGCTGGCGGCACCCGGCCCGGACTCGAAGCAGGTCGCCTTCCTCACCGGCGACGGAGTGCGTCTCGCCTGGTACAAGCTCGCCAAGCCCGCTCCTGCTCAGATGTTCCAGGAGGTCACCGACGCGGCGACCGGCAAGCTGCTCTACCGCAAGAACCTCGTGAACCACGCGAACGACGCCGACGGTGCGAAGGGCCTCGCCTGGGAAGCCAGTCCCGGCCCCCAGAAGCAGGTCAACCTCACCCAGAAGGGCTGGCTGCCCGCCGACGCCAAGACGCTGGACGGCAACGTCGCGCATGTCGCCGCCGACGTCAACGGCGACGAGAAGTTCCAGCCGCAGGAGGAGATCGGGCCGAACACGGACGGCACCTACCGCTACAAGTTCTCCGACTTCAACGCCGTCGTCGGACCGCCGTGCTCGGCGGCCAGGCCGTGCTCCTGGGACCCCAAGACTCCAGGTTCGTGGGCGAAGAACCGTGAACAGAACGCCGTGCAGGCGCTGACGTACGTCGGGACCTTCCACGACCACCTGGCTTCGTTCCCGATCGGGTTCACCCGCGCCGCGGGCAACTTCGAGAAGGTCGACGGCGACGCGGTGCAGGTCCACACGCTGCTCGGGGCGCAGACGCCGGGCTACTACGACAACGCGTTCATGGGCACCCCGCCGGACGGGCAGGCACCGACGATGGGGATGTTCCTCTTCCACGACCCCCGCGACCCGAGCGACCCGTTCCTCGCCGCGAACTCGGCCGACGACGCCGCGATCATCCATCACGAGTACACCCACGGCCTGTCCAACCGGCTCGTCGTCGACGCGCAGGGCAACTCCACGCTGAACTCCCTGCAGTCCGGCGCGATGGGGGAGGCGTGGAGCGACTGGTACGCCTTCGACTACCTCGTCGGCCGGAACGCCGTCAAGGACACCGCGGCACCCGGGGAGATCATCGTCGGCGACTACGTCAGCGACGGCAAGAACCTCGTCCGCACCCAGCCGCTGGACTGCCCGGTCGGCGCAGGCGCCCCGCAGTGTCCCGGCACCCCCGGTGCCGGCCCCGGCGGCTACACCTACGGCGACCTGGGCCGGATCATCGGCTTCCCGGAGGTGCACGCCGACGGTGAGATCTGGGCGAGCACGCTGTGGGACGTCCGCTCCGCGCTCGGCGTCCAGCTGACCCGTGCGCTGGTCACCCGGGCGATGGAGCTTTCGCCCGCGTCGCCGTCCTTCCTGGACATGCGGAACGCGATCCTGCAGGCCGACACGGTGATCAACGGCGGCCGCGCGCACGCCAAGCTGTGGAAGGCCTTCGCCGCCCGCGGCATGGGCTACTTCGCCGCGTCGATCACCGGCGCCGACACCGAACCGGCCGAGGACTTCTCGACCCCGCCGCCCGCCGGCACCCCGACCGGGACCGTCACCGGCAAGGTCACCAACCGCGACGGTGGCGCCCCGATCGCCGGCGTCTCCATCCGGTTCAGCGGCCACGACTCCGGTTTCGCCGGCAACCTGGCCGCGGTGTCCGACGCCACCGGCGCGTACACCATCCCCGGCGTGCTCCCCGGCACCTATCCGAAGGTCTACGCCTCCGGTGGTGGCGCCGACACCGAGACCCGGGCGGTCTCCGTGCGCTCCGGCACCACCACGCTGAACTGGCCACTGCGGCTCAACTGGGCGTCCGGTAGCGCGGGGGCGGGTGTCACCGCGTTCAACGGTGAGGACTTCAGCCAGTACGGCTGCGGCCCCGCCGACCTGATCGCGTCCTCCCCGCTCGGCGGAGGCGGCTGGTCGACCGACAAGAAGGTCGGCCCCGACGGCACCGTCGAGACCAGGTTCGTCACGATCAAACTGGGCAAACCGGTCAACGTGAACGCCATCGAGATCGACCCGGCCAACAACTGCGGCGACGACCCGCCCGCCGCGGCCAAGGACGTCACCGTCGAAACCTCGGTGGACGGCACGACCTGGGTGAAGGCCGGGACGGGCGACTTCAAGCCGTCCGATCTCAACAAGCTCACCGCACTGCAGCTCGCGCCGGGCAGCACCGCCGGAGTGCTGTTCGTGCGGCTGACGGTCTCGTCCAACCAGCTTTCGTTCTACCCGGACAAGGCCTGTTCGCCGCAGCCCACCACGGCCGGCTGCCTGTACCTGGACGTGCAGAAGCTGGCCGTGCGGGGCGCTCCCGCCTGACCTCGCGTCGCGTCGTGAGTGGCGATTCGGGTTAGAACCCGAATCGCCACTCACGACCCACTCGGCCCTTCGCAACACCGGCTCGCGGCCGCCGGGCCACCCTTGCCGGGGACGCACTACGGATCTTGTTATGAACGGTCCGTTCATAACAAGATCCGTAGTGAACGGACCGTTCATAACGTCCACCCGTTTTTGCGACCGAAGTACGTGAAGGCCCTCTTCCTTGCGTCTAGCGCAAGGAAGAGGGCCTTCACGTACTTACCGGAGCAGGACTACAGCTTCGCGCACTGTCCGGCGGCCGGGCCGCGGACGGTGTTCTGCAGGTCGTAGTCCGTCGGAGCGGGGGTGTTGGCCGCGCACGCCAGAGGTCCGCCGATCGTGCTGGCAGTCAGCACCGGCCCCTTGTTGCCCGTCAACGCCACCGGCCCGCCGATCTCGGTCAGTTCGATCGAGACCGGTCCGGTCGCCCCGGTGATCGCCACCGGTCCGTTCACCTTCGTCCGGTCGAGCACGACCTGAGCCGCACCCGTCGCCGTCAGCGGCCCGGAAATCGACCCGCCGCGGACGATCAGGCTCGCACCCGGCGCCACCGCCACCGGACCGGACACCGTCGCGCCGTCGAGGCAGGTCACGCCGTTCTGCACGGTCAGCGGTCCCTTGCGCTCGCCGGTGACGGTCTGCGTGCACGCCGCGTCCGGCTTGCCCAGGACCTCGAACTCCGCCAGCGACGCCTCCCCGCCCGTGGTCGCGGTGACCTCGAGCCGGTAGTACGCGTAGTGCGCCGGGTTCGCGACCTTGAACGCCCTGGTCTGCTGCCGCCACTGGAAGGTCTGGTCGGTCCGCTGATCCGCGACCGCCCACGTCTTCCCATCGTAGGAACCCTTCAGCACCCAGCTCTTCGCGTCGCCCGCAGCCTTGCCCGAAGTCAGCGTGTAGTACGAAGCCGCTTCCTTCGTCGAGGGCACCTGGTACTGGATCGGCGCCTTCACCTTCGCCTCGGTCCGCGACGTGTTGTCGAAGAACGCCGCGTCCCCACCGGAAACCGGCTTCGTGAGGTCGTGCACCGGGGTCGGCACCGCGTCGCCCTTGGTGATCGACTTCGGCGCGTCGTTCGGGCCGGTGCCCCACGTCGACGGGTTGGGGCCCATGTCGAAGTCGAGCGTGCCGCCGTTCGCGATCGCCGAATGCGCCAGCGACGTCGACGTCTGCGCCTTGCCGTTGACCTTCAGGCCCTGCACGTAGACGTTCTTCGCGCTGTTCTTCGGCGCGTTGACCACGATCTTCTTGCCGCCGGGCAGGTTCACGGTCGCCTTGGTGAACAGCGGCGAACCGATCGCGTAATCCGAACTGCCGACCTGCAACGGGTAGAAGCCCAGCATGCCGAACAGCCACCACGCCGACTGCTCACCGTTGTCCTCGTCGCCGCCGTAGCCCTGGCCGAGCTCACTGCCGACGTACAACCTGGACAGCGCCTCGCGGACCTTCGCCTGCGTCTTCGACGGCTGACCCGCGTAGTCGTACATGTAGAGCGTGTGGTGCGCGGCCTGGTTGGAATGCGCGTACATGCCCATCCGGACATCCCGCGCCTCGGTCATCTCGTGGATGATCCCGCCGTAGCTGCCGTACTTCAGCCCCGTCTCCGGGGTGGCGAAGAATTCGTCCAATTTGGACGCCAGCCCCGCCTTGCCGCCGAAGAGGTTCGCCAGGCCCTGTCCGTCCTGCGGGACGGAGAACCGCATGCCCCACGCGTTGGTCTCGGTGTAGTCGATACCCCAGACCTCCGGGTCGAACTGGTCCTTCGCCCGGGTGAACTTGCCCGCCGCGTCACGGCCCTGGAAGAAGCCGACACTCGGGTCGAACACGTTCACGTACTGCGTGGCCCGCTCGGTGAAGTACCCGTAGTTGTCCAGGTACTCCTGCTTGCGCGGGTCGTTCGCCGGAGCCTCGTCGTAGAGCTTCTTCGACATGTTCGCGATGGCGTTGTCGTTGACGTAGCCCTCGATCGCCCACGAGAACCCGTGGTCCGCGGTGTTCGGCGCGTACCCGAGGAAGGTGCCCTCGTCTATGCCCTTCCGGCCGACCGCGCCGTTCGGCGGGGTCACGGTCGCGTTCTTGATGGCGGAGTCGTAGGCCGACTGGACGTCGAAACCCTTGACCCCCTTGAGATACGCGTCCGCGAAGGCGGCGTCCGAACTGGTGCCGGTCATCAGATCCGCGTAGCCGGGGGAGGACCAGCGCGAGATCCAGCCGCCGTCACGGTACTGCTGCACGAAACCGTCGACGAGCCGTCCGGCGGTGTCCGGACTGAGCAGCGAATACGCCGACCAGACGGTTCTGTAGGTGTCCCAGAACCCGTTGTTGACGAAGAACTCGCCGTCGACGATTTTCGCGCCGGTCTGCGTCGGCGTGTCCTGGCCGGTCTTCGGCGACACCGGGCTCGCGTACTTCTTCACCGGCTTCTCACGCGTGCCGACGTTCTCGAAACCCGAGTTCGGGTACAGGAACAGCCGGTACAGGTTGGAGTACAGCGTGATCAGCTGGTCCTTCGACGCGCCCTCGACCTCGATGACCTTGAGCTTCTCGTCCCACGCCTTCGCCGCCGTCTCACCCACCGACTCGACGGTCGCGTTCGGAGCGACCTCCTGCTCCAGGTTCTTCTTCGCCTGGTCGACGCTGATCAGCGAGGTCGCGATCCGCATGTTCACCGTCTTGTCGGCGCCCGCGTCGAACTTGAGATAGCCGAGGACGTTGTCCCGCTTCTGGTCGCCGGAACCGGTCGACAGCTTCGAACCGGCGGTCACCGGCTTGTCGAAGGTGGCGTAGACGAACATCCGCGACGCACCCGCCGACAGGCCGCTCTTCACGTCGCTGTAGCCGGTGATGGCCCGGCCGGCGGGGTCGAGGGTGAGCCCGCCGTTGTTGTTGACGTTGTCGAAGATCAGGTTCGAGTCCGCACCGGGGAACTTGAACCGGTACAGCGCCGCGTGATCGGTCGGCGCGACCTCGGCCTTGATGCCGTTCTCGAAGTCGACGCCGTAGTAGTGCGCCCGCGCCGTCTCGTTGGAGTGCTTGAACGGCAGCTTCCGTGCCTCACGATCCGGATTCGGCACGCCGGTGGCGGTCGAGGGCAGGAACTGGAAGGTCTGCCGGTCGGCCATCCACGGGCTCGGCGCGTGGCTCGCGGAGAACGCCTGCAGCGCCGGGAGGTTCTGCTCGTTGTTGCGCGAGTGGTAGGAGTACATCCAGCTCAACGTGCCCGCGTCGGTGGTCGGGATCCAGAAGTTGAACCCGTGCGGCACCGCGGTCGCGGGCATGTTGTTGCCGCGCGAGAACGACCCGTTCGACAGCGAACCGCGCGTCGTCAGCACGTTGTCACTCGGACGGAGGCTCGCCGGAGGCGTCGGCGTGGCCGAGACCTTGATGTCGTCCAGCCAGCCCTGCAGCGAGCCGGGGCCGTTCGCGTTGTCGTAGCCGACGAGGATCCGGTCGACCGTCTTGCCCTTCGCGACCACGCCGATCTGCGAACGCACCAGGTTCCACTGGTTGGTGTAAAGCACCTTGCTCGCGCCCTGGCCCTGCGGCGACAGACCGAAGCCGTACTGGTCGACGGCGCCGAGCTGGCTCAGGTACGTGCCGTCGGTGAACGCCAGGTCCACCGCGACGTTCGTGCTCGGGTACTTCAGGTCACCGCGGATGAACTCCGGCTGCACCTTGTAGGACAGCTCCGAGGTCGCCGCGACCGGGATGTCGACGTCGAAGATCTTGTTGTACGACCAGCCGTGCCCCTGCGCCTTGTGGCTGCCGGCGTAGCGGAACGCCCGCGTGCCGGTGAACCCGACGCGGTTCTTGTTGGTGTAACCACCGGTCGGGCCGCTGTCGGCGAAGCTGCGCATGTTCGGCAGCGCAGGCGGGGCCGGGTCCTCGTTGGCCAACAGCAGCTCCGAGAGCTGCATGATGTCGCCGCCGTTGTTCTTCGTGACGTTCAGCCGGAAGAACTTGTACGCCGCGCTCGCCGCGGGGAGGCGGAACTCCTTCTGCTGGTACCGCTCGCCGAACTTCTGCCCGCTCTGCTTGTCCAGCTCCGTCCAGGCCTGGCCGTCGTTGGAGCCCTGCAGCGTCCAGTCCTGCGGGTCGCGGTTGTCGAAGTCGTTCGCCGACGAAAGCGCGTAGCGGGTGATCGACGTCGGCTCGGACAGTGCGACCTGCGCCCAGCCGGTCGGCGTCCAGGCCAGCCATTTGGTGTCGGTCGAGCCGTCCACCAGGTTCGACGCGCCCTCGTTCGGGGTGTTCTCGCTGTTGGCCGACGTCTCGGTGACCTTGCCGCGGATGTCACCGGGGATGGTGGTGGCGTTCGCGCCGTCGACACCGAACGCCTTCGGCTTGCCGGACGGGTCGACGTCGACGGTGTCGCTCCACGTCGGCTGCGGCTCACCTTGTTCGAAGGAGGAGTAGAAATCCGGTGGGGCTTCCTCGGCCGCGACGGCGGCCGGGAGGGCGACCAGTCCCGACGCCACGACCGTGGCACTCAGGAGGCCGCAGACCAGTGGTCTGACGCTTCGGGGCATCGTTGCACCAATGCTTTCTCGCGGGGGCATGCTGGGCGCCGCACAGGGAGGGGACCGGTGGCGCCCAGAGAGAAAAGCTCGGTTGTGACATCGATGTCAAGACACCCGGACAAACCTGACCCGAACTGGACAACCCGGATGTCCGGCCGGCCCCTTCGAAACCTGGTGGACATCCCTCGCGCGCCGGGCCAGGGTGAATGAACCAACTGAAGCCGAACCGGGAAACTGGGGTGGGGAAATGCGGCGGTTGTCCATGCTCGGCGTGGCGGCGCTCATCACGGCAGGCTCGATACTCACGGCTCCGGCGGCCACCGCCGGCGAAACGACCTTCCGCCCGGTGCGCACCTGCGCCGATCTGGTGCGGACCTACGACGTTCCCGGCGCGGTCACCCACGTCGAGACCGCGACGGTGGTGCCCGCGACGGCCACCGAACCCGAGAACTGCGACGTCCGCGGCTACGTCGAACCGGCGGTGCGGTTCCAGCTCAGGCTGCCGACCAAGACGTACGCGGGCCGATATCTGCAGTTCGGCTGCGGCGGTTTCTGCGGCATGGTCAACACGCCTCCATTCGCCGACTGCGGGCTCCCGCACGGCGGCGACGTCGCGGTCGCGGCCACCGACGACGGTCACGTCGGCACCACACCGAACGTCTTCGACGACGGCAAATGGGCCGAGAACGACCAAGCGGCTCGGGACGACTTCGCCTTCCGCGCACCGCACGTCGTCTCGAAGGCGTCCAAGCGCCTGATCACGGCGTTCTACGGTGCTCCGCCGAAGAAGTCCTACTTCAGCGGCTGCTCCGACGGTGGCCGCGAAGCACTCCTGCTGGCGCAGCGCTACCCGCACGACTTCGACGGCATCGTCGCCGGCGCACCCGCCGGATACTGGGGGCCGCTGATCGGTGCCTACCAGACCTGGCTGTCGAAAGTGAACACCGGCGCCGACGGCAAACCGGTCCTCACCGCGGCGAAGCTCCCGGCACTGCACGCCGCCGCACTGTCCTCTTGCGACAAGTCCGACGGACTCGCCGACGGCGCCATCGACGACCCGCGCTCCTGCCGCTTCGACCCGGCCACGATCGCCTGCCCGGCGGGCACCGACAACCCCGGTTGCCTCACCCCGGCACAGGTCACGGCCACCGAGAAGATCTACGCGCCGCCGACCGACGAACGCGGCCGCAAGCTCTACCCGGGCGGCCAGACCGTCGGCTCCGAACTGTCCTGGTACGGCTGGATCCTCCCGGCGCCGGAATTCGGCGACGTCCCGGCCGCGTTCGGACTCGCCGACAACTACCTGAAGTACATGGCCTACCCGATCGGGACACCGCATTCGTCCGTCGAGAAATTCACCTTCACCGCCCGCGAATTCGACCGGCTCACCCCGGAAGGCGTCCGCTCCAACGCGATGTCGACGGACCTGCGTGAATTCCGGCGCTCCGGCGGGAAACTCGTGATCTGGCACGGCTGGGCGGACCAGGCGATCCCGGCGGCAGGCTCGGTCGACTACTACCAGCGTCTCGCCCGCGCCAACGGCGGCCTCGCCACGACGCAGAACTGGGCGCGGCTGTTCATGGTGCCCGGTATGTACCACTGCGGCGGCGGCGACAAGCTGACCGAGTACGACCCGTTGAAGGAACTCGTCTCCTGGGTCGAGCGCGGCGCCGCGCCGGACAAGACCATCGCCACCGGCCGCGACGCCGACGGCAAGGTCCTCCGCACCCGGCCGGTGTTCCCGTACCCGCTGCAGGCCGAGTACGACGGCACCGGAAGCGTCGACGACGCCGCGAACTTCGTGCCTGTTCCGCCGTCCCGGCCTACGCAGGACATCGTGAACTGGGCGGGGAACGATCTGTACGGGAAGGCGGGTCCGGTCGCTCCGTAGTACGCCCTAGTGAGCGGTACGAACGGTTCGCGTGATTGAGGGGACGGCATGCGTGATCCGGCGGACGGCACTTGTGATCGGACGGACGACGCGCGTGATTGGACGGACGGCATGCGTGCGGCAGGGTTTCGACGTGTGCCGTCCGTCCAATCTCGAGTGACGTCCCTCTAATCACGTGTGCCGTCCCTCTGGACACCGGCAAGTACGCAACTGAGACACAGCTACGAGAGGACGCCGTCCAGCAGTCGGACCCTGCGGTCCGCGATCCGGTGCACCTCGTCGTCGTGCGTCGCGACGATGACGGCGGCGCCCTCCTGCGCGCAACGCCGCAGCAACCGCAGGACCCTCGGCGTGCTCCCGGCGTCCAGGTGCGCGGTCGGCTCGTCGGTGAGCAGGACGCGTGGCCGTCCGCTGACGGCCCTGGCGAGCGCGACCCGCTGCTGCTGCCCGAAGGAGACCTCCAGCGGATAGCGGTCGCCGAGCTCGCCGATCCCGAGTTCCTCCAGCAGTTCCGAGACCCGCGCGTGGATGTCCTTCGCCCTCGGTTTGGGGATGTCGGACCGCAGCCGCAGCGGCAACGCCACGTTCTCCGCGATCGTCAGTTCGTTCGCCAGGCCGAGTGCCTGGGGCAGGACGGCGCAGGTGTGCCAGGGCGGCGCGCCCGCTATCGGGACGCCGTCGAGCAGGACGCTGCCGGAATCGGGCGAGTCGAAGCCGCACAGCAAGGCCAGCAGCGCACTCTTGCCGGACCCGGACCGGCCGGAGACGGTGACGAGTTCACCCGGCGCCACTTGCAGTTCGAGTCCACGCAGGACTTCGACGTCGCCACTGGGATGGGCGAACCGGCGGCGTAACCCGACGGCCTCGAGGGCGGGTTCCGCCATCACGGCACGATCTCCTGTTCTTCGACGTCTTCCAGTTTGCCCTTGTGCATCCGCGCGACCCGGCTGCCGAGTTCGATCAGGCGGTCGTCGTGCGAGGCGACGATGACCGCGAAGTCCTGATCCGCCAGGTATTTCAACGTGTCCAGGACCAGATCGGCCGAGCCTTCGTCCAGCTGGGACGTCGGTTCGTCGGCGAGTACGACGGTCGAGCGGCGCGCCAGGGTGCAGCCGAACGCCAGCCGCTGCTGCTGGCCGCCCGACAGTGCGGAGATCCGCCACCCGCCGGTGCCGCCCAGTCCCAGCTGATCGAGGATGTCGTCCGGCAGGCACTCGGTGCCCGCCGATTCGGCCGCGGCGCGCAGGTTGTCGGCGACGCTCAAGTACGCGAGCAGGTTGTCGGTCGGGTTCTGGAACACCAGGCCGAGGTGATCGCGTCGCAATGCCCGCCGGTCGCGGTGCCGCAGCTTGCCGGTGTCGGTCCCCTGGAAAGTGACCGTGCCCCGCGCGGGCTGCTCGAACAGGCCCAGCGTCCGCAGCAGCGTGGACTTTCCCGAACCGGACGGCCCCGCCAGCACGGTGATGCCGCGTGCGGGGATGTCGATGGAGACGTCGTCGACACCGGTGACGGTACCCGCCGGCGTCTGGTAGTCGACGCCGATGCCCTGCAGCCGGAAGATCGGTTTCTCAGGCACGGATCAGCTCCGCGGTCCGGGCGGTGCGCACCGAGCGCATCGCGATCCAGCCCGCCAGCGCCACGACGAGCACACCGACGGCCAGTACGGTCAGGGCGAACGGGGTCGGGTTGGGCAGCGCCGAACGCGGCGCCAGGAACGTCGCGGGATCGAAGCGCGGCACCGAGAGACCGGCGACCGAGACACCGCAGGCGACGCCGATGACCACGGCGAGCCCGCTGAGCGCGCCGAGTTCCATCAGATGACTCGCCAGCAGGGCACGCGGGCGCATTCCCATCCGCAGGACCAGGGCCCCGGCCAGCGCGTTCTGCCGTCGCCGGACCTCGACCGCGACCAGCAGCGACAGCACCGCCACCACACCGAGAACGGCGCCGAGCAGGGCCATGAACGAGAACGTCCAGGACACGACGTAGAACGGGAGCGCGTCGAGCGCCGACTCACGCGTGATCCGGTTGGGCTGCGTGATCCCCGCGGCGGTCAGCGCCTCGGTCAGCTCCGCGACCGGAGAGGCGGACAGCAGGCTCCACTTGGGAACGGTGGTCAGTTGCGCGGGAGTGAGTGATTCCCGCGAGATGACGTACCCGGCTTTGGTGCCGATGATCGGGAACATCGGCAGTTCGCCGACCGTGCGGGCGTCGCCGAGACCGGCGGGCAGCGCGGCTTTCTGGGCGCCGTCGTTACCGATCCGGATCGCCGGGACACCGGCGCCCGGGCCTGCCAAGCGCCCCAGCAGCTCGTCGACGTCGTCACCGGGGAGCGGGCCGAGCGCGGCGCCGCGCCGGAACGTCTGCGGATCGACGACCAGTACGACACTGCCGGTGCCGGTGAGCTCACCGACGACCGTGCTGCTGCCGCTGATCTGGGACGGCAGCGGGGTTTTGCCGGTGCCGATGACGCTTTCGGTGTCGACCCGGGTCTCGGCGCCGACGAAGATCGCCGACTTCGTGTGCAGCGCCTCTTCCTGTCCGCGCGCGATCCCGATCCCGGTCGCCAGCGTCCCGATGGCCAGGGTGCCGATCACGAGCACACCGGTGACCGGCGCGCGGGCACTGGCGAGCCGCCGGATCGCCAGTTGCAGCGCCGGCCGCGACCACAGCCGCGCGCGATGCGACGCGTGCAGGCCGAGCCAGGCCAGCCGCGCGGCGAGCAGGCCGACGGTGAGCACGACGAACACCGGGTAGGTGAGCGCGAGCGGATCGACCTGGGGGAGCGGATTGCCGACCCTGGATCCCTTGCCGTAGTCGACGAGCCGGTTCCAGCCGAGCAACGCCACCCCGGCGGTGATCAGTTCCCACGGGAAGATCGTCAGGAGCTTCAAACCCTTGCGTCGTCCGGAGCGGACCCGGCCCAGTTCGAACTCCCGGTGCGTGCGGACGGCGATCACCCCGGCCAGCAGCGCGAGCGAGGCGAGCAGGATCACGGCGGCGACAAGCGATCCCGTGAACTGCGCGCCGCCGTCCGGTTCACCCGGTGGCCCGTAGACACCGAGCAGGAGTCTCGCGAGCACCGCGCCCGCTACCCCGCCCAGCACGATCGGCAACCCGAGTTCGGCGACCGCGAGCAGGCCCAGCGCCACCGGTCCGCTTCCCCGTGCCGACAGCAACCGCAGCTGCGCGTGCCGTCGCTGGTTCCACTGCAGCGCGACGGTGCCGATCCCGGCGCAGCCGACCAGGACACTGATGGCCGCGAGCGGCAGGATCGAGACGAAGACGTTCGATTCGGCCTGGTTACTGATCGCGACCGAACGGTCGAACGGCAGTGACCCGACGATCGCGTCGCCGAGACCGCGGGCGCCCAGATCCGCCTGCACGTCGGCGATCAGCGCCTTCGATCGGTCCAGCAGGTCCTCGGCCTCGCTCACCGTCTTGGGTGGCTGCTCGTAGAAGGACAGGTACAGCGTCTTGATCACGGGCAGGCCCAGTGTCCGGACCGCGTCGTCGAAGGTCTTGCCGTCGGTGGCGAACATGACCGAGTCGAGCGGGTCGTTAGCGAGCCGGTCGACGACGGCGTTGCGTTGCTGCGAGCACCACCAGCGTGGCGCCGGGTCGGGCAGATCGCGGTAAAGGCCGGTCACCGGGGGCAGCGCGGCACCGTTGAACTTCGGAGTGGTGCCGACGCCGATGCCCTGTGCGCCGGCGACGACGGTGCCGAGCCAGAGGCCCGCGTCCCGTGAGCCGGCGGCCAGATCGAGGTTGGCCAGACCAGCCTGATCCCGATAACCGAGGGTGACCTTGTAGTTCGGGTCGCCATTGAATTCGGTGCCGCGGACGACATGGGTGTACCGCGATGTGACGGGCGGGGCGAATCCGTGCGCGGGCGCGTGACGCTGGACGGCGGAGATCACCTCGGGGGCGGCGCCGACGGGGACATTGCCCTTGCTGAACACCGGGCCGTAACTGTCCGGGCACGCGATCCCGGACTGGTACGTGACGGCCGCGCCGCCCGCGGCCGAAGCCTGCAGGACGGCGGCCGTGCCCAGGAAACAGGCCAGAAGCGCGGTCACCGCCGCGATGATCAAGGTCAACGGACTGCTCAGTGCCGCTCGTGGAGCCGCTCGCCACGGCATCATCACCTTGGGCCCGCCGGAAGCCCCCCACCTCACCCGCATGGACACGCACGCTACCGGTTGAGTGGCCTGGACGACAGAAAGTCTTCACCCTTTGTTGTCGACGTGAAGTAAATCCTTGGACCATTCTGATGAAGGCGTGCCCGACTATTTACCGTGCGTCACCAACTGATCGATCGGCGTGGTCGTTCCGGACGTGAGAGCTGCGGAGAATGCGTTTTCTCCGAGTGCGCTGATGAGGGCTTCGGTGATCCTGTCGACGTCGACGCGTTCGGCCTTCGGCAGGGGAGCACCCGCCGACTCCCGGGAGGCCGCCGCCGCGCCCAGCAACCGTGCGGCCAGGTGATACGAGCCCGATGCCGTCTCCGCTCCGGCCAGACCCTCCAGGCCGAGAGCGATGGCCCGCGGATCCCCGCCGTGCCGGGCGATCGCGAGACCGTCCAGCTGGAGCCGTCTCGCCTTGGCCGCGTCGCCCCGCTGCTCGGCGATGAACCCGAGCTCCGCCAGGATCAGCGTGCTGCCCGCTTCGGACGCCACCCGGCGATGCCAGTCCAAAATGGACAGCAGAAGCTCCTCGGCCTCGTCGAACAGGCCTTGGCGCCGGGCGCCGAGCGCGAGCCCGGTCTCCGCGTAGACCTCGCCGGGTTTGAAGCTGTGTTCCACGGCCAAGGCCCTGGCACGCTCATGAAAGTCCGTCGCACCAGCGAAATCGCCGGTGAGCAGGGCCGTCCGGCCGAGCCAGGACAGTTGGTAGGAAACCTCCGGCCACAACCCCAGTTCCTCCGCGCGCCGCAGACTCTCCCGGTGGACGCGGGCGGCGTGCTCGTAGTCCCCGGCGATCGCGGCGAGCATGCCGAGGACGAACGACGCCTGCAGCCAGCCCCAGCGTTCGCCGAGCCCGTCGAAGATCCTGGCGCTCTGGGCGGCGATCCGTCCGCCGCCGGTGAGGTCGCCCCCGGAGATCAGCTGGCTCGCCCGGTCGCTCAGCGCGGCCGCGGCACTCCAGTCGTCACCGGCGTCGCGAGCGGTGTCGAGGGCGCCGATGGTGAGTTTCTCCGCCCGGCACAGGTCGCCGACCGTGGACCACGCGTACCCGAGGAACCACAGTGTCCTGGCCCGCTTCACGGGATCGGCGATACCCCACACCGCTCCCTCCGCCGCGCCCTCGGTGCAGGTGCCGTCGAGGACGGCGATGCCGGTGCACCAGCCCAGTGCCTGCGCGCGCTCGTCACCGGTCTCCACTTCCGTGTCGAGTACCAGGCTCAGCGAGCGACGGGCCTCGGTGAGCCTTCCGCGCAGAAACCAGAACCAGGTCGTCGCGTTCACCAGCCGCAGGGCCAGCTGGTTCTCGCCTTGCCGCAGCAAGGTTTCCAGCGCGCGCCGGGTGTTGGCCCCTTCGACGTCGAGCCTGTCCAGCCAGCGTCGCTGCTCCCTGCCGCGCAAACCCGCGTCGCCGCGTTCAGCCAGTTCGACGTGGAAACGGGCGTGCCGCAGATGCAGGTCGTCGAGTTCGCCGGCCTGCTTCGCTTGCTCCAACGCATACGCCGAGACCGACTCCAGCAGCCGGAATCGCGGTTCGCCCGTCTTCCCCGGCCTGCTGACGACCAACGAGCGGTCGACGAGGCGCGAAAGCAGGTCCAGAACGTCGGCGGAAGCGATCCGGCCACCCGCGCAGACCGCTTCGGCGGCGTCGAGACCACAGCCTTCGGCGTGGATCGCGAGCCTGCGCAGGACGATCTGCTCAGGCTCGCTCAGCAGGCTCCAGCTCCAGTCGATCATCGCCCGGAGCGTCTGCTGCCGTCGCGGCCCGCCCCGCCTGCCCGCGGAAAGCAGGCCGAACCGATCGTCGAGGCGAGTGAGGAGTTCGTGCACCCCGAGCGTCCGGACCCGGGTGGCGGCGAGTTCGAGCGCGAGCGGGATCCCGTCCAGCGTGCGGCAGATCTTCGCGACCACGTCCGCGTTCCCCGCGTCGAGTACGAACCCCGGTGCGGCGGCCGCGGCGCGCGCGGCGAACAACCGGACCGCGCTCGCCTCCCGCACGGCGGCGAAATCGGCCTGCTCGGGCAGATCGAGCGGCGGGACCGCCCAGACATGCTCCCCGGGCAGCCCGAGCGGTTCCTGGCTGGTGGCGAGCACCCGCAGGCGCGGGGCCGCCGCCAGCAGCCGCTCCACCAGCGCGGCGACCGGCTCGACGACCTGCTCGCAGTTGTCCAGGACGAGCAGGATCTCTTTCCCGCGCAAGGCATCGGCGAGGGAATCGGTCAGCGACTTCGCCGACGTGGCCTCCTCGTGGAGGTCCAGCGCGGCGGTCAGCACCACGGCGACCAGGTCCTCCGGTGGGCAGGTCGGGCACGCGACGTTGTCCAGGCCCGCCAATTCGACCAGCCAGGTGCCGTCGGCCATCGCGAGCTTCGACGCGGCCTCGATGGCGAGACGGGTTTTGCCGACGCCACCGGGACCGGTGAGCGTGACCAGCCGCGCGTCGGTGACCAGCGCGCCGACCTCTTTGACCGCCGTGGTCCGGCCGACCAGTTCGGTCAGCGACTCCGGCAGATTCCCCCGCACCGGCTCGGCGGCGCGGCCGGGCTCGAGATCCGGGCTGCGGGTGAGGATCGCCTGGTGCAGGGCGGCGAGGTCGGTCCCGGGTTCCAGACCGGACTCGTCCCGCAGCCGGGCTCGTAGTTCGGCGTAGGACTCGAGTGCCTCACTGTGCCGCCCGGTGGCGTAGAGAGCGCGCATCAGAAGACCGCGAAGCCGCTCCCGGAGTGGATACCGCGAGACTAGACCGGCGAGTTCTCCGGTGAGGATGCCGTGTTCCCCGAGCGCCAGCCGTGCTTCGGCACGCTCCTCCTCGGCGAGCAGCCGTTCCTCTTCCAGCCGTTGTGCCGCGGCCACGGCGAAAGGTTCGTCCTCGAATCCGGCGTACGCGGGACCTCGCCACAACGCGAGCGCGTCCGCCAGCAGGGCGGTTCGGGCGCGTGGATCCATCGTGTCCCGTGCGCGTGCGGTGAGTTCGCGGAACCGGTGGACGTCCAGATCCTCGGCCTTGAGGACGTAGCCGGCGGGTTGGTGGGTCACGAGTTCGCGGGCGCCCGGCTCGGCGCGTTCAAGCGTGCGGCGCAGCTGGGAGACCTTGGTCTGAAGGGTGTTGGCCGGATTGCCCGGCGGAAGTTCGCCCCAGAGGTCGTCGGTCAGCGACGACACCGACGCCGCCCTGCCCTCCCTGCTCAGCAGCCCGGCGAGCAGCAGCCGGACCTTGGCCTCGGGCACCACGACGGGCTCGCCCGCGGTCGTCCACACGGCGAGTGGCCCCAGCACTCCGAAACGCACGAAACCGACGTTAGCGCGTACCACCGACAAGTTCGTGCGGGAGCCGTGCGTGAACCCGCAGCGATCCGTGCGCGGGCGGCGTCACGGTGGTCCCATGACCGAACACGGCAAGACCCCGGTGACGGTACTGGGGCTGGGCGCGATGGGAACCGCGCTCGTAGAAGCACTATTGGCGGCGGGGCATCCGGTCACCGCCTGGAACCGGACCGCGAGCCGCGCCGAGAAGGTGGCCGCGAAGGGGGCTTCGGTCGCTTCGACGGTGTCCGAGGCCCTGGCGGCGAACGAGATCGTGATCGCCTGCCTGCTCGACTACGACTCGGTGCACGAGGTCCTGGACCCGGTCGCGGCCGGGCTCGAGGGACGGCAGCTGATCAACCTGACCAACGGAACCCCCGGCCAGGCGCGCGAAATGGGCGCGTGGGCCGAGGAACTGGGCGCCGAGTACCTGGACGGCGGCATCATGGCCGTCCCGCCGATGATCGGCTCGCCCGCGGCGTTCATCTTCTACAGCGGCTCGGGCACCGTTTTCGGCCGGGCCCGCACCGCTCTGGACACCTTCGGCGGCACCAACTACCTCGGGGCCGACCCGGGACTGGCGCCGTTGCACGACATCGCGCTGCTCAGCGGTATGTACGGAAACTTCATCGGCGTCATCCAGGCCTTCGCCTTGGTCGGCTCCGCGGGGGTGAAGGCAAGAGAGTTCGCTCCGCTGCTTCGCGACTGGATGGACGCGATGAGCGGCTTCCTGGAGCGCGCGGCCGGAAAGATCGACGACGGCGACTACGTGACCGACGTCGTGTCGAACCTCGCGATGCAGGCCGCCGCCTACCCGAACCTGACGAAAGCCGCCGAAGAGCAGGGCATCAGCGCCGAACTGCTCACGCCGCTCCAGCCGCTGATGGACAAGCGGGTCGCGGCCGGGCACGGCCACGAGGACCTCGTCGGCCTCATCGAACTTCTCAAAAAGTAAGGAAGAACAAATGATCACACTGATCGGACTCGGCCCGATGGGCCAGGCCATGGTCCGCGTACTCCTGGAGAACGGCCACGGCGTGACCGTCTGGAACCGCACCGCCGCCCGCGCGGACGGCGTCGTCGCCGCGGGTGCCGTGCGCGCCGAAACGCCGGCGGACGCGGTGTCGGCGTCGGAACTGGTACTGCTGAGCCTCACCGACTACGCGGCGATGTACGACATCCTGGGCAAGGCCGAGGACGCGTTGGCGGGCAAGGTGATCGTCAACCTCAGCTCGGACACCCCGGAGAAGACCCGCGAAGCCGCCGACTGGGTCAAGGCCCGCGGCGGGCAGTTCATCGCGGGCGGTCTGATGGTGCCGGCGCCGTTCGTGGGTAAAGAAGAGGCGTACGTCTTCTACAGCGGTCCCGCGGACGTCTTCGAGAAGTACCGCGAGGTCCTGGCGCTGATCGGGCGGCCGGACTTCCTCGGCGAGGACGTCCGCCTGGCGCAGCTGTTCTACCAGGCACAGCTGGACATCTTCCTGAACTCGCTTTCGGTGTTCCTGCACGCGAGCGCGCTTGTCCGCGCGGCCGAGGTGCCTGTCGCGAAGTTCCTCCCGTACGCCAAGGACCTCTTCGCGACGATGGGCTTCTACCTCGACGCCGCCGCGGAGCAGGTCGAGAAGGGTGAACACCCGGGCGACGAGGCCGACGTGACGATGATGGGCGCCACCGCGGACCACATCGTGCAGGCCAGCCGGGACGCCGGAATCGACGTCGTCCTGCCGGAGGCGGTCAAGTCCCACTACGACCGGGCGATCGCGGCCGGACACGGGCGGAGCTCGTGGACCAGCCTGTACGAGGTCATCAAGGAAGGCTGAGCCGGGCCGATGACCCCCGGCTGGTGGGTCACAGGGCCTGCGAAGTCCGTGAAGGACTCCTTGAGGGACTCTGGGTCCCTCAAGGAGTCCTTCACGGACTTTCGAGACTGGGCGCTGGCGCCACCTTTGCCCTACCCGTCAAGAGACCCCGAATCGCCACTCGCGACTCCCAGCACCTCCAGGAACGCCTTCGCCGCGGGCGTCACGGTGAACCTGTTCCACACGAGGTGCTCGATCCGCGTGGGCGCGTCGGTCACCGGCACGCTCACGACTCCGCTCAGGTTCGGCACGTAATTCGACGGCAGCAGCGCGACCCCCAGTCCTTGGTGGATGAGCCGCGCCATGAAGTCGGCCGCGGTCACCTCGAACGCGACCTCCCGGGTCATTTTCGCGGCGGCGAACGCCTGATCCGTCTGGGCCCGCCCCGCCGTGCCCGCCGGGAAGTCCACGAACACCTCCGACGACAGCCTGCTCAAGTCCACTTCGGACTCGTCGGCGAGCGGATGTCCCGGCGCCACGACGGCGACCAGGTCGTCTCGTGCGAGTTCGCGGGTGCCGACGCCTTCCGGGCGGTCCGACACCGGGAGGCCGAGGATCGCGACCTCGATCGCGCTGTCCCTGACCTGCTCCACCAAGTCACCGCTGCCGCCGACCCGCAGTCCGATCCGGACATGCGGATATCGCCGGTGGAACGTCTGCAGCGCGGCCGGGACGTCGACCGCCGCGACGGTCGGGATCACGCCGAC
>NZ_JACBXD010000180.1 GCF_013870525.1 Amycolatopsis pittospori
GGGTTCCCAGCCCGGGGTGCCGGCGGGAAGCGGCGCGGGCGTCAGCCGCCGGGCCAGCACCCCGTGCTCGCGGACGGCGAGCTGATCCTCCCCCGGCTCGGCGGCGAGCACCCCGAGCATCCGGTCCTGGTCGACGTCGGTGCATTCGCCGGGCAGGTCCAACATTCCGCCCCAGCGCACCGGATACTCCAGCGCGGCCACCCTGCCGAGCCCCCAGAGCTGCGCCTGGACCAGCCCGGCCACCGGCTCACCCTCCACTGTGGACACCGCGTTCTCGGTGGCGCACCACAGTGGAGCGTCGAGCGCCGCGTCGCCGAGCGCCTGGATCAGGGTCACCGTGGCGGAGAGGCCCGCCGAGGCGGACGGGTAGTCCGGGTGCGCCCGCTCGTCGAGGCCGACCAGCGACAGCACGCCATCGACCTGCCCGGCACCGACGGCCGCGCGAATCCGGCCGGCCAGCACGGTCCGCTCCTCACCGGGTTCAACGTCCACGACGCTCACATCGGCTCCCGCCCGTACCAGCAGCTCGGGCGAACGCAGGGACCACTCCCCTGACAGTCCGGCCGCCCGCACCACCAGCCAGCGGCCGGTCAACGTCGTCGCGCGGGCGCCGGCGATCGGCCGCCACTCCATCCGGTAGCGCCACGAGTCGGTGTCGTCCCAACGGACGCCGGGCACCGGGCCGTCGAGCCAGTAACGACGGCGTTGGAAGGCGTAGGTCGGCAGATCCACCCGCCGGGCACCGCCGAAGAACGCGTCCCAGTCCGGGGCGAGTCCACTGACCTGGAGTCGCGCCAACGCGGTGAGCAGCGACCGCACCTCGGAGCGGTCCTTGCGGGAGGCCGCGGCCAGCGTCGCGGTGTCGCCGACCGAGTCCCTCGCCATCCCGGTGGACACCCCGTCCGGTCCGAGTTCGAGGAACACCCCGACACCGAGTCCGGCCAGGTGGCGCACACTGTCCCCGAAGCGGACCGTGTCACGAACGTGCCGCACCCAGTACCCGGCGGTCCGGATCTGCTCGGTGGCGAGCTCGCCAGTGCCGTTGGAGACGATCGGGATCTCCGGCGCGTGATAGGTCAGCTTCCCGGCCACCTCCGCGAACGCGTCGAGCATGGCGTCCATCCGGTGCGAGTGGAACGCGTGGCTGACGCGCAGCCGCTTAGTCTTGTGGCCACGATCGGCGAGCTCCCCGGCGATCTTCAGCACCGCTTCCTCGTCGCCGGCGAGCACTGTCGCATCGGGACCGTTGACTGCGGCGATCGACACCCGTCCGTCGATCGGCAACGGCAGCACGTCGCTTTCGGGCGCCTGCACGGAAACCATCGCCGAGCCCTCGGACGGCAGCGCCTGCATCAACCTGCCCCGCGCGGCGACCAGCGTCGCGGCGGCGTCGAGGTCGAGGACACCCGCGACATGCGCGGCGCTCAGTTCGCCGATCGAGTGGCCGAGTACGTAGTCCGGCCGCAGGCCCCAGGCCGTGACCAACCGGAACAGCGCCACCTCGAACGCGAACAGGGCCGCCTGCGTGTAGCAGGTCTGGTCCAGCAGGTCGTCTCCGGCGAAGGCCACGTCCCGCACACCGCGTTCGGCATGGCCCGCCAGCTCCACGTCGAGCCGATCGCAGACCTCGTCGAAGGCTTCGGCGAAGACCGGATAGGTCTCATACAGCTCGCGTCCCATCCCCGGCCGCTGCGAGCCCTGACCGGAGAACAGGAAGGCGCATTTGGCCTCCTCACGGGGCATTCCGCGCACGACGTTCGAGGCAGGCCCGTCACCGGCGAGCGCGTCCAGACCACGCACCAGCTCGTCCCGGTCGGCCGCCACGATCACGGCGCGATGCTCCAGCGAGGCACGTGTGGTGGCCGCCGAGAAGGCCAGGTCCGCGAGCGCGGTCCCGTGGTCTTCCTCCACAAAGGACTTCAGGGTGAGCGCCTGCGCGGCGAGCCCTTCGGTACTGCGTGCGGACACCGGTACCAGCACCTGCGGCAGCTCGACGGTGGTCTTGTCGACCTGGTCGAGATCAGGCGCCTGTTCGATGATGGCGTGGGCGTTGGTCCCGCTGATGCCGAACGAGGACACCCCGGCCCGGCGCGGGCGGCCGGTCTCGGGCCAGGGCACCGGCCGGTCCACGATCCGGACGGTGCCGGCCGACCAGTCCACATGGGACGAGGGCAGCTCCGCGTGCAGGGTGCGCGGCACGATCCCGTGCCGTAGCGCCAGCACCATCTTGATCACCCCGGCGACGCCGGCGGCACCGAGCGTATGGCCGATGTTGGACTTCACCGAACCGAGCAACAGCGGGGCCTGCCTGTCCTGCCCGTAGGTGGCCAGGAGTGCCTGGGCCTCGATCGGGTCGCCGAGCGAGGTCCCGGTGCCATGTGCCTCGACCGCGTCCACTTCGGACGCCGCCAGTCCGGCGTTCGCCAATGCCTGGCGGATCACCCGCTGCTGGGAAGGCCCATTCGGCGCGGTCAGCCCGTTGGACGCCCCATCCTGGTTGACCGCCGAGCCGCGCAGCACGGCGAGCACCGGATGCCCGTTGCGCCGGGCATCGGAAAGGCGTTCCAGCAACAGGATTCCCGCGCCCTCGGCCATCCCGAATCCGTCGGCCTCGTCGGAGAACGCCTTGCACCTTCCGTCCGGTGAAAGCCCGCGCTGACGGCTGGCGGCGATCAACGTCTGCGGGGTGGCGAGCACGGTCGCGCCGCCCGCGAGGGCCAGCGCACACTCCCCGGATCGCAGTGCCTGCGCCGCGAGGTGCAACGCCACCAGCGAAGAGGAGCAGGCCGTGTCCACCGACATGGCCGGGCCTTCCAGCCCGAGCGTGTAGGAAACGCGGCCGGACAGCACGCTGGCACCGGTACTGGTGACGAGATAGCCCTCGTCGGCCTCCGGCACGTTCGCCGCGAGAGCGGCGTAGTCCTGACCGCTGGTGCCGGTGAAGATGCCGGTCCGGCTGCCACGCAGGGACAGCGGGTCGATCCCGGCGCGCTCCACGACCTCCCAGCAGGTTTCGAGCAGGAGCCGCTGCTGCGGGTCCATCGCGGCGGCTTCCCGCGGGCTGATGCCGAAGAAGCCCGCGTCGAAGTCCCCGGCGTCCCGCAGGAAACCACCCTCTCGGACATAGCTCTTGCCCGGTGCGTCCGGGTCGGCGGCATACAACGCCGCGAGATCCCAGCCACGGTCGGTCGGCAGCCCGGAAATGGCGTCCGTACCGGATTCCAGCAGCCGCCACAGATCCTCGGGCGACCGCACACCACCGGGGAGGCGGCAGCTCATCGCCACGATCGCGATGGGCTCGTCCGCCGGGGCGGCGTTTTCGGCCGCCCGCACGGGGGCGGTCCGGCCGAACAGCTCGGCATGCAGGTACCCGGCCACCGCCGTCGGGGTCGGGTGGTCGAAGACCAGCGTGGCAGGCAGGCGGATGCCGGCGACTGTCTGCAGGCGGTTGCGGAACTCCACGGCGGTCAGCGAGTCGAAACCGAGGTCCCGGAAGGCGCGCCGGGCACCGAGGTTCTCGGTTCCGGAATACCCGAGCACCGTCGCGGCCTCGCCGCGGACCAGTTCCAGCAAGGCTTCGAGCCGCTCGGCCTCGGTCCTGTCCGCCAGCTTGGCCACGAGTGAGGACGTGCCGGTCCGCTCGTCCTCGGCGGTTCGCTTCGCCGGAATCCGGACCAGCCCTCGGAACAGGGCGGGCAGCGAACCGGTTCTCGCCTGCCCCCGCAGCGCCGCGAAATCGAGCCGGGTGGGCACGAGCAGCGCGTCGTCCAGCGCCGTGGCGGCGTCGAACAACGCCAATCCCTGCTCCGCCGACATCTCCAGCGTGCCGTTGCGGGCGATCCGGGTCAGGTCGGCTCGGCCGAGTGCCTCCGCGGAGGCACTGCGGTCGGCCCACATCCCCCACGCCAGCGAGACCGCCGGTTCGCCCTCGGCACGGCGATGGTGGGCCAGCGCGTCGAGGAAGGTGTTGGCGGCGGCGTAGTTCGCCTGTCCCGGCGAGCCGAAGATGCCCGCGCCCGAAGAGAACAATACGAACGCGTCCAGGTCACCGGTCAGTTCGTGCAGGTTCAGCGCGCCGTCGATCTTCGGCCGCAGCACCGTTTCCAGCCGATCGGCCGACAACGAGCCGAGTACGCCGTCGTCGATCACCCCGGCGGCGTGGACGACCGCGGTGAGCGGGTGCTCGGCGGGAACGGTGGCCAGGAGTCCGGCCAGCGCGGAGCGATCAGCGGCGTCGCAGGCGGCGAACCGGACCGAAGCGCCGAGCCCACTGAGATACGCGCCCAGTTCGGCCGCGCCGGGGGTGTGCTCACCGCGTCGGCCGGTGAGCAGCAGATGCCGCACCCCGTGCCGGGTGACCAGGTGCTCGGCGAACAACGCGCCGAGCGCGCCCGCGCCACCGGTGATCAGGACCGTGTCGACCTGGCCGGAGACGGCCATCGCGTCGACGGCGATGCTCCCGAAGTCGTTCACC
>NZ_JACBXD010000181.1 GCF_013870525.1 Amycolatopsis pittospori
ACGACCCACGCGGCGTGTTCACCAGCGTGCGCCCGTCCGGCGCCGCGACCACCGTGCAGTGCCCCTTCAAGAGCACGACGGCGTCGTACTTCCGCGCGGCCGACCGCGCCGCGGCGACCCGGTCCGCCCCCGGCGGCGAACCCATCAGCCGCTCGTATTCCCCCGCGTGCGGGGTCAGCACGAGCGGAGTGTCCGGATCGCGCGCGTCGAGCACGTCGGGCGAGCGCGCGATGATCGTCGTCGCGTCGGCGTCCGCGCACACCGGCACGCCTCGCCCGAGCACGAACCGCAGCACTTCTCGCCCCTCGTGCCCGGTCCCGATCCCCGGCCCGACCACCCATGCCTGCACCCGGCCGGCATCCGTCACCGACCCGGTCGCGATGACCTCGGGCCAGCGCCCTCGCACCACGTCCGCGGCGTGCCCGGCGTACCGCACCAGCCCGGACGTCGCCCGCACCGCCGCGCCCGCCGCGAGCACGGCCGCACCCGGATATGTCGCCGATCCGGCGGCCACGCCGACCACGCCCTGACTGTATTTGTCGTCGTCAGGCCCCGGAATCGGCCAAGCCGCCGCGACGTCCGCGGTGTCGAGTCGCTCCAGATCGGGCTCGCCGAGTTCGGACCGCAACCCGATGTCCACCAGCGCGACCTCTCCACACGAAGCGGGCGCGAGAACGTGCACCGGTTTGAGCGCGCCGAAAGTGACAGTGCGATCGGCGACGACGGCCGCACCGTCGACGTCGCCGGTGTCCGGATCCACCCCGCTCGGCAGATCGACGGCCAGCACCGGCGAATTCACGTACTCCAGCAACGCGGCGGCGTCCGGCCGCAAGGGCCCACGCGCCGAAATACCGACGATCCCGTCAAGGACGAGATCAGCCTGTCGAATCCACTGTGGACCGTCCTCAAGGGACACCACCCGACCGCCCGCCCGCTTCAACGCGGCCAAACCCGCCGCATGAGCACGTTCGGGCTTCAGTAGGATCGCCGCGACGGCCACGTTGCGACGACGCAGGAACGCGCCCGCCCACAAGGCGTCACCGCCGTTGTTGCCCGAGCCGACGAGCAGCGTCACCCGCCGCCCGGACACCGAACCCGTGTGGTCGGCCAGCATCTCGGCCGCGTGCACCGCGAGCCCGAACGCCGCGCGCCGCATGAGCTCGCCGTCGGGAGTGACGGCGAGCAACCGGTCCTCCGCCGCGCGAATCCGTTCCGTGGTCCAGATTCCCTGCACGACGCCTCCGGTCTTTACTCGACGGTGACCGACTTCGCCAGGTTACGCGGCTTGTCGACGTCATACCCACGCGTACGGGCGATCTCGGCGGCCAGCACCTGCAGTGGAACCGTCGAAACCAGCGGCTGCAGCAGCGTCGGGACGGCCGGGATCTCGATCAGCTCGTCGGCGAACGGGCGGACGGTCTCGTCGCCCTCCTCCGCGATCACGATCGTCCGGGCACCGCGCGCCTGAATTTCGCTGATGTTCGACACCAGCTTCGAGTGCAGCACCGCACGGCCCTTCGGCGAAGGCATCACAACGACGACAGGCAGGCCTTCTTCGATCAGCGCGATCGGGCCGTGCTTGAGCTCGCCGGCCGCGAAACCCTCGGCGTGCATGTACGCCAGTTCCTTGAGCTTCAACGCGCCTTCGAGGGCGACCGGGAAACCGACGTGGCGGCCGAGGAACAGCACCGCCTTCGAGTCGGCGATCCGGCGGCCGAGGTCCCGAACCTGGTCCACAGTGGACAGAACCTTCTGCACGGCTGCGGGCATGGCCTCGAGTTCGGCGAATTCGCGGGCGACCTCGTCCGGGTACTTCGTGCCGCGCGCCTGCGCCAACGCCAGGCCGACCAGGTAGTTGGCCGCGATCTGCGCGAGGAACGCCTTGGTCGAAGCGACGCCGATCTCGGGTCCGGCGTGCGTGTAGAGGACGGCGTCCGACTCACGCGGGATCTGCGCGCCGTTCGTGTTGCAGACGGCCAGGACGCGCGCCTTCTGCTCACGCGCGTGGCGGACGGCCTCGAGAGTGTCCGCGGTCTCGCCCGACTGCGACACGGCGACGACCAGCGTCGCGCGGTCCAGCACGGGGTCCCGGTAGCGGAACTCGCTGGCCAGCTCGACCTCCACGGGGAGGCGGCACCAGTGCTCGATGGCGTACTTGGCGACCAGGCCGGAGTGGTACGCGGAACCACAGGCGACGACGAAGACCTTGTCCACGTCGCGGAGGTCCTGGTCGGAGATGCGCTGCTCGTCGAGGATGATCCGGCCACCGTCGAAGTGGCCGCGCAGCGTATTCGCCAGCGCCTCGGGCTGCTCCTCGATCTCCTTGAGCATGAAGTACTCGTGGCCGCCCTTTTCCGCGGCCGAGAGGTCCCAGTCGACGGTGAACGGCTTGGCCTGGGCGGCATCGCCGTGGAAGTCGGTGACCTCGTAACCCTCGCGGGTGATCACGACGAGCTGGTCCTGGCCGAGTTCGACGGCCTCGCGCGTGTGCTCGATGAACGCGGCGACGTCGGAAGCGACGAAGTGCTCGCCTTCGCCCACGCCGACGACCAGCGGCGAGGAGCGGCGGGCGGCGACGATGGTGTCCGGCTGGTCGGCGATGGTCACGACCAGGGTGAACGCGCCTTCGAGACGACGGCAGACCGAGGCGACGCTGGCCGGGAAGTCGCCCTTCGTGTCGCCCTCGGCGTACGCGCGGGAGATGAGGTGCGCGGCGGTCTCGGAGTCGGTGTCGCTCGCCATCTCGACGCCGTCGGCCTCGAGCTCGCCGCGCAGGGCGGCGAAGTTCTCGATGATGCCGTTGTGCACGACGGCGACGCGCTGGGAGGCGTCGCGGTGCGGGTGCGAGTTGCGGTCGACCGGGGCGCCGTGGGTGGCCCAGCGGGTGTGACCCATTCCGGCGGTGCCGGTGAAGGCGTCCCTGCCGACGGTGTCGAGCTGGGTCTCCAGGTTGGCCAGGCGGCCCGCCTTGCGCTCGACGTTCAGTGCTCCCGCACCGTCGAGGACGGCGACGCCTGCCGAGTCATAGCCGCGGTATTCCATCCGCCGGAGTCCGCCGATGACGACGTCCAGGGCCGGGCGGTGTCCGACGTATCCCACGATTCCACACACGGCCACCAGCCTAACGAGGGACGTCCGCGCCCTTCGCCCGGGCGCCCGCCACCTGCGTTCAGCGGGCTAAACGCGATACGTAGGCATGCTAAGCAGCGCGGTTAGCCCGCGAAAGTCGATACGCGGGGCGGCGCGCGGGCCGGACGGGGGCGCGGGCAGTAAGGTCACGACCATGGCCAGCAAGCCCAAGCAGCTGCTCGCGGAGCTGTCCCACCCAGGTCCGCACGACGTCCTGCGCGGCAATCTCGCCCTGGTCGGACTGCCCGGTGTCGTGTTCACGCCCCGCTCGGGGCTCGGTCTGCCCGCGATCGCGTTCGGGCACGGATGGTTGCAGCCGACCGGGAGCTACCGGCATCTGCTCCGGCACCTCGCGAGCTGGGGCATCGTCGCGGCCGCCCCGGCCACCCAGCGCGGACCGCTGCCGTCGCATCGGCTGCTGGCGGGCGACCTGCTCACCACCCTCGATCTGATCACGACGGTCCGCCTCGGCCCCGACGGCATCAGTGTCGACCCGGCGAAGCTCGGTCTCGCGGGGCACTCGACCGGCGGCGGTTCGGCCGTGCTCGCCGCCGCGCAGTCGGCCGATAACGAGGATCGGCCGCGAGTCCAGGCCGTCGCGACCATCACTCCCGCGCAGACACTGCCGCCGGCGACCGTGTCCGCCCGGTCCGTGTCCGTCCCTGGTCTGCACCTCGCGGCGAGTGAGGATCTGGTCGCGCCGCCGATCGGGCACGCCGAAGCCATCGCGGACGCCTGGGGCGGGCCGGTGCAGCTGCGGACGCTCGGGAAGTCGTCGCATCTCGGCGTCACCGAGGGCAGGCACTGGAGCCAGCTCCTGCTGCACGGGAAGCCGCACCGCGGGACCCAGCAGCTGACGAGGGCGCTGTTCACCGCGTTCTTCCTCACCCACCTCACCGGGACGACGAAGTACCAGGCCCTGCTGGACGCCGACGTCAAACGCGCCCCGATCGGCCTCCAGGACGAACCCGCCGCCTGACCCGCTCCGACCTGCGTTTAGCGGGCTAATCGCGATCCGGGCCGTGAACCGCGCCCGGTTACTTAGCCTGCCTACGCGTCGCGGTTAGCCCGCGAAAGTCGATTTGGGCCGGGCGGGTGCCCCAGCCGTCAGATCGCGATTAGCCCGCGAAACGCAGGTCGGAGGAGGCGGGCGGAGCGAGCGAAAAAGAGGGCCCGGCTCAGGTGAGCCGGGCCCCGGAAGTGCGCTGGGCGGTCAGTCGACCATCCACGAGTTGTTCGAGAAATCGTCGTCGTCGAAGCCCTTGTCGTCCCGTGCGTGA
>NZ_JACBXD010000182.1 GCF_013870525.1 Amycolatopsis pittospori
GGAAGCGCGCTGCGGCCGGCCTGGGTGGTGAAGGCGACGTCGGCCAGTTCGACGTCCTCGGTCAGGTGGTCGGCCAGCGCCTCGGCGTTCGCGCGAAGTCCGGCTTCGCTCTGCCCGGAGACCGTGAGCAGCTGCCATTCCCCGCCCGGCGTCGCCGCCGGGGCGGGCGCCGCCTGATCGAGGACGAAGTGCACGTTCGAGCCGGACCAGCCGAAGGAGCTGACGCCCGCACGCAGGATCCCGTCGGCGTTGGCCGGGAACGGCCGCGCTTCGGGGACCGGGCGCACCGGGCCGTCCACGGTGACCACCGAGTTCGGCGTGCTCAGGTGCAGATTGCCCGGCAGGGTGCCGTTTTCCAGCGACAGAACGGTTTTGATCAGCCCGGCCATCCCGGCCGCAGCGAGGGTGTGGCCGACGTTCGTCTTGACCGCGCCGACGTACAGCGGCTCCGGCGCGCTGCGCTCACCGAAGATCTCGCCGAGCGCGGTGAACTCGATCGCGTCGCCGAGCTGCGTGCCGGAACCGTGCGCCTCGACGTACCCGATCTCGTCGGGGGTGACACCGGCGTCGGCCAGGGCCGCGCGGATGACCGCGTTCTGCGCCGCGCGGTTGGGGGCGGTGAGGCCGTTGCTGCGGCCGTCCTGGTTGGTCGCGGTGCCGCGGATGACCGCCCGCGTCCGCCTGCCCGGGCCGACGTCGCCCGCCCGGCGGAGCACGACGACGCCGCCGCCCTCGCCGATGACGTAGCCGTCGGCGCTCTCGTCGAAGGTCTTGGTGCGGCCGTCGACGGCGAGCATGCTCATCTTGCAGGACTGGATGAAGACGTCCGGGTTGATCATCGCCGAAGCGGCACCGACGATCGCGACGTCGCACTCGCCCCGGCGGAGGCTCTGTACGGCCAGGTGCGCCGCGCTCAGCGCCGACGAGCAGGCGGTGTCCACGGTCAGGCAGGGCCCGCGCAGGTCGAGCAGATGCGCGATCCGGCCCGCGGCGGCGGAAAGCGAGCTGCCGAGCCCGAAGTAGGGGTCGTCGGCCGCGTCCATGCCGTCGGCTTCGAGCTGCCGCATGCTGTACTGCATGGTGTCGATCAGGCCGGCGAACACACCGGTCCGGCTGCCGCGCAGCTCGTCCGCGGTGAGCCCGGCGTCCTCGATGCCTTCCCAGACCAGCTCCATCAGCAGCCGGAACGTCGGGTCGAGCCGTCGCGCTTCCTGCGGTGAGAGGCCGAAGAACGCCGCGTCCCAGCCCGCGATGTCGTCGACGAACGCGCCCTGTTGTGTGTAGGCCTTGCCCGGCGCGGTGCGGTCGGGGTCGTAGTAGTCGGCGGCGGTCCAGCGGTCCGGCGGCACCTCGCGGATCAGATCCTTGCCCTGGACCAGGTTCTCCCAGAACTTCTCCGGAGTGTCGCTACCCCCGGCGAAGCGGCACGAAAGGCCGACGACGGCGACGTCCTGACCGGCGGCGGCCGGTCCGGTGACGACGGTCCGGGTCTCCTGCGAGGCGGAGGTGAGCGCGGCCAGCAGATGCGCGGCGAGCGCGGCCGGGGTCGCGTGGTCGAAGACCATGGTCGGCGGCAGCGCCAGACCGGTCTCGGTGTTGATCCGGCCGCGCAGTTCGATCGCGGTGAGCGAATCGATGCCCAGTTTGGTGAACTGCTGCCCGGCGGGGACGCCGTCGGTGTGCCCGAGCACGGCCGCGGTGTGGGTCAGGACCAGTTCGGTGACGACGCGTTCGCGCTCGGCCTCGGGAAGTCCGGCGAGCCGGGTGCGCCACGCGTCGGCGGCTTCGGCGCCCTCGGCGGCTTGTGCGGCTTCGGCCTCGGCGATCGCGACGACCTCGGGCAGGTCGGCCAGCAGCGGGCTGGGCCGCAGCGCGGCGAACGGCGGTGCGAACTTCTCCCAGGTCAGTTCGGCGACGGTCAGCGCGGTCTCGTCACGGTCCAGCGCCTGGCCGAGCGCGACGAGACCGGTCTCCGGCGCCATGGCCGGGACGCCGAGTCCGCTGAGCATCTCGTCGAGGTCCGCGCCGACGCCCATGCCGACGCGACCCCAGCGGCCCCACGCGATCGACGTCGCGGGCAGCCCGTTCGCCCGGCGCCGCTGCGCGACCGCTTCGAGGTGCGCGTTCGCGGCGCCATAAGCACTCTGGACGGCGTTGCCGATGGAGGCGGCGATCGAGGAGAACAGGACGAAGGCGTCGAGGTCGAGTCCCTCGGTCAGCTCTTCGAGGTTGCGTGTCCCGGCGACCTTCGGGCGCAGGACGTCGGCGTAGCGGGCGCGGTCCATCGACTCGATGAGGCCGAGTTCGAGGACGCCGGCGAGGTGGAACACCGAGCGGAGGTCGTCACGCACCGGCTGGATGACGGCCGCCAGCGCGTCGCGGTCGGCGACGTCGCAGGCCGCGATGGTCACCCGGGCGCCCAGGTCCGCGGCGAGTTCGGCGGCGCCCGGAGCGGTTTCGCCCTGACGTGACACCAGAACGACGTGTTCGGCACCCTGTTCGATCAGCCAGCGGGCGACGATCCCGCCGAGGCCTCCGGTGCCCCCGGTGACGAGGACGGTGCCGCGCGGCCGCCAGGATCGCTTCGGCTCGGACGATTCGGCGTGGGCGAGCCGCCTGCCGAACGCACCGGTCGCCCGGACGGCGACCTGGTCCTCACCGCGAGGGCCGGTGATGACGCCGCGAAGCAGGGCGACGGCCCGCTCCCCCGGCTCGGCCGGGACATCGACGAGACCTCCCCACGCCTGAGGATTCTCCAGCGCGGCCGCCCGGCCGAAGCCCCACAGCTGGGCCTGGGCGGGCGAATCCGGTGCGTCGTGGGCGCCGGTCGACACCGCGCCGCGGGTCAGCGTCCACAGTGGACCTTGGGGATCACGCGCGGCCAGTTCGCGCACCAGCGACATCGTGGCCTCGGCGCCGAAGGACAGACCGTCGGTCTCGGTCTCGTCGAGGGCCAGCAGGGACAGGATGCCGTCGAAGGACTCGTCGGGCAGCTCGACGCCATCGGGCCGGTCGACGACGAGCCGCCGCACCTCGGCACCGGCCAGGGCTTCGGCGGCGGTCTCGATCCACGGGTGTTCTCGGGCGGAAGTGACCAGCAGCCAACGTCCGGTGGCGGTGGTCGTCGCGGGAGTGAAGGGCTGCCAACGGACGTGATAGGCCAGCGACGCCGCTTCGGCCGACAGCGACCGGGCGCGGCGGTACCGGGACAGCGCGGGCAGGACCGTACCGAGCGGGGCCTCGACGTCGGAGAGTTTCAGCTCGGCGGCGAACTCGCCGACGTCACCGGCTTCCACGACCGACCAGAACCGGCCGTCCTCGGCGGCGACGGGCGCACCCGCCCCCGGGTCCTCCAGCCAGAAACGCTTGCGCTGGAACGGATACGTGGGAAGCGTGACGGTGCGGGCGCCACTGCCGCCGAGGTAGGCGGCCCAGTCGACGCGCGCCCCGTGGGCGTGCACCAGGCCCAGGGCGTCGACGAGGGTGGCCGCCTGGTCGCGGTCCTTGCGCTGGGTGGCGGCGAAGACCGCGGCGGTGTCTTCGCCGGGCAGGACCGAGCGACCCATCGGGGTGAGCGCCGCGTCCGGGCCGAGTTCGAGGAAGGTCGTGACGCCCTGGCCGTGCAGGGTTTCCACCGCGTCGGCGAACCGGACGGTGCCGCGAACGTGCTCGGCCCAGTACGCCGGGTCGGTGAGCCTGTCGGCGGTTTCGCCGGTCAGCGTGGACACCACCGGGATGGTGGGTTCGTGGTAGGTCAGGGTCCTTGCCACGGCGGCGAATTCGGCCAGCATCGGCTCCATCAGCGCCGAGTGGAAGGCGTGGGAGACGGACAGGCGGGTCGTGCGGCGGCCCGGGAAGCGTTCCGCGACAGCGGTGGTCGCCGCGTCGGCGCCGGACAGGACCACTGCACGAGGGCCGTTGACCGCCGCGAGCGCGACGTCGGCCGACAGGTGCGGGCGGACCTCGTCCTCGGTCGCCTCCAGCGCGATCATCGCGCCGCCCTCGGGCAACGCCTGCATGAGACGGCCCCGGGCGAGGACCATTTTCGCCGCGTCCTCCAGGGAAAGCACCCCGGCGACGTGCGCGGCGGCCAGTTCGCCGACGGAATGCCCGGCGAGGAAATCCGGGGTGAGACCCCATGAGGTGACGAGACGGTAGAGCGCGACTTCGAAGGCGAACAGTGCGGGCTGGGCGAATTCGGTGCGGTCGAGGCGGGCGGCGTCGGTGCCGAAGACGACGTCCCGGACGCCGGGCAACTGCGCGCAGGCCTCGTCGAAGGCGTCGGCGAACACCGGGAAGCACTCATGGAGGCGGCGGCCCATACCGAGCCGCTGCGATCCCTGCCCGGTGAACAGCACGGCGAGGCGTCCGGCGGTGTCGCTGCCGGTGATGGTGCCCGCTT
>NZ_JACBXD010000183.1 GCF_013870525.1 Amycolatopsis pittospori
TTTCGCAACACTGAACGTTGCGAAAGTGGCTTTCGCAACACCTCCCGCGAGACCGGGCGCCCAACCACGGCACGGCACGTTTGCCCTGCCTCTCAATAATCCCGAAGCGCCACTCACGACGCCGCGCGCGTATCAAGAAGTGCGCGAGGCGTACTTCGCGGCCGCGGCGACGAACTCGCTCGCCCTGGTCGCGAGGTCCGCGAGTGAACCGCTGGAGGTGAGCGAGTCACCCAGCAGCGGTGTCGCGGCGGCGACGGCGATCGAGCCCGATTCGAGGTACTTCGGCACGTCGGCCAGGTGGACCCCGCCGGTCGGCACGAGCGGGATGTCCGGCATCGGCGCCCGGATCGCCCGCAGGTAGGCGATCCCACCGACGGCGGCGACCGGGAAGACCTTCACCGCGGCCGCGCCGAGCCGCCAGGCCTGGTCGATCTCGGTCGGCGTCAGCGCCCCGCAGATCACCGGCAGCCCGCGCTCGTGCGCGCGCTCCAGCACCAGCGGGTTCACCGTCGGCGTGACCAGGAACGTCGCGCCCGCGTCCGCCGCGATGTCCACATCGGACGGTTCACGGACGCTCCCGGCGCCGACGTGCGAGTCGTCGCCGAGCTTCTTGCGGATGGTCGCGATGGCCTCGGGCGCTCCCGGCGTGGTCAGTGTCGCTTCGAGCACCCGGAGGCCCGCCGCGTGCAACACCGTGGCGGCGTCGGCGAAGCGGCTCGCGTCGTCGGCTCGCAGGATCGCGACGAGCCGGTGTTCGATCAGGGTGTCCTGGAGGTCGTGCTGGATCATGCGGACGGAACCGGCGCCTTTCCGGTGTAGGTCACGCCTGCCTCGTCGAAGTCCTTGAGCGCGGCGTCGACCGTCGGCTGCGAACCGCCCACGGTGAGGTCCAGCAGCACCCGGACGGTGAAGCCCGCCTTCGCCGCGTCGAGCGCTGTCGCGCGGACGCAGAAGTCGGTCGCGATGCCGACGACCTCGACCTCGGTGACGTCGTGTTCCTTCAACCACGCGTCGAGCGTCTTGCCGTCGCGCGCGTTGCCCTCGAAACCGGAGTACGCGGCGGTGTACTCGCCCTTGGAGAAGACTTCGCTGATCGGGACCACGTCGAGCGCGGGATGGAACGACGCGCCGGAGGTGCCCGCGACGCAGTGACGCGGCCAGCTGTCCTTGAAGTCCGGCGTCTCGCTGAAGTGGTCGCCCGGGTCGATGTGGTAGTCCCGGGTGGCGACGACGTGCGCGTAGCCGCCCTCGGCGGCCCGCTTGGAGATCGCTTCGGCGGCCGCGGCGCCGCCGGGCAGGCCGAGCGACCCGCCTTCGCAGAAGTCGTTCTGCACATCGACCACGATCAGGGCGGTCCCCATGTGTTGCTCCTGAGTTCTCTCTAGACGAATACGGTCGGGATGGCGGGCTCCCCGTGGGAGAGCTTGAGGCCCTCCCACGGCAGGCTCACCAAGGCCTGCCGAAGCCGCTGGCGCGCGTCGTCCAGCGTGGGCAAATCATCCACCGTCCGGCCGTCCCGGACCAGCGGAATCTGCAATTCGTGGTCGTTCGGCCCCCGTTCCGGTACCGGCGAGGCGGCGGTCCAGATCACCTCTTCGACGGCGGTGCCGGTGCTCCGGTGCCGCCGCAGCGCGGATTTCCGGCCGCCGCGGGACTCCTTGTGCGCGCTGCGCTTGGCGACCGGTTTGCCGTCGACGTCGACGAGCTTGTAGACCATCCCGGCGGTCGGCGCGCCGGAACCGGTGACGACCGAGGTGCCGACGCCGTACGCGTCGACCGGCTCCGCCCGCAGCGCGGCGATGGCGTGTTCGTCGAGGTCGCCGGACACCACGATGCGGGTGTCCTTGGCGCCGAGGGAGTCCAGCTGCTCGCGGGCCTTGCGGGCCAGCGGGCCCACGTCGCCGGAGTCGATGCGGATCGCGCCGAGCTCGGTTCCCGCCACCCGCACGGCCGTCTCGATGCCCTGGGTGATGTCGTAGGTGTCCACCAGGAGTGTGGTGTCGGCACCCATCTTGTCCACCTGCGCGCGGAACGCCTCTTCCTCACTGTCGTGCAGGAGCATGAACGCGTGCGCGACCGTTCCCCGCGTCGGGATTCCGTAGCGGCGACCGGCTTCGAGGTTGGAAGTCGTGGCGAAACCGGCGAGGTACGCGGCCCGCGCGGCGGCGACGGCGGCCCACTCGTGCGTGCGGCGTCCGCCCATCTCGATGATCGGCCTGCCGTGCGCGGCACCCGACATCCGCGCCGCCGCGGACGCGATCGCGCTGTCGTGGTTGAGGATCGACAGGATCAGCGTCTCCAGCACGACGGCCTCGCCGAAGGAACCGGTGACGGTCAGGATCGGGGAGCCCGGGAAGTAGAGCTCACCCTCGGAATAGCCGTCGATGTTCCCCGAGAAGGAGTAGTTCGCGAGCCACGAAAGGGTGGCGTCGTCGACGACGGCGGTCGCTTCCAGCTGGCTCAGCTCGGCGTCGGTGAACCGGAAGTCCGCGATCGAGTCGAGGACTCGGCCGGTCCCGGCGACGACGCCGTAGCGGCGGCCGTCGGGGAGACGACGTGCGAAGACCTCGAAGACGCAGGGCCTGTCGGCGGTCCCGTCGGCGAGGGCGCTGGCCAGCATGGTCAGCTCGTAGTGGTCGGTGAGCAGCGCGGTGCCGGCGCCAGTGGCCGCCTCGGGGAAACCCATGGTGCCAGCCTATTCACCCACATGGCCGGACCTGCCAACCCATACCGGGTTGGGCCCGTGACACCATGGAGTGCATGTCCACGCCTGTCGCGTCCGAGCAGACGCAGGTTGATCCACAGGGAGTAGAAGTCGTCTCTGAGGACAATCCCTGGCGGACGGTCGTCTGGAACGATCCGGTGAACCTGATGTCGTACGTGACGTACGTGTTCCAGAAGCTGTTCGGTTACAGCCGGGACCACGCGACGAAGCTCATGCTCGACGTGCACCACAAGGGCAAGGCGATCGTGTCCTCCGGTTCGAAGGAGAAGGTGGAGACCGACGTGGCGAAACTGCACGCCGCCGGCCTGTGGGCCACGATGGAACAGACTTCATGAACGGTTGGCGCCGGAAGGGCGACACCATCGTCGCGGGCTTCGAACAGCAGGAGGCCGCCGTCCTGCGCGGTCTGGTCAGCCAGCTTGAGGACATGCTCACCGCGCGCGCCGAGGAGGCGCCGCAGGACGAGCTGGCCGAGCTGACCGGGATCCGCACGGGACCGTCGGAGTCGCCGGACGACCCCGTGCTGTCGCGGCTGCTGCCGGACTTCCACAAGCTGGACCCGGACAACCCGACCCGCGAGGACATCGATTCGGCGGCCGCGATGCGGTCGATCCACGAGCCGGAACTGCTGGACAAGAAGGTCGGCGTCGCCAAGGTCGTGCTGGACACGCTGCCGCGTGACGGCGGGAACGTGCGGCTCACCTTCGAGCAGGCCGACGCCTGGCTGGGGGCGCTCAACGACGTCCGGCTGGCGCTGGGCACCGCGCTCGACGTCACCGAGGACATGCCCGACGAGCTGCCGGAGGACGACCCGCGCGCGCCGCATCTGGGCGTCTACCACTGGCTGACCTGGGTGCAGGAAACCCTCATCCAGTCGCTCACGTCATGATCACCGACGTCCCCGGGGTGCTGGTCGGGCACCACGAGCGGGTCGGTGACGGCTGGGCGACGGGGACGACGGTCGTGCTGGTCCCCGGCGGCGCCGTCGGGGCCGTCGACCAGCGCGGCGGCGCGCCCGGAACGCGCGAGACCAACCTGCTGGAGCCGGAGAACCTGGTCCAGCACGTGAACGCGATCTGCCTGTCCGGCGGGAGCGCGTACGGCCTGGCCGCGGCGGACGGCGTCATGCGCTGGCTCGCGGAGCGGAACCTGGGCATCCCGGTCGGCGCTCAGCCGCACGAAGTCGTGCCGATCGTGCCCGCCGCGGTGCTGTTCGACCTGCCGCGCGGGGACTGGGGCAACCGTCCGGACGCGTCGTTCGGCTACGCGGCCTGTGAAGCCGCCGCGGCCGGCCCTGTGCCTCTGGGGACCGTCGGTGCCGGTGCCGGAGCCAAGGCGGGATCACTCAAAGGTGGGATCGGGACGGCCTCGGAACGGGTCGGTGAGTTCACGGTCGGCGTCGTCGCCGCGGTGAACGCCGCCGGTGAGGCCGTCGATCTCTCGACCGGTCGCGCCTTCGCGGCGGACCACGAGGTCGACGGCGAGTTCGGCGTCCACTGGCCGGACCGGCCCGGCGACGTCGAGGCGAAGGCGGCCGGACTCAACACGACCATCGGCGTGGTCGCGGTCGATGCCGAGCTTTCGAAGGCGGAGGCTCGGCGGCTCGCGGTGGCCGCGCAGGACGGCCTCGCCCGCTCCGTACGCCCCGCGCACACGATGTT
>NZ_JACBXD010000184.1 GCF_013870525.1 Amycolatopsis pittospori
CAGCTCAACGCCCAGGTCGCGCGGGAGGGGTACGTGCTGCACGCCCGCCGGGCCCTGGCCGGTGCCACGCCGCTCACGCCCCGGCCCGACGCCGAACTCCTGCGCGATCTGCGCGAATTCGCCAAGCAGTTCCTCAGCAGGCTGTGGGTCCGGCTGCACGGATTCGACGTCCGCGGCGATCTCCCGGCCGACGCCGCCGACGTGCGCGACCTCGTCACCGGTGTCGTCCGCTCGACTTCGCTGGACCTGCGGACGAAGGTCCGCCGCGCGCTCGTGGCGCGCCTGCCGGATCTGGAGGCCGTGTCGTGACGCATCCGGTGCACACCCCCGTCGTCGCGGCGGACGGCGGCCTCGTCCGCTTCGTTCTCGCCGATCTGCTCGCCGGTTCCGTGTCGTCGATGCGGATCGAACTCACCGACCCCGGGGCCGCCGAACCGTGGCTGACCCGGCTCGTCGGCGCGGACGACACGTTGACCGCGCTCGCCGAGGGGCACATCGACGTCCCGGCGAGTCCGGAACTGGCCCGGCTCGCCTTGCTGCTTTGGCTCCGTCGTTGGTGGCCGGCGAGTCCGTCGCTCGGGATTCCGTCGCTCGACGCGGCGTTGCTGGACCTCGAAACCGCGGTCGCCACTGCCGCGGTCGAGGACGTCGCCGAAGGTCTCCTCGACGGGTTCGAAGCCGATCCCGCCGAACTGTTCGACGCGGCGATCGCGGCGGACGCACTGTTCGCCGCCGCCCCGCCGGTCGCCGGCGAGGTCGGCGCTCTGTGCACGCGGCTTTCGTTCTGGTTCGACGAGCAGGACGACGTCGTCCGCGCCGAGGTGGCGGCGGGATCGGCCGCTCGTCTGGAAAACGCGTCGCCGGGCCAGCGTGCGTACGCCCTGGCCGCGGGCGCCGGTCACACCACGTCCAGCGAAGGTGTGGTGGCAGAGGGGCGAGCGAGCGTCGACTGGGCACGGGTTCCCCCAGGGGTCCTGGACGCCGCCGAAGGGACGGTGACCTGGCGAATCGTCACGGCGATGGCCGCTGCCCGTCTCGAAGTCGACGTCGCGGGTGCTTTCGCCGACGCGTTGCTCACCGCTGTCGCGATGCATGACGGCGAGCCGTTCGCGGAGGTGCCCCTGTCGCTCGGTGCGGGGCGGTTCAGCGGGACGGCCGATCTGGACGAGACCGCCGCCCGGCTCGCCGCGAGCGTCCACAGTGGACGTATCGGCCTCGTCGTGGGCGTGGCCGCCGAGGGAGTCGCCGGGACCACGGCGGAGGACCGGGCCGAGGTGGTGGCGCTCGTGCGGGCGCGTCCGCCGGAGGACCGGACGCTGGCCGAGCGGGCCGTGGCCGCGTCCACCGAAGAGGAGTTCTGACGTGCTCGTCGGCATGCCGCCGCCCCAGACCCCGCCGGACCGCCCGCTCCCTCCCGAGCTGAGCCCGGCGACCTCGCACGGCTACAACTGCCGTTGTGTCGCAAGGCATTTCGGTCTCGATCCTGCTTCCTACGGCGAGGTGCCCGCGTGCTCGCTCTCCGAGAACAAGTACCGCAGGCTGCTCATGGAGGCCGCCAAGGTCCAGGATCAGGCCAAGCGGCTCGCCGCGGTGCGCAACGTCGCCGGCGCGCACCGGAAGTACGCCCGGATGCGGGAGATCGCGCGGAAACTCGACCGGACCGACCTCGAAGTCGCTGCGGTCAGCGACCTGGCCCAGGTCTGCTACACCGCGGGAGACCTGCGCAACGCGAGGCAATGCGCGGAGGCCGTGCTCCAGGTCTTCAAGGTGAGCGCCGCCGCCATCGTCCACTTCGGACAGTACGCCGAGGTGCGGATGATCGAGGGCTCCCGCGAGGTCGCCGACCGCGTGCTCATCTCCCTGGCCACGGAGGAAGGTGACGTCGCCAAGGCACGCGAGCTGATCGCCGGGCAGCGCCACCGGGCGGCGTTCCGCAAGGAGGCGGGGCCGGAGCAGTATCCGCCCGAGTTGCTCGACGTCCACGGTTCCGACGAGATGGAACTGCGGATCTTCGACGTGCGTGTCCAGATCGCGGCCGGGGACCTGGCGGGTGCGCGGGCCGCGCTCGAGGAGATCCTGACGGAGCTGGAGGCCATGGCGGAGATCGGCGAGATCCGCGAGCGGGTCGTCCAGCAGCAGGCCATGGCCAGGGCCGAACGTGCCCGGATCCGCCACGCGGGCGGTGAGGACGCGGACGCGCGGGCCGACCTGCTGAGGCTGAGCGCTCAGCACGCGGGCGGCCCGCTGGCAGCGAAGGCCGGCATCGGGCTCGCGGAGGCCCGCGCTCTGGCGGGGGATCTCCCCGGCGCGGTCGCCGCGATCGTCGCAGCCCGAGACGAACTCGCGGCGGTGGGCCTGACCGGCGACGTCGCGGAGGCGAGCCACGCGCTGGGCACGTTGCTGCTGTTCACCGGCGACGTCGCGCAGGCCAGGGATCAGTTCGAGCACGCGAAGACGATCCGGACGGCCAACGGTGACGTCCCGGGCCTGCGCCTCGTCGACACGGCTCTGGCCCGCTGCGCCGCCGCGGAAGGCGACTGGACGACCGCGGAGGAGTACGCGGATCGTGCCAGGGAATCGGCACGGGCGTCGGGCGACTGGTCGGACCACCTGCATACGGATTTCGTGGCGGCCTCCATCGGGTTCGCGCGGGGGAACGACCTCAGGGCTGTGCTGGATCTGCTGCTCCCGCTGACACTGGCGGCGGCGGAGTACCGGTTCGAGTTCGCGTCGCCGCAGGCGCGTACGGCCTGGGCACGCGACGTCGCGGCGCCGACGCTGGGCCTGGCGCTGACGTTGCTGGTACAGCTGAAGGAGCCGAGGCTGGCGGCGGAACTGATCGAGCGCACGTGCGCGGTCGGCGCGTATACGGGTGTGGAGGGGCCGTCGCTGGACCTGACCGGAACGCTGCCCACCCTCGATCTGACGCCGTCCATTGAGGACGGTCGGCTTCCCTTGGCGGCCTTGGGTTCGGTCACGGCGTCACTTCCGCTCAGGCTCGCTCCGCCACCCGCGCTGCGCTGGTCGCCGGGCTCGCCCATGGAACTGGACTCCTGGCTCGCCCGGGCCGTCGAGCGGTATCGCCTGCCGCCGCTCAGGACCGGGACCGTCGAGACCTGGCCCGCCGCCCGGCCCGGACGCGAGACCTTCCTCCTGCGCTTCGCCGACGCCGGGCACACTTTCCTCACCTGGCGGACCGCCGAGGACCTCGACACCGTCCATACGCATCCGATCGAATTCGCCCTGGTCGGGACCGCCCGCCAGTTCCTGGACGCCGCTTCCCCGACACCGCACGAGGGTGAGAGCATCGCCGACGCGGTCAAACGCTCGCTGAGCGAGGACGCGTTCGGCAGCCTCGAAGGCGAACAGCGCCTGGCTCGCGTCCTCGCGCTGAACCTCCTGCCCGCCGACCTCGTCGAACGCCTTCGTGGCGCTGCCGCGGAAGGCCGCCGCCCGCTCCTGCGGATCCAGCCGTCGCCGAGTCTCGCCGGAGTCCCGTGGGGACTGCTCGCCCTGCCCGACCGCCGCGCCGACCACGTGCTCGACCTCGGCGAGATCGGCACCTGCTTCGACAGCGACGAACGTCTCGTCGAGGTCGCCGACGTCTCCCTGCTGGCTCCGGCCGGGATCCCGCGTCGTCCGCCCGCCGCCGCCGACGGCCCGCCCGTCTACCTGCTCGATCCCAAGATCCCCGGCCAGAGCGCCTTCGGTGAACTGGGCTCGGTGCTGGGCAAGCAGGACGCGACGTCGCCGCTGATCCGTCATCTGGACGCACGACTCGCCGAAGGCCCGGTCGGCCCGCCCGCCGCACGCGGGCTGGACCTGGTGCGCCGCACCGACACCGACCGGCGCCTGCTCGCCGAACTCCTGTCCCGGCCGTGTTCGCGGCTGGTGTTCGTGGGACACGTCAGCCGCGTCCGCGACGAGTACGGCGCACAGACCGCGCTGCACCTGTCCTGTACGGCCGGACTTCCCGGCACGGCCACGCCGATCGGCGAGCACCGGCCGTTCACCGCGGCCGACCTCGCACTGTCCGAAGTGGACGCCATGCCCGCGCGGGTGGCGCTGATCGGTTGCGCCAGCGCGAGCGA
>NZ_JACBXD010000185.1 GCF_013870525.1 Amycolatopsis pittospori
CACCCGCGACGGCAGCGCGGTGCGGGCGAGCAGCACGAGCTTCGCCCGCACACGACGGGCGAGGTCCTCGGCGAGCGTGATGCCGATGCCGCCGGTCCCGCCCGTGATCAGGTACCGGCCGCCGTCCCGCAACACCGGCTCGGCGGTCGCGGGCAGTTCCAGCTGGCTGTAATCCAGCACCCAGCGACGACCGGCACGCAGCGCGACCTCGGCCGCCGCGTCGGCCGGGCGGAACAGCTCGGCGACCAGGTCCTGCGGCCGGACGGCGTCGTCAGTGTCGATAACGTCGATAACGTCGATCCGGCGCACCACCGTGCCCGGGGCCTCCAGCGGCACCACCCGGGCGATGCCCGCGAGGGTCGCGTGCTCAGGGCGCGTCAGGTCGGTGCCGGTGACATCGGCGGTGCCGCTGCTCAGCACGTCGATCCGCACCGGCTCGCCCCAGGCCTGGACGAGGTTGAGCAGGCTGAAGAACCCGTTGTCCTGGGCGGCCATGCCACGCTCGTCCCCGGCCAGTGTCCAGGCGTGCACGACCCGTTCGGGCCGGGCGGGCAGCGCGGCCACGAGCGCGTCGTAGTCCTCGCGCACCCCGGGCCGGACGGTGAATCCGGTCTCCGTCGCGGAGAACCCGTCGCCGGGACGCACCTCGGTGACCGTCACACCCGCGTCGCGCAGCAGGCCGGACAGGACGTCGTCGGCGGCGAAGACGAGCGCGTTCGCGAAGGGCTCACGCCTCAGGTCCGGTTCCGCCTGCCGCCACGCGGGGACCGCGAACCACTCGGACAGGGGCAGCGGACCGCTCGGCCGCGTGGGCCGGACGGCCGTGATCGGGTCCGGATCGACCCAGTACCGCTTACGCGCGTACGGGTAGCCGGGCAGCGGAACGCGGGTGCCGGGCGCACCGAACGTCCGTGCCTGGAGTGAAACTCCGTTCGTCCACAAGAGACCGGCCGCGCCATAGAGTGTTTCGACGTCGCCGATCCGCTCGGTACGGCCCGGCAGACTCGGCTGCGGCGCGGGCATCCCCTTCGGGACCTGGCCGCGGGCCAGCCCGGACAGCTGATGGCCCGGACCGCATTCGACGAGCGCCCAACGGCCGCCGCGCGCGAACAGATTCTTGACACAGTCGCCGAACCGGACGGCCTGGCGCAGGTGGGAGGCCCAGTAAGCGGGGTCGGTGGCCTGGGCGTCGGTGATCCAGTCGCCGGTGACGTTCGACAGGAACGGCAGCGCGGGCGCGGTGCGGACGACGGCGGCGACGGCCCCGGTGAACTCGGCGAGCACCGGATCCATCATCGGCGAGTGGAACGCGTGCGAGGTCACCAGCTCGCGGCACTGCACGCCGCTGGCCTTGAGCGTCGCCGCGAAGTCGGCGACCGCGTCCGACGGCCCGGCCACGACACACGTGCCGGGGCCGTTCACCCCGGCGACCGCGAGGGTGTCCGGCAGCCGCGTGGCGACGCTCGCCTCGTCGAGCTGGACCGCCAGCATCGCGCCGGCGGGCATCGACTGCATCAGGCGGCCGCGGGTGGCGACCAGGTTCAGCGCGTCCGGCAGGGTGAAGACCCCGGCGACGGTGGCGGCGACGTACTCGCCGACCGAGTGACCGATCATCGCCGCGGGCCGCACGCCCCAGCTCTCCCACAGCTTCGCCAACGCGTACTCGACGACGAACAGCGCGGGCTGGGTCACGCGGGTTTCCCGCAGCGCCTGCTCTCCACCGGGCCGGAAGATCAGGTCTCGCAGCTCGGGCAGTTCGGGTTCGAGCAATCGCAGGCATTCGTCGACGGCCGCGGCGAACACCGGCTCGGTGTCGTACAGCTCGGCGCCCATCCCGGCGTACTGGGAACCCTGCCCCGGGAAGAGGAACGCCACGTTCGTCTCCCCGGCCTGTGCGGACACGAGGCGCCGGGAGTCCCGCAGCCCGTCGACGGCGTCCTCCAGGTCACGGGCGACGACGACCGCGCGGTGCGGGTATTCGGTACGGCCGGTGGCCAGGGTGTGGGCCACGTCGGCGAGGTCGAGATCGACGTCCCCGGCCAGCCGGTCGGCCAGCCTGTCGACCGAGGCGGAGAGCGCTTCCGCGGTATTGGCCGACACCCGCAGCAGGTGAGCCGGGTGCGGTGTCCGGTTTCGCTCGAGTACCGGCGCCTCCTCCAGCACGACGTGCGCGTTGGTACCGCCGACGCCGAACGAGCTGACGCCCGCCCGCCGAGGCGCCGGGCCCGCTTCCCACTTCGTCACCACGCGCGCCGGGTAGAACGGGGTCGCCGGGAAGTCGATACCCGGGTTGGGTTCGTGGTAGTTGATGGTCGGCGGGATCAGCCCGTGCTCCATGACGAGCACGGCCTTGATCAACGAGACCACTCCTGCCGCCTGCGACAGGTGGCCGATATTGGACTTCACCGAGCCGATCGCGCACCAGCCGGTGTCCGCGACCTCGTTTCCGTACACAGTGGACAGTGCGGTGATCTCGATCGGGTCGCCCAGCGCGGTCCCGGTGCCGTGCGCCTCGACGTAGCCGATGGTGCGCGGGTCGACACCCGCCATGCCGACGGCCTGCGCGACCGCCTCGGTCTGCCCGGCCACGCTGGGCGCGGAGAAGCCGACCTTGGTGGCGCCGTCGTTGTTGATCGCGTTGCCCAGCACGACGCCCCGGATGTGGTCGCCGTCCTCGATCGCCTGCGACAGCCGCTTCACCAGCACGACCCCGGCGCCGCTGCTCCAGACCGTGCCGTTGGCGCCGGAGTCGAACGCGCGCACGTGGCCGTCCGGCGAAGTGAAGCCGTCGACGCCCATGTAGCCGATGCCGTGCGGCATCTCCAGGTTGACCCCGCCGGCCAGCGCCATGTCGCACTCGCCGTTGCGCAGCGCCTCGCAGGCCAGGTGCACCGCGACCAGGGACGTCGAGCAGGCGGTGAACACCGCGAGGCTCGGGCCGCGCAGGTCGAGCTTGTACGACACCGAGGTCGTCAGGTAGCTCGGCTGGTTGCCGGTCGAGATACCGATACCACCGTGCTGCGAGGCCATGATCCGCTCATTGCGCAGCAGGTTCTCCTTCAGGTAGCCGGTGCCCCCGGACCCGCCGTAGACGCCGATCGCGCCGTCGAAGCGGGCCGGGTCGTAGCCCGCGTCGGTCAGCGCGGCGTGGCACGACTGGAGGAACAGCCGATGCTGCGGATCGGTGATCTCGGCCTCGCGGCTGGTCATGCCGAACAGCTCCGCGTCGAACTCGTCGAAGCCGTCCACCACGGTGGTGGCGTTCACCCAGCTCGGATCGTCCACAGTGGCCTCTTCGGCGCCGCGGGCGATCATCTCCTCGCGGGTGGCGGGCACGATCGACTCGACGCCGTCGACGAGGTTGCGCCAGAACTGCCGCGCGTCACGCGCGCCGGGCACGCGCACGTCCAGTCCGACGATCGCGATCGGTTCGGCTCCGGGATCGCCGGTGCCGGTTTCGGGAAGGTGGGTCACGGTGGTGCTCCTATCCGGGGCCGGCCGGGCCGGCGGTGCGACGGGGTCTTCTGGTCTGGATGCGGCCGCGGCGGGCGGCGACGCGTTCGGCGGCACGGGCCAGCTCCGGAACGGCGGCGCCGTCGGAGTGGAGGTGCGCGGCGAGGGCGCGGACGGTGGGGTGGCTGAACAGGTCGACCATCGGGATCCGGCGGCCGAGCCGGGCGGTGACCTGGGCGTGCACCCGGGCCAGGGCGAGCGAATGCCCGCCCGCGTCGAAGAAGTTGTCGGTATGCCCGACTTCGGCGACGCCCAGGACATCGCACCAGGCACGAGCGATCACG
>NZ_JACBXD010000186.1 GCF_013870525.1 Amycolatopsis pittospori
TCCCAGCGCCGTCGCGGGCTCCCCGCGCTGGCCGGGATGTTCGGACTGGTGTTCGGGCTCCCGCTGGTGTTCTCGGTCTTCCCCGGACTGGATTCGGTGCGGCTGCTCGGAATCCCGCTGTCCTGGCTGATGATCGTGATCCTGCCGTATCCGGCGATGGCGCTGCTGTCGTGGTGGCAGCTCCGCCGGGCGGAAAAGATCGAGGACGACTAGTGGTCACGGCGCTCGCGGTGGCCCCGGTCGTGCTGGTCACCCTGCTGATCGGTCTGCGTGGCGTCGCCGCCATGCGCACGACGTCGGACTTCCTCGTCGCCTCACGCCGGATCTCCCCGCTGGTCAACTCCGCGGCGGTCTCCGGAGAGTACCTGTCGGCGGCGTCGTTCCTCGGGGTCGCCGGGCTGGTGGTGAAGGACGGGATCGGCGCGCTCTGGTACCCGGTCGGGTTCACCGCGGGCTACATCGCGATGCTGGTGCTCGTCGCGGCGCCTATGCGGCGCTCCGGCGCGCTCACCGTCCCGGACTTCGCCGAAGCCCGCCTCGCGTCACCCGGGCTGCGCCGTCTCGCCGCCGTCGTCGTCCTGGTCATCGGAACCCTTTACCTGGTACCGCAATTCCGCACCGCGGGGCTCGTCCTCACGGCGGTCGGCGGGACGCCGTACTGGGTCGGCGTCGTCATCGCGGGCACCGCCGTCAGCGCGACGCTGGCCCTCGGCGGGATGCGCGCCGCGACCTACGTCCAGGCGTTCCAGTTCGTGCTGAAACTGGTGCTGTTCCTCGTTCCCGCGATCTGGCTGGTCTCCCAGGTCACCCCCGAGGAACGTTCGGATTCGGTGCACCCGGTGGAATTCACCCACTTCGCGCGTGACACCCGGCTGTCGTTCGAGATCGACGTGACGCTGACGCTGCGCGAGCCGACCACGTTGCTCACACCCGAGAAGCGCGTCGTGCCGCCGGGAGAGCTGATCGCCAAGAGCGGTCAGGTGCTGGAATTCGCCGAGGGCGCACCGGTTCCCGCTGTCCGGGGCGGCGCCCCGCTGGGCGGCCCGGACTGGCAACGGCCGCTGCTCGACCTCGGTGACCACGGCTATCCGCTGCTCGGGACCTGGGCGATCCTGATCGCCACCATGCTCGGCACGATGGGGTTGCCGCACGTCCTGATGCGCTTCCACACCAGCCCGGACGGCCGCGCCGCCCGCCGCACGGCGGCGATCACCGTCGCCCTGCTCGGCGTTTTCTACCTGTTCCCAGGGGTTTACGGCGTCCTCGGCCGCGTGCTGGTGCCCGAACTGTACGTCTCCGGCGCGACGGACACCGTCGTCGTCGCGCTGCCGGCGCAGGTCGACGACGGCTGGGCGGGTTCCCTGTTCACCGGTCTGCTCACGGCGGGCGCGTTCGCCGCGTTCCTGGCGACGTCGCTCGGTCTGCTGCTGGTGATCTCCGGCGCGATCGCGCACGACCTGGCGCCCGGCGGCCTGCGGAGACTGCGGTGGTCGGTGCTCGGCGCGGCGGCGGTGATGGTCCTGCTCGCGCTGCCGTCGGCGAGATTGGACGCGGGCGTGCTCGTCACCTGGGGCTTCACCGTGGCCGCGTCGACGTTCTGCCCGTTGCTGGTCCTCGGCATCTGGTGGAACCGGCTCACCGCGGCCGGCGCGATCAGCGGTGTCCTCACCGGACTCGTCGCGTCTTCGGGCTCGATCCTGGTGGCATTGTTCGGCCCCGCGCTGACCGGGCTGCCCGCCATCCTGGTGTCGCAGCCCGCCCCGTGGTCGGTTCCGCTGGCATTCGGCGTAATGATCGTGGTTTCCTTACGGGGTAGGCCTCCTTCCTGGTCGACGGCCGCCATGTTGCGGCTGCATTTGGACGATCGCACGGCCGAATCCCCTTCGTCCGGGTTCCCCTACCGTTCGTCGACCGTTCGTCGTCTCGGCAGGCGTTCGAACCGCTGAAGGTTCCCGTCCCCGACCCCTCTCCCTAACGTGGCGCGGAACACATTCGCGGGTCAAGGAGAGCGCCATGAGCACCGAAACGGACGTTTCCGGGCCGTCTGAGACGGACTGGGACAAAGCCCACGACAGCCCCGAGTTCAAAGAGCTGCGTTCGCGGCTGCGCCGGTTCGTGTTCCCGGTGTCGGCGCTGTTCCTCGTCTGGTACCTGCTCTACGTGCTGCTCGCCGACTACGCGCACGGCTTCATGAGCACGAAGCTGGTCGGCAACATCAACGTGGGCCTCGTCTTCGGTCTGCTGCAGTTCGTTTCGACCTTCGTGATCACCGGGCTCTACGTCCGCTACGCGAACAAGAAACTCGACCCCATCGCGGAGAAGATCCGCACGGACATCGAGAGTGAGACCAAATGACCCTCGCCGCCGGAGTCGAGGGCAGCAGCCCCGCACTCAACATCACCATCTTCGGCCTGTTCGTGGTGGTCACGCTGTTCGTCGTCTTCCGGGCCAGCCGGAACACGAAGACGGCGTCGGACTACTACGCCGCGGGCCGCGCGTTCACCGGTCCGCAGAACGGCGTCGCCATCGCGGGCGACTACCTCTCGGCCGCGTCGTTCCTCGGGATCGCGGGCGCCATCGCCATCTACGGATACGACGGTTTCCTCTACTCCATCGGATTCCTGGTCGCCTGGCTGGTCGCGCTGCTGCTGGTCGCGGAACTGCTGCGCAACACCGGCAAGTTCACCATGGGCGACGTGCTGGCCTTCCGGATGAAGCAGCGGCCGGTCCGCGCCGCCGCGGCGACGTCGACCCTGGCCGTCTCGTTCTTCTACCTGCTGGCGCAGATGGCCGGTGCCGGTGGTCTCGTCGCGCTGCTGCTCGGGATCGAGAGCAAGGGCGGGCAGGCCGCGATCATCGTGATCGTCGGCATCATCATGATCGCCTACGTGCTCATCGGCGGGATGAAGGGCACCACCTGGGTGCAGATCATCAAGGCGGCGCTGCTGATCGTCGGCGCGCTGGCGATGACGCTGTGGGTGCTCGCCCTGTACGGCTTCAACCTTTCCGCGCTGCTGCAGGGTGCCGTGGACAAGGTCGGCGGTGCCGGTGAAGCGCTGCTCGGGCCGGGCAACCAGTACGGCAAGACCGGCACCACCAAACTCGACTTCTTCTCCCTCGGCATCGCGCTGGTGCTGGGCACCGCGGGTCTGCCCCACGTCCTGATGCGCTTCTACACGGTGCCGACGGCGAAGGAAGCACGTCGTTCGGTGGTGTGGGCGATCGGCCTGATCGGCGTCTTCTACCTGTTCACCCTGGTGCTCGGTTACGGCGCCGGCGCGCTGGTCGGCGCGGACAAGATCAAGGCCGCCCCGGGTGGCGTGAACTCGGCGGCACCGCTGCTGGCGCTGGAACTCGGCGGGCCGATCCTGCTCGGCCTGATCGCGGCGATCGCCTTCGCGACGATCCTCGCTGTGGTCGCGGGCCTCACGATCACGGCGTCGGCGTCGTTCGCGCACGACGTCTACGCCAACGTGATCAAGAAGGGCAAGGCGACACCGGCCTCGGAGGTGAAGGTCGCCCGGATCACCGCGCTGGTGATCGGCGCGGTCGCGATCCTCGGCGGCATCCTCGCCAACGGGCAGAACATCGCGTTCCTGGTGGCGCTCGCGTTCGCGGTGGCGGCGTCGGCGAACCTGCCGACGATCCTGTACTCACTGTTCTGGAAGCGGTTCAACACCCAAGGCGCGTTGTGGAGCATCTACGGCGGTCTCGCGGTCTGCATCGTG
>NZ_JACBXD010000187.1 GCF_013870525.1 Amycolatopsis pittospori
ACACGCCCGAGTCCGGACCGCCGTGGACGCCCGCCGCCGGGGAGCCGCCCTGCACGCCGCCGTAGCCGTGCGTACCGGCCAGGACGGGGGTGCCGGAGACGGCGCCGGAGTTCAGGTGACCGCCGCCGATGTTGCCGACACCGCTGAACGACGCGCTGTTGTGCGTGGCGGTCGGCTTCATGCCGAGGGATTCGGGGCCGAAGCTCGGGGTCGAGCTGTCGACCTCGCTCATCTCCTTGGTGTAGGCCTCGAGGAACCTGGCCTGCTCCGCCCGCACTTCCTTGTCCTGGTCCGCGAGCGGCTTCTGGTCGGCGATCATGCCGATCGGACCCGCCGCGAGGGCCTGGCCCATCGCCTTCTCGGGGCTGTAGTCGGTCGGCTTCGGCATGAGCTTGACCTTGGTGGCCGCGTCGGCCTGCTTCTGCAGCCTGTCCGACATCGTGTTCGCGGCTTCGGAGGCCTGCGAGCCCGAGTTCGCGATGGAGACCAGCGCGCCCTGGGCACTGGCGGCGCCCTGGCCGATCCACGCCGCGCCCAGTTCGGAGATCGCGTTGTAGAGGTCGTTCGAGGCCTGGTTCAGCTGCGTGCCGTGCGAGCTCCAGGACTGGCTGATGCCGGTCGCCGTGCTCGGGTCGTTGCCGAGGTTCGCCTGGTTCCACAGGTCCTGGCTGGACTGGGCGCTCTCCCAGTTCGGCGGGTTCGTGATCGCGCGGTCGGCGCCGATGTCGAAACCGTCCGAACGGCCGCGGGCGGAGGAGACGATGTCCGCGGACTGCGAGTTGTCGCCGAGCTGGACCGGCGTGTTGCTCTGCTCGCCGAAAGAGTCGGCGCTGTGCTTCGGTGCCATGGCTTTCTGACTCCCCCTCAGACGTTCCGGAACGGCTCGGCCGCGGCCTGGTCGATCTCGTGGTACCTGGCCATCGCGGTCACGATGCCGGACTCGGCGGCCTCGTACTGCTGGAAAAGGTTCTGCAGCGCGGCCGCGTACGAGTCGCCGCCGCCGTCGGCGCGGTTCGCGACCTTCGCGGCGATCGCGTTGCCGACCGGGTTGTTGCCCAGCTTCGGCGCCTGGGCGAGGTCGCCGGAGCGCTGCAGCAGGGACTCGATGGCGTCCTTGCCGGTGCGGATCTTGTTCAGGACGGTCTGGGCCGCGTCCGGGTCGATCCCGACCTGACCCTGGGCCGCGGCGTTCTTGAACGCGTTCGCGTCCGCCAAGCTGTTCCCCATCTGAGCTCTCTCCGTTTCCCCCGGGCCAGGCCACGACGGCTTTCGTGGCGAAGGTCTTCGCATAGGTTAACGCACTTGATCGCAGCCTATGACGCGTTCACCGTGCTCAGGGTTCCGCATTCCGGCATTCCCGGGCAAGCGGTTCTCAGGACGTGTAAACGTGCGGGTCCAGCGTTCCGATGTAGGGCAGGTCCCGGTAACGCTCCGCGTAGTCCAGGCCGTATCCGACTACGAATTCGTTCGGGATGTCGAACCCGATGTACTTGACCGGTACGTCGACCTTGACCGCTTCCGGCTTGCGCAGGAGCGAGACGACCTCCAGCGAGGCCGGGTTGCGGCTGGCGAGGTTCTTCAGGAGCCACGACAGCGTGAGCCCGGAGTCGACGATGTCCTCGACGATGAGCACGTCGCGGCCGGCGATGTCGCGATCGAGGTCCTTGAGGATCCGCACCACGCCGGACGACGAGGTCGCCGAACCGTAGGAGGAGACCGCCATGAACTCGAGCTGGGAGGGAAGAGGGAGTGCCCTGGCGAAGTCGGTCATGAACATCACCGCGCCCTTGAGCACGCCGACGAGCAGGAGGTCTCCTTGCCCGGCACCGGGGCCGTCGGCCGGATAGTCCGCGGCGACCTGCGCGGCCAATTCGGCGATCTTGTCGTTGATCTGCTGCTCGGTGACGAGCACGGAGGCGATCTCGCCTTCGTACACGGGACGATCCCCTCTAGGTGGTGGACTGGGGTGCTTCGACCGAGAGCCTGCCATGCGCCCGCTTGGCCACCAAGTCGCCGGGTAGCCAGACCCCGCCCTGGCCCCGCCAGTTCCCCACCAGTGCGTCGACGGAGCGCAGGTGGGCGTCGGTGAGTTCGCGGACTCCGGAGTCCAGCAGCCACCTGCGGAGCACACGACGGCGCAGCGCGGGCGGGTCTGTCGCGAGCACCGCGACGTCGAGCCCTTCCTCGGTGAAAGCGCGCAGGTAGACCTCGTCGGCGAGTGTGTCCAACGCCTCGGTGTCCTCACGCAGTTGCGCCGCCGTGCGGGCCAGCGAGGCCGCGACGCCGCCGGAGAGGACATCCTCCAGAAGGGGCAATACTTCCGTCCGTAACCGGACACGGGTGAACCGCGGATCCGCGTTGTGCGGGTCCTGCCAAGGTTCGACGCCGAGGGCACGGCACGCCTTCCGGGTGGTGACGCGGGTGACGGTGAGCAAGGGCCGCCCCCAGGGCGGGTCGTGCGGCCGCATCCCGGCGACCGACCGCGGTCCCGAGCCCCGGCCGAGGCCGAGCAACACGGTTTCGGCCTGGTCGTCGAGGGTGTGGCCGAGAAGGACGAGACCATGACCGTCCGGGAGCGCCGAGCGCAGGGCGCGGTAGCGAGCCCTGCGGGCGGCCGCCTCCGGTCCACCCGCGCCCTCGACAGTCACCTTCAAGACTTCAGCGGTGTCGACGCCCAGCTCACGAGCGGTGTCGGCCGCCTTCGCCGCGGTTTCGGCGGAGCCGTCCTGGAGACCGTGATCGACGACGAGCGCCCGCACCTTCAGCCCGGCGCGGGTCCCGACGAACGCCGTCGCTTCGGCCAGCGCCAGCGAATCCGCGCCGCCGGAAACCGCGACGCAGACCTCGTCCCGGGGATCGGCCGACTTGAGGAAATCCCGCACGGCCGTCCGCACGGCCGCGATCGCCGGATCCGGTCCGCTCACCCGTGCAGGCGCCGCACCCAGGCCGCCGGATCGGTGATCTCGGCGCGGGTCGGCAGCGTGTTCGGCGACGTCCAGACGGCGTTGAAGCCCTCCATGCCGACGGCCTCGACGACATGCTTGGTGAACTTCGCGCCCTGTTCGTACTGGCGCATCTTCGCGTCCACACCGAGCAGGCTGCGCAGCACGCGGTCGATGAGCCCGCCGCCCTTGCGCCGCGCGGTGAACCGCGAGCGGATCAACTCGACGCTCGGCACGACCTGGGGGCCGACGGCGTCCATCACGAAGTCGGCATGCCCCTCCAGCAGCGTCGAGAGCGCGAGCAGCCGGTCGAAGACGGCGCGCTCGCTGGGCGACTGCAGGAGTTCGGCCAGCCCGGCGCCGCTCGCCTTGCCCTTGCCGATCTGCTTGATGGTGTCCGGAAGGCGTCCGACGAGGTCGCTCAGCCCGTCGGCGTCGCGGCCGGCGAGCCCGCCGATCAGCCGCTCGACCTCGTCCGCGAAGTAGTCGCGCAGCCAGGTGACCGCGGTGAACTGCAGCCGGTGGGTGCATTCGTGCAGGCAGACCCAGAGCCGGAAGTCGTGGCCGGGAACGTCCATCGCGCGCTGGGCGGCGACCACGTTCGGCGCGACGAGCACCAGCTGTCCCTTGCGTTCCGGCCCGCCGAACGGGTCGTACTGCCCGAGCACTCGGGAGGCCAGGAACGCGAGCACCAGACCGGTCTGGACACCGGCGCCGGAAGCCAGTACGG
>NZ_JACBXD010000188.1 GCF_013870525.1 Amycolatopsis pittospori
TCGTTGATGGTGCCGTTGATGGCGAGGTCGCCGATGTTCCCGCCGGGGAAGAACAGTGGTGACACGACGTAGGAGTCGGTGGTGAGTGCCAGCCGGGTGCCGTCGATGGCCAGGGTGGCTGCGTCTTCGAGCGGTTCGAGCTGGGGGTTGCGGAACGCGTCGAGGAAGATCGCTTCGATGAGGGTGTGGGTGGCTTTGCCGCCGGAGCCGTGTGCGAGGGTGATGCGTTCTTCGCGGACTTTGGCTCGGCGGCGGCGGGTTTTGTCGATGCGGTCGAGTACGCGTTGTTCGTGTTCGGGTGTGGTCTTGTTTTCGGTGGTCATCGGGTGCTCGCTTCGCGGACTCTGGTGCGGGTGAAGCGGCCGAAGTTGTAGTAGGCGGCGCAGGCGCCTTCGGGTGAGACCATGCAGGTGCCGATGGGGGTTTCGGGGGTGCAGGCGGTGCCGAAGACTTTGCATTCCCAGGGTTTGAGTACGCCTTTGAGTACTTCGCCGCATTGGCAGGCTTTGGGGTCGGCGACCCGGACGCCGGGGATGTGGTATTTGAGTTCGGCGTCGAATCGGGCGTACTCGTCACGGATCCGCAGGGCGGAGTGGGAGATGAACCCGAGCCCGCGCCATTCGAAGTAGGGGCGTAGTTGCATGGTTTCGTTGATGACGCGTAGCGCGGTCGGGTTTCCTTCCCAGGGGACGACGCGGGAGTATTGGTTCTCGACCTCGGAGCGGTTTTCCTTGAGTTGCAGCATCAGCTGGTAGATGGCTTGGAGGATGTCGAGTGGTTCGAAGCCGGCGACCACGATCGGTTTGCCGTAGCGGCCGGCGATGAACTCGTAGGGGTGGCAGCCGATCACGGTGGAGACGTGGCCGGGGCCGATGAAACCGTCCAGGCGCAGGTCGGGGGAGTCGAGGATGGCTTTGATGGCGGGGATGATGGTGATGTGGTTGCAGAAGATGGAGAAGTTGTCGATGCCGTCGGCGGCGGCGCGCAGGATGGTCATCGCGGTGGAGGGTGTGGTCGTCTCGAACCCGATGGCCATGAACACGACGTCGCGGTCGGGGTTCTGGCGGGCGATCTTGAGGGAGTCCAGCGGGGAGTAGACCATGCGGATGGTGGTGCCTTCGGCGTTGGAGTCGAAGAAGTTCCCGTCGCTGCCGGGGACGCGCATCATGTCGCCGAAGGAGGTCATGAGGACCTCGGGTTGTCGGGCGATGCTGATGGCGTCGTCGATGCGGCCCATCGGGATCACGCAGACCGGGCAGCCGGGTCCGTGCACGAGGGTGATGGCTTCGGGCAGGTAGTCCTCGAGGCCGTGTTTGTAGATGGTGTGGGTGTGTCCGCCGCAGACTTCCATGAATTTGTACTCGCGGCCGGGTTCGCACAGCCCGGCGATCTTCGACGCCAGCGCTCTGGCTTTCTCGGCGTCGCGGAACTCGTCCACAAAACGCATATCGCCGCCCTTTGTTGTCTAGAGGATGTGGGATTCCCGTAGTGCCGCTATTTCGTCGTCGTAGGCCTTGCCGATGCTTTCGAGGAAGTCCATCGCGGCTTTGGCCTCGGTCTCGTCGATCTTCGACAGGGCGAAGCCGACGTGGATGAGGACCCAGTCGCCGGGTGCGATCCCTGTGTCGGCGACCAGCCCGATGTTGATCGCCCGGGTGACGCCGCTGACGTCGACCCGCGCCAGATCCGGCCGGTCGGACAGGATCTCGATCACTTCTCCGGGAATGCCAAGACACATGGCGGCACCTGCTTCCTGCCCGTCTCCGGGTCCGTGTACTCCTCGACGAGATCGGCCACCACACCGGCCGCCGTGCCGACCGCGGCCTCGACGGCGGGGCTGAGTCCCATCCGCTGTGCCAGCACCGCCGGTTCACACCCCACGAGCAGTACCCGGCCGGGGTCACCACCGAGCAGCGCGACCAGGTTCAGCACCACATCGGGCTGCATGCCATGCGCGTCGAGCGCCTCTCCGGTGACCTGGGGTGGCCCGTCCGGGAGGTCCAGCTCGACGACATACACCGTGCCCGGCGGGTCACCGCGCATCGTGGCGTCGACCAGGACCGTCAGCCCGTAACCACCGCCCGCCAGATCGTAGGCCAGATGCAGACCGCGGATGCCGTAGTCGGCCACCCGCACACCGTCTGGGAAGTCCTGTGTGGACAGGCGCCGGACGACCTCGACACCGAACCCGTCATCACCGAGGAAAATGTTCCCGACCCCGGCCACCAGCACCCGGCGCGTCACAGCGGCTCGACCTCATCGACACCGAAATAGCGATACCGGCCATGCTGAGCGTAAAGCTCGGAACCAAGATCATCCTCCAGCGTCACCGCGAGATGCCAGACGTCGTCGACGTCGAGCAACACCGCCCGCACGACCGCGACCCG
>NZ_JACBXD010000189.1 GCF_013870525.1 Amycolatopsis pittospori
GAAAGCCACTGACGCCCTGGGTGGGTTGTCTTGCGAAAGATCTGCCGGTCTTGCTGTGGTCTCTGTTCGTGCACGTGACCAGGCCGGGGGATGTGACTTGATAGGAGCCTGTGCCACCAGGACACCCATCACTGTGTTGTCCGTCCCCGGCCCGGTACGTGCCATCCGTTTGACCGATCGAGACACGGAATGGCAGCTATCAGGATGACCGATCAGCAGAGCACCGTCGACACGGCCCAGGTGACCGGCGGGGTCGACACCCACAAAGACACTCACACCGCCGCCGCTCTCGACCACCTCGGCCGGGTACTGGGGACCCGCACGTTTCCCGCCACCACCGCCGGTTATGCCGCGTTGCGGGAGTGGCTGGCCGGGTTCGGGACACTCGGCGCGGTGGGTGTCGAGGGCACCGGCTCCTACGGCGCGGGCCTGGCCCGCTACCTGACCGCCGAGAGTGTCACGGTGGTGGAGGTCAACCAACCGGACCGGCATACCCGCCGCCGCAAGGGAAAGACCGACACCCAGGACGCGGTCAACGCCGCTCACGCCGTGCTGTCGGGCCGCGCGGACACCACACCCAAGGCCGGCACCGGGCCCGCCACCGCCATCACCGCCCTGCGCACAGTGCTCAGCGGCGCGGTCAAATCCCGCACCGCCGCGCTCAACCAGCTCGACGCCCTGATCGTCACCGCACCCGCCGCGCTGCGCGAATCCCTCACCGGCCTGACCGGAAAAGCCCTGATCACCACCTGCGCCCGGCTCCGCCCCGGCACCGACCTCACCAACCCCGCCAACGCCGCCACAACCGCGCTACGCCGCCTGGCCCGCCGCATCCAGCACCTCACCGACGAGATCACCGACACCAAAACCGACCTCACGACCCTGACCCGGAAGGTCCTGCCCGCCACCACAGCCGTGTTCGGCGTCGGCCCCGACACCGCCGCCCAACTCCTGACCACCGCCGGCGACAACCCCCACCGCATCGACACCGAAGCACGCTTCGCGCACCTCTGCGGCACCGCACCCATCCCCGCCAGCAGCGGACGCACCGACCGCCACCGCCTCAACCGCGGCGGCGACCGCCACGCCAACGCAGCCCTCTACCGCATCGTCATCGTCCGCATGCGCCACTGCCCCCGCACCCGCGCCTACGTCGAACGCCGCACCACCGAAGGCATCCCCAAACGACACATCATCCGCTGCCTCAAACGCTACGCCGCCCGCGAGATCCACCGAACACTCATCACAGACATCAACAACCTCACCAACACCCCTTGACATCAATAGGAGCATCTTTCGCAAC
>NZ_JACBXD010000019.1 GCF_013870525.1 Amycolatopsis pittospori
GCCGCCCAGCACGGAGCGACCGTCCGCCTGCTGCGGCTGCAGATCCCGGGCCAGGTGCTGTTCGGCGTCGCCGGTCAGCTCGCGCTGGTCCTTCTCGCCGGCACGACCGTTCTCCTGGCCGCGCAAGGTGATCTGAGCGTTCCGGAGGCGATCGCGCTGATCGTGGTGATCGCCCGCTATCTGGAGCCGTTCACCGCACTCGGCGACCTCGCACCCGGTATCGAGACCGCCGCCACCACGCTCGGCCGCATCCGCACGGTGCTCACCGCCCCGGTGGCCCCGGCCGGGACCGCCGTCGCGCCGGACCGGTCGGTCGCGCCGAGGATCCGGTTCGAGGACGTCGGATTCCGGTACGCGGCCGGCGGCGAGGACGTGCTCGAGAACTTCGGCCTCACCCTGGAACCGGGGACGACGACCGCGATCGTCGGCCCGTCCGGTTCCGGCAAGAGCACCGTCCTCGCGCTGCTCGCCGGAGTGCACCAGCCCACGAACGGACGTGTCCTCGTCGGCGGGACGGATCTCGCCGAGCTGACGGCGGCCGACCGGCGTGACCTCGTCACCGTCGTTTTCCAGCAGCCGTACCTCTTCGACGGTTCGGTCCGCGACAACGTCCTCGCCGGAGACCCCACCGCCGACGAACGACGGGTCGCGGAGGTCGTCGGCCTCGCCAAGGTCGACGAACTGCTCGACGGCCGGAACCCGGTCGTCGGCGAGGCGGGAAGCGCGCTTTCCGGTGGTGAGCGGCAACGCGTGTCCATCGCCCGCGCTCTGCTCAAACCGGCGCCGATCCTGCTGGTCGACGAGGCCACCAGCGCGCTCGACACGGAGAACGAAGACGCCGTCGTCCGCTCGCTCAGTGCCGACCCCGTGCCGCGTACGCGGGTGATCGTCACCCACCGGATCGCCGGGATCCGCCATGCCGACAGGGTCGTCTTCCTGGAAGACGGCCGGATCGTGGAGGACGGCGGCGTCGAAGAACTCCTTGCCCGGCGAGGACGTTTCGCGGAGTTCTGGCGGCGGCAGGTCGACGCCACAGGCTGGCGCATCACCGCCGGGACCGCGCCGTGACCCATACCCAGGGCGAGCCGGAGTGGGTGGTCACCCGCGACGGCAGACGGCTGTTCGCCATGGTGGACGGCATGTGATCGCGGAGCGGTCCGGGCACTACGTCCCGAAGTCCGAACCCGAGGTGATCGTCGGCGAGATCGTCCGGACGCTTTCCGAGGAGAGCCCGTTTCCGCCGGAAAACACCACGTTCCGGAATTTCGGTGTCCGTTGTGGACGGTCTGGTGAACACCGTTTTCATCACCCGTCCGGGGGTTTTGTCCTCACCCAAGGGGTTCTATCCAGGGGACGCCGCCGATCCCGGTTGCCGTCGATGATCTTGCCGACACAGGATGACCCTCGATCGGGCTCGCTGTCCCCGTCCGTCCTGCCCTGGGCCGATGGGAGCGAGGGGTGAGGCGGAGGCGGTATGGCGGAACGGCGCGGGCGAAATCGGTTTCGCCGGGGCATGGCGATGCTCACGGTGGTGGTCGTCGCCCTGGTGATGGGCGCCCCGCTGCCGGCGAGCGCCCAGACGCAACCGCGGGGCGCGGGCACCGAACGCCCGATCGGGCCGCAGCCGGTGTACTCCGGCCTGGCGCACGGCGGGATCGCGATGGCCGCCAACTCGGTGGTCCAATGCGGTATCGGCGTCGTCTGCGACGCCTCCGCGAGCAACGCGAGCCCGGTGTCCTGGATCAAGACCGACCCCGCCGCGCCCGGCAACACCGCCTCGGCGGCGAGCCTGAGCATCCCGGCCGGCGCGAAGGTGCTCAACGCCCGGCTGTACTGGCAGTTCAACCCGGTCGCCACCAGCGGGACCTCGGGCGACGGCCCGAAGGGCAACCAGGTGTCGATGAAGACGCCGGGGTCGACCTCCTACCAGCGGATCACCGCGGAGACCTACGACTGGTTCCCCGCGCTCACCACACCCGGCAACCCGACCCTGTACGCCTACGGCGGCGCGGCCGACGTCACCGACACGGTGACCAAGTCCGGGACCGGTCAGTACACCGTCTCCGACATCCAGGCCTGCCAGGGCCAGTCGATCAGCCCGACCAACCTCGGCTGCTGGGGCGGCTGGTCGCTGGTGGTGGCCTACGAACTGGCCAGCGAACCGCTGCGCTATCTGCAGGTGTGGGACGGTCTCCAGCGTGTCGCGGGTGGCGGTACGCCGGTTTCGGCGACCATCGCGCTGAGCGGCATCAAGGCCCCGACCTCCCGTCAGCCCAGTGTCGAACTCGGCATCGTCGCCGGCGACGGGGACGCGCCGATCACCGGTGATTACCTCCAGGTGGGCCCGAACGCCGCCAGCCTGCAGGACATCTCCTTGCCCGGACCCGCCGGCACGGCGGTGAACAACGCTTTCAGCAGCCGGATCGACCAGGTGGCGGCGAACGGCACGGGATCGAACGTCACCGCCCGGAATCCGAATCCGGTCAACAACGTCGGCTACGACGCCCGCAGCATCGACATCACCGGCAAGGTCCCGGCGGGCACGTCCGCGCTCCAGGTGAAGATCGGCACGACCGGCGACGCGCTCTACCCGCAGGTGGTCTGGCTGGTCACCGACGCACTCGAACCGGACCTGCAGATCACCAAGGCCAACGACCCGGTCGGCAACACGAACGACAATCCGCCGGGTTACGTCACCAAGGGCGACGACGTCACCTACACCTTCGACGTCGCCAACAAACACGCCGACGGTTCCACCAACGACCTCGACACGGCGACGAACGTGGTGCTCACGGACACGCTGCCGGACGGCGTGACCTTCGTGGCCGGGTCCAATCCGGACTGTTCGGCCGCCGGGCAGGTGGTCAGCTGCCGGCTGCGGAACCTCGCGCCGGGGCAATCGCAGAAGGTCGCCTTCAAGGTCAAGGTCGGCGCGACGGTGCCGGACGGCACCAAACTCGACAACACCGGCAAACTGACCTTCCGCGGTGAGGACACCGGCCGCCAGCAGGAACGCACCTCGAACACGGTGCGGAACACCGTCGCGTCGCCGGGATACCAGCTCACGAAGTCGGTCGACCTCGCCGAGGCGGTGCCGGGCGACACCCTGACCTACAAGGTGACCCTGCGGAACACCGGCGTGATCCCGGTACCCGCGCTCACGGTGCGAGACACGCTTCCGCCGGGTACGACCTACGTGTCGTCCGAGCCGTCGAAGGGGACCGCGTCCGGTACCGGCCCGATCGACTGGGCCGTGAACGGCCTCGCCGTCGGCGAGACCGCGACGCTGACCGTGCGCGTCAAGGTCGAAGAGGCCGCGATCGGCAAGGAACTGGTGAACCGCGCGACCGTCCCGATCGGACCGCCGCCGGTGGTACCGCCCGACAACCGCTGCCCGGACGACCCGGCCGCGGCCTGCGCCAAGACCAAGGTGCCCGCTCCCGCGTACACGGTGACGAAGACCGCGGACAAGGAATCCGCGAACCCCGGTGACACCGTGCGCTACACGATCAAGGTCGCCAACACGGGGAGGGTCACCGCCGCCGACCTCAAGGTCGTCGACGATCTGACCGGCGTGCTCGACGACGCGGCCTTCCAGAACGACGCAACCGCGTCGCCGGGTTCGGTGTCCTACGCGGCGCCGAAGCTGACCTGGACGGGCACGCTGGCCGTCGGGGCGAGCGCCGAGATCAGCTACACGGTCAAGGTGAAGAACCCCAACACCGGTGACAACCGGCTCAAGAACGTGGTCACTTCCGAGACCCCGGGCGGGAACTGTCCGCCGGGTTCGACCGATCCGAAGTGCGGGACGACGACGCCGGTTTCCGGTCTGCTCATCAAGAAGATCGCCGACAAGCAGTCGGCGAACCCGGGCGATGTCGTGAAGTACACGGTCACTGTTCAGAACACGGGCCAGACGAAGCTTTCCGGTGCGACGTTCACCGATGACCTGACGCAGGTTCTCGACGACGCGGACTACCAGAGCGACGGCGCGGCGACGATCGGTGCGGTGTCCTACGCGGCGCCGAAGCTGACGTGGACCGGTGACGTCGGTGTCGGCGAGACGTCCACGGTCACGTACACGGTCAAGGTGAAGAACCCGAATACCGGTGACAACCGGCTCAAGAACGCGGTCTCGTCCGAGACGCCGGGCGGGAATTGCCCGCCGGGATCCACGGATCCCGCTTGTGGCACCGATACCCCGGTGTCGGGCCTGAAGATCGAGAAGGCGGTCGACAAGCAGTCGGCGAACCCGGGTGATGTCGTGAAGTACACGGTCACCGTCACCAACACCGGGCAGACCAAGCAGGACGCCGCGTCCTTCGCCGATGACCTGACGCAGGTCCTCGACGACGCGGACTATCAGAACGACGGTGCGGCGACCATCGGCGCGGTCACTTTCGCGTCGCCGAAGCTGAGTTGGACGGGTTCGCTCGACATCGGCCAGGCATCGACGGTCACCTACACGGTGAAGGTGAAGAACCCCAACCCCGGCGACAAGAAGCTGTCCAATGTGGTCACTTCGGAGATCCCGGGTAACAACTGCCCGCCGGGTTCGACGGATCCGAAGTGCGGGACGACGACGCCGGTGTCCGGTCTGATCATCGAGAAGGCGGTCGACAAGCAGTCGGCGAACCCGGGTGATGTCGTGAAGTACACGGTCACCGTGCGGAACACGGGTCAGACGAAGCTGGCCGGCGCGACCTTCACGGACGATCTGACGCAGGTGCTCGACGACGCGGACTATCAGAACGATGGTGCGGCGACGATCGGCGCGGTCACTTTCGCGTCGCCGAAGCTGACCTGGACCGGTGATCTCGAAGTCGGCGAGACCTCGACGGTCACGTACACGGTCAAGGTGAAGAACCCCAACACCGGGGACAATCAGCTCAAGAACGTGGTCACTTCCGAGACTCCTGGTGGGAACTGTCCGCCGGGTTCGACGGATCCGAAGTGCGGGACGACGACGCCGGTGTCCGGTCTGATGATCGAGAAGGCGGTCGACAAGCAGTCGGCGAACCCGGGTGACGTCGTGAAGTACACCGTCACCGTCCGGAACACCGGCCAGACGAAGCTGACCGGTGCCACCTTCACGGACGATCTGGCCCAGGTGCTCGACGACGCGGACTACCAGAACGACGGTGCCGCGACCATCGGCGCGGTGTCCTATGCGGCGCCGAAACTGACCTGGACCGGCGACCTCGACATCGGCGAGACGGCCACGGTCACCTACACCGTGAAGGTCAAGAGTCCCGACCCTGGCGACAAGAAGCTCGTCAACACGGTCACTTCCGAGACTCCGGGCGGGAACTGTCCGCCGGGTTCGACGGATCCGAAGTGCGGGACGACGACGCCGGTTTCCGGTCTGGTCATCAAGAAGATCGCCGACAAGCAGTCGGCGAACCCGGGCGATGTCGTGAAGTACACGGTGACGGTGCAGAACACCGGCCAGACGAAGCTGTCGGGCGCGACGTTCACCGACGACCTGGCCCAGGTCCTCGACGACGCCGACTATCAGAACGACGGTGCCTCGGCCATCGGTACCGTGACTTTCGCGTCGCCGAAGCTGACGTGGACCGGCGATCTCGGCATCGGTGTGACGGCCACGGTCACGTACACCGTGAAGGTCAAGAACCCCAACACCGGTGACAACCGGCTCAAGAACGTCGTCACTTCCGAGACGCCGGGCGGGAACTGTCCGCCGGGTTCGACGGATCCGGCCTGTGGCACGGAGACCCCCGTGTCGGGCCTGGAGATCAAGAAGGTCGTCGACAAGCAGTCGGCGAACCCCGGTGACGTCGTGAAGTACACCGTGACCGTGCGGAACACCGGGCAGACCAAGGTTTCCGGTGCGACGTTCACCGACGACCTGACCAAGGTCCTCGACGACGCCGACTACCAGGGCGACGGCGCGGCGACCATCGGCACGGTCTCCTACGCCGAGCCGGAGCTGACCTGGACGGGCGACCTCGACATCGGTGCGACGGCAACGGTCACCTACACCGTCAAGGTGAAGAACCCGGGCGACGGCGACAAGAAGCTCGTCAACGCCGTCACTTCGGACACGCCGGGGGGCAACTGCCCGCCGGGTTCGACGGATCCGAAGTGCGGGACGACGACGCCGGTTTCCGGGCTGCTCATCAAGAAGACCGCGGACAAGAAGTCGGTCGACCCGGGCGACACGGTGAAGTACACGGTCACCGTCACCAACACCGGGCAGACCAAACAGGAGGGTGCGTCGTTCACCGACGACATGACCCAGGTTCTCGACGACGCCGACTACCAGAACGACGGCGCCGCGACGATCGGTGACGTCACCTACGCGGCGCCGAAGCTGAGCTGGACCGGTTCGCTCGACATCGGCCAGACGTCGACGATCACCTACACGGTCAAGATCAAGAAGCCGAACCCCGGTGACAAGAAACTGTCCAATGTGGTCACTTCGGAGACGCCGGGCAACAACTGCCCGCCGGATTCGACCGACCCGAACTGCGTCGCGGACGTACCGTCCCGCGAACTGACGGTGAAGAAGACCTCGGACAAGCAGAGCGCGAACCCGGGTGACGTCGTCACGTACACCGTCACGGTCACCAACACCGGCAAGGTCGATCTGGTCGGTGAAGACGCCGCACGCGTCACCGACGATCTGTCCGAGGTGCTCGACGACGCGGACTACCAAGGCGACGCGAAGTCCACGCCGATCGCCGGCGATTTCGCGTTCACCGCGCCGAACCTGGTGTGGACCGGGGACCTCCCGGTGGGCGCGTCGACCACGTTGAAGTACTCGGTGAAGGTGAAGAACCCGGTCAAGGGTGATCACGAACTGCGGAACACCGTCAGCACCAACACGCCGGGCACCTGCCCGCCGCAGTCCGACGACCCGGCCTGTTCGACCGTCACCCCGGTGCCCGGCATCACGCTGGAGAAGAAGGCGGACAAGGCGACGGCGAACCCGGGCGACGTCGTCAAGTACACGGTCACCGTCCGGAACACCGGCAAGACCAAGCTGGCCGGGGCGACCTTCACCGACGACCTCACCGAGGTCCTCGACGACGCCGAGTTCGCAAAGGACGGCAAGGCGACGATCGGTGAGGTCACCTACTCGGAACCGAAGCTGACCTGGACCGGCGATCTGGAGATCGGGCAGACGGCGACGGTCACCTACAGCGTGAAGGTGACCAAGACCGGCGGTGACGGCAAGCTGACCAACGTCGTCACCACCGACACCCCGGGCGGCAACTGCCCGCCGGGCAGCAAGGATCCGAAGTGCGGGACGACGACCCCGTTGTCCAGCTTGAAGATCAAGAAGACGGTCGACAAGGCGGAGGCGAAACCCGGCGAGGTCGTCACCTACACCGTGACCGTGGAGAACACCGGCCAGGCCACCGTGGACGATGCGACGTTCACCGACGACCTGACCCAGGTGCTCGACGACGCGACTTTCGACGGCGCGGTGAAGGTCAGTACCGGAACGGCGACCTATGCCGCGCCGAAGCTCACCTGGAAGGGCAAGCTCGCTCCGGGGGAGAAGGCCACCGTCACCTACGCCGTCACCGTGAAGTCGCCCGCGAGCGGTGACCACCGGCTCCGCAACGTCGTCACGTCCGACACCCCGGGCGGGAACTGCCCGCCGGGCTCGGAGAATCCCGACTGCGGCACCGACACCCGGGTGCCGCCGACTCCGCAGCCGCCGGACAAGCCGAACCCGCAGCCGCCGAACACGCCGCGGCCGCCGGGGCTGGCCGTCACGGGTTCGCCGGTGAAGACCATGTCGGTACTGGCGCTCGGGATGCTGGCCATCGGGGCCCTGCTGCTCCTGGCCGGACGGAGGCGCCGGGAGTCCTGACCGGGAGAGGGTCCGGAGCACGGCGAAACCGCGCTGTGCTCCGGACCCTCCGTCACGGTTCGCCCTCGAGGTATCCGCGGCCGATGATTTCGGGCGGCGTCGGGAGTCTCCCTCTCCGGAACGACTGGAGGGAGTCCGGAATGACGAATACGGGACCGAAATCGCGCAGTCGCGCGGCGTCCGGGGTCTGGCCAGTGATCCACACCGAACGGGCCATGCTGGCGAAGGACCTCATCGGACTCACCGAAGAACAGTGGGAGACGCCGTCGCTGTGCAGCGGGCTGACGGTGCGCGAGGTACTGGCCCATCTCACCGCGGCGGCGAGCCTCACGCCGCTGCGCTGGATGGCCGGGGTGATCCGCTGCCGGTTCGACTTCGACGAGCAGGTCGCGATGCGGCTGGCCGAACACCTGGGGTCGAGCGGCGCGGAGACGCTGGAGCGGTTCCGTCGCGTCGTGACGAGCACGACGAAACCGCCCCTGCCGAAAATGGCGATGCTCGGCGAGGTGATCGTGCACGGCGAGGACATCCGCCGTCCGCTCGGCATCCGCCGCGACCATCCGATCGCGGTCCTCACCTCGTTGGCCGGGTACTACCAGGGTGCCGATCTGGTGGTGATGGCGAAGGGACGCATCGGTGGCCTGCGGCTGGAAGCGACGGACGGCCCCTTCGCCGTCGGGTCCGGGCCGCTCGTCTCGGGCACGACCTTGGCACTGGTCATGGCCATGACCGGACGAGCGGCCCCTGTGGACGAACTCGACGGCGACGGGGTCGAGATCCTGCGGAGCCGCGTGCCCGGCTGACCGTCAGGCCTGTTCGAGGGGCAGGCCGGCGGCGGCCCAGTCCTCGATGCCCTCCCGGTACTTGCGGACGTCGGTGTAGCCGAGCGCGGTGAGGCGGTCGGCGACCTGCCCGCTGTTGGGGCACGCCGGGTTCGAGCAGTAGGTGACGATCGCGGCGCCGCGATCGGGCAGGACGGTGGCCGCCCGCGCGTCGACGTCCGCGAGGACCAGGGGGACGGCGCCGGGCAGATGCTGCTTGGCGTAGTACTCGCCGCCCAGCGCGTCGATCACGGTCACGGCCTTCGCGTCGATCGCGGCCTTCAGCTCGTCACGGGTGATCAGGGTCGTCATGTCGCTACCTCCAGTTAATCGGACTATAGTCCGCATGTGCCTCACGACCATAACGGACCGCAGTCCGCTTTCGCAACGCCGTTGGAACTCCTGCGCACACCGCCGCCCAAGGAACGCGCGGACGCCGCCCGCAACCGGGCCGCCATCCTGGACGCGGCCGCGTCGCTGTTCGCCGAACACGGTGTCGACGCGGTGTCCATGGATCAGGTGGCGGCGGCCGCCGGTGTGGGCAAGGGGACGCTGTTCCGCCGCTTCGGCGACAAGGCCGGGCTGGCCGCGGGGTTGCTGGACGCACGGGAACGCGTGCTTCAGGAAGGTGTTCTGCAAGGACCGCCGCCGTTGGGCTCCGGCGCCTCGCCCGCGGACCGTCTCGCGGCTTTCGCCGAGGCCTACCTCGACTACCTGCTCAAGCATCTGCCGCTGGTGCGGATGTCGGAGACCGCGGCGCCCGGCGCGCGCTACCGCATCGGCGCCTACCGGTTCTGGCACCGGCACGTGACGATGCTGCTCGACGGCACCCCTGATCCCGAACACACCGCGCACGCCCTGCTCGCGCCGTTGGCGGCCGAGCACGTGACCGCGTTGCTGCCGGATCTGGGGGAGGACCGGGTCCGCGCCGGCGTCGCGCGCCTGTGGCGGGACGCCGTCGCCAAGTAGGGTGTCGGCGAGAACCCCAGGAGTGTGTCGATGACGGTGGAGCGCGGGACGTCCCGGCCGGGCAGGCTGCCCGTGCTGGCGCTGCTCGCCGCCGTCCTGACCGCGCTGGGCCTGTTCTCCGTCCTGCATTCCGTCGATTCCGCCGCCGCGGCCGAGTCCCGCGGGACGAACGCGGTGGTCGACGCCTCGGTCTCGAAGGCCGTGGCACCCGTGCGCGCCGCGGGCAGGCTGGCGGCCGAGCCGTCGCTCCTGGGTGTCCACGGTCACGGTGATCTGCCCCTCTTCGGCACCGTTCCGCACGGGCCCGCGTCGACGACGCTGCTCCGCCTGAACGAACTCCACGCCGACGTCACCCCTCCCTCCCACGCGGCACACCGCCTCGCGCTGGGGGATCGCGCTCCTCCCTCCCGGTAGCCGTAGCCGAGCTTCACGGGCACGTCTTCCCCGTGTCCGTACCGGGAATCCGCGCGTCCTCGTCCGGACGCGCGTTCATCGAGGAGAAACCGTCGTGCCGCGCGAAACCGCGCGGCGAGGCATGACCGGTCGAGCCGTCGTCTCGCTGGTCGTCCTCGCCGCGACCGTCTACCTGTTGCTGACCACCGCCCCGCGTCTGGGGCTCGATCTGCGTGGTGGCACGCAGATCGTGCTGGAGACCAAGGATTCACCGACCGCCACCGCGGGAGCCGAGACCACCGACCGCACCCTCGAGGTGCTGCGCCGCCGGGTCGACGCGCTCGGCGTGGCCGAACCCATGCTCGCCCGCTCCGGGGACAACCGGATCATCGTCGAACTGCCCGGCGTGCGGAATCCACGCGAAGCCGTCGAAGTGATCGGCCGGACCGCGCAGCTGTCCTTCCATCCGGTGCTCGGCGCGCCGGCCGGGGAGTCGGCGGGCACCCGCGTGCTGCCCGACGAGAGCGGGCAGCCGATCACGCTGGGGCCCGCGGCGTTGACCGGGGAAGGCGTCGACGAAGCACTTTCGTCGGTCGATTCCCAGGGCGGCGGCTGGCTCGTTTCCGTCGATTTCAAGGGGGATTCCGGTCGCGCCTGGGAAAGACTGACCGGGCAGGCCGCCTGTTCCCCGCCCGGTGACCCGGCCCGCCGGGTGGCGATCGCCCTCGACGACAAGGTGATCTCGTCGCCGCAGGTCAGCCCCCAGGTCGCCTGCCAGGTCGGCATTGTCGGTGGGAGTACGCAGATCACCGGCCGGTTCTCACCCGCCGAGGCGAAGGATCTGGCACTGCTGATCAACGCCGGCGCGCTGCCGACGCCGGTCGAGATCATCGAACAACGCACTGTCGGCCCCACGCTCGGAGAGGCCGCCATCGACGCCAGCGCCCGCGCCGCCGTCATCGGCCTGGCGCTGACCGCGCTGTTCCTGCTGGCGGTGTACCGGTTGGCCGGGCTCGTCGCCGTGGGCACGCTGGTGATCTACGCCGCCGTGTCATACGCCGTCCTGCTTGCCCTCGGCGCGACGCTGACCTTGCCCGGACTCGCGGGCTTCGTCCTCGCCATCGGCATGGCCGTCGACGCGACCGTCCTCGTCTTCGAACGGGCGAGAGAGGAACACTCGGTCAAACGGGGAGGCTCACTTCCCCGTTCGGTCAGCCGAGGGTTCAGCGGAGCGCTGTCGGCGATCGTCGATTCGAACGTGACCACGCTGCTCGCCGGCGGGCTGCTGTTCTGGCTGGCTTCCGGACCGGTGCGCGGCTTCGGGGTGACGCTCTCGATCGGTGTGGTCGTGGCGCTGTTCATCTCACTCGTGCTCACCCGGTTGCTGCTGCACCTCACGATGCGCGGCGTGGTCGCGCGCAAGCCCCGGTTGTCCGGGCTGACCCACGAAGGCCGGGTCCGCCAGTGGGTGAACCGCCGCGACCCGAAATTCCTCGCCCGGCCGAAACGCTGGCTGACGGTGGCGGGCGCGGTCGTCATCGCCGCCGTCACCGGACTGCTGGTGGCCGGGCCGAACCTCGGTGTGGAGTTCACCGGCGGCCGGGTGATCGAATACGGCACCACCGCCGCGGCCGACGTCGAACAGGTCCGCGACGCCGTCTCCGACGCCGGATTCCCGCGCGCCGTCGTGCAGATGTCCGGGGAGAAGGACATCTCGGTCCGCACCGAGCCGATCGACGAGGCGGCCACCGAACGGATCCGGGCCGCGGTGTCCGGGGTCGCCGGTGACGCCACCGAGATCCGCGACGAGCAGATCGGCCCGAGCCTCGGTGCCGAACTGCGCACCAAGGCGGTGATCGCGCTCTGCCTCGCGGTGCTGGCGCAGCTGATCTACCTGGCGGTGCGGTTCGACTGGCGGCTCGGTCTGGCCACGGTGGTCGCGCTGGCCCAGGACGTCCTGCTCATCCTCGGGATCTTCGCCTGGCTGGGCAAGTCGATGGACGGTGTCTTCCTGGCCGCGCTGCTGACCGTGATCGGCTATTCGGTCAACGACTCGGTGGTGGTCTTCGACCGGGTCCGGGAGATCCGGGGCCTGCGCCGCAAGGAACCGTTCACCCGCGTCGTCGGCTCCGCGGTCTTGCAGACGTTGCCGCGGACGATCAACACCGGGATCGGCGTGCTGTTCGTCCTCGGCGCACTGTTGTTCCTCGGTGACGGCTCGCTCGCCGACTTCGCGCTCGCGCTCCTGCTCGGCCTCGTCGCCGGCACGGTGTCCACAGTGGCCACCGCCGGTCCCGTCGCCATCCTGCTGGACAAGCGCTGGCCCGGCGCCGGACGCCCGAACCGGAAACCCGCGCGGACCCGGGAGCGCGACGACAACGGCGCGGTGGTGTGATCGGCGTTCCTTTGTGGACCGTCACGGCCCGCCCTGGCTTTATGCTCGTTCCCGGTGGCAGGGGAGTCCACCGGGAACGAGGGGCGGGGTAGATGATCCAGAGCGTGCTCGTCGGCGCGGTCGTCGTGCTGGCGTGGACGATGACGGCGGCGCGGCTGGAACGGTGGCAGATCACCGCGCCGATGGCGATGGTCGTGGCCGGACTCGCGATCGGCTTCACCACCCGCAACGATCTCGGGAACGGGCTCAACACCGAGATCGCCCTGAACGCCGCGGAACTGATCCTCGCGCTGCTGTTGTTCGTCGACGCCACCGCGGTCAAGGGCGGCTATCTCGGCCATGACGGGAAGACCGCGGTGCGGCTGCTGCTGATCGCGCTGCCGCTGACGATCCTGATCACCATGGGCGTCGGACTGCTGGTCCTGCCGGGGATCGGCTGGGCGGTGGTGCTGCTGATCGCGTGCATCATCGCCCCGACCGACTTCGCGCCGGCGACGTCGGTGGTGCACGACGTCCGGGTGCCCGAACGCGTGCGGCATCTGCTGAACGTCGAGAGCGGCTACAACGACGGCGTCGTCGCACCCGTGTTCATCTTCGCGCTCACCCTCGCGGGGAGCCATCACCAGGCGAACACCCCCGTCCAGGCCTTGCAGGCCGCGATCCCGGCGGCACTGCTGGCCGTCCTGACGGGATCCGTCGTCGGCGCGCTCGCGGCGGTCGCGATGAACGTGGCGGGCAGGCACGGCTGGTCCACCCCGCATTCCGCGCGGGTGGCGACCGTCGCGATCCCGCTGCTGACCTACACCGCCGCCGTCGCGATCGGCGGCAACGGCTTCGTCGCGGCGTTCATCTGCGGTATCGCCTACAAGACCGCCCGGCACCCCAGCGGAGACGAACTCGGGCTGGCCGAGGACGTCAGTTCGCTGTGCGGACTGCTGATGTGGTTCGTCTTCGGCAGTACCGCGGTGCTGGTGCTGGGCTTCGGCCTGACCTGGGGCGTGGTGATCGTCAGCGTCGTCGCGCTGACCGTCGCCCGGCTGGTCCCGGTACTGCTCACCCTGCTGCGGACCGATCTGCGCTGGAAGGACCGGATGACCATCGGCCTGCTGGCGCCCCGAGGCGCGGCGTCGATCGTATTCGGGTTGCTGGCCTTCAACTCCCTCGACGGCGACGCGGCGGACGTCGCGCTGAGCGTCATGGCGGTGACCGTGCTGGCGAGCGTGGTCGCCCACGGCTTCGGGGCCTCGGCGTTCCTGAACCGCAAGTCCAAACGACCTTCGTGAGCGAGTGGCGACGCGCCTGTCGTTCCCGGACCGTCTTCGCGCGTAACGGTGAGCACGGAGCGGCCGACAACCGGTGGCGGCGCGACCGAAGCGGTCGCGTGGCCGGGGCGTCGTCCCGGCGAACTCCGTGCTGGAAGAGGTCCGAGATTGCCCGACGTCCTGAAGATCCGGGTCCCGGAATCGGCGGTGCTGGACGTGGTCTTCCTGCACGGCCTGGACGGTGACGCGCGCAAGTCCTGGACCGGGAGATCGTTCTGGCCGGAATGGCTCGCCGAGGACTTCGCTCGCGTGGCGGTGTGGTCGGTGGGCTACGAAGCCTGGTCGACGGGCTGGCGTGGAACGGCGATGCCCATGCAGGACCGGGCGATCAATCTGATGGCCCGATTGCAGAACCTCGGCATCGGGCAGCGGCCCCTGTGCTTCGTCACCCACAGCATGGGCGGTCTGCTCGCCAAGGAGATCCTGCTGCACGCGGCCGAGGGGCGAACCGAGTTCGCGGTGTTCGCCAAGGCCGCTCGTGGGGTGGTCTTCCTGGGGACACCGCACACCGGTTCGGGGCTGGCCGGTGTCGTCAAGGCGCTCGGCCTGGTCTACCGGGCCACGGCGGCGGTGAAGGACCTCAAACGCAACGCCGCCCACCTCCGTCACCTGAACGACCGGTATCGCGATTGGGCCGACGAATCCGGAATCCGCAGTCTGGTCTTCTTCGAGGCGTATCCCACCAAGGGGGTGCGAGTGGTCGACGAGGTTTCGGCCAACCCCGGGCTGCCTCGGGTCCGGCCGATCCCTGTCGACGCCGACCACGTCGACATCTGCAAGCCCGCCGACCGGGATTCCCTTGTCTACGGCCAGATCGCGAAGTTCATCACCGACATCCTCGCCGAGGGCGACACATCGGCCCCCGTCCGGAAGCTGCCCGCGGACACCGGGGTGTTCGTCGGACGCACGGACGAGCTGGCCCGATTGGAGAGCGTGGCGACGACCGTTCGCCGGGTAGCGGTCGTGGCGGTGCACGGATTGGGTGGCGTCGGTAAGAGCACCTTGGCCGCGAGGTTCGCCGAGTTGCACGCGGACAGCTTCTCCCTGGTGTGGTGGGTGACAGCGGATACGGTCGCGGCGATCGACGACGGCCTGGCCGAACTGGCCGTGGCGCTGTCGCCGGACTCGGTGGGACTTCCTTGGGAACAGCGCACCGAACTGGCCATGGGGTGGCTGGCCGGGAACACCGGCTGGCTGCTGATCCTGGACAACCTGACCGCTCCCGCTCAGGCCGCCCGTCTCCTGGAGCGAGTGCGCACCGGCACGATCCTGATCACCAGCAGACAAGGAATCGGCTGGCGGGGTGTCAGCACCTTGCCGCTCGACGTACTGGCGCCGGACGAGGCGGTCGAGTTATTCGGCCGGGTCGTCCGGGCGGAGTGGCCGGAAGCCGACCTGGCCGACGCCGAGGAACTGTGTGCCGAGCTGGGGTACCTGCCGTTGGCGGTCGAACAGGCGGCGGCGTACCTCGTCCAGGCCCGGATCACTCCGGCGCGCTATCTCGACCTGCTCACCCGGTTCCCGGCGCGGATGTTCACCGCGACCGCGGAGGGCGGCGACGCCCAGCGCACGATGGCCAGGGTCTGGCATGTCACCCTCGACCGGCTCACCGACACCCCTCTCGCCGCGAAGTTGTTGCACAGACTGGCCTGGCACGCCCCCGACCGCATCCCCCGGTCGCTGCTGGAGGACGCGGGTGAGGAACCGGACCTCTCCGAGGCGTTGGGCCGGCTGGCCGCCTACAGCATGATCACCCTCGACCTCGAAACGATCGACGTCCACCGCCTCGTGCAGGCCGTGACCCGCACGCCGGATCCAGCCGATCCCCATCGGCTTCCCGAGGACATCGCGCGCGCCCGCGACGACACCGCCGCGAGTCTCGCCCGCGCACTGGACGACACCGACCCCCGTCTGCCCGGAGACTGGCCCGCATTCCAAGCGGTCCTCCCGCACGCTCAGGCGTTGCTCGAGCACGCCGACGCCGACGCGCTGTGCGTGCTCGCCAACCACCTCGGTCTTTACGTTCTCGGTCAGGGCAAACCCGCCGTCGCCATCGCGTTGTCCTCCCGTGCCGTTCAGGGCAGCGAACGCCTTTACGGCACGGATCACCCGGTGACCTTGCGTTCGCTGAACAGTCTGGCGGCCGCGTACCAGGCGGCCGGTGAGGTGCGACGGGCGATCTCCTTGTTCAAGTCGACGCTCGCGGACCAGGAGCGGGTGCTCGGGGCGGAGCACCCGGAAACGCTGACCTGCCGGAACAACCTCGCCGCCGCCCACCAAGCGGTCGGTGAGGTGCGGCAAGCCATCGCGATACACGAGGAGACGCTGGCCGGGCGTGTGCGAGTGCTGGGAACGGACCACCCGGACACGCTGAGCTCCCGGAACAACCTGGCCATGGCCTACGCGGTGATGGGCGACGCCGAGCGGGCACTTCCCCTTCATGAGGCCACCCTCGCCGACCGCGAACAGGTGCTGGGCCCGGATGCCCCGGAGACCCTGCTTTATCGCAACAATCTCGCCTACGCCCATTGGTCGGTCGGCGACGTCCGAAAAGCGATCTCGTTGTTCACGGAGACGTTGACCGGTCGCGAGAGAGTCCTGGGGGAGGACCATCCGGATACGTTGTTCTCGCGGAACAACCTGGCGGCCGCCTACGAATCCGCCGGGGACCTGCCGCGGGCGATCGAGATGTACGAGCGCACGTTGTTCGATCGTGAGCGGATCCTGGGGAACGATCACCCGGACACGTTGAACTCGCGGAACAATCTGGCGGGGGCGTACGAGTCCGCGGGTGACCTGCCGCGGGCGATCGAGATGTACGAGCGCACGCTGGCCGATCGTGAGCGGGTGCTGGGGCAGGACCACGCGGACACGTTGAACTCGCGGAACAACCTGGCCTACGTCCACGGGGTGGCGGGCGACCTGCCGCACGCGATCCGGATGTACGAGGCGGCGTTGGCCGACGCGGAGCGGGTACTCGGACCCGAACATCGCGTCACCAGGACGCTTCGGGAGAACGTCGAGGCCGCGATCCGGGTACGCGACCGGCCCTGATCACCGGCGGCCCGGTTGTCGTCCGGGGTGTCCAGGATTGCTGACATCGATGGCAATCCAGGACGAAGCCCATTTAGCTCATTCGTTCGCTTGGTCCAGTCCAGTTACGTCTACTAACGTAGAGGGATGGAGCTGGAACTGCGCCACCTACGCATCATGTGCGCGATCGCCGAACTCGGGAGCATCACGAAGGCGGCGAACACGCTCGGGATGGCGCAGCCCGCGTTGACCGCCCAGTTGAAACGTATCGAACGGACGCTCGGCGGCAAGTTGTTCCTGCGTGACCACACCGGGACGAGGCCGACGGCGCTCGGTCTCCTCGTCCTCGACCGGGCCAAGATGGTGCTCCCCGCCGTGTCCTCCCTGCACGACGAGGCGGCGCGCCTGGCCCAGCACAACGGCACCGGTGAGCCGGTGACGCTGCGGCTGGGCTCGGCGACGGGGCCGATGCTCGGCGCGCTCCTGCAGCGACTCGGCACCACCCATCCCGACATCCACGTCGCCACGCATACGTCGTGGTCGGCCAACGAACTCGCGAGTGTCACCGCCGAAGGTTCGCTGGACTTCGCCTTCGTCGGCGTCTGTGGTGACGCGGCGCCGCCACCCGAGCCCGGTCTCCGGTGGCGGACGCTCGCGCATCATCCGGTGTTCGTGCTGATGTCGGCCCGCGACGAGCGCGCGCGGCACGACGAGGTCGAACTGAGTGCGCTGGCGGACGAGCGCTGGTGTGCCACGCCGGGGGACGGTTGTTTCGGCGACTGTTTCGCTTCCGCGTGCGCCAGATCGGGTTTCACGCCGCGTTCGTTGTATGAGACCGATGTGCTGACCTGTATCGAGATGGTCGAATCGGGACACGCGGTGGTTTTGTGTCAGCCGCTGTTCCACGAGATCCCGGGCATCGTCGCCGTTCCGATCGCGGGGAACCCGTTGAGCTGGCGGAATCTCGTCGGCTGGTCGGAGCGCGGGGAGATGGGACCGTTCGCCGCGGAGATGATCGCGCTGTCCCGCGCGGTGTACGGCGAACTCATCGACCGGCGGCCGACCTACTCGAAGTACCTCGAGTTGAACCCTGGGTACGGCGTCGACTACACGGACGCCGGAGTGCGCTGACCTGCGACAAGGTCACTGAAAGGTCCAGTCCACTGTGGTGGATATGACCTAAATGGTATGTACCATTTGCGTGAGGCGCCTCGTACGGTTCGGGGACGAGATCCCCTTCCGGAACCGTCGGTGAGGTAGCGCTGAGCATGAACCGAAAGATCGTTGCGGCCGCCGCGGCCGCCATCACGGGTGCCGGGCTGGTGACGGCCATCGTGCTGACGCCGAGCGCCAGTGCCGGTCAGACCGTTTCGGCGGCCGACCAGGTCCAGTCGGAGATCGTCGCGGCCCTGTCGCGCGATCTGAAGATCAGCCCGGACCAGGCCAGGGCCCGCCTCGCCGGCGAGCAGAAGGCGGCCAAGGCCGACAGTGCCCTCAAGACCCAGCTCGGTTCGTCGTACGCCGGATCGTGGCTGGACGCCTCCGGCACCACGCTGACCGTCGCGGTCGCCGACGCGGCCTTGGAAGGCGCGGTCCGCGCGGCAGGCGCCACCCCGAAGACCGTCGCGCGGAGTGCGTCCCAGCTCGACTCGGCGAAGCTTTCTTTGGACGCCAAGGCTTCCGGCGCACCGAAGACGGTGCCCGGCTGGTACGTCGACGCCGTCACCAACTCCGTCGTCGTGCTGGCCAACGCGGGTGGCGAGGCCGCCGCGAAGTCGTGGGCGACCGCGTCCGGCGTTCCGGCCGACGCGCTGCGGGTCGAGACCAGCGTGGAGACCCCGGTTCCGCTGATCGACGTCATCGGCGGCAACGCCTACACCTTCGGTTCGGGCCGCTGCTCGATCGGTTTCTCGGTCGAAGGCGGCTTCGTGACCGCCGGGCACTGTGGCACCACCGGCACGCGTACCTCGAACCCGAGTGGCACCGTCGCCGGCTCCAGCTTCCCCGGCAACGACTACGCGTGGGTTCGCGTGGACGCAGGCAACACGCCGCGCGGGCTGGTCAACCGCTACCCGGGCACCGTGCCGGTGGCGGGTTCGCAGGAGGCCGCCGTCGGCGCCTCGGTCTGCCGTTCCGGTTCCACGACCGGTTGGCACTGCGGCACGATCCAGCAGAAGAACGCCTCGGTGACCTACCCGCAGGGCACGGTTTCCGGTCTGACGCGGACCAACGCCTGCGCCGAACCGGGCGACTCGGGTGGTTCGTGGCTCGCGGGCGACCAGGCCCAGGGTGTCACCTCCGGTGGCTCCGGGAACTGCAGTTCGGGCGGCACGTTCTACTTCCAGCCGATCTCGGAGATCCTGAGCGTCTACAGCCTGCGCCTGGTGACCTCCGGCTCGAACCCGCCGACCAGCACCACCACCACGCCGACCGGCCCGACGACCTCGAACCCGCCCTCCGGGACCTGGGCGGCCGGCACCACCTACGCCGCGGGTGCGACGGTCACCTACAACGGCGCTTCCTATCGTGCCCTGCAAGGTCACACCGCTCAGGCCGGCTGGGAGCCGCCGAACGTCCCCGCCCTCTGGGCGCGCTCCTGACCGCCTAGTCGTCCGGGGCACACGCAGGGGTGCACCCGGGCCCGACCGTCCCCGACGTCGTCCGTGCGTCGGGGGCGGTCCCTTTTCCGTTGTCAGTGCAGGATCTTCAGCCCGACAACGCAGCCGACGATCCCCATGATCAGCAGGATTTTGGCCAGTGACGCGGTTTCCGCGCCGGACCACATGCCGTAGCCGACGGTGAGCGACGCACCGATCCCCACCCAGACCGCGTAGGCGGTGCCGACGGGGAGGTCCTTCATCGCGTAACCGAGACCCACCATGCTCGCCACCAGTGTGACGCCGAAGATCACTGACGGCGTCAGCCGCGAAAGTCCTTCGGATTTGCCGAGGGCGGTGGCCCATACGGCTTCCAGAAACCCCGAGACGATCAGCACGAGCCAGGACATGACGTACTCCCAGAGCGCCGTCTTGTCGCTGGCCGGGTACGGCACCCACTCGTCCGGGGACCTCGATCACGAGGTTCCTTCCCCAGGATGGCACACGGGCCGCGCCGGGCGCCCGCCGGTTTGACGGAGATCACCGGCGGACGCCACTGTGGACGGTCAGCGCTTCGCCCCGGCCAAGGCCCTCGGCGCCGACCAGGCGAGCAAACCCAGTTCCAGTAACGAAAATCCGATCAGCGCCCAGGCGCTCGGCAGCCAGACCAGCGCGATGCCGATGAGGAGGATGGGCAGGACGAGTCCGGCGTAGGCGGCCAGGAACAGGGCCGCGAGCACTTCACCGCGGACCGGTGGTTCGGCGAGGGCGGCGACGGTGGCCACCGAGGCGCGGAAACTCAGCCCCACACCGGCGCCCGCCACGATCCCGCCCGCGACGAAGAGCCACAGCAGCGACGTCGTCACGGCGATCGGCAACGCCACCAGTCCGGTGACCATCAGGGTCAGTCCGAGCCGCAACTGGATCCGCGTGGCCAGACCGGCGAAGAGCACCTGTGCTCCGGCGGCCGCGGCGAAGACCGAGAACGAGGCGAGACCGGCGGTGAGGCGGGAATTCTCGTGCAGGCCCTGAGCCAGCAGAGTCGGCGTGAGAGCCATGAAGAGTCCCGTGATCGCGAACGCGGCGAAGGCGCCGATCGCCGCGCCGAAGAACGCGGGCCGCGCGCTGGAGGGCAGCGAGACGCGCTGAGGGCGGTACGCGGGCAGTTCCTCGGCGCGCTCCACCGTCTCCGGCACCAGCGCGACGGCGATGGCCGAAGCCAGCAGCAGCACCAGGAAGAACACGAACGGCGTGGTGAGCGGCTCGGCCGAGTAGCGCGCGAACACGCCGCCGAACAGCGGGCCGAGCGCCAGCCCGCCCATGTTGACCACGGTCGCGATGAGACCCGCTCGCCCGTGGTCTTCACGTGGCCTGGCCATGGCGCGCAGCTCCGACAGATGCGCCGTGGCGGTCGCGGTCAGCGCGCCGATCCCCACACCTCCGATGAGCCTGGCCAGGATCAGCCCGGGCACCTCCGGCCAGGTCAGGAAGATCGCCGCCGAAAGCGCCTGGGTCAGGGTAGCGGCGAGGATGACGCGCCGTCGTCCCAGCCAGTCGCTGACATGCCCGGCGAGGTACAGGCTGGCCATCACACCGACCGCGTAGGCCGCGAACACGATGGTCACGACGTAGGTCGGGAAGCCGTCACGCTGCTGATAGAGCAGGTAGAGCGGGGTGGGCACGGTGGAGAAGGCCAGCGAAGCGGCGTAGGCCGCCGCGATGATCCAGAAACCGCGTCCGTGGCTGATCCGCCTGAGCGCGGGACGGTGGAGGGTGACGGTGTTCAGCATGTCTCCACTGTGGATCTCCCGATCATCCAAGTCCAACGAACAATCATGGTCACAGTTATCGGCAAATGCGATAATCGGCCTCGTGGAGACCCGTCAGCTCGAATGTTTCGTCGCCGTCGCCGAAGAACTCAGCTTCACCAAGGCGGCTCAGCGGCTCTACGCGGTGCAGTCGACCGTGTCCGCGACGATCCAGGCACTCGAAGGCGAACTCGGCGTCATGCTGTTCGACCGGTCGACGCGGCGGGTCGCGCTTTCCTCCGCGGGCAAGGTGTTCCTGCCGGAGGCCAAGGCCGCGCTGGAGGCGGTCGCCAGGGCACGCGAAGTGGTCTCCGACGCCTCCGCCGGCCTTCGCGGCAGCCTCCGCATCGGCACCCTGACCAGCGTCGGCGACCTCGACCTGCCCGAACTCCTCGGCGGCTTCCACCGCCGGTACCCGCTGGTCGACCTGCACGTCACGGTGTCGACCACCGGCTCGACCGGGCTGGCCGAGGACGTGCGCCAGGGCAGGCTCGACATCGCGCTGCTCGGGTTGCCCGAGTCGGACCTCGCCGGGCTCGACACCCGGCTGCTCGGTTCGGCGCCGTACGTCGTCGTGCTGCCCGACGGGCATCGGCTGGGGGAGCGGCGTTCGGTGACCTTGGCCGACCTCGCCGGTGAGCCGTTCGTCGACAACCCGCGCGGCTTCGGCAACCGCATCGCCCTGGACCGTGCCTTCGACGCGATGGGGACACCGCGGCGGGTCGCCGTCGAGGTCGCGGATCTGCGCGCGGTGCCCGCGTACGTGGCGGCGGGGCTCGGTATCGCCGTGGTGCCCGATCTCCGGCTGCTCTCGGGTGTCCGGACGATCCCGCTCGACGCCGACGGCCTGGTGTGGCCCCTGACCATCGCCACCAGGGCGGAGCGGGCGCCGAGTCCGGCGGCGCGGCTCCTGCTCGACCTGATCAGCGATGGTGAGTTCTCCATCGCCGTCCCGGTCCGGGACTGAACGTCACCCCGCGAGGAGGGTGCGGGTGGTCCTGGCCACGAGGTCGACGGTGCGCGGAGGCGGCGACTCGCCACGGTCGAGATGCCGCCGGACGGCGGCGTAGGGCAGATCCACCAGGGCCAGCATCAGTTCGTCGGTGCTTCGACCGGTTATCGCGCGCAGCTCGCGCACGGCCTTGCCGATCGCCGTTTCGAGCCTGCGGTTCGCCTTGTCCGCGCGGTCGCGGTCTTCGGGGGGCCAGTCGTCGACGCCGAGCGCCCGGTTGCCCGCGTAAAGCAGCTTCCCCTCGGCGGGATGCGCGCGGCACCAGCGGACCACCTGGGCCGCCGCCTCGATGGCCGCTTCCACGGGCGGATCCCGGTCCAGGGCTTCGAGGTAGCCCTGCTGGAAGCCGGTGACGGTGCGCAGCCAGACGGCGGCGAGCAGCGCCGGACGTCCGGGAAAGCGGTGGTAGATCGACCCGCTCGGCGCGCCGACCTCGCGTGCGACGGCTGACATCGTCACCCCGGCGACCCCCTTGGCGGCGAAGATCCGGATCGCGGCGTCGAGGAAGTCGTCGGGGGTGTGCTGCGGCGGCCGTCCCATTTTCAGAGATTATCCTCTACTATCGTTTTAGGGGAAGGTCTCTAGAACTGGGAGGACGAGATGCGCGTATGGAACAGGCATTCCCGGGTCTTCGCGTTACCGCAGGATCGCGTCGGCGCGTTGATCGACACACTGTCCGGTGAGGACGACCGGCTCTGGTCCGAGTCGTGGCCCCCGCTTCGGTTCGACCGGCCGCTCGGCGTGGGAGCCGACGGCGGGCACGGTCCCGTCCGCTATCACGTCGAGTCGTACGAACCCGGTAGGTCCGTGCGGTTCCGGTTCACCGCCCCGCGCGGCTTCGACGGCTTCCACGAATTCACTGTGCGTGCGACGGAAGCGGGGGAGACCGAACTGGTGCACCTCATGGTGCTCCGGCTCCGGCACCCCGCCTGGTGCACCTATCCGCTGCTGTGGCGGCCGCTGCACGACGCCCTGCTGGAGGACGGCCTCGACCGCGCCGAACGTGAACTCACCGGCGCCGTCCGGACTCCCGCTCGATGGAGCCCTTACGTTCGGCTCTTACGGAACCTGATCTCGGGCAACAGGTTCTTGCGCTTCAGGGCGAACAAGCCCGCGACGAGCACCACGACGGCGATCAGGTAACCCAGGATCAGCGACACGACACCACCGTTGGCCGGTGGGAGGAGGATGCCGAACACCGCGCTGATCCCCGCGAGGATCCAGCGTCCGCGGTCGGTCGTGAGGCTCACGGCGAGCAGCGCGACCGTCCACAGGAGATACCAGGGCTGCACTACCGGTCCGAGGACCAGCATCGCCGCGAAGGTCAGCCCCGCGCCGTACAAGGGGTGCAACTTCTCACGGTAGGTGAGCCACAACAGCCTCGCCCCGACGGCCAGGCCGAGGATGGCGCCGATGAGCGAGAACACCTTGATCGCGCCGTCGGTCAGATCCGCTCCGAAGATCTTGCCGACACCGCCGACGAGGAAGCCGAGTTCGTTGGTCGGCGCCATCCAGCTGTGGACCTGTCCGGAGACGCCGGAGAGCACGCGGACCCAGCCGAAGCCGATCCCGGTGCCGAGGGAGATCGCCACGGTGACCGCGGCGAATCCGGCGGGCAGGCCCAGTGCCACCGCGATCCGCCCGGCCGGGGTCGCGCGGCGGAAGAGGTCGATCCCGACGAACAGAAGTCCCGCGACGGCCACGATCTTGATGTTCGCCGCGGCGCTCACCGCGATCACGCCGGCGGCGATCAGCGCGGGACGCGCCGCGCCGGTCTTCGCCGCGCCCATCAGGACGAGTTCCAGGCCGGCGACCATCAGCCCGACCATGAGCCCGTCGTTGTGCACGCCCGCCACGACGTGCCACAGGACCAGCGGGTTGAGCAGGGCCAGCCATAGCGCGATCGTCGGTGAGACACCGACACGGCGGGCCAGCCGGGGGAGTGCCCAGGCCATCAGCGCGATCCCCGCGAGCCCGAGCAGCCGATGCAGCAGCAGGGTCGGGACCAGGTCTTCTCCGGCGATCTGGGCGATCGTGCGTGCCTGCGCGACGAACGCCGGACCGTACGGAGCCGGCGTGTCACGCCAGTAGTGGCTCACGGCCATCGTCACCGGCGAGTCGGCACCGAGCGCTTCGGCCGGGCCGACGAGGTAGGTGTCGAACCCCTTCGCGGCGATGACACCTTGCGCGAGGTAACTGTTGATGTCGCCGCTGAACAGCGGGCGCGCGGCCAGCAACGGCGCACACCACGAGACCGCGATCCAGTACAGCCGCCGCTCCGGGAGCGAGGCGGCGAGCCGCCCGATGCCGAGCCAGGACAGCACCAGGGTGGCCATCCCGAGTACGCCCAGCGCCACCACCAGCACCGACGGCAGGCCGATCCCGGACGTGACGAGCACCAGTACGACGATTCCGGTGAACCCCGCCCAGTGCAGCGTCCGGATGTTCAGCCCGGTCTTCTCCGGCGCGGGCAAGACGTTCTGCATGCGGTCAAACTACTCCAACTGCGAAATCCGGTTCCGCCGATCGTCCGAGAAACCGGTCCGTGCGCTTCGGGAGCGCGTCCGACGGGTACCCAGGGGCTGGAGAGGCGGTGGTGGGCGTGAAGAATCGCTGGGTGCGCCTCGGGGCGTTCGCCCTGGTCGGTTTGCTGATCGTGGGTGCCGTGTTGCAGTTCACGGGACTGTTGTCGAAGATCAATCCGTTCGAAACGTCCACTGTGGACCGTTCGCAACCCGCGGTGCTGAAGGCGATGCGCGACCTCAGCCAGTATCACGCGGCCGTCGGCGACTACCAGGTCGTCCTCGACATCGAGAGGGACGTCAAGTGGCTGCCCTCGGTCATCGCCGGCGAGCGGACCCTGTTCGTGGCGGCCGGTTCGGTCGACGCCTACATCGATTTCGGCCCGCTCGTGGAGAATTCGCTGAAGGTGTCCGAAGACCGCCAATCCGTCGAGGTGAGGCTGCCCGAGCCGCAGCTGGCGAAACCCAACCTGGACAACGAGCGCAGCTACGTCTTCGGTCAGGAACGCGGTCTGGTGGACCGGCTCGGGGCGCTGGTGTCCGTGCCGCAACAGCAGCAGTTCTACGTCGCCGCCGAGAAGAAGATCGGCGAGGCGGCGCAGCAGTCCGGTCTGTTGGAGCGCGCGAAGGCCAATACCAAGGCGATGCTCACCGGAATGCTCCAGGCGCTGGGCTTCCGCGTGACTTTTCCGGCGGAACCTACGACCTGACCCGCCCGTGTTTGTGCGATCGTGCTGAGCTTCCCGGCCGGCCCTTGACGGTGCCGCCGTGCGCTGGTGGGCTGGCGTGAGCCACGGGGAGGTGCTGCGTTCATGACGACGAGGCCGAGGGACAGCCTGACCTACAGCGAACCGATCGCCACCGGCGACATCGCCGTCGACGCTTCACCCGAGACCGTGTACCGGCTCGTCAGCGACCCCGTCGCGATGGCGGAGTGTGCCGAGGAACTGCGCGAGGCCCGCTGGATCCGCGGCGCGACCGAGGCCGCCGTCGGGAACTGGTTCTCCGGCAGCAACCGAAACGGTTGGCGCCGCTGGGTGACCCACGCCGAGATCACCGAAGCGGAGCCCGGCCGCCGCTTCGCCTACCGGGTCCGGACGCCGTTCTTCGTGCCGATCTCCCGCTGGGAATACGACATCACCCCCGACGGCGAAGGCAGCCGCGTCACCGTGACGAACTGGCTGCGGGTCCCGCCGTGGTTCATCCCGTTCGCCATCTTCATCACCGGCCAGCCGGACCGGGCCGGGACCAACCGGGCCAACATCGCGACCACGTTGGAGCGGATGAAGGCGCGGGTCGAAGGACGGGAATGGCGCGCGGGCCGCTGACGCTGCGGGACGGGCGGGTCTCTGTCGACGCCGGGGTGAAGGTGTGACTCGCGTGCTCAGGCACGTGACTCGCGTGCTTGGAAGCCGCACTCGGGTGTGCGGCGTCCGAACGCGCTACGTCGCTTGCCACTCACGACCCCGCGACGCCTCGCTTTTCGAGCCTGCGCATCACCGGCCCGGACAGGAGACCGTGGACGAGGACCGACACCGCGATCGTGAAAGCCGTTGTGCGCCAGAGCGAATCCGCCATCGGGAAGTCGCCGTGATTCAGGGCGTAGGCGAGGTAGTACAGGCTGCCGATGCCGCGGATGCCGAAGAACGCGATGGCCTTCGCCGCCGGGCGGCTGCCCGAGCCCCGGATGAGCGCCAGTCCACCGAACAGCGGCCGCACGACGAGTACCACGGCCACGGCGACCAGGATCTCGACGAGCCGCAGGCCGTTCAAGAGCCCGTCGCCCATCGCGACGCCGAGGCCGAGCAAGGCCAGTGCGACGAAAAGCCGTTCCAGCTGGTCACCGAATTCGTGCAGCACCCCGTGGTAGTCGTGTGAGCGTTCGCTCGCGCGGATGGTCGCCGCCGCGGTGAACACCGCGACGAAGCCGATCCCGCCGAGCCATTGGCACAGCGCGTAGGGGAGGAACGCGATCGCCAGCACGACCAGGCCGTCGGAGTACTCGCCGAGACGCAACCTCTCGTTCCGGACCCGGAACATGAGCCAGGACAACAGCCGGCCGCAGGCGAGGCCGACCAGCACGGCGATCACGAGCGGGACGGCGACCTCGGTCAGGAGCCAGGGGACGGCGGACGTGGTCGCCGTCCCCACCATCGCGAGCGCGACCAGGACGAACGGCATCGCCAGTCCGTCGTTGAGCCCGGCCTCCGTGGTGAGGGTGAACCGGATCTCGTTGTCCGCGCCCCGTCCGTCCTCGGTATTCGGTGCCGGTACCTGGACGTCGCCGGCCAGCACCGGGTCGGTCGGCGCCAGCGCCGCACCCAGCAGCAGCGCGGCGGCGGGGGAGAGGGCCAGCGCCCACCAGCCGAGGAACGCCACCGCGCAGATCGACAGCGGGAGCGTGATCAGCAGGAGTCGCCAGGTCGAGCTCCACGAACGCCAGCCGAGCAGCCGGTCCGATTTCAGGCCCGCGCCGACCAGGGACACCAGGACGCCGAGTTCGGTGATCACCTCGACGACGTCCACCTGCGAACTCGGGTCGAGCACACCTCCGCCGTAAGGATGCGGAAAGGGGAGCAGACCGAAGATCAGCCCGCCGACCAGCAGGATCAGCGGCATCGACAGCGCGCGCTCGTGCAGCAGGTTCGGCAACACCGCGGCGAGCAACGCCAGAACGCCGGCCCCGGCGAGCAGTACTTCCATCCGGACCGGGTACCCGGGCCTCGGCCCCCGCAACCGGCGGGAGCCGGATTATCCTTTGTGGACGGACAGGGAGACGCCGGTCGCGAGCCGGTACGGCCGGGTGTCCACGATGGCGCCCAGCATCCGCCGCAGCCGGGAGACCTCGGCGCGTACGGTGACGAGATGTTCGGCGTCCCCATAGAGTGCCCGGCTGAGCGCTTCGGCCGAGAGGCCGGCCGGGCCTGCTGTGCGGAGGTGGACCAGGATCTCCGCGTGCCGCGGCGTCACCGTGCGGACCCAGCCGGTCTCGCCCGCCAGCATCCGCAGCACCGGCGCGTGGCCGAGTTCGAGATCCAGTCGCACCTGGCGCGCGGTGTCGGCGGGGCGTACGAGCCAGCCCTCGGCGAGGCGTTCCGGCAGGCAGGCACCCAGCCCGGGGACGGCGAGCACCTGCCCTTCCGCGGGCGCGGCGATCCGTTGCCCGGGGACGATTCCGGCGGCGTGGGCCACCCAGCCGTCGTCGTCCACCAGTAACGCGGGACCGCCGGTGCCGGCCACCACCGGTTCGGCGGCTTTCCGTAGCCGGTCGAGGCCCTGCTGGTGGTGGCGCCAGAGTTCGGATTCGGCCAGTCGTCGCCCGGTTTCGACCAGTGCGCCGATCGCCGGATGCAGGGTCAGCGCGGGACCGCTGACGTCGATCACGCCCAGTAGTTCGCCGGTGCGCGGATCGTGCACCGGCGACGCGGTGCAGTACCAAGGATGCTGGCCCTGTTCGAAATGCTCACCGGCGAGTAGTTCCACCGGCGCGGCTTCGGCGAGCGCGGTGCCGATCGCGTTGGTGCCGACCCTGGCCTCGGTCCAGTCCGCTCCTTCGACGAAGCCCAGGGTGTCGGCCCGGCGCCGGATGGCGGACGAGCCCACACGCCAGAGGATGACGCCGTCGGCGTCGGTGACCACCAGAAGCATGTTCGCCGTGTCGGACTTCGCGCCGAGTACCTGTCCGAGGTCGTCGATCACGTGCCGTAACGGCGACGCGCGGCGACGGCGGCCGACCTCGTCGAGCGGCACCGAGCCGCGGGTGTTCATCCCGTCGGCGGCGAGCCCCAGGCTCAGCGCGCGCGACCACGAACGCGACACCAGCGGGCGGGGGCGGACGCGCGGACTGCCGCCGCCGATCACGGCTTCGTGCATCCGGACCAGGTCACGGGCATGCGTCGGAAGATTGGCGCCGGGCGGGACCGAGCTGTACACGCCCATGGGTCACCTCCGCACCGTCGCGTCGACGAATCAGCATAGGTCGGGCGCGCCGGGCGCGCCACGGCGTCGCGCTGCAACTCGGTGCAACCCTTGCCGCCGCCCTGGCCCGCGGCGTGTGATCGGGGTTACAGCCGAAACGCCGACGTTGAGGAGTGGCCATGACACAGACGGTGGACCGGATCGAGGCGACGGGCTCGCCGCAGGCTCGGGTCGACGCCTGGCTGGGCCGGTTCGAAGCGGCCCTCGCCGCCCGCGACGTCGAAGCCGCCGCGGCGCTTTTCGCCGTCGACAGTTATTGGCGTGACTTGGTTTCCTTCACCTGGACGATCAAGACCGTCGAAGGCCGCGACGGCGTGGCGGGCATGCTCGGCGCCTGTCTCGACCGGATCGACCCGTCCGGGTTCCGCACGACCGAGACGCCGACCGAAGCCGACGGCGTCACCGAGGCGTGGCTGGAGTTCGAAACCGCGACAGGCCGCGCGAAAGGCCACCTGCGGTTGAAAGACGAAGGCGCGTGGACGTTGCTGACGAGTCTGCGCGAGCTCAAGGGTTTCGAGGAGAACCAACGCGACAGGCGACCGAAGGGTGTCGAGCACGGCGTCGTCCGCGGCCGGAAGTCCTGGGCCGAGAAGCGCGAAGAGCAGCAAGCCCGGCTCGGTTACGAGGAACAGCCGTACGTCGTCGTCATCGGCGGAGGCCAGGGCGGGATCGCGCTCGGGGCCCGGCTGCGGCAGCTCGACGTACCGGCGCTCGTCCTGGAACGCAACGAACGTCCGGGTGACTCGTGGCGCAAGCGGTACAAGAACCTCTGCCTGCACGACCCGGTCTGGTACGACCACCTGCCCTACCTGCCGTTCCCGGACAACTGGCCGGTGTTCGCGCCCAAGGACAAGATCGCCGACTGGCTGGAGATGTACACGCGCCTGATGGAGGTGCCGTACTGGGCCAGTACCGAGGTGACCTCCGCGTCCTGGGACGAAGAGAAGCAGCAGTGGCTCGTGATCGTCGTCCGCGAGGGCGAGGAAGTGGTGCTCACCCCACGGCATGTGGTGTTCGCGACCGGGATGTCGGGTAAGCCGAATCTCCCGTCGTTCCCCGGGATGGAGTCGTTCGCCGGCGATCAGCACCACTCGTCGCGACACCCCGGCCCGGACGCCTACGCGGGCAAGAAGGCCGTCGTGGTCGGCTCGAACAACTCCGCGCACGACATCTGCGCGGCACTGTGGGAGCACGGCGCCGACGTCACCATGGTGCAGCGGTCTTCCACGCATGTGGTGAAGTCGGATTCCCTGATGGACCTCGGACTCGGCGACCTGTACTCCGAACGCGCGGTGCGGGCGGGGATCACCACCGACAAGGCGGACATGATCTTCGCGTCGATCCCGTACCGGATCATGCCGCGGTTCCAGATCCCGGTGTACGACGCGATCCGCGAGCGGGACAAGGACTTCTACGCGCGGCTGGAAGCGGCCGGGTTCCAGCACGACTGGGGCGACGACGGATCCGGTCTGTTCCTGAAGTACCTGCGCCGCGGTTCCGGCTACTACATCGACGTCGGCGCGTCCGAACTGGTCGCCGACGGGAAGGTCGAACTGGCCCACGGCCAGGTCGACCATCTGACCCGCGACTCGGTGGTGTTGTCGGACGGCACCGAACTGGAGGCAGACCTGGTCGTCTACGCCACCGGGTACGGCTCGATGAACGGCTGGGTCGCCGACCTGGTCGGACAGGAGACCGCGGACCGCGTCGGCAAATGCTGGGGCCTGGGTTCCGGCACGACCAAGGACCCCGGGCCGTGGGAGGGGGAGCAGCGCAACATGTGGAAGCCCACACAGCAGGAAGGACTGTGGTTCCACGGTGGGAACCTGCACCAGTCACGGCACTATTCGCTCTATCTCGCCCTGCAGTTGAAGGCACGCTACGAAGAGATCCCGACACCGGTCTTCGGATTGCAGGAGGTGCACCACAAGTCGTGACGGGTCACGAATCGCATTCAGAGGACTAAATGCGGGCAGCGTGGGCGTATCGGCGGGCCAGGAGCGCGAAGGCCTCCTTGAGCTCAGCGGGTCCGACGACCTCGATATCGGCGTCGAATCGCCCGATGCTCGCCGCCAATCCCGCCCACGACCACGATCCCAGCACCAGACGGCACCGATCCGGCCCGACCTCTTCGACGACGCCGTCGCGGACGTAGTGCGCCACGGTGGTGGCAGGGAGGTCGAGGATCACTTCGCCGCGGCACGGCCACTCGCCGGTACCGGAGGAGCCCCGGAACTTGCTCGCGACGAACGTCGCGACGTCGGCGGCGGGCAGGTCGCGCGGGGTGAACCGCGGGCCCGTCGGCGTGCGCGGAGTGATGCGGTCGGCCCGGAACGTACGCCAGTCCGAGCGGTCGAGGTCCCAAGCGACGAGATACCAGCGTCCGTGCCAGGTGACGAGGTGGTGCGGTTCCGCCCGGCGCGGCGTCGAAGATCCCGGGTAGTCGAAACGCAGGACTTCCCGGGCGTGGACGGCGGCACCGAGCGCCAGCAGGACGTCGCCGTCGACGCTGATCTCGGGGGTGTCGACGGCGGTGACCCGCAGGGTGTCGATCCGCCGCCGCAAGCGCGAAGGCATCACCTGCCGGACGGTGTGCAGCGCCCGCATCGCGGCCTCTTCGATCCCCGCCCCGCTGGTGGTGGCGATCTGAAGGGCGACGGCCAGCGCCACGGCCTGGTCGTCGTCGAACAGCAGCGGCGGCAGTTCCGACCCGGCGTCGAGCCGGTAGCCGCCGTCAGGCCCTTTCATGGTCGCGATGGGATAGCCGAGTTCGCGGAGCCTGTCGACGTCGCGCCGCACGGTGCGCGGGCTGATGTCGAGCCGTTCGGCCAGCAGCGCGCCCGGCCAGTCGCGACGGGCCTGCAGCAACGAGAGCATCGACAGCAGTCGCGCGGAGGTCTTCGGCATGTTTTCCATGATGCCCCGAGTAGAGGCCACTACCTGTCCTCTACCCCTGCGAGAGTGACTCTCGTGCCAGAAAACACCAACCCGGAGGGCCCGATGACCGCCACCATCCTCGACGCCGAACGCGCCGACCTGCTCGAAGCCCTCGCGACCGTCCGCGCCGCGCTGACCACCACCGTCGAGGGCCTCACCGACGAACAACTCGCCGAAAGCCCGACGGTCAGCGAGCTGAGCCTCGGCGGCCTGATCAAGCACGTCTCCTGGATCGAGGCCGCCTGGCTGCGGTTCGTGGTCGAGGGCCCGTCCGCGATGACCTACGACCTGCCCGAAGGCGTCACCTGGGCCGACCTCGGCGCCGGGACCGCGCGCGAGTTCCCGCAGTGGGCGATCGACCACCGGAACAACTTCCGGATGCTGCCCGGCGACACGCTCGCCGGGATCCTCGAACGCTACGAAGAGGTCGCCGCCAAGACGCAGGAGGTCGTCTCGTCGATCCCCGACCTGTCCGCGACGCATCCGCTGCCGGAAGCGCCTTGGAACAAGCCGGGTGCGGTGCGCAGCGTGCGCGGGGTGCTGGCGCACGTCATCGCCGAGACCGCGCAGCACGCGGGGCACGCCGACATCCTCCGCGAGAGCATCGACGGGAAGAAGTCGACCTGACCCGGGGCGGCCCTGAACCATCCGATCATCGAACCTAAGCTCGTTCACAGCTTCCTGCCGTAGGGTCCCCGCCCGTCGGCGACCTGATCATGGTGGTGGTTGTGTGCGGGAGAGTGCGGTGGAGCGGCGGTTCCGCCCGGAGATCCAGGGATTGCGGGCACTGGCGTGCGTGCTGGTGGTCGTCTACCACGTGTGGCTCGGCCGGATATCCGGCGGCGTCGACGCGTTCTTCCTGATCTCCGGGTTCCTCGTCACCGGCCAGCTCTACCGCGCGTCGGTACGCGGGCGGATCGAGTACCGGCCGATGTGGGGCCGGATGATCAAACGGCTGTTCCCGGCCGCGCTCACCGTGCTGCTGCTCGTCATCGCGGCGAGTTCGGTGCTGCTCCCGCAGAACCGCTGGTTCCAGACGATCAAGGAGGTCGTCGCCTCCGCGCTGTACGTCGAGAACTGGCAGCTGGCGGCGGATTCGACCGACTACTTCGCCCAGCACAACTCGGCCAGCGTCGTCCAGCACTTCTGGTCGCTGTCGATCCAGGGGCAGTTCTATCTGGTCTGGCCGCTGCTGGTCGGCCTGGTGCTGCTGATCGCCAGACGTGCGAGGCGGAACGTGCGTCCGCTCCTGCTCGCCGTCCTCGGCGTGGTCTTCGCGGTCTCGCTGGCCTACTCGGTGTGGCTCACGTCGGTCGACCAGCCGCTGGCGTACTTCGACTCGCTGACCCGTGTCTGGGAGTTCGCGCTGGGCGGCCTGCTCGCCCTGGCGCTCGACATGGTCCCGATTCCCCGCCCGGTGCGCGTGGTGCTGGGCTGGACCGGGGTCGCCGGGCTCGTCGCGTGCGGTCTGGTGCTGCAGGTCGGCACGGTGTTCCCGGGCTACCTCGCGCTGTGGCCGACACTGTCGGCGGCGATGGTGATCCTCGCCGGCGACACCGCGTCCAAGGGCGGCGCGGACCGCTTCCTCAGCAGCCGCCCGCTCGAATACCTGGGCGATCTCAGTTACGCGCTCTACCTCTGGCATTGGCCGGTCCTGGTGCTGTACCTCGTCTCCCGTGACCGGGAGGAGGTCGGACCACGCGGCGGCGCGGTGATCATCGCGCTGGCGTTCGTCCTCGCCGTGCTGACCCACCATCTGGTCGAACGGCCGCTGAGGTCGTCCGAGATCGGGGTCCGGACCCGTTGGGGCGCCTACCGGTTCGGGGTGCTGACGATGGCCGTCGTACTGGCCGCGTCGGGTGCCTGGCAATGGGTCAGTGTCAGCCAGGCGGAGGACTACTCGATCGCGGTGAACGATCCCGATCACCCCGGCGCGCTCGCGCGTACCGAGGGCTTCACCTACTGGGGAGCCGACGACGCCACGCTCGTGCCGTCGTTCGTCGGGGTGTCCGAGGACTGGGCCGGGATCGACCCGGCCCGCTGCGGCACGTCCCCGCGCAACACCGACCTCGAGGTCTGCACCTCGGAGACGTCGGGGCATCCCACGCGGCGGATCGTGGTCACCGGCGATTCGCACGCCGGGCAGTTCCTCGGCGCGTTGCTGCCGGTCGCCGAGGCCCGGAACTGGGAGGTGACCTCGATCCTGCGCGGCGGCTGCCCGTTCTCCACCGACTCGGACGCGGTGCCGGGCGACCAGTCCTGCATCGACTGGAACTCCGCCGTGGTCGAGGAGATCCTGACGACCCGCCCCGACGCGGTGATGACGATCGGTACGCGGGACGTGAGAATCGGTGTCGAGGAACGGGTTCCGGGCGGTTACATCGCCCAGTGGCGCAAGATCGACGAAGAGGGTATCCCGGTACTCGCGGTGCGGGACAACCCGCGCTTCAGCCAGTCTCCCTCGGCCTGTGTCGAAAGCCGCGGGGCGACTTCGCCCGAATGCTCCACCCCGCGCTACGACCTCTACGCGGCGGAGCCTCCGTACGAAGCGCTGCCGGATCTACCCTCGAACGTGCGGTTCGTCGACTTCAGCGACTACTTCTGCACGGCCGAGGTCTGCCCGCCGGTGATCGGCAATGTGCTCGTCTACCTCGACGACAACCACGTCAGTGGTACCTATATGTCGACGATGTCCTCCATCGCGGAGAAGGCGATCACCGCGGCGCTGGGCTGGGCGGACGAGAACGCGGAGGAACCACCGCCCGGAGGCTGATCATGAATCGTTGCGTGAAATCGGCCTTTGGGACACTAGATCACCGATCCGAGTGATTTCTGCGCAATGATCAGGTCTTAGCGGCGCAGCGGAACAGCAGATATCGTCGGCGGCATGAAGGTCGCCGTCCACCAAGGTCCGTACGCCGAGCTCCCCGCCGCGGTCGCCGCGTCCGGGGCCGACCTCGTGGTCGCCGCCGAAATGATCACCACCGGCTACCACATCGGCGCCCGCTCGCATGAGCTCGCCGAGCCCGCCGACGGGCCCACCGCGGCCCGGATGTCGGCGCTGGCCCGCGAAACCGGCGTCGCGCTGGCCTACGGCTATCCCGAGTCGGACGGTTCGCGGGTCTACAACAGCGTCCAGCTGATCGACGCGGGCGGGCGGCGGCTGGCGAACTACCGCAAGACGCATCTGTTCGGCGACATCGACCGGTCGTGGTTCGAGCCGGGCACCGAGGCGGTCGTGCAGGCCGATCTCGAAGGGGTCCGGGTCGGCCTGATGATCTGTTACGACGTCGAGTTCCCGGAGCTGGTGCGGGCGCACGCGCTCGCCGGGACCGAACTGCTCGTGGTGCCGACGGCGCTGATGAGCCCGTACGAACTGGTTTCCGACACGCTGGTGCCCGCGCGGGCCTACGAAAGCCAGCTGTTCGTCGTCTACGCGAACCGTTGTGACACCGAACGGGAACTGACCTACTGCGGCCGCTCCTGCGTCGTCGCCCCGACCGGCGAGGTCCTCGCCCGCGCCGGCGGTGGACCGGAGCTGATCAGCGCAGACGTCGACAGCGCCGCGCTGCACGCCTCCCGCACCGAGAACACTCACCTGACCGACCGACGCCCCGAGTTGTACCGAGGACTTTCCACATGACTTCCGCCGTCCCGACCGCGATCCATCACGACGAACCCGCGGGCCGGCCGATCACCATGTTCGGCCCCGATTTCCCGTTCGCCTACGACGATTTCCTGAAGCATCCGGCCGGGCTCGGCACGGTTCCGGCCGAGCGCCACGGCACCGAGGTGGCGGTGATCGGCGGAGGTCTCTCGGGCATCGTCACCGCCTACGAACTGATGAAACTGGGCCTGCGCCCGGTCGTCTACGAGATCGCCGAGATCGGCGGCCGCCTGCGCACCGTGAACTTCCCGGGCTGCCCGGACGACGTCGTCGCGGAGATGGGCGCGATGCGTTTCCCACCCGCGTCGACGGCGCTCTTCCACTACATCGACAAGGTCGGCTTGGAGACGACGCCGTTCCCGAACCCGCTCGCGCCGGGGACGCCGAGTACCGTCGTCGACCTCAAGGGCGAGAGCCACTACGCGCGGACGCCGGACGAGCTTCCCGAGGTCTTCGGCAAGGTCGCGGCCGCCTGGGACCGCACGCTGACCGAGAAGGCCGCGTTCGCCGAGATGCAGACCGCGATCCGCGACCGCGACGCGAAGACCGTCAAGCGGCTGTGGAACGAACTCGTGCCACGCCTGGACAACCAGACGTTCTACGGTTTCCTCTGCGAGTCGCCCGCGTTCGCCTCCTTCCGCGACCGCGAGATCTTCGGCCAGGTCGGTTTCGGCACCGGCGGCTGGGACACCGACTTCCCGAACTCCATCCTGGAGATCCTGCGGGTGGTGTACACCGGCGCCGACGACGAGCACCGCAGCATCGTCGGCGGCAGCAGGCAGCTTCCCCTGCGGCTGTGGGAACACGCGCCCGAAGACCTGGCTTTCTGGCCCGCCGGGACGAGTCTGAGCTCGCTGCACGGCGGGAGCCCGAAGCCCGGTGTCGCCCGGTTGCACCGCACGGCGCCGAACAACATCACCGTGACCGACACCGAGGGCCGGATCCGCACGTATCCGGCGGCGGTGTTCACCGCGCAGAGCTGGATGCTGCTCTCGAACATCGAATGCGACGCGGCGCTGTTCCCGATCGACCACTGGACGGCGATCGAACGCACGCACTACATGGCGTCGTCGAAGGTCTTCGTCCCGGTGGACCGGCCGTTCTGGCTGGACCCCGATCCGGCGACCGGCCGCGACACGATGAGCATGACGCTCACCGACCGCATGCCGCGCGGCACCTACCTGCTCGGCGACGATCCGGATTCCCCGGCGGTGATCTGCCTTTCCTATACGTGGGCCGACGATTCGCTGAAGTGGCTGCCGCTTTCGGTGTCCGAGCGGGTCGAGGTGATGCTGCAGTCGCTGCGGGAGATCTATCCCGGCGTCGACGTCCGGCGGCACATCATCGGCGACCCGGTGACGGTGTCCTGGGAGGACGAACCGCATTTCATGGGCGCGTTCAAGGCGAACCTGCCCGGCCACTATCGCTACCAGCACCGGCTGTTCACGCACTTCAAGCAGGATGGTCTGGAACCGCGCCATCGCGGTCTTTTCCTCGCGGGCGACGATGTTTCGTGGACGGCGGGCTGGGCCGAAGGCGCGGTCCAGACGGCGCTCAACGCGGTGTGGGGCGTGCTGAACCACTTCGGCGGCGAAACGGATCCGGCGAACCCGGGTCCGGGTGACGTCTACGACGACATCGCGCCGGTCGAACTCCCGGACTGAGAACGGCGCTGCACCAGCCAAGCCGTCCCGAGCCCGAGGAGCGCGCCGAGGGTGTTCATCAGCCAGTCGTTGGTATCGCAGGCGCGGCCGATGACGGGGAAGAACGCTTGCAGCGCCTCGATCACGGCGGACAGCCACGAGCCCGCCGCGAGTGCCATCAGCGGGCGCCGGGACGCCAGGGCGGCGAAGTGCACCGGCGGCAGGAACAGCGCGACGTTGGCCAGGAGTTCCACCGAGCCCAGCGAGGGAAGCGCGAACTGGACCGTGCAGAAGACGGCGTCGCCGGGGTAGTGCGTGGGCACGAGGGTGAGGCCGAAGACCGGGATCAGGGACAGGCCGGCGAGCGCCCACAGGATCTGTGGCCGTTGCGCGAACAGGTAGCCCAGGACCGCGCAGACGAGCGCGATCACGAGCAGCGCGATCGGCACGAGGCCGGAATGGTCCAGCAGGAAGTTCGTGATCATGGCTGGCCGATCCTACGGGGTGCGGTGAACGTGGCCCTCGGTCCAGCGCGGGTCCGTCGGCGAGATGGGTGTTGTGAAAGCCACTTTCGCAACGTTCAAGGTTGCGAAAGTGGCTTTCGCAACCCCTTCACACGGACCAGTCACCAGGGGGACGATCAGCAGCGCGGGCTACGGCAGCGCGGCGGGTGACTCCGCCTCGGGGATGAGCAGACGCGGCGCCCCGGTGCCGTCGGCGGGGACGGCCCAGATGTCGGAATGGCCCGGGACCCGGGGGAGGGCGTAGCCGACGGTGCGCCCGTCGAGCCAGGCGGGCTGGTCGTCGACGGTCCGGGTCTCGGCCAGCGGCGTCGTGGTGCCGGTGGCGAGGTCGAGCACCGAGACCCGCCAGCCCTTCGCGGGATCGCCGTCGATGGCGGCCTTGTAGGCGATCCGGGTCTCGTCGGGGGACAGCGACGGGCATTCGACGTTGTCCCGCAGCGTCCGGATCGTCCTGGCGGCCGAGTCGCCTTCGACGAGATAGCGGTGCGAGCCGGTGGACATGGTGGCGTAGAACCGGTTCGGCTGCCGGGTGAAGGTGACGCCCCAGAAGTTGAGGTCGGCAGCCTTGTACGGCTTGCCGTCCACCGTGACGGCGAAGTCCTCAAGGGTGCCCTCGACCTCGCCGGTGGTGAGGTCGAGGGTGCCGGCACGGGTGGAGAACCGGCCGCCGTTGTAGGAGTCGCCGGTGACGAACACCGTCCACGCGAGACGGCGTCCGTCGGCCGAGACCCGGGCCCGGTTGGGCAGGCCGACCAGCGGGATCTCCTGGGTGACGGTGAGACGGCCGTTGAGTACGGCGAGCTGGTAGGTGGTCAGCCCGGACTCCGGACGCAGGCAGATCCCGGTCCCGCCCGCGGCGTACACGCGGCTGCAGGACACGGTCGACACCGCCCGTGCGCCGCCCGGGTCGGCCGCGGCGACGCTGGAGACGTGGCCGCGGTCGGCGTCGGCGGTGCTGCGGAACAGCAGCCGCGGTCCGTCGAGAGTGACCGCGCCGGTGGTACCGGCTGAAGCGGTGTCCTGGTTTCGCGCTCCGGCCACTCCGACGTAGATCACGGCGGCCGCGGCCAGCGTGAGTACCCCGGTGACGGCGATCAGGACGCGGCTGCGGGTGTTCACGGTTGTGCCCCTCTTTCCGGCCGCGGGCGCGTCCACAGTGGACACGCCCGCGGGATCGGTGGTTACTGCCAGACGCTCGTGATCGGCGACTTGTTCGCCGCGTTGGCGATACCCGGGAGGCCGAACGCCGCCTCCATCGTGCGCAGGATCGAATAGTGGTTGATGGATTCGCTGTAGCTGCCCGGCTTCACGTGGGCGCCGACGAAGGTGGTGAAGATCTGGTTCACCGACGTCCCGCTGTCCTCGTCGAAGTTGACGATCAGCAGGCTGTTGTGCGTCTTCGCCCACTGGGCGTAGGCGTCGAGGTTCTTCTTCAGCCAGTTGTCACCCGTGTCGACCGAGCAGTCGTGCATGTCGCTGCAGAGGTCGGGGGTCACGAAGGCGATGTGCGGAAGTTTCGTGAAGTCCTGGGGAAACGACGAGAAGCGCTTGTTCGCCGACGACGGAACATTGCTGAAGCTCACCCAGCTGTTGTGCTTGCGGGCATATTTGTCCTTCGTGCAACCCGTGTAGCCGTCGGACGGCATGCTTTCCGCGTAGCCGGTGAACGTCTTGCCGATCCCGGCCAGTTGGGACGCGATGTTCTCCTTGTTCCCCAGGTCCTGGCACTTGTTGCTGTCGACGCCGTGCGTCGAGCCGGCGAACTGGGCGATGTAGTTCGGCTGGCTCGGATGCGTCGTCCCGTACGCCTTGGTGAACTTGGCGCCCTGCGAGGCGAGTTTGTTGAAATAAGGCGCCTTGGAGCTGCCGCTGATCGCCTTGTAGTCCTTGTTCTCGAACATCACGAGCACGATGTGGTCGAAGGCGGGCACTTTCGCCGCGGCGGGCTCGATCGCGACGGCGGGAGTGTCCTGATGGGACACCGCCAGTCCGGTGGCCAAACCGGTCGCGGCCACGGCCGCGACCGCTATCCGTTTCCAGAACATGAATCCTCCTGGGAAAAGGTTGAAACTTTGACGACCAGCCATCGGGTTCAGCGGCGCTCCGCGGGCGTCGACAGAGTAAGACATCGGATGTCTTAGCTGAATTTAAACGGCCTCGAAGTCCCTGGCCCATCAAGATCGCCTGACTGGAGTAATCGGAAGGTGGAGAACGCCCCAAAACCGGCATTTACTGGCACGAAACGGTGCAAACGTCCTCGTGAGCCTTGCGCTCGGCGGCCTGAAACGATGAACTTATCGCGACTTGACGATTCAGCCGGTTGACTGTGGAACCTTTCGTGCCGCCTTCGTGGTGCACTCATCCGACCATTGGTTAAGCTCGCGGCGTGAAGCCCCTTTCGCCGAGACCGGCCGGATACACGATCGAAGAACTTTCCACGATCGTCGGTATGTCCGCGCGCAATATCCGGGCTCATCAGACGAGGGGGCTGCTTCCGTCGCCGATCCGGCACGGCAGGTCCGCCTACTACGGGCCTGTCCATCTTCGGCGGCTGCGACACATCACGACGTTGCAGAAACAGGGTTTCAACCTGGTTTCCATCGCCGCGATGCTCAAATCCGCCCCAGTCGTCGAATCGGCCACAGTGGACACCGGAGGTGACCGGCCGGCTGCGGCGATCGCCGACATCGCGCGCGAGCAGCCGTCGGTCGTCCGGTGCCTGGAACGGCACGGCGTGCTCGTCCGGGACGACGCCGGAACACCCGCCGTCGTCCGCCCGTCCGTTTCTCGGGCGATGGCCGACCTGGCCGGGGCGGGGGTACCGCCCGCCGTGGCCCTGCGGCTCCTCGGGCGGTTCCTGGACGGGGTCGCGCCCTTGGCCGGCGAGCAGTTGGCCGCGCTCGAAGCGCAGACGGGAGCCGGGTCGGAGGCTCCGCGAGCCTGTTTCGCCGAGCTTCTGGTAAGCGCTTTCAAGATGCTGATCGAAAACGCCGCCGAGGCTACTTTTCCAGACGGGGAAACAGAGAAGTGGCGGCGGAGGTAGCCGCCGCGGTCGCGACCGCGAGGTCGGTGCCTCCGGCGAACCTGGCCAGGAATGCCGAAGCGCTGGTCGAACCCGTCGGCGGGCGGGATGGTGTTCTTCAGGCCGACGGCGTCCACCGTCTTGGTGACGATCGCGGACGTCCCGTTCCGGCTCCACCGGGCGTTGGCGATCGCGTCCAGTGCGATGAGGTTGACGTTCAGAGACGATCATCGTTGTCCCGTCTCGTTCATGTCATGACTTCGTAGCGGCGGCGGGCCGCACGAAAGGATCTTTCGCGCTTCGGAAATATGGCCGGACAACGGGATCCGATACCGGCCGATCGGCCGATGTGGAATGACTTCCCGGTCGACGCGCGAAGGGGAAGGCGGCGGCTCCCGTGCTCGGCGGTGCCGGGAGCCGCCGCCGGGTCAGGTGCGCTGCACGATGATCTGGTCGACCAGGGTGCCGTCGGCGCTGATCGCGCGGACGTCCATTTTGGGCGGAGTGGTTCCCGTGCCCGCGATGACGTCGACCGCGACCAGGCTGTAGCCGCGGAAGCGGACGCGGGACCAGGTGACCTTCTTGGTCAGGCTGTGTCCGTCCTTTTCGGAGTACTTCATCGGAACGGGGGAGTCGTTGCTCGTCTCGTGGCCCAGGTAGGTGTCAGGGGCGGGGAACTCGGAGACGCTCCCGCCACCGCCGCCCGCGGTGATGTAGGTGGTGCCGTCCTTGACCGGGTCGGTCGTCCCGCGCGACGGCACCTTCTTGCCCGCCTTACCGCCGCGGATCGGGTCGGTGCGCTCGTAGATGTGGTTATGGCCGTTGAGCACCAGATCCACCTGGTACCTGTCGAACAGCGGCGCCCAGTCCGTCTGCGCGCCGAGTTCGGCACCGTTGGAATGGCAGGTGGAGTACGTGCACTGGTGGCAGTAGACGACGATGAAGTCGATCGTCGGGTCGACGCGGAAGGCGGCGAGTGTCCTCCCCAGCCACTTGAGCTGTTTGCCCTTGGTATAACCGAGGTTCGACGGGCTGTTGTAGCAGACGTCGTTGCCGTCGAGGCTGATCATGCCGACGTTCTGGTAGCGCCATGAGTAGATGCAGGTGGATCCGTTCCAGGCGTTGTCCGGCATGGTGAACCGGGCGCGGACGCCGCCGTAGCCGTCCTCGGAGTACCAGCCCTCCATCTCGTGGTTGCCGAGCGCCATCATCCATGGGATCCCCGCCGTGACGGGCTCGTTCTGCACGAAGAAGGAGTCCCACAACCGCGCGTCGTACTGGTCTTCCTCCGGGTGGCCGCCTTCGCCTTCGAGCGCGTAGCTCAGGTCGCCCATGGCGAGGTGGAAGGCGGGGTCGAGGCCAGCGATCAGGCTGCTGGTCGCGACGGCGTTGTAGCCCACTCCCTGGTCGCCGAACGCGGTGAAGGTGAACGTGCCGTCGCCGCCCGGCGCGGGGGCGGTGCGGAAACTCGCCATTTCGCCGAGCCTCCCCGCGGGGTCGTGACCCTGGTGGCCGACGACGTAGTAATACGTGGTGTCGGGCAGCAGGCGGTCGATCCGGGCGTGGAGGTAGTACTGGGTGATCGACTTGGGGCTGTTCGGCGGGACCTCCTCGACCGGGTGCTGCCAGGACATCTGGCTGGTCAGGGCCCGTACCTCGGCGGCGATGGGCGGGCTGAAGTCGCCCGGCACCGTGCCGATCCGGATGAACGGCGCGGTCACCACCGCGGGCACCTGCCAGGACACCACGACCTGCTGGGACGGATCCGCGCCGAACGCGATATGCCGCCCGAACGGCCGCAGCGCCGAACCGGCGGTCTTGTCGGAGTTGAGCAGCACCGTAGGGCCGGGGGAGGCCGCCGCGGTGCCGGGGAGCAGGACGCCGCCGGCGGCGAGCGCCGCGCCGCCGACCGCGCCCACCCGGAACAGGGTCCGGCGTGAGTACCGGTTGTGGAATTTGTCGTGCTTCTCGGCGAGGCTGAGCCGGCGATAGGCTTGAGACCTGGGATTTTCGGGAGTCTCAGACATGGTTTCAAGTTAAGAAGGCTTCTTAACTATGTCAATGGCCTGGCGGCGCAGAGGGTTCGGGCTGCACGAGATCGTGCAAGTGACCGGGTCAGAGCAGCTCCGACGAGACGACCGCGGACAGCTCCCGCAGCCGTTCCAGCAGCGCGTCGACCTCGGCTTCCGCGACCAGGACGGCGCAGGTCATGGTGCTTTCCCGGACGCCGTCGCGGACATCGACCGACAGCTCGTGGACGAGACAGTCGAGGGCCGCGACCAGGCCGGGGATCTGGTCGACGCCGCCGACGAAGTAGGTGGCGATCCGGCGGCGGACCATCAGGGACGTGCGCGGGGCGGGGATCTGGAACGAAGTGACGGACATCGTGGTCTCCAAAGGCGGGAAACGTACAGGCCATGGAGGGCCAGGTCCCGGGAGATGCCCCGTATCGAGGGGTCGCCGGAATGCGCGCCGGCGACCTGGTTTCAGCCGGCGCGCTTGACTACTACGAGTCGAGACCAGCGCTGCACGGCGACAGGCTAGCACGACCTACCGGCGAGTCACGAGAGCCTCAGCCGGGCGCCTTGTTCTCGGACGTGCGTGGCCGAGCCGCAGTCGAGGTCGAGTTGCCGTCGCCGTTCCGCGACGAACGCCCGGCCGAGCGCCGTTCGGTCCGAAGTGGACACTGTGCGCCGGAGTTCGTTCAGTAGACCGCGTTCTTCCGTGCGGATATGCGCGTCCACCGTGTTCTCCAGTCCCACCAACGCCTTTTCGAAGTCATCGGGGTCCAGGACGGCCAGCAACTCCGCCGCGAGACCGCTCTCCGTCGCATCGGGACGGACGATCCGCTCGGTCGCCGTGGCATGGGCGACGAGGAGCGCGGACAGCTCCGCGATCAGCGCCGGGCGGTCGGCCTCGTCGTTGCGGAGATCGCGGAACAGCTGCTCGAAGCGGCGGTGGTCGGCCAGCATCACCTCGACCAGATCCGATCCGGGCGGCGCGGCTGAGGGGCCCGGCCGCATCCAGCCGAAGGTCAGTTCGACGGCCTGCCGCCAATGCGCGTATTCACTGTCGCGGCGGGCGGGGTTCATCGACGGCAGCCATTGGCCGGCGCGGTGCCAGTTCCGGCGCAGGCCCTCCAGATCCGGCCAGTATCCGACGGCGAGCCCGGCCGCGTAGGCCGCGCCCAGCGAAACCGTCTCGGCGACCATCGGGCGGACCACCGGGACGTCGAGGACGTCGGCGACGAACTGCATCAGCAGGTTGTCCGCGGTCATCCCGCCGTCCACTTTGAGCGTCGACAAGGCGAGCCCCGAATCGGCGTTCATCGCGTCGACCACCTCGCGGGTCTGCCAGCCCGTCGCTTCCAGGACGGCCCTCGCGAGGTGTCCCTTTGTGATGTACGACGTCAGCCCGGCGATCACGCCGCGCGCCTCGCTGTGCCAGTGCGGGGCGAACAGTCCCGAGAACGCGGGCACGATGTAGCAGCCGCCGTTGTCCTCGACCGTGCGGGCGAGCGTCTCGATCTCGGGAGCGCTGCCGATCAGTTCGAGCCCGTCCCGGAACCATTGCACCAGCGACCCGGTGACCGCGATCGACCCCTCCAGCGCGTACACGGCGGGCTCGTCGCCGATCTTGAAGCCGACGGTGGTCAGCATGCCGTGCGTCGAGAGCACCGGTGTCGGACCGGTGTTGAGCAGCAGGAAGCTGCCCGTGCCGTACGTGCACTTCGCCTCGCCGGGCGCGAAGCAGGTCTGGCCGAACAGGGCCGCCTGCTGATCGCCGAGCGCGGCCGCGATCCGGATCCCGGGCACGACCCGCGACGTCGTCCCGTACACCTCGGCCGACGGCCGGATCTCCGGCAGCATCGCGCGCGGGACGTCGAAGAACTCGAGCAGTTCGTCGTCCCACGACAGCGTGCGCAGGTTCATCAGCATGGTGCGCGAGGCGTTGGTGACGTCGGTGATGTGGACGCCGCCCTCGTTGCCGCCGGTGAGGTTCCAGATCAGCCAGCTCTCGATCGTCCCGAAGAGGACGTCGCCGCGCTCGGCGCGTTCCCGCAGGCCGGGGGTCCGTTCGAGCATCCACCGGATCCGGGGCGCGGAGAAGTACGTCGCCAGGGGCAGCCCGCACAGCTCCCGCACCCGGTCGGCGCCCGGTTCGCGGGCGAGTTGTTCGAGCATGGCGTCGGTGCGGGTGTCCTGCCAGACGATCGCGCGCCCGACCGGGTTTCCGGAGTGCCGGTCCCACAGCACCGTGGTCTCGCGCTGGTTGGCGATGCCGAGGCCGACGACCTGCGCCGGTTCGACGCCGGCGTCGGTCAGGGCCTGCGGCACGATCCGGCTGAGGTTGCGCCAGATCTCCGTCGCGTCGTGCTCGACCCAGCCGGGCCGGGGGAAGTGCTGCTGATGTTCGCGCTGCACGACCGAAACGAGCCTGCCGCGCGCGTCGAACAGGATGCACCGGGTGGAGGTGGTGCCCTGGTCGATCGACATCACATAGCGCTGGACCATACGAGCACCTCCATCACCATCGGGACGCGCCGAGGTCGCGGGACACCGCGCGCGCCGCGTCGCGCACTTGACCGAGCAGCCGCGGGATCGGGCCGCCGTCGGCCTCGCAGATCCGTTCCGCCGCGCCGGACACCCCGATCGCGCCGACCACGATGCCGCCGTGGCCCCGGATCGGTGCGGCGATCCCGGCCTCGCCCGGGATCATTTCGCCGAGTTCGCTCGCCCAGCCCGCCTCGCGCACCTTGCCGCAGGCACGTTTGATCGCGGTCTGGGTGACCAGGGTCCGGCGGGTGTAGGCCTCCGGTTCGCCGGTGCGCAACGATGCCACGAGACCGGTGTCGTAGGCCAGCAGGACCTTCCCGAGCGCGGTCGCGTGCAGCGGCAGCAGCGTGCCGACGTCGAGCGTCTGCAGGCTGTCGTCCGGCCGGAACACGTGGTGCACCACCAGGACCCGGCCTTCGAGCGGCGCTCCGATCCGGACGGCCTCACCGCTGCGCGCGGCCAGCGCGTCGGCCCAGTTGATCGCCCGCGACCGGAGTTCGTTGACGTCGAGGTAGCTCGTGCCGAGGTGCAGCAACGCGGCGCCCAGTTGGTATTTCCCGGTGTCGCGGTCCTGTTCGACAAAGCCGACCCCTTGCAGGGTGCGCAGGATCCCGTGCGCCGTGCCCTTGGCGAGTTCGAGTGAATCGGCGATCTCGCCGACCCCGAGACGTCCGGAACCACGCGCCAGCAACCGCAGGATCGCGGCGGCGCGCTCGATGGACTGGATCGGACCGGGCACGGCGCAACCGTAGCCCGACCGGCCCTGATTCGACAATGTCGAACATCGTCTTCGGGTGTTCGACAATGCCGACCGGCGTCCGTTGACCCCGGGTCGCCCCGAATTTAACTTCGGCCACAGCAGGGCAACGGTGTCCTTTGTGGAGGAAGCAATGGTGCGAAACCTCAAGGCTCGCGGACTCGCGGGCGAACTGGCCGCGGAGTTCGTGGGGACGATGATCCTCATCCTGTTCGGATGCGGGGTGGTGGCCCAGGTGGTCGCCGCGGGCATCGGGGACCACGACAGCATCGCCTGGGCGTGGGGCATCGGTGTCACGCTCGGTATCTACGTGGCTTCGCGGATCAGCGGGGCGCATCTCAATCCCGCGATCACCGTCGCGCTCGCGGTGTTCAAAGGCTTCTCCTGGCGCAAGGTCGCCCCGTACGCCCTGGCGCAGACCGCCGGCGCGTTCCTCGCGGCGCTGCTCGTGCGCTGGAACTACACCGAGGTGCTCAACGCCGCCGACCCCGGGCTGACGATCAAGACCCAGGGTGTCTTCTCCACTCTTCCGGGTAACGGAACCCTGCCGGTGGGTGACTGGGGCGCCTTCCGCGACCAGATCATCGGCACCGCGATCCTCGCCCTGGTGATCTTCGCCATCACCGACCTCCGCAACACCGCGCCCGCCGCGAACCTCGCCCCGGTCGTCGTCGGTTTCCTCGTGGTCGCGATCGGTATGGCCTGGGGCACCAACGCCGGCTACGCGATCAACCCCGCCCGTGACTTCGGCCCGCGGTTGATGTCCTGGCTCACCGGCTACGACACGGCGTTCACGGACCAATACGGCTTCCCGTACTGGTGGATCCCGATCGTGGCCCCGGTCATCGGCGCGGTCATCGGCGGCGCGATCTACAAGTTCTTCATCGAACGCTACCTGCCCGCCGACCCGGCCCCGGAATCCTTGCCCGCCAAGGATCTCGAGTCCGCCGCCTGAGCCGTCCTCAAAGGAGAGACAGACATGCCTGACTACATCGGCGCCGTCGACCAGGGCACCACCAGCACGCGGTTCATGATCTTCGACCACGGCGGCAACGAGATCGCCCGCCACCAGCTCGAACACGAGCAGATCCTGCCGAAGCCGGGCTGGGTCGAACACGACCCGACCGAGATCTGGGAGCGGACCCGGTCGGTCATCGCCACCGCACTCAACAAGGCGAACCTGACCGCGGCCGACCTCGCCTCGCTCGGCATCACCAACCAGCGCGAGACCACCGTCGTGTGGAACCGCCGCACCGGTCGCCCGTACTGCAACGCCATCGTGTGGCAGGACACCCGCACCGACCGGATCGCCTCGGCGCTGGAGCGGTCCGGCAAGGGCGACGTCATCCGCCGCAAGGCCGGTCTGCCGCCCGCGACGTACTTCTCCGGCGGCAAGCTGCAGTGGATCCTGGAGAACGTCGACGGCGTCCGCGAAGACGCCGAGAAGGGCGACGCGCTCTTCGGCACCACAGACTCCTGGCTGATCTGGAACCTCACTGGCGGCTCCGACGGTGGTGTCCACGTGACCGACCCCACCAACGCGTCGCGCACGATGCTGATGGACCTGGAAACACTGGAGTGGGACGACGAACTGCTGTCGTTCTTCGGTGTCCCGAAGCAGATGCTGCCCGCGATCCGCCCCTCGTCCGACCCCGGCTTCTTCGGCACGACCCGCGCGGACGGACCGCTCGGCGGCGAGGTGGCGATCGCCGGTGTGCTCGGCGACCAGCAGGCGGCGACCGTCGGCCAGGTGTGCTTCCGGCCCGGCGAGGCCAAGAACACCTACGGCACCGGCAACTTCCTGCTGCTCAACACCGGGCACGAGCTCGTGCGGTCGAAGCACGGCCTGCTCACGACCCTGTGCTACCAGTTCGGCGACGAGAAACCGGTGTACGCGCTGGAAGGTTCGATCGCCGTCACCGGTTCCGCCGTGCAGTGGCTGCGCGACCAGCTCGGCATCATCAGCGGCGCGTCCCAGAGCGAGAGTCTCGCGCGGCAGGTCGAGGACAACGGCGGTGTCTACTTCGTCCCGGCGTTCTCCGGTCTTTTCGCGCCGTACTGGCGTTCCGACGCGCGTGGCGCGATCGTCGGGCTCACTCGCGCGACCACCAACGCGCATCTGGCGCGGGCGACGCTGGAGGCGATCTGCTACCAGACCCGCGACGTCGTCGAGGCCATGCAGAACGACTCGGGCGTCCCGCTCGACGTGTTGCGTGTGGACGGTGGCGTGACGGCGAACGAGCTCTGCATGCAGCTCCAGGCCGACATCCTCGGCGTGCCGGTGTCGAAGCCGGTCGTCGCCGAGACCACCGCGCTCGGCGCCGCCTACGCGGCCGGGCTGGCCGTCGGGTTCTGGAAGAACACCGACGAGCTGGAGCAGAACTGGAACGAGGACAAGCGCTGGACGCCGTCGTGGACGGAAGAGCAGCGCACCGAGGGCTACGCGGGCTGGCAGAAGGCCGTCGGCCGCACGCTCGACTGGGTGGAGGTCGAGTGAGCCCGATGAACAGGAGGAACAAAGTGACACCCGTACCGCTTTCCCCGGTCTACCGCGCCGAGACGCTGCGCAAGCTGGCTCGCGAAGAGGTCGACATCCTGGTCGTCGGCGGGGGAGTGACCGGTGCCGGCGTCGCGCTCGACGCGGCGTCGCGCGGGCTCTCCGTCGCGCTCGTCGAGGCCCGGGACTTCGCCGCCGGGACGTCGAGCCGGTCCAGCAAACTGATCCACGGTGGCCTGCGCTACCTGGAACAGCTGGACTTCAAGCTGGTCCGTGAGGCCCTGAAGGAACGCGGCCTCCTGTTGCAGACGCTGGCGCCGCATCTGGTGCGGCCGGTGAAGTTCCTGGTGCCGCTCAAGCACCGCGTCTGGGAACGTGGCTACATCGGCGCCGGCGTCACGCTCTACGACACCCTCGGCGGCGCTCGCGCCCTTCCGCGCCATCGGCATCTGTCGAAGCGCGGTGCCGGGAAGGTGGCGCCCGGCCTGGCCGACGACGCCTTGATCGGCGCCATCCAGTACTACGACGCCCAGGTCGACGACGCTCGGCACACGATGACCATCGCGCGGACGGCGGCGGAGCAGGGCGCCTCGGTCCTCACCAGGGCTCGGGTCACTTCGCTCATCCGTGACGGCGAAAGCGTTGTGGGCGCGAAGGTCGTCGACCGCGAGAGCGGCGCGGAGATCGAGGTCCGGGCGAAGACGGTCGTCGCGGCCACCGGCGTGTGGAGCGACGACATGGCGGAGGCGGCGGGCATCCCCGCGCCGTTCACCGTGCGCGCGTCGAAGGGCGTCCACCTGGTGGTGCCGCGCGAGAAGATCGACCTGGACACCGGCCTGATCCTGCGCACCGAGAAGAGCGTCCTGTTCGTCATCCCGTGGGGACGGCACTGGATCGTCGGCACCACCGACACCGAATGGGACCTCGACCGCGAACATCCGGCGGCCAGCCAGGCGGACGTCGACTACGTGCTCGGCCACCTCAACGCCGTACTTCGCACGCCGATCACGGCCGACGACATCGAAGGCGTCTACGCGGGGCTTCGGCCGCTGCTGGCCGCGAAGGCGACGTCTACGACGAAGCTGTCGCGAGAGCACGCCGTGGCGCACCCGGTGCCGGGGCTGGTGATCGTGGCGGGCGGCAAGTACACGACGTACCGCGTGATGGCCGCGGACGCGGTGGACGTCGCCGTCGAGGACCTCGGCCGCCCGGCGCCGTCGTCGTGGACCGAGCGGCTGCCGATCGTCGGCGCGACCGGCTACCACGAACTGTGGGACGGGCGGCACTCGCTCGTCCAGCGCTCCGGGCTGCCGCTGAGCCGGATCGAGCACCTGCTCCAGCGCTACGGCACCGCGATCGAGGACATCCTCGCGTCCCTTGTGGAGCGTCCCGAACTCCGCGAGGCGATCCCGGGAACGGCGGAGTACATCAAGGCGGAGGCCGTTTACGCGGTCTCGCACGAGGGCGCGCTGCACCTGGAGGACGTCCTCACTCGCCGGACGCGGATCTCGATCGAGGAGCGGGACCGCGGCGTGACCGCCGCGCCCGAGGTGGCCGCGCTCATGGCGCCGCTGCTGGGCTGGGACTCGCACCGCCAGGAACGCGAGGTGACCAACTACCTCGCGCGGGTCGAGGCGGAACGTTCCGCCCAGGCCCAGCCGGACGACGAGGCGGCGAACGCCAGCCGTCTCGCGGCCCCGGCGCTGCTGTCGAGCTGACCCTTGAGGGCCGCACCGGGTTCCGCCCGGTGCGGCCTGCCGGGTCACGGGCGCGGCGCCCGCCGGTCCTTGCGCTCTTTGAGTTCTTCGGCCGGGACCGGGATCAGCATCGGCTGCCCGGGTACGCCGAACATGGTGACGACGAACTGGCTTTCGGCGTCGTCGAAATGATTGCCGTCCTGGTAGTGGATGACGTCGCCACCCGGCTCCCAGAACGACTCCCCGGCCTTGACGACCCGCTCCGGCTCGCCTTCCAGTTCGAAGACGATCGCGCCCTTGACGACGTAGCCGAACGCGGGCCCGGTGTGCCGATGTGGAGGCGCGCCTTCGCAACCCGGTGGAAGGGTGATCAGGATCGTCATCGCCTCCGCGTTCTCCGGCATCGGCGGCGCCGGCACCGACGAGATCATTTCGATCTTCGGCGGGGGCGTGGTCGCGTCGGGGTTCTCCAAGTGATGCGCGTGGTCCGTGGTCATCACTTGAGCCAGTCGAGGTAGCGGGTGGCGGCGATGCGGGCGCCGTCCTTGGTGGTGAGCACGTCACCCTTGACCGCGGAGAACATGCCCGCGGTCTCGTCGATCGTCACCGAACGCGTGTCCCCCTTGGCGGACAAGGTGATCCGGCCCAGTTCGTCCAGCGGGTAGACGTCCGGCCCGCCGACGTCGAGAGTGCCGTTCAGCGGCTTCCCGGCGGAGACGTCGGAGACGGCGGCCGCGACGTCCGCCGCGGCGATCGGCTGGATCGGCGTACTGGGCAGGCGGACGGTCTTCTCGTCGGAGGTCCAGGACAGGACCGCGCCGACGAACTCCATGAACTGGGTGGCGCGGACGATCGAGTAGGGGATCCCGCTGCTCTTGAGGATGTCCTCCTGGAGCGTCTTCGCGCGGTAGTAGTCGAGGTCGGGGACCTGGTCGACGCCGACGATCGACAGGATCACGAAGTGCCCCGTGCCCGCCTTCTTCGCGGAGGCCACCAGGTTGTCCATCGAGGTCTGGAAGAAGGCGGGGGAGGCCTCGTCGAAGGTCGGGGAGTTCGTCAGGTTGACGACCACGTCGGCGCCGTCGAGCGCGGCGTCCAGGCCCTGGCCGGTGAGGAGATCGACCCCGGTGGACGGCGAATGCGGGACGGCCTCGTGTCCGGCGTCGTTCAGGTTCCGCACGACCTGCGAGCCGATCAGCCCGGTTCCGCCGATGACTGCGAATTTCATGACCCAGCCCTTCTTCGAGGATGTCCGCTAACTCGGACACCCGATGTCCGAGATAATACTCAGATACATTGTGTCCGAGTCAAGGGGCGGGTTAGAGTCATCCGGGTGAAGATGTCCGGCGGGGTCGAGTGGGCCCTGCATTGCTGCGTCGTGCTGACCTCGGTCGACGAACCGGCGCCGGCCGCGCGGCTGGCGCAGCTTCACGACGTCTCCCCGAGCTACCTCGCCAAGCAGCTCCAAGCCCTTTCGCGCGCCGGTCTCATTCGTTCGGTGCAAGGGAAGGCCGGGGGATACGTCCTCACGCGACCGCCATCCGAGATCACGGTGCTCGACGTCGTCGAAGCCATCGACGGTCCCGGCCCGGCCTTCATCTGCACCGAGATCCGGCAGCGCGGCCCGATGGCGACGCCGCCCGAAGCGTGCACGGCGCCGTGCGCCATCAGCCGTGCGATGGCCAACGCCGAGACCCAGTGGCGGGAGGCGTTGCGCGCGGTGTCCATCGCGGACCTGGCAGACGACGTCCGCGGCGACTACGGGCCGGGCGCGCTGGCGGGGATCGGCGGCTGGTTCAAGGCCGCGGAGGGGTAATCGACGGATACGGCGAAGGTGGCCCGCAGGCGACACCTTCGCCGTACCTCTCACCGATCGCCGTGCCTGGGCCGCATCAGCGCGGTGGCCGCCATGGTCGCGATCACCAGTGCCGCCGCCAGCGAGAACGCCCGCATCGGGGAATGCCCGTTCAGGAAGACGGTGCCGAACACCGCGATCCCCAGCGTCGCTCCCAGTTGCTGCACCGCGTTCAGCAGTCCCGCCGCGGATCCCGTCTCCTGTGGACGGACGCCTGTCAGCGCGGTGGTGAAGAACGGCACCGTGAACAGTCCCAAGCCGAGTCCGCCGATCCCGAGCGCGGGAAGCAGCGGGCCCGCCATCGCCAGGAGGATTCCCGCGAGCAACAGCGTCAGCCCGGCGAAGGCGACACGCAGTCCGTAGCGGGGCACGAGCCATCGGCCCGCCACCCAGGACGACACCGCCAGCCCGCTCGACCACGGCAGCAGCGTCAGTCCGGACGCCAGTACTCCGCGCCCCTCGTCGAGTTGCTGGTGCAGGACCACCACGAGCATCAGCCCGTTCATCACCGCGAAGAACAGGGTCGACGCCGCGAGTGCCGCGGGGAAGCCGCGACGGCCGAACAAACTCGGCTCGACCAGTGGATGACGTCGTGTCCGCTGGTGGAGCGCGAACAGCACCAGCACCGCGGCGCCACCAGCGAAGAGGCGCCAGTCCCACCTGTCGATCAGCGGGTACACCAGCAGACCGACGCCGAGCGACGCGAGCACGGTGCCCGGCACGTCCAGCCGGACCGGACGCGGGGCACGGTCCTCCGGCAGCAGCCGTCCGGCGGCGAGGACCGCGATCGAGAGCGGCACGTTCACCAGGAACGCCGCACGCCACGAGATCAGCTCGGTCAGCAGGGCGCCGAGCAGTGGGCCGCTCACCGCGGACAGACCCACGACCGGTCCGTTCCAGCCGAGTGCCGCGGCCAGCGCCGGGCCGGTGAACATCGCCTTGATCAATCCGATGGTCTGGGGGATCACCAGCGCCGCCGCCATTCCCTGTATCGCTCGCGCGCCGATCAGTACGCCGGTGTCCGGCGCGAGCGCGCAGCACAGCGACGCGAGGGCGAACACGGCGACGCCGAACCGGAACACGCGGCGCCGGCCCAGCAGATCGCCGAGCCTGCCGCCGGTGATCAGGAGTACCGCGAAGGGGAGTGTGTAAGCGGCGCCGAACCACTGGATGCTCGACGCCGGGCCGCCGAGGTCGGCGTGGATCGCCGGACCGGCGACCTGAGTGATCGTCGCGTCCAGCACGTTCATCGCCTCGGCGGCGAGCAGGGTGGCGAGCGGGGCCAGCCTGGTTTTCGTCTCTTGCATGGCCGAGAGGGTGCGGCGAAAATGACTTCTGTTCCATGAAACCCGGCTTGAATGGATGAAATCTTCCATGTTGGACGTCGTCGACCGTGCTCTGATCCATGCGCTGCATATCGACGCGCGTGCGCCGTTCAGCCGCGTCGGCGAAGTGCTCGGCGTCTCCACTCAGACCGTCGCGCGTCGCTATCAGCGGCTTCGCGCCGACGCGGGACTGCGAGTGGTGGGCCTGCCCGATCCCGACCGGGCGGGCCTGACGCAGTGGCTCGTGCGACTCACCGCGCAGCCCGCCACCGCGCGGACGCTGGCCCGTTCGCTGGCCGGACGGCCGGACACGTCCTGGGTCAAGCTGACCTCGGGCGGCACGGAGATCGTGACGATCGCGCATACGCCGAGGCATGCGCCGAGCGTCATGCTGCTGCACGACATCCCGCGCACCGCGAGTGTCACCGCGGTCTCCGCGCATTTCATCCTGCACACCTATCTCGGCGGCCCGACCGCGTGGCACGGCAGGGTCGCCGCGTTGACCGAGGACCAGCAGGAAGCGTTGCGGCCGCCGGAAACCCACGCCGAGGACGAGCCACTGACCCCGGCCGACCACGCGCTGATCGCCGCCCTCCGGGTCGACGGCCGCACGGGTATCGCGGATCTCGCCGCCGCGGCGGGCCTGGCACCGGCGACCGCGGCCCGCCGCCTGGCCGCCCTTCGCGCACGGGGCGCGCTCTTCTTCGACGTCGAGATCAGCGCGGCCCTGTACGGCGTGACCACGCAGGCGTTCCTGTGGATGGCCGTCGCGCCGGCGGACCTCGACGAGGTGGCGACGACGCTGGCCACTCACGAGGAGCTGGCCGTCGTCGTCGCCACGACCGGGCCCACCAACCTGGCCGCGCAGGCGCTGTGCCCGGATCCCGCCGCGCTACATCGCTATCTCACCCGGCGGCTCGGCGCGCTACGGGCGATCCACACGGTGCACACCGCGCCGGTGCTGGAAATCGTGAAGGCGGTCGGACCGCTCACGCACTGAAGCGGTCCCTGTGCTCGCTCACCCACTGCGCGAAGGTCCGCGCGGGGCGGCCGGTCACCCGCTCGACGGTGTCGACCACGGTGCCGGCCTCGGGCGGCGGTGACGAGTGCCAGCCGATGACGTACTCGGCGTCCGCCGTCGAGACGCCGTCGGCCAGCAGCCGGTCGATCGCCTGCTGCCGCGTGATCCGTTCCAGCGCGATGTCGCGGCCGAGGGCGGTGCCGAGGATCGCGACCCGTTCGCTCGTGGTCAGCGCTTCCGGTCCGGTCAGGTTGTAGACCCGGCCCGAATGCCCGTCCTCGACGAGAGCGGTGGCGGCGACGGCACCGATATCGCCCTCGTGCACGACCGCGCTGGGCAGGTCGAAGGGCTCCCGGACCACGTTCCCGGTCCGGACGGAATCGACCCAGGTGAGCGCGTTGGACATGAATTCCTGCGGCTCCAGCCGTGTCCATTCCACCCCGGACTCGGCCATGGCCTGCTCCGTCGGCCCGACGTAGCCGCCCCAGACGACGGTCATCCGGCGCACGCCCGCGTCCACGGCGCGCTTGACCAGGTCGGCGCCGACCTCGGCGAGACCCGCCGTCACGGTGATGTGCAGCCGCGTGACGCCGTCGAGCGCGTCGCCCAGCGTCTCCGGCGCGGTGTGTGTGCCCTCGACCAGCTCCACGCCTGCCGGAAGGCGTGCCCGAGAAGGGGCGCGGGTCAGTGCCCGGACGCGTTCCCCGCGGCGGACGAGTTCGGCCACCACGTGGCGGCCCGTGTTCCCGGTGGCTCCTGTTACCAAGACGGTCATCTTCGTTTCCCTTCGTCTCCGGCGAAGGTAAAAGCTCAAGTAATGTGGAGGTCAAGTGGACCGGTCAGGAATCGAGAAGCGCCCGTGCCCGAGGGATCCCTAGCGTCTTCGGCACAGGCAAAACCGACTCCAGGAGGTTCTCGTGAGCAAGCGGATCCGGACGTTCCACCGGTGGACGTCGATCGTCTTCGTCGCGACCGTCATCGTCTGCTTCGTCGTCGTGGCGATGGGCGACCCGGCCGAGTGGGTGCTCTACACGCCGCTCCCGCCGCTCTTCCTGCTGATGTTCAGCGGGCTCTACCTGTTCTCCCTGCCGTACACCGCCAAGCGGCGCAACCGTGGGCGCCCGGTGGCCGGGTGACGCGTCAAGCCTTAGTTCATGGCAAAAATTAACTTTCGGCGTACCCGGCCGTAACTCTTGACGCCGTGGCCGGGTCCGGTGAGGATCGGCCGGTCCCCGCCTCCCGCAGAATGGACCAGACCATGGCCAGACGTCCTCGCGCGCTGTCCCGTGCGCGCCGAAGTCCGCTCATCGCGTTGATGAGCCTGACCCTGCTGGGAGGGGTCGTGGCGGCCGCGCCGTCGGCGAGCGCGGCCGAGCAGCCGGTGATCGGGAAACCCGCGCTCGACCGGGACGGCTGCGCCCGGATCGAGAAGAGCCTGCCGACACTGGCCGACTGGCCGAAGGTCGAGAGCCGGTTCAAGGGCAAGGCGAGCGACGAGGCGCGGATCGCCCAGATCCTCAAGGGGATGACCCTGGAGGAGAAGGTCGGGCAGATGACGCAGCCCGAGATCGCCGCGATCACCCCCGACGAGGTCCGCCAGTACTCGATCGGCTCGGTCCTCAACGGCGGCGGTTCGTGGCCGAACAAGGACAAGCACGCGTCCCAGCAGGACTGGCTGAAGCTCGCCGACTCCTACTGGGACGCCGCCAAGACCAGCCGGACGAAGATCCCGGTGATCTGGGGCATCGACGCCGTGCACGGCAACAACAACGTGTACGGCGCCACCGTCTTCCCGCACAACATCGGCCTCGGCGCGGCGCACGATCCGTGTCTGGTGCGCGACATCTCCGCGGCGACGGCCCGGCAGATCCGCGCCACCGGCCAGGACTGGGCGTTCGCGCCGACGCTCGCGGTCGTCCAGGACGACCGCTGGGGCCGCACCTACGAAGGCTTCTCGGAGGACCCGCGGATCACCCGGGCCTACGGCTACGAGGCGATCAACGGTCTCCAGGACCGCTCGACCAAACGCATCGGCTACAACGGCGTCATCGGCACCGCCAAGCACTTCATCGGTGACGGCGGCACGCTCAAGGGGCAGGACCAGGGCGTCAACCCGTCGTCCGAGGCCGAGATGATCAACGTCCACGGCCAGGGCTACTACGGTGCGCTCGCGGCGGGCTCCCAGACCGTGATGGTGTCGTTCAACAGCTGGACCAACGCCGAACTCGGGATCGACGAGGGCAAGCTGCACGGCAGCGACAAGGCCCTGAACCAGATCCTCAAGGGCAAGATGGGCTTCGACGGCCTGGTCGTGTCCGACTGGAGCGGCATCGGCCAGGTTCCGGGCTGCACCAACGCGTCCTGCCCGCAGGCGATCAACGCCGGCATCGACGTCGTGATGGTGCCCGCCGACTGGAAGGCGTTCATCGCCAACACCGTCGCGCAGGTCAACGGCGGCCAGATCCCGGTCGCGCGGATCGACGACGCGGTGACGCGGATCCTGCGTGTCAAGCTGCGCGCCGGCCTCTACGAGTCGCAGAAGCCGTCCGACCGTTCCTACGCGAACTCCGACGAAGCGCTGCGGGAGACCTGGCTGGCGCGTGACGCGGCCCGCTCGTCGCAGACACTGCTGAAGAACAACGGCAACGTGCTGCCGCTGAAGCCGAAGTCGAAGGTGCTGGTCGTCGGCAAGAGCGCGGACAGCATCCAGAACCAGACCGGCGGCTGGACGCTGAGCTGGCAGGGGACCGGCAACACCAACGCCGACTTCCCGAACGCGACGTCGATCCTCACCGGGCTCAAGCAGAACCTCGGCGAGGTCAACGTCACCTTCGACGAGAAGGGCGACACCGACCCGGCGGGCTACGACGCGGTCATCGCCGTGATCGGTGAGACGCCGTACGCGGAAGGTGTCGGCGACCTGACGCGCAAGACGCTCGAAGCCTCGAAGCTCTACCCCGAGGACCTGGCCGTGCTGGACAAGGTCCGCGGCAAGGGCGCCCCGGTCGTCACCGTCTACGTCGGCGGCCGCCCGCTGTACATGAACAAGGAGATCAACCGCTCCGACGCGTTCGTGGCGGCCTGGCTGCCCGGCACCGAGGGCGGTGGCGTCGCCGACATGCTCGTCAAGGGCAAGGACGGCACCGGGTTCAAGGGCACCCTGCCGTACTCGTGGCCGAAGAGCGCATGCCAGACGCCGTTGAACGCGGGTTCGGCGGAGTACGACCCGCTGTTCGAACTCGGCTACGGCCTCAAGACCGGCCAGCGGGTCACCGTCGGGCAGCTGGACGAGACCGTCGGCCCGGTGACCTGTGGTTCCACCGGTGGCGGCGGGACCGCGACCGAGGACCTCGAGGTGTTCAACCGCACCGATGTCGCGCCGTACAAGGGTTACATCGGCTCCGCGGAGAACTGGGGCGGTACCGAGATCGGCCCCGACGGCGCCGCCTCGCACGCCGAGATCACCGTCGCCCAGTCGGACGTCAACGTGCAGCAGGACGGCCTGAAGGCGACCTGGACCGGCACCGGCCCGGCCCAGATCTACTTCCAGAACCCGGCCGGTACCAACGATCTGCGCGGCTACCTGAACGCCGACGCGGCGGTCGAGTTCGACACCATCGTGCATGAGGCACCGGCCAACCGGACGGTGATCAGCATGCACTGCGTCTACCCGTGCTTCTCGGAGGTGAACGCGACCAAGCTGTTCACCGACCTGGTGGGCGCGCCGAAGTCGACGGTGAAGATCCCGGTTTCCTGCTTCGCCAACGGCCTGGATCTGGAGAACATCAACACGCCGTTCCTGGTGTACACCGACGGCCGGTTCTCGGCTTCGATCGCGAACGTGCGGTGGGTGCCCAAGGGGGCTCAGGATCCCGATGCGAGACCTTGCTCGAGTCTGAGCTGACCTCGAGCGTGCTATGAACGGCCCGTTACTTGCAAAATTTGCAAGTAACGGGCCGTTCATAGCGTCCCGGAGCGCTCACGAAGGGCGGTTCATGTCCGGGATCTCGATGTCGACCGGCCTGCCCTCGGAAAGCCAGAGGCGGATGTACTGCCGGATCGCCTCGTCCAGTACCCAGGCGACCGGGGGCACCAGCGGCAGCGGGATGAGCTTCTCGTGGAACGCCACCAACGCCGGGAAGGCCGTGCCGATCAACGGATCCCAGATCCGCTCGCGAGGGATGCCGTTCCACTCGGAGTACCGGTCACCGATGATGTACCGCGCCAGCGCGTTGACCATCGGCCGGTCGACGCCGCCGGGGCTGGTCTGCTCGGCGAGCATGTCGAGGAGGATGTCGGTGAGCTCGACGCCTTCGCGCGTCGGCCCCATCGCGGGGTCCAGCACCTGCTTGGACTGCGCGTTCGCCGCGTCCCACGACGAGGGCAGGTACTCGTCGCTGATCCCGAGCATATGGCCGGTCACCTGCCAGATGTGCAGGTACGCGGCGGAATGCGCGGGGGAGACCCGGACGTGCCACTCGGTCAGCTTCTGCATCGTGTAGGTCGGCAGGGTGTGCCAGGTGACCAGCATGTCGTTCTGGCTGATCGGGATTCCCTGCTGCCAGTGCGGGGATCGCGGCAGCAGATGCCGGACGGCGGCGTGCACCAGCCGGGTCTTGACCGCCGAGACGATCATCTGGCCGTCGGGGCGGTAGGCGTTCAGCGAGCCGACGTCGTAGCCGAGTTTGGCGGTCTTCGCGACGCGGTCCTTCATGTCCGCGCCGCCCTTGGAGTAGTAGACCGCGCGGGCCTCGTTGGGGATGGCGGTGCTCAGCATGCCGCCGCCCAGCCCGTTCAGCAGGTTGATGAACCGGCCGCTGACCTTCATGAAATCCGCGGCCGCGTCCAATTTGGACTGATTCGCCCAGGCCGGTAGCCGTCGCGCGTGCTCGATGAACTCCCGCAGATCCGGCGGTAGGCCGGACGGGGTCGGCTGGTCGTTCCGCGTCCAGGTCCGCAGCGCCCGGTTGACCTCCGCGACTTGGCCCCGGTCGAGGACGGCGGCGACCACCGGGTCGGCTTCGGCGTCCCATACCCATTTCGGGTCGGTGCCCGCCCCCGATCCGGCCACCGAACCGCTGGGACTCCACGCCCAGGCAGGCGAGGCCACCCCCATCGCCCCTAAAAGGGTCGCTCCGCCACTGACGATCAGCATTGTGCGTCGATTGAGTTCGGTCATGCGCCAGTACTCCTCCTTGAGCCCGGACCTGCGGATTGATACTGTGATACAAGTAGTGCAACCGCGTATCTCAAGGAGAGCACAATCATCGCGAAGACACCAGACCCGGATTCTTTGCTGGAGCGCGCGCTCACCGATGCGCTCGAACGCGCCGAAGAGACCGACGAGATCGCTCTCCGTCTTCTCGACGCCGCCTACGAGCAGTTCTGCCGCATGGGGATCCGCCGGTCCACGATGGAGGACGTCGCCCGCCGGGCCGGGGTTTCCCGCATTACGGCCTACCGCCGGTTCGCGACCAAGGACGCCCTGGTCGAGCAGGTCGTGCGCCGCGAGTTCCGCCGCTACTTCGACCGGTTCCTGCTCGACATCCAGCACGCCGAAACCGCCGCCGACCGGGTCGTGCTCGGCTTCGCCAGCGCTCTGCGGGCGATCCGGAGCAATCCGCTGATCGGCGGCCTGATGACCGTCGAGCCCGACGTCCTCATCCCGTCGATGGTCAGCGACGGCGGCGGCACCTTGGCGACGGTGCAGCGGTTCGTCGCGGGTCAGCTTCGCCGTGAGCAGCAGGCGGGCAACGTCTCGGCGGACGTCGACGTCGAACTCGTCGCCGAACTGATGACCCGGGTCTCCGCGTCGTTCCTGGTCACGCCCAGCCACGTCATCGACCTCGACGACGACGAGCAGGTCCGCGAGGTGGCTAGGCGGTTCCTGGTCCCGATGCTGCTGCCGAAGTGAGGCCGACGACCAGGATGTCCAGTGCCTTGACGAAGTCCCGCTCCGGATCGACGGCCGAGAGCGCGGGCAGCGCGCGGCTGAAGTTCGGCAACGCCGCCGGGTCGACCCGCCCGAGGTAGCGGTCCCGCTTTTCCCGCTCCGCTTCGCCGTCGCGATCCACCGCGAAGCCGATGGTCGTGAGCAACAGCGAGCCGAAGACGAGGCTGTTCAGCGCGCCCAGCGTCTGACGGACTTCGTCGTCGTCGAAACCGGCCTCGTACAGCGCGCCGATGAGATCGTCGGTCGGCAGCAGGGCCCGCAGTGAATTCGGGTTGGCCTCGTCGGTGGCCAGTGCCATCGGGACGACCGGATGGCGGGCGAGCGCGCGGTAGGTGTTGAGTACGGTGACCCGCACCCGTTCCGGCCATGGTGACGCGGGATCGGCCCGTTCGATTCCGCTGTAGACGCGCTCGGCGATCCCGTCGAGGATGTCGGTCTTGTTCTGGACGTGGTTGTAGAGCGCCATCGCCTCGACCCCGAGGGTCTTCGCGAGCTTGCGCATCGACAGACCCTTGAGGCCTTCCGTGCCGGCCAGAGCGAGTGCCGCGTCCAGGACCTTCTCCCGGTTCAACGGTTCTCTCCGCGTCATCTCGGCGCCCTCCACTTGACAGATTTACACTGTATCTATCATATTTACAGCGTACATTTACGCTGTAAATACGGGGGTGTCGTGAACGACGTGCTCATCGTGGGCGGTGGACCGGTCGGCTTGCTGCTGGCCGGCGAGCTGCGGCTGGCCGGAGCCGATCCACTCGTCCTGGAAGCGGCGGACGGATCCGTGCGCCGCAAGCGGAGTTTCGGGCTGCGCGGTATCAACGGTCGGACCTCGCAGTCCTTGCGGCTTCGCGGGCTCACCGAGGTGCTGCGCGAGGCGCAGAGCGCGATGTTCGACGCGCTCGCGGTGAAGGGCGAGGCGGATGACACCGACGTCGCCCGAGGTCTCCTGCATCAGATGAAGAGGAATCGGGCCAGGGGGCATTTCGGCGGATTGCCGCTGATCGAGGAGGAAAGCGAGGTCCGGCCCGGCGCGGCCGGCGGGTTCATTCTCGAACAGCCCGTGCTGGAACGGATCCTGGCCGACTGGGCGGGCGGGCTTGGCGTCCGGATCCGCACGAACAGCGAAGTCGTCGACATCGTGCAGGAGGACTCGGCGGTCCGGGCGGTGCTCGCCGACGGCCGGACCGAGCGCGCCGCCTACCTGGTGGGCTGCGACGGCGGTCGCAGCGTCGTGCGCAAGCGGTCCGGGATCGCCTTCCCGGGAACGGACGCGACGATGACCGGACGGATCGCCTCGGCCGAACTCGCCGACCCCGGCGCGGTCCGGTCGTCGATGCATGGTCCCGGCGGCCTGGTGAACCTGTCGCTGGTGCCGGGGGAGATCTCCACCATCGAGTTCGACGGCGGCCCGGGCGACCGGGACGCACCGCTGACGGCGGCCGAGATGCAGGCGAGCATCCGCCGCGCCGGCGGCATCGACGTCACGGTGACCAGGCTGGACGACGGAATCCGCTACAGCGACAACACGCGTCAGGCGGTCACCTATCGGCAGGGGCGAGTGCTGCTGGCGGGTGACTCCGCGCATGTGCATTCGCCGATCGGCGGTCAAGGGCTGAACCTCGGCCTCCAGGACGCGATGAACCTCGGCTGGAAACTGGGTCTGGTCGTCCGCGGCGCGGCTCCGGAGTCCTTATTGGACACGTATACGGCCGAGCGGCATCCGGTGGGGGAGCGCGTGTTGCGCAACACCAGGGCGCAGGTCGCGTTGATGAGGCCCGGACCGCAGGGTGCCGCGCTGCGGGAAGTGCTCGCGGAGACGCTGGAGATCCCGGCGGCCAAACGGCATTTCATCGCGATGGCGAACGGGGTCGACGTCGACTACGCGCCGGACTCCGGGCATCCGCTGGTCGGACGGTTCGCCCCGGTGCCGGTGATGTCCGAAGACGGTCGCGCGCTCCTGGTGGGCGGCTCCGAGGAGATCCGTGCGGCCGTGAACGGCCGCGTCCGGGTCGTCGAGGACGACGTCGATCCGGACGCCTTCCTGGTCCGGCCGGACGGGTATGTCGCCTGGGCCGCTTCGGATGGCGGCACGACGGGATTGTCCGAAGCGCTGGAGCTCGTTGCGGGTCCGGGCGGGACGCGTGTATAAAGTGAAACGTCCGTTCAAAATGTAACGAGTGTTCAAGTTGTGAGGTGCGCCGTGGCAGGCCAGTACCGTGAGCTGTTCTCCGCGAAGGGGTCTCTCGCCTTCTCCGCGGCGGGCCTGGTCGCCAGGATCCCGGTCCCCATGATGGGGATCGGGATCATCACCATGCTGTCCCAGACGCGGGGTGACTTCGGCCTCGCGGGGCTGGTCTCGGCGGCGTTCACGGTGTCCATGGCGCTGCTCGGCCCGCAGGTCTCGCGACTGGTCGATCGCCGGGGGCAGGGCCGGATCCTGGTGCCGGTGACCGGGATCAGCGTGATGGCGCTCGGCGCACTGCTGCTCTGCGCCCGATTCGGGGCGCCGGCCTGGACGCTGTACGTGTTCGCCGTCCTCGGCGGGTTCATGCCCAGCATGGCGGCGATGGTCCGCGCCCGCTGGTCGCGGCTGTACCGCGATTCGCCCCGCCTGCACACCGCGTTCTCGCTGGAATCGGTGGTCGACGAGCTGACGTTCGTCATCGGTCCCGCGTTGTCGGTGGCGTTGTGCACCGTCCTCTTCCCCGAAGCCGGGCCGTTGGTCGCCGTCGTGTTCCTCGCCGTCGGCGTACTGCTGTTCGTCGCACAGCGTGAGACGGAACCGCCGATCCTCCCGGCGAGCGAGTCCTCCGGGGGCTCGGCGATCCGGCTGGGGGCGGTGCGGGTGCTCGTGCTGACGCTGATGGCGGGCGGTGTCATCGTCGGAACCGTCGACGTCGTCAGTGTCGCGTTCGCCCAGCACGTCGGAGCGCCCGCGGCGGCGGGGATCGTCGTTTCGGTCTACGCGGTGGGATCCGCGATCTCCGGGCTGGTGTTCGGAACGCTCAAGGTGGCCATGCCGCCGGCCCGGCAGCTCCTGGCCGGTACGGCGGGAACGGCCGCGAGCGCGGTGCCGCTGCTGGTCGTGGACGGCATCGTGGGCCTGTGCGTGGTGGTGTTCGTCGCCGGATTGTTCTTCTCTCCCACGATGATCGTGGTGATGGGCATGATCGAGAAGATCGTCCCGGCGGAGAAACTGACCGAGGGGATGACGTGGGCGATCACCGGGCTCAGCATCGGCGTCGCGCTCGGTGCGGCGTTGTCGGGAGAGGTCGTCGACCGCTTCGGGCCGGACGGCGGATTCGTCGTCGCGGTGGTCGCGGGCGGCTTGATCGTCCTGATCGCGCTGCTCTCGTATCCTCTGCTGAGCACGGAGGTGCGTGAGAGGACGGAGGTGGCCTGCTGAACGAGCCGAGCACCGACGGCCGCCTGGCCAAAGGTGAGCAACGGAAACGGGAACTGATCGAGGCCACCCTGCGGATCGTCGCGAGAGACGGGGTGTCGGGGGTCAGCCACCGCACGGTCGCGCGCGAGGCGGGTCTGCCCGCGACCGCGGCCGCGTACCACTTCCAGGGCATCGAAGACCTGCTGACCGCCGCGCTCACCCGGTGCATGGACGAGGACGCCGAGCGGATGCGGGTCCTGGCCGCCGAAACCGGCGGCGACGGCCTGCGGAAGTTCGCCGTCCTGATGGCCGAGGTGGTCACCGCGCCCGGGCATCTGCTGGCGGAATACGAGCTGTACCTGCTGGCCGCGCGGGAGCCGAAGCTCCGCGAGTCGACCGATCGCTGGCTTGCGGCCTTGGCAGGCTTCGCGCGCCGGCACACGGACGATCCGGTGCGGGTCGAGATGCTCGTCGGACTCGTGGACGGATTGCTGCTGCAAGGTCTGCTCCGCGACGACCCTCCGACCGCGGAACGGTTCGAGGCCATCCTGCGGACCGCACTGGGGTCGTGAGTGGCGATTCGGGTTCTAACCCGAATCGCCACTCACGACGTCAGAGGGTCGCGGGTGGTGACCAGGTCAGCCTCGGATCGGTCTGCACGAAACTGCCCAGCAGCGCGTCGATCCGGGTCAGCGCGTCGAGGTCCAGCACCACGCCGGACGCCTTCGCGTTCTCGGTCACCTGCTCGGCGCTGCTCGCGCCGGTGACCACCGAGGCGACGGTGTTGTGCTGCAACGTCCACGCGAGCGCGAGCTGGGCCATGGTCAGTCCGGCCTCGTCGGCGACGCCGCGCAGCATGCCGACGCGGTCGAGCAGATCCGGCAGGAGCAGCGGCCGCGCCTCGCGGGCGACGTCCGCCCGTGAGCCGGGCGGGATGTGGCCGGGGGTGTACTTCCCGGTCAGGACACCTTGCGCGAGAGCGACCGACGCGAACTGGCCGATGCCCGAACGTTCGCACACCGGCATCACCTGCGCCTCGGCCACCCGCCACAGCATCGAATAGTGCGGCTGGTTGGCGATGAGCGGGACGCCGTACCGATCGGCGATCGGCCGGGCTTCCAGCAACTGCTCCGCGGTCCACTCCGCGGTGCCGACGTAGAGGATCTTCCCTTGGCGCACCAGATCCGACAGCGCGAGGAACGTTTCGTCGAGCGGGGTGCGGTAGTCGAACCGCAGCAACTGGTAGACGTCGATGTGGTCGGCACCCAGTCTCCGGAGCGAGCCGTGCAGGGACGTGGTCAGGTGCTTGCGGCTGAGGCCGGCGTCGTTGGCGCCCGGGCCCTCGGGCCAGAAGACCCCGGTGCACAGCACGAGATCGTCGCGGCGGGCCGGGGCCAGTGCCGTGGCGAGGTTCTCCTCGGCGGCACCGCCGTCCCAGGCCGCGGCGGTGTGGAACGTCGTGATGCCCGCGTCGAGTGCCGCTTCGACGCACTCCGCGCCGTCGCGATGCGTGAGCCAGTTGCCGTACGAGATCTCGCTGACGGACAACCCGCTCGCGCCGAGCCTGCGGTACTCCATGTTCACCCCTTCCGTGCGCCGGTTTCGAGGATGGTGCGGTCGATCCATTCGTCGAGGCCCGCCGCCTTGCGCGCGTAGGTCTCCCGCACCGATTCGTGGGGCAGGATCAGGAACTCCTCCGACGCCAGCCCGTGCACCACGGACTCCGCGACGTCCTCCGGTTCCAGCAGCGGCGCCGCGGCCGCGATCGCGAGCGCGGCCGGATGGCCGGCGGCGATCCCCGGTTCCAGCAGCGCGGTCCGGACGCCGAGCGGGCACAGCGCGCTGACGCGGACCCCGCGCGGCCGGTAGGTGATCGCCAGCCACTCGGCGAGCCCGACGGCGGCGTGCTTCGTCACCGAGTACGGCGCGTCGCCGGGCGTGCCGAGCAGGCCCGCGCCCGAAGCCGTGATCAGCAGGTATCCCTGACCGCGGCTCAGCATCGCGGGGAGCGCGACCTGGGCGGCGTGCACATGCTGCATGACGTTGATCGCCCACGATCGCGACCACTGCTCGTCGGCGGCGTGGACCCCGGTGCCGAACGCGGCCCCGGCGTTGGAGCAGAACAGATCCACCGGTCCGAACTCGGTCCGCGCGTCGTTCACCAGCATCTTCAAGTCCTGTTTGGACGCCGCGTCGGCCCGGCGCGCGACAGCGGCGCCCCCGGCGGCGGTGATGCCCGCGACGACGGCTTCGGCCGCGTCGATGTCGAGGTCGGAGACCACCACTCCGGCGGCGCCCTCGGCGGCGAACCGCCGGGCCATGGCGGCGCCGATACCGTGTGCCGCGCCGGTCAGCACGACGACTCGTCCTGTCACTTCCACATGCGCTCCATGATTGATTCGACTGCTCTCGATGACAATTCTTCTGTTTTGTTATGCGGGTGAGCAATGCTTTGCGTAAATCTGCAATGCGTATGATAAAAGTGCAGGTCAGAGGCGTGTTCTGACTGTGTCGACATATTTGTTTCCGGCGCCGGACTTTAGCATGCGTTACCTTGTTTTCCGAGTTTTCCCGCAAGAGTATTGCGCTCTCTGCGGCAAGTAGGTTATTTCTTGGGAATCCCGCTGAAGATCGCCGAACCCGGCGAGGTTCGACCAGCCCAGCCGAACAGGAGGTCCGCCGGTGACTCATGCGACGGCGCGCACGCGGGTACTCGGCGTCAACCCGATCGGACGTCCCGATCCGGGGCTGGCGTCCGCCGTCGCCCGGGGCGGCGGCCTCGGGGTCCTCGACATCGGGGACACCCGGTCCATAGTGGACGGACGATTCCCGTTCGCGGTCCGGATCCCGGCGGGCCGGACCGCGCGGGCGGAGGAGATCCGGGAAAGCGGCGCGGAACTCGTCCTGCTCGCCGAAGGAGCGGTTTGGCAGGGCAAGGCCGAGGGACCCGTGCTGGCCGAGGTGACCGGCGTCGAGCAGGCCGCCCGGATGCTCGGCGCCGGCGCCTCGGCTCTGGTCGCCAGGGGTGCCGAGGCGGGTGGCTCCGAACTCACCACGTTCGTGCTGCTCCAGCGGCTGCTGGAGCGGTTCGGTGACGACGTTCCGGTGTGGGCGTACGGCGGCATCGGTCCGCGGACGGCCGTCGCCGCGATCGCCGGTGGCGCGGCCGGTGTGGTGCTCGACGGTCTCGGTCTCTTCGCCGAGGCCGACGTGCCCGCCGCGGCCAGGAACGATCTCGCCAGGGCCGACGGCGGCCTCGCGACACTGTTCGCGAACCGGTACGAAGACGCGGAAAGCGCTGTCAGGTCGGTGGTGCGTGCTTTGGCCGCGCCGGCGTCGGTGAGCCCTGCCGAGCAGGGCGCTCGCCTGTGCCGCACCCTCGGAACCGGCCTGGCGGTCGTGCAGGGGCCGATGACGCGGGTGAGCGACCAGCCCGGCTTCGCGGCGTCGGTCGCCGCTCACGACGGATTCCCGTTCGTCGCGGTGGCCACCGCGAACGGTGCCAAGACCACCGAACTGCTCGGCCGCACCGCCGAAGCGCTCGGTGAACGGCCGTGGGGCGCGGGTATCCTCGGCTTCGTCCCGGAGGCCCTGCGTGCCGAACAACTCGCGGCGGTGCGGGCGGCGCGTCCGCGCTGCGTGCTGATCGCGGGCGGGAAACCCGCACAGGCCAAGGCACTCGAAGCCGACGGGATCGCGACCTTCCTCCACGTGCCTTCGCCGATCCTGCTGCGCCAGTTCCTGGACGCCGGGGTCCGCCGGTTCGTCTTCGAGGGCGCCGAATGCGGCGGGCATATCGGCCCGCGGTCGAGTTTCGTGCTGTGGGAACAGCAACTGGACGTCCTGCGCGAGCACGGCGCCTCGGACGTCGAGGTGCTGTTCGCGGGCGGTGTCCACGACGCCCGATCCGCCGCCATGATCGCGGCGATGGCGGAACCCCTGGCGGCGCGGGGCGCGGGGATCGGCGTCCTGATGGGCACCGCGTACCTGTTCACCGAGGAAGCCGTGACCTATGGCGCCATCACCGGGCTCTTCCAGGAGCGGGTGATCGATGCCCGGTCCACGGTCACCCTGGAAACCGCGCCCGGACACCTCACCCGCTGCCTGCCCAGCCCGTACACCGACGAGTTCGACGCCCTGAAGGCCGGGCTCCGCGCGGACGGCGTCCCGCCCCAGGAAAGCTGGCAGCGGCTGGAGGAGCTGAACACCGGACGGCTGCGGATCGCGAGCAAGGGGGTCCGGCGCGAGGGCGACGCTCTCGTCGAGGTCGGCGATCGGACGCAGCTCGCCGAGGGCATGTACATGGCGGGCCAGGTGACGGTCCTGCGCGAGGAGCGCACGGACATCGCCGCCCTGCACCGCGATGTCACCGAAGGCGCGGCGAAACTCCTCTCCGCTCAGGCACCTGGCGAAGCGTCCGTTGTGGACGGTGACGTCGCTATCGTCGGTATGGCGTGCGTGTTCCCCGGGGCGCCCGACCTGCCCGCCTTCTGGTCCAACGTCCTGCACGGCGCCGACGCGGTCACCGAGGTGCCGGATCGCCGCTGGGACAAGGATGTCTACGCCGGCCGGTCGACGTCCAAGTGGGGCGGTTTCCTGCCCGCGGTGGACTTCGACCCGCTTTCCTTCGGTATCCCGCCGAAGTCGATGGGCAGCATCGACCCGGCTCAACTCGTGTCGCTCCAGATGGCGCGGCGCGCCCTGGAAGACGCGGGCTACGGCGAAGGCGGTTTCGACCGCGAGCGAACCAGTGTCATCTTCGGTGCCGAAGCCGGAGGAGACCTGGCCAACGCCGGAGTCCTCCGCGCGCTGCTGCCCAGTTACCTCGAAGACGTTCCGGAGGAACTGCTCGCGCAGTTGCCGGAGCTGACCGAGGATTCGTTCCCCGGCACGCTCGCCAACGTCATCTCCGGCCGTATCGCGAACCGGCTCGACCTCGGCGGCACCAACTACACCGTGGACGCCGCATGCGGATCTTCGCTGGCGGCGCTGGATCTCGCGGTGAAGGAACTGCGCTCGGGCACCAGCGGGATGGTGCTGTGCGGGGCCGTCGATCTGCACAACGGCATCAACGACTACCTCATGTTCACCTCCGCGGGCGCGCTGTCGCCGACCGGGCGGTGCCGTCCGTTCGACGCGGCGGCGGACGGGATCGCGCTCGGCGAGGGCGTCGCGTGTCTCGTGCTGAAGCGGCGAGCCGACGCCGAACGCGACGGTGACCGGGTCTACGCCGTGGTCAAGGGGGTCGGGGCGGCCAGCGACGGCAAGGCTCTCGGTCTCACCGCGCCGCGCCCCGAGGGACAGCGGCGGGCACTGGAGCGGGCCTACCGCGACGCCGGGGTCTCGCCGGCGGACGTCTCGCTGGTCGAAGCGCACGGCACCGGCACTGTCGTCGGCGACGCCACCGAACTGACCACGCTCACCGAGTTCTTCCTCGACGCGGGCGCCGAACCGGGCGCGTGCGCGCTGGGCTCGGTGAAGAGCCAGATCGGGCATACGAAATGCGCCGCGGGGCTGGCCGGGCTGATGAAGGCGGCGCTGGCGCTGTGGCACGAGGTCGTGCCGCCCACGCTGCATCTGAGCAGGCCGAACCCCGCCTGGGACGCCGAGCGCAGTCCCTTCACCTTCTCCACCGGCGCCCGGCCGACGCCGGTTCCGCGCGGACGCGAGTTCGCCGGCGTGAGCGCGTTCGGGTTCGGTGGGACCAATTTCCACGCGGTACTGGCGGCGCCCGGGGTGTCGCCGGACCGGCGCCACGGGCCGCGCGACTGGGACGCCGAACTGTTCCTGCTCCGCGGTTCCGATGTGGACAGCGCTCGGGCGGCGCTGCGAGATCTCCTCTCGGCCAACGAAGGCCGCCCGCTCCGGGAACTCGCCGCCCTCGCCGCCGAACGTGGCGGCACGGAACCGGTGCGGCTCGCGGTCGTCGCCGGTGACCTCGCGGAACTGCGGGAGGCCGCCGAGGGAACGGGCGGGCTCATCACCGAGAACACTGAGAACACCGAGACCGGCGTGGTCGCGTTCCTGTTCCCCGGGCAGGGCAGCCAGCGGACCGGCATGCTGGCCGACCTCTTCGTGCATTTCCCGGAGCTGGCCGACGTCCTGCGACTCGCCCCCGACGTCGCCGCGACCACCTTCCCACCGCGCGCGTTCTCCGACGAGACGCGGGCGGCGCAGGACGAGGCGCTGAGGGACACCCGCGTCGCGCAGCCGGCGCTCGGGCTCGTCGAGTCTGCCGTCTGCCGTCTGCTCGACGACCTCGGCGTCCGGCCGGATCTGCTGGCCGGGCACAGCTACGGCGAGCTGGCCGCGCTGTCGGTCGCCGGTGCCTTCGACACCCCGACGCTGGTCGCGCTCAGCCGGGCCAGGGCCCGCTCGATCGCCGAAGTCGCCGGCGCCGACCCGGGAGCGATGGCCGCGGTGAAGACCTCCCGCGAGAAACTGGCCGCCGCCTTCGACCGTCCCGACGTCGTGCTGGCCAACCACAACGGACCCGAGCAGACCGTCCTTTCCGGCCCCACGGCCGCGATCGAGGACGCCGTCCGCGCACTGCGGGAACAGGGGATCGGCGCCAAACGGATCCCGGTCGCGTGTGCCTTCCACAGTCCGCTGGTGGCCGGGGCGAGCGACGTCTTCGCCGTCGACCTCGACAACGCCGAGATCGGCGAGCCAGGCCTGCCGGTGTGGTCGAACCGCACCGCCCGGCCGTACGGACCCGGGAAGGTGCGGGCCGAGCTGGCCGCGCAGATCGGCGCGCCGGTGCGGTTCGTCGACCTGATCGAGGATATGTACTCGGTCGGCGCCCGGACGTTCGTCGAGGCGGGGCCCGGTCAGGTGCTTTCCCGGCTGGCCAAGGAGATCCTCGGCGACCGGCCGTACACCGTGGTCGCCTGCGACCCCGGCGGCCCGGGTCTGCGGGGCTTCCTCACCGCGCTCGCGCGGCTGGCGCTGACCGGGGTCGACGTGCGCGCCGAACGGCTCTTCCGCGGCCGCGTCCGTGTCGGTCCGCTCCCCGCACCCGCCTGGACCGTGGACGGCCAGACCGTCCGCGCGCCCGGTGGCGAGGTCCCCGCCCATGGGCTCCTGCCCGCCCGACGAATCCCGAGGACGACCATGAACCAGCCCGCGCCCGGTCGTGACCAGGCCGTCGTCGAATTCCTCCGCACCAGCCGCGAACTGCTGGCGGCGCAACGGGACGTGATGCTGGGATACCTCGGCACCGCGCCGCCCGCCGCCCCGGCCCCGGCTCCGGTCGCGCCGGTGCTGCTGCCACCGGCCGAGGTTTCGGTCGTGAGCGCGCCGGCGGCGGCCCCGGCACCTGGGGAACCCGCCCCCGAAACCGCCGTCTCGGACGTCCTCGGCACCGTGATCGGCGCGATCAGCGAACGCACCGGCTACCCGGCCGAGATGATCGACGCCGATCTCGACCTGGAAGCGGATCTTTCCATCGACTCGATCAAGCGCACCGAAATCGCGGGTTCACTGCTGGGCAAGCTCGGCCTCACCGGCCGGGTGCACGACGACGCCCAGGACCAGCTCAGCCGCGACCGGACGGCGAGCGCGTTGGCGGCTCGGCTGCGGAAGTGGCTCGAACCGGCGGCTCCGGTCACCGTGACCCCGGTGCCCGTCGAGGCCCCGGCGGGCCGCGCGCCCGGCCGGTACCTGCTCGGTCGGGTTCCGGCGCCGCTCGGGACGCCCGATCTCACCCGGGTCGTCGGCAGGTCGGTCGTGGTGAGCTTCGAACCCGGCCAGGAGGAACTGGCCGAGTCGGTCCAGGCGGTGTTCGCCGAGGCGGGCGCGACACCGGCGGACGAGGGGAAAGCCGACAGTGCCGAAGTCGTCGTCGTGCTGAACCCGTTGTCGGACGCCGAAGAACCGGTCGCCGCGCAGGTCTTCGGGCTGATCAAGGCGGCCGAGGGCACGGTGGTCGTGGTGGCCCGGCCGGGTGCCGGGCACACCGCCGGGCTGCGCGGCCTGCTCCGGGCCGCGGCCCGGGAGCGGAGTGAACCGACGAGGCTCGTCGAGCTGGAGTCCACGGTGGACCTCGCGCGGATAGTGCTGGAGGAGGTGATCGCCGAAGGACCGGCGGCGGTGCGGTATGACACCGCCGGCCGCGCGACGTTCGAGCCGTCGGCCGGCTCCCTCGGCTCGATCGCCTACGCGGGCGCGGGTCCCGACGGCGGTGAGACCAAGGCGCTCGGACTCGGCGCGGATTCGGTGCTGCTGCTGATCGGCGGCGCCCGCGGGATCACCGCGCGGGCCGCGATCGCACTGGCGGCGAGCGGCTGCCGGATCGAACTGGCCGGGCGCACGCCGTGGCCCGCCGAACCCGGCGACGAGGATCTGCCCGGCGACGCCCAGGGGATGCGCTCGGTGCTGGCGGCACGCGGCGGTTCCCTGGTGGACATCGAACGCCGGGTGCGGACGGTGCTGGCCCAGCGCGAGATCGCCAGGACACTCGACGAGATCGGCAAGGCCGGCGGCACCGCGGCCTACCGGTCCCTGGACGTCCGTGACGGTGCCGCCGTCCGGCAGGTGGTGAAGGATCTGCACACCCGCTACGGCCGGATCGACGGCGTCGTCCACGCGGCCGGGGTGATCGACGACAAACTCATGGCGGACAAGGACGAACACTCCTTCCGCACGGTCTACGGGACCAAAGTGGACGGAGCCCGGGCACTGCTCGACGCGCTTGAGCACTTCGGCGTCCGGCCCGGATTCGTCACGTTCTTCGGCAGTATCGCCGCGGTACTGGGGAACCGCGGGCAGACCGACTACGCCGCCGCGAACGACGCGCTGGAGACGCTGGGCGCGCAGTGGGCGGACCGCACCGGCTGCCGCGCGCTGACCGTCCACTGGGGACCGTGGGCCCCTTCGGACGACCACGCGGGCATGGTTTCGCCGGAGCTCGCGCGTGAATACGAGCGCCGCGAAGTCGCGCTGATCGATCCGGACGAGGGCACCGCCGCCCTCCTGCGTGAGCTGGCCTACGGCCCGGCCGACGTCCGCTCCGTGCTGTACACGGCATCACTGTGGTGAGCCAAGGCGTGGTGAACCAGGAGCCCGTCGCGATCGTCGGCCTGGGCGTGCACCTGCCCGGTGCGTCCACCGTGGACGAGTATTGGCGGAACATCGTTTCCGGCACCGACGCGATCACCGAGATCCCGCCGCACCGGTGGGATCCGAGTTTCCACGACGGCGACGGCCGCACTCCCGACCGTACCTACGGGCGGCGCGGCGGTTTCGTCGCGGACAGCCTGGAGTTCGACGCCGCCGCGCTCGGCATCGCGCCCAGCTCCGTCGCCGGGATGGAGCCGGATCAGCTGGTCGCGCTGGCCGTGGCCGCGTCGGCGGTCGACGACGCCGGTGGCGTGCGGCGGCTGGGCGATCTCGAACGCGTCGGCGTCATCCTCGGCCGGGGCGGCTATCTCTCACCCGGGCTGCAGCGGTTCGAACAGCGTGTCCGGTCGGTCCGCCAGATCACCGGCACCGTACGGGAACTCCTGCCGTCGGCGAGCCCGGAGGTGCTCGGCCGGCTGCGGGACGCGTTGCTGGAACCGCTCGGCGAGTTCCGGCCCGACACCGCGATCGGGCTGGTACCGAACCTCGCCGCGTCGCGTGTGGCCAACCGGCTCGACCTCGGCGGGCCCGCGTACACGGTGGACGCCGCTTGCGCGTCCTCGTTGCTGGCCGTGGACCAGGCGATCGGGGAACTCGCGCGGCGCCGCTGCGACGTCGTCCTGGCCGGCGGTGTGCACCATTGCCACGACGACACGCTGTGGTCGATGTTCACGCAGCTCGGCGCGCTCTCGCCGAGTCAGCGGATCAGCCCGTTCTCGCGGGACGCGGACGGCCTCCTGATCGGCGAGGGCACCGCGATCGTGGTGCTCAAACGGTTCTACGACGCGCGCCGGGACGGCGACCGGGTCTACGCCGTACTGCGTGGTTCGGGGACATCGAGCGACGGCAAGGGCGCGAGCCTGCTCAGCCCGGCCGTGTCCGGGCAGATCCTGGCGCTGCGCCGCGCGTGGGCGTCGGCCGGTCTCGATCCCGCCGCGCCCGGTTCGCTCGGCCTGCTGGAGGCGCACGGGACCGCGACGCCCACCGGGGACGCGGCCGAACTCGCCACCCTCGCCGAGGTGTTCGGCCCACCCGACGGACCTCGCGCCGTGATCGGTGCGGTCAAGGCGATGATCGGGCACACCATGCCGACCGCCGGCGCCGCCGGACTGGTCAAAGCGGCGCTGGCGCTGCACCACGCCGTCCTGCCACCGGCCCTGAACTGCGCGGATCCGAGTCCGCTGCTGGACAAGACCAGGTTTCGGACGCTGTCCGAAGCCGAACCGTGGGCGGCGGGCGAGGTGCCGCGCCGGGCCGCGGTCAACGCCTTCGGTTTCGGCGGGGTCAACGCGCATGTGGTGCTGGAGGAGGCCGATCCGGCGCCCGCACGGCCGCGCCGGGCCAAGGTGACCGGGGAACCGGAGCGGATCCTGCGGCTCGCGGCGGCCACGCCCGGCGGTCTCCGCGCCTTGCTCGATCGCGGAGCCCAGGAGTCCGGAGGACAGGGACCCTGCCGCATCGGGATCGTCGGACCGACCGAGAAACGTATCGAGGTCGCGCGGAGGGTGCTCGCGAAGGTCGCGGCCGAAGGCAAGTCCTGGCACGGCCCGAACGACATCTGGTGCAGCATGTCGCCCTTGCTGGAGCAGGACGGCGCGAAGACCGCGTTCGTCTATCCGGGCCTCGAAGCGGACGCGGAACCGCGCTGCGCCGACGTCGCCCGGCATTTCGGCCTCGACCGGCCGGAGTGGTCGACCACGAGCGTGCTTTCCCGCGCGTCGAGCGTTTCCCAGGTCGGCCTGCTGCTCGACACCGCGCTGCGACGGCTCGCGATCGCCCCGGATCTGCTCGCCGGGCACAGCGTGGGCGAGTGGACCGCCATGCAGGCCGCCGGAATGTACCCAGGACGGTCCACAGAGGACTTGTTGAACCGCTACTGGCCGCAGGGCTTCACCTTGCCGGACGCCGAGTTCCTGGTGCTCGGCTGTTCCGCGGAGCGCGCGGCAGGGCTGCTCGACGCCGAGCCGGAACTGATGATCTCCCATGAGAACGCGCCACGTCAGACGATCGTCTGCGGTGATCCGGCGGCCGCGTCCCGGCTCGCCCGGCTCTGCACCCAGCACGGCATCGTCGCGAGGACACTGCCGTTCCGGTCCGGCTTCCACACCCCGCTGATGCGCTCGCGGCTCGGCCCGTTCACCCGCCTCGCGGCGGAACTGGAGCTGAAGGCGCCGCGTGTCCCGGTGTGGTCGGCGACCACCGCGCGGCCGTATCCCGCGTCGCCGGTGGAGGTCCGCGAGCTGTACCTGGCCCATCTGGTGCGCAAGGTCCGGTTCCGGGAACTCGTCGACGCGCTCTACGCCGACGGCGCCCGCGTGTTCGTGCAGGCGGGCGCCGGTCAGGTCGGTTCCTTCGTGGCGGACACGCTGGGGGACCGGCCGCATCTGGTGATCGCGGCGTCGTCCGGTACGCGGACGGGCCTCGCCCAGTTGCGCCGGGTCGCCACCGCGGTCTGGGTCGAGGGTGGACGGCCGTCGTTCGACGCGCTGGAACCACGCCGGACCCGGATCGACACCGCGGGCGCGCTGCTCTCGGTCTCCGACGAGGTCAAGGGCATGTTCGAAGGCACTGGTGAGGTGCCCGAGCTGGGCGAAGGGGTGCCGGACGCGATCGTCGCGGAGTTCAGCGCGTTGCTCGCCGAGACTCGGCAAGCCGCGGCGAGTGTCGTCAACGCGGCCGCCCGGCGCGCCGCCGAGTCCACCGTGGACGTCTCGCTCGCGGCCATGCCGTATCTGGTGGACCACCGTTTCTTCCGGCAGCGTGAGGGCTGGCCGGAAGAGGCGGACTTCCGCCCGACCGTACCCGCGACGACACTGATCGCCATGGCCTGCCGGGCCGCCGAGCGGGCTTGGCCGGGAATGATCGCGACCGGCGTGGCGAACGCGGCGTTCTCCCGCTGGCTGATCGCGGCTCCCGCCCAGCGCGTACCGCTCTCGATGACGCGCGAAGGGAACCGCATCAGTGTCCAGATCGGACCACACGCCAGCATGGACGTCCAGCTGGCACAGCGGTATCCCACCGCGCCGCGGCCTTCGCCGCTGCCGGGACCGGAGACCGCGCCACCGCTGACCGCCGCCGAGATCTACTCGCGCCGGGAGATGTTCCACGGCCCGGCGTATCAGGGGCTGGCCCGGCTGATCGGCCTCGGCGAACGGCATATCCGCGGCGATCTCGTCGTGCCTTCGGCGCCCGGCGCGCTGCTGGACAACGTCGGCCAGCTGCTGGGCTGCTGGCTGATGGCGACCAAGGCGGACGCGCTGCTCGCCTTCCCGACGTCGATGGGCCGGATCACCTGGTTCGGCCCCGAACCGGCGCCGGGGACGTCGCTGCGGTGCGTGGTCCGGGTCCGGCTGCCCCGGCCGGACGTGCTGGAGATGGACGCCGAACTGGTGCGCGACGGCGCCGTGCTGGCCCGGATCGAACAATGGCGCGACATCCGCTTCCCGTGCGACCGCGCCGCACACCGGGTCTACGCGTTCCCGGACGCGCACCGGCTTTCCGAGGAGCACCAAGGGGCTTGGACGCTGGTCACCGACCGCTGGCCGAGTCCGGCCGCACGCGACATCTACGCCGGCGTCCACCTCGGTTCGGAGGAACGCGCCGAGTTCGCCGCCTGTGCCCCGAGGCGGCAGCGTGGCTGGCTGCTGGAACGGATCGCGATCAAGGACGCCGTCCGCGCACGGCTGGCCGCCGAGGGCGTCGACGGGATCTATCCGGCCGAGATCCGCGTGAGCGCCGACGGCAGGACGGTGTCCGGGAAGCACGGCAGGGTGTTGCCGGATCTGGTCGCGGCGGTCGCCGTCGCGAAGACCGGGGACCTCGCCGTCGCACTCGTCCGTGACGCGACCGAGCCGCCGCCCCGGATCGCCGTCCGCGCCGAGGGCGATCTGGCGGGGCTGGCCGAGGAAATCGGCCCAGGGGTGGAGTTCGCCGGGACAGCCGGGCACGTCGTGGCCTGGAACCGCGGGTAGGAACAGGAGCAGAGCATGACCATCGAACAGCACAGCCCGGCCTCCGTCTTCGGCACCGTGGCCGAGTTGCTCAGAGAGCTGGTCGGTGACACCGACGTACTGGGCATCGAGATCACCCCGGAGACCACCTTCCACGAGGACCTCCAGCTGGAGAGCATCGACCTGGTGACCTTCGCGAGCATCCTCGCCGAGTTCTTCGGCGCCGACGTCAACCTCGCGGAGTTCCTGGCGGAGAAGGACCTCGACGACGTGATCGGACTGCGCGTCGGCGACATCGCGGACTACGTGGCCGCGCGCCTCGGCGAACGGGGCTGACCCGGTGCCGACGATGACCGTCAACGGGCTGCGCACGAACGTGCAGCTCGTGCCCGGCGGGGGTACGGAGACCGTGGTGTTCCTGCACGGGATGGGGACCGACAGCCTGGCGAGTTTCTACCTCACGCTGGCCCCGCCGGTCGCCGCCGCCGGCGTGGACGTGATCAGCTACGACCTGCGCGGGCACGGCAAGACCGAACGCCCCGAACGCGGGTACACGATCGCGGATTTCATGGCCGACCTCGACGACCTGCTGTCCCAGCTCGATCTGGACCGGCCGGTCCACCTGGTGGGCAACAGTTTCGGCGGCACTCTCGCCTACAGCTACGCCGTCGCGAAACCGGATCGCGTGCGCAGCATCGTCTGCATCGAGTCGGAGCCCGCGACCGAGTCGTGGGCCGACAAGATGGCGCGGATCCTCGAACACACCGTGCGGTTCCTCAAGGTCGAGGAAAGCTTCGACTGGATCGAGGCCAACTACAGCGCCCATCACCGGCGGCTCGCGAGAATGGCGGCCGAGCGGATCATGGCGACGTCGATGGCCGAAGAGGTCCCGCTCGGCCCGTTGCTGACGCTGGACCAGGTCGCGGGGATCGACTGCCCGGTACTGTCCATTTTGGGCAGTCACGGGTACCAGGCCGACGATCTGAACGCGTTGACGTCCTTGCTGCCTCGCGGTGAGTTGCACGTGTTCGAGGGGCAGGGGCATTCGGTCCTCGTCGAGCAGCACCGCGAGGTGCGGGAGCTGCTTCTGAACTGGATCGCCCGGCACGGGAGGCCACGCGGATGAGCCGTTTCCTGCTGGTCGTCCCACCGCTGACCGGACATGTGGCGCCGTTGCGCGCCGTCGCCACCGAACTGGTGGACCGCGGGCACGACGTCGCCTGGTGCGGACCGGAGCCCTCCACGTCGGAACTGACTCGGGCGGGCCGGGTGTACGCGGCCGGGGACGCGCTGGAGTTCGCCGTCGAGCGACGTCCCGAGGGTTTGCGGGGTTTCGCGGCGTTGAAGTTCCTCTGGGAGCAGTACCTCGTCCCGCTCGCCGACGCGATGGTGCCCGGGGTCGAGAAGGCCGTCGCCGACTTCCGGCCCGACGTCGTGATCACCGATCAGCAGGCCTTCGCGGGCGCCCTGGTGGCGAGCCGCCGCGGCCTGCCGTGGGTGACTTCGGCGTCGACGTCGACCGAACTCGGCGACCCGCTGGGCGCCATGCCGAAGATCGCCGCCTGGGTCGGCAAGCTGCAGGAAGAGCTCCGTGACCGGCACCGGGTTTCCTGCGGTGACCTGCGCTTCTCACCGGATCTCGTGCTCGCCTTCACCACCGTGACCTTGACGGGCCCGATCGCCGACGCCGGCGCTGTCCGGTTCGTCGGTCCGGCACTGGCTCCCGCTCCGCCGGTGGGCTTCCCGTGGCATCGGCTCGACGGCCGTCCGCTCGTGCTCGTCACCCTCGGCACCGCCAACGCCGCACTCGGCCGCCGCTTCCTGTCCGAATGCGTCGACGCCCTCGCCGGGATGCCTGAAGTGCAAGGGCTGGTCGTCGATCCGGGTGGCGAACTGTTCAGCGAAGACGTGCTGCTGGCCAAACGGATTCCGCAGGCGGAAGTGGTGCGGAAGGCGGCCGCGGTGATCTGCCACGGCGGGCACAACACCGTCAGCGAGACCCTCGCGTCCGGGCTGCCGCTGGTGATCGCCCCGATCCGGGACGACCAGTCGATGCTGGCGCAGCAGGTCGAGGCGGCGGGCGCGGGGCTACGACTGCGGTTCGACCGCGTGAAGGCGCCCGACATCCGCCGCACGATCACGGACGTCCTGACCGAGCCCGCCTACGCCGCGGCGGCCGCGCGGGTGCGGGCTTCGTTCGCGGCGGCCGGGGGAGTCGTGGCCGCCGTGGACCACGTGGAGTCCCTGCCGCACAAGGGCTGACCCGGACCAGGCGCGCCAAGACTCGCGTGTTGCGAAAGCCACTTTCGCAACCTTCAACGTTGCGAAAGTGGCTTTCGCAACGTCCAGGATGACGCGCGGTCGGGAACGGCGCGTGGGCCTGCCGTCCGGTCACCTCGGCGAGGTCTCCCGGGGTGAGCGGAACGTCCTCGCCGCGATCCACCCGCCCGCGAGCGCCGCCACCGCCGCGATCCCGAGCGACACCGGGATCGACCAGCCGGACGGCCGTCCGAGCGCGAGCGCCCTCGTCGCGTCGATGGCGTAGGTCAGCGGGTTGATCGCCGAGACCACCCGCAGCCAGGTGGGCATGGTGTCGAGCGGCATGTAGGCGCTGGACGAGAACATCAGCGGGAACATGACCACGAAGGACGCCATCTGCAGCGTTTCGGCCTTGCGCAGCCAGGTCGTGATGGCGACGAAGATCCAGCTCAGGCACCAGCCGACGACGAGTGTCAGCAGAAGTGCCGCGGTGACACCGAAAACGCCGCCGGTGGGCCGGAATCCGAGCAGCACCACACTCGCGAACGCGGTCACGAGCAACTGCACGCCGAGCCGGGCGGAGTCGGAGATGGTCCTGGCGACCAGGACGGCGGACAGACTGATCGGCAGGCAGCGCAGGCGTCCGGTGAATCCACTGTAGATCTCCGCGAGCAGGCCGGCGCCGGAACTCATCGCCGTCGTCATCGCGATGTTCACCAGCGTCGCCGGGACGAGGAAGTTCACGTAACCCTGATAGGCCGCGACGCCGGGCAGGGTGCTGACGCCGTTGAAGACCTGGCTGAACAGCAGGAGCAGCACGATCGGCTGCAGGAGCCCGAAGAACACCAGCCGCCTGTCCCCGAACGCCGTCTTCAGCGAACGCCCCGCGAGGACTCGGACCTGGGTGGCGAACGTGCTCGGCGGCCAGGCCGCCGGATCGGTCAGCCTCACCGGTGACGGCGCGCGGTGGCGTGCTTCGGTCATGACGGGACCGCCGGATTCCGGTGCAGGGAAAGGTAGACGTCGTCGAGCGTGGGTTCGGCGACGGTGAGGTCCTTCATCGGCGCGCCCGCCGCGTCGAGCGCGCGGACCAGCATGGTGATGTCGGAGGGCCCGGACAGCGCGACGGCGACCACGAGCCCGGAGGCCGACGCCGTGCAGTGCATGCCGAGCCGGTGCAACGCGGCCAGGGCCCGGCGGCTGGCCAGGTCGGTGCCGAAGGTCAGGGTCGCGGTCCGTTCCCCGAGGCGGGCCTTCAATTCCGACGGCCGCCCGGAAACCGTGACGTGGCCCAGCCCCAGCACGATGACGGTGTCCGCCAACCGGTCGGCCTCCTCGAGGTACTGGGTGGTGAGCACGACCGTGGTGCCTCGGGCGGCTAGCCGTTCGACGCCGTCCCAGAGTCCCGCGCGACTGAGCGGGTCGAGGCCGGTCGTCGGCTCGTCGAGGAAGAGGACCTCGGGGGAGCCGACCAGTCCCGCCGCCAGGTCGAGCCGCCGCCGCATCCCGCCGGAGTACGTCCGCGCGGGACGGTCCGCGGCGTCGTCGAGCCCGAACATGGCGAGCAGTTCGGCCGAGCGCGCTCTCGCTTGACGCCGGTCCGCGCCCAGCAGTCGCGCGACGAGTTCGAGATTGCCCCGGCCCGACAACGCGTCGTCGACCGCCGCGAACTGGCCGGTGACCCCGATCCGCTTCCGGACGTGGCGCCCGGCGCGGACGACGTCGAAACCGCAGACCTTCGCGTTGCCGCCGCTCGGTTTGACGCGGGTGCTGAGGATGTCGATCAGCGTCGTCTTCCCGGCGCCGTTGTGGCCGAGTACCGCGAGCACGGTGCCGCGGCCGACGCGAAGATCGACGCCGGCGAGGGCCGTCACCTCACCGTAGGTCTTGGCGAGGCCGGTCACCTCGATGGCAGCCTGCTCCATCGCCACTCCCTGGGATCGGTCCGCCGAACGTACCGAGGTATTCGGTACGGCCGCAATGAACGCGCACGGACTCAGGACGCGCGTGACAATTCCGGTTGGCGCACACCGCATGCGCGTCACAAGAATTCGCGGTTGACAGTTCTGCTCGGCAGTCTGTTGACCCGGGTGACAAAAAGGGGTTCCGGCGGGTGCCGATGCCAGTCTATTCGAAGGCCGACCTCACCCGGATGACAAAGAAACGGGTCGGCATTCGGGGTCCTTGCCGGTGGTGGGGGCCACAGGTAATTTACCGCTTCCGTGGCCTGCCCGTTTCGGTTGTGTCACGCAATTTCTCCGATTCCCCGGGAGTGACCGTTGTGAAGTTCCCACAGAAACTGAAGTCGAAAAGATCCGTGCAGGCCTTGGCCGCCGGCACGGTGGCCGCCGTCGCGGCCACCCTGGGCATCGCCGGGGCGGGCTTGAGCGAGGCGGCGCCCGCGTCGCTGACGCTGAAGTACACCTGCCCGTTCCCGTTGATCGGTGACCAGACCCTGGTCGTGAAGATCGACACCGTCCTGCCGGACGACGCCGTGGCCGGGAAGACGTCCACCCCGATCACGTTCGACGTCGACGTCACCGTCCCGGCGGACGCGACCGCGGGACTCGCGCTGGTCGGCGCGACCACGATCGAAGGCAGCGCCAAGGCCGCCGCGGTGCTGAAGTACCCGGTCGACAAGACCCTGAACCTCGGCCTGCCGCTGGCCATCCCGGTGACGCCGGTGCCCGAGTCGGGCGATTTCCACGTCAAGACGAGCGGTAAGGCGCCCGCCGTCACCTTCCCCAGCGCGGGCACCGCGTCGGTCACGGTGGGGAACTTCGCCACCACCATGACCCCGAAGAACGCGCAGGGGCAGCCGACCGACCTCGGCACCTTCACCTCGGACTGCGTCGTCCAGCCCGGCCAGAACCAGCTGCTGGGGACGTTCGACATCAAACCCGCCGGTGGTGGCACGACGACGCCGACCACCCCCACCACGGAGCCGACGCCGACGACGGAGCCGACCCCGACGACGGAACCGACCCCGACGACGGAACCGACCCCGACCACGGAGCCGACTCCCACGACGGAACCGACTCCCACCACCGAGCCGACTCCGACGACCGAGCCGACGCCCACGACTCAGCCGACGCCGACCACAGAGCCGACGCCGACGACGGAACCGACTCCGACCACGGAGCCCACTCCGACGACCGAGCCGACGCCGACGACTCAGCCGACGCCGACGACGGAACCGACGCCGACGACCGAGCCCACTCCGACCACGGAGCCGACCCCGACCACTCAGCCGACGCCGACGACCGAGCCGACGCCGACGACGGAACCGACTCCCACCACGGAGCCGACGCCGACGACCCAGCCGACGAGCCCGACGACGGTGCCGACCACGACGCAGCCGCCGGGCGACACGAAGATCACCTACGGCGTGAAGGGCAAGACCACCATCGCCGGGCTGAACGCGAAGCTGCCGCTCGGTCCCGGCGAGTTCAGCGCGAAGCTGAACGCCCAGTCGGGCAAGTTCACCGGACAGCTGTCGCTGCCGCCGTCGTCGGTGCAGTTCCGTTTCCTCGGCTTCTTCCCGGCCTCGGCGACGGTGAAGATCAAGCAGGTCGGTGACGTGGCGGGCACCGTCACGGCCGGTGCGGTCAAGGCCGACGCGAAGGCCGACGTCAACCTGCTCGCGGTGCGGCTCTTCGGGTTCCCGATCATGGCGAGCTCGTCGTGCCAGACCGCCCAGCCGGCGAACATCCCGCTGGTCTCCGCACACGGCTTCAATCCGCTGAAGGGCGGCAAGCTGACGGCGGAGTACAAACTGCCGCAGTTCCGCGGCTGTGGTCTGCTGACCCCGATGATCAGCGCGATGGTCTCCGGGGACGGGAACAGCCTGGAAGTGAACCTCACCAAGAAGTAGGGCGAACCTCGTGAGTGGCGATTCGGGTTAGAACACGAATCGCCACTCACGACCCCCACTCCCAAACCGTCACGCGCATAACAACATTTCGCCCGCTCGAAACCGGATTCGAGCATTGCTTGTTTCCCTGATCTTCCGCCAGTAGCGTGCTGCACAAGTTGGCCGTTCGGCCGGAGAAGTAGAAGTGAGGAAGCCCGAATGTCAGTGATGACCGGGCGCGTTCTGCGCGCCTTCCTGCTCCCGGCGGTGCTGGGGCTGGGGGCGCTTTCACTGGCTTCCGCCTCGTCCGCCGACCCGGCACGAACACAGCAGGCGGTTCAGCAGGAAACACCCGCCGGACCGGTGGCCGCCGCCGGGCTCCCGTTCGGCTTCTACGTCGGCGACGACCAGCAGCCCACGACGAGCCACGTCGCCAAACTGGGCTCCGACATCACTTTCCCGCAGGGCCGGTTCGACGGCGCGCTCCAAGGTCTTTCGGGCCGGGTGCCGATCACCGGCAAGCTCGCCATCCCGGTGACGTCGAGCTACTTCGTGTCCTTCCGGTTCATGCCCGCCACGGGCACGGTCGAACTGGTCCCGGACGGCGACGCCACCGGCACCGTCGAGGTGAGGACCGGCGCCACGACCAACTGCAAATCCGTCGGCACCAACCTCTGCGGTGATTCCGACGTCACGTCGAAGATGTTCATCAAGTTGTCGGACGTCAAAGTGGACGGTAGGCCTCTCGAAGTCGGCCCGAACTGCCGGACCGCGCAATCGGTCGCGGTGAACATCAAGGCGCTGATGCCGCTCGGATTCCCCGCCCCGCCGGTCAAGGCCACCAGCACCTTCACGACGCCGGGATTCACCGGCTGCGGTGTGCGTGAGGACCTGAGCCCGCTGCTCACCGGCCTGGTCTCCGGGCCGGGCAACACGTTGGTCACCCACCTCAGGCTGCGCTGCGTCGGTTCGGGCCCGCCCCCCAACGGATGTGGGAGCTGACCATGACCAATCCCGTCGCCCTGCTCGCCCGTGCCCCGGAGAAGATCGCCGCCGGGCTGCGCGAATTCGGCCGGATGTGCGCCATGGGCCTCGACGTCATCCTCGCGATGTTCCGCCGCCCGGTGCAGGTCCGCGAGTTCGTGCAGCAGTTCTGGTTCATCGCCAGTGTTTCGATCATGCCGGCGATCCTGGTCTCGATCCCGTTCGGCGCGGTGATCTCGCTCCAGCTCGGCTCGCTCACCAGCCAGATCGGCGCACAGCAGTTCAACGGCGCGGCGAGTGTGCTGGCGGTCGTGCAGCAGGCGAGCCCGATCGTGACGACGCTGATCATCTCCGGTGCGGGCGGTTCGGCGATCTGCGCTGATCTCGGGGCCCGGTCGATCCGAGAGGAGATCGACGCGATGGAGGTGCTCGGCGTCTCGCCGATCCACCGGCTCATCGTGCCGAGGGTGCTGGCCGCCATCGGGGTTTCGGTCCTGCTGAACGGTTTGGTCAGCGTCGTCGGCGTGCTCGGCGGCTACTTCTTCAACGTGATCGTGCAGGGCGGGACGCCGGGCGCGTATCTCGCGAGCTTCAACGCGCTGGCCCAGTTGCCCGACCTCGTGGTCAGCTCGATCAAGGCGTTCATCTTCGGTTTCCTCGCCGGTGTCGTCGCCTCCTATCGGGGGCTGAACCCCAAGGGCGGCCCCAAGGGTGTCGGCGACGTCGTCAACCAGTCGGTGGTGATCACGTTCCTGCTCCTGTTCTTCGTCAACACCATCCTGACCGCGCTGTACCTGCAGCTCGTCCCCGCGAAGGGAACCTGATCCCGTGACCAGCGTCCCCGAGCGGGCCCGAGAAGCGTTCAAACGCCCCGGAAACAGCCTTTTCGAGCTGGGCGACCAGCTGCTGTTCTACGTCCGCGCGCTCGCGGCCATCCCGATGGCCGTCACCCGTTACTTCCGCGAAGTGGTGCGGCTGCTCGCCGAAGTGACCTTCGGCAGCGGTGCCCTCGCGGTGATCGGCGGCACCGTCGGCGTGATGGTCGGCCTATGCGTGTTCACCGGGATCACCGTGGGGCTGCAGGGTTTCAGCGCACTGAACCAGATCAACATCTCCGCGATGACGGGCTTCCTCACCGCGTACTTCAACACTCGCGAGATCGCGCCGCTTTCGGCCGGGCTCGCGTTGTCCGCGACGGTCGGCGCCGGCTTCACCGCGCAACTGGGCGCGATGCGGATCTCCGAAGAGATCGACGCGCTCGAAGTGATGGCCGTGCGCAGCATGCCTTATCTCGTCACGACACGGATCGTGGCCGGTTTCATCGCGATCATCCCGCTCTACGTGATCGGCCTGCTGATCTCCTATCTCGGTTCCCGAGTGACCACGGTCGTCTTCTTCGGACAGTCCGGCGGTACCTACGATCACTACTTCTCACTGTTCCTGCCGCCTGAAGACGTCCTGTGGTCGTTCGGCAAGGTCTTGGTGTTCAGCGTCGGTGTCATCCTCACGCACTGCTTCTACGGATACCGCGCGTCGGGCGGCCCGGCGGGCGTCGGGGTCGCGGTCGGCCGCGCGGTGCGGACGTCGATCGTGCTGATCAGCGTGCTGGACCTCTTCCTCAGCCTGGCTATCTGGGGCGCGACCACGACGGTGAAGGTGTCCGGATGACCACCAGGGCACGGACGCAGGCGGCCGGGGTGATCTTCCTCGTCATCCTGGTGCTGCTCGGCTGGCTCGCCGTCGCGATCTACGACAAGGACTTCGACCGCGCGGAGACGGTCACGCTCAAAACCGACCGGGTCGGGAATCAGCTGGCCCCGCCCGCCGAGGTCAAGGTCCGCGGGGTCCCGTTCGGTGAGGTCAGGGCGGTCCGAGGCAGTGCGGAGGGCGCCGAGATCGACCTCGCCATCGACCCGTCGAAGATCGATCAGTTGCCGCGCAACGTTTCCGCCCGGCTGCTCCCGAAGACGGTGTTCGGTGAACGGTACGTCAATCTCGTGCTGCCGGACCGGCCCGCGGGCGGTTCGCTGAGGGACGGCGACGTCATCACCCAGGACCGGTCGGCCAACGCGATCGAACTGGAACGTGTGCTCGGCGATCTGCTGCCGTTGCTCCGGGCGGTTCAGCCGCAGAAGCTCAACAGCTCCCTCGGCGCCATCTCGCTCGCCCTCGACAACCGCGGGAAGTCCCTGGGGGACAGCATCGTCCAGCTCGACGACCTGCTCGGCAAGGTGAACCCGCTGATGCCGCGGTTCAAGGCCGACATCACCGGACTCGCCGACGTGGCCGATCTCTACACCGGGGCCGCGCCGGACATCCTCAAGGCCCTCTCGGACCTCTCGACCACCGCGAAGACCATTGTGGACACTCGTGCGGATCTCGACAAGCTGTACGCCAGTGTCACCACCGCGAGCGGTGATCTGAACAAATTCCTGGTGGAGAACAAGAACAACATCATCGGCGTCAGCGTCAAGAGCAGGCCGACCCTGGAGCTGCTTTCCCGGTACTCGCCGGAGTTCCCGTGTCTGTTCGACGCGGTGAACCGGCTCAAGCCGGTGATGGAGAAGGCACTCGGCAAGGGCACCGGCGAGCCCGGCCTGCACGTGACGTTGTCCGTCCACGACCCACGGGACAAGTACGTCCCCGGCCGGGACGATCCGCGTTTCGATCAGAAGGGCGGCCCCCGGTGTTACGGCGGGGGTGGGGCGTCAACGGCGGTTTCGTTCGCCACTGACGGGGACCTCGGCCCGGCGAATTCGAAGGGGGAGCGAGGGCTGGTCGCCGAAATCCTGGCGCCGTCGCTCGGGATGAAGCCGGCCGAGGTTCCGGACTGGAGCAGCGTGCTCGCCGGACCGGCTCTGCGCGGAACGGAGGTGACCGTCCGATGAGGAGTATGGCGGGCCCGGCGATCAAGGGCCTGATCTTCTTCGTGATCACCGCGGTGGCCACCGGGATCCTGGCCGTCACCATCGCGAACTCGGGAGTCGGCACCACGGTCGGCTACACCGCCAGGTTCACCGACGCGACCTCGGTCAACCCCGGTGACGAGGTCCGCATGTCCGGCGTCCGGATCGGCCAGGTCGACTCGATCGGCGTGGTCGACCGGCGGCTGGCGGACGTGAGGTTCTCGATCGAGGACAAACGCCGGCTCACCGCGGGTGCCACCGTCACCATCCGGTACCGCAACCTGGTCGGGCAGCGGTACCTCTCGATCGATCCCGGCCCCGACGGTCCGGCCGTACTGACCGAGGGTGCGCTGATCCCGCCGGAACGGACGACGCCCGCGCTGGATCTCACCGCGTTGTTCAACGGCTTCAAACCGCTGTTCCAAGCGCTCTCGCCGAACGACGTCAACCAGTTGTCGTTCGAAATCGTCCAGGTGTTGCAGGGGGAGGGGAGCACCATCGACAGCCTGCTCGAACACACCGCGTCGCTCACGAACACGCTGGCGGGCAAGGACGAGGTGATCGGGCAGGTGGTCGGGAACCTCAACACGGTGCTCGACACGCTCAACTCCCAGGGCGACCAGTTCGACAAGCTCGTCGACGTCACCGCCCAGCTCGTCTCCGGGCTCGCCGGTGACGCGAAGCCGATCGGGCAGGCGATCGGTGGGCTCGGCGAACTCACCACGTCCACCGCCGGCCTGCTCCAGGAGGGTCGCGCGCCGTTGAAGGACAGCATCGGCGCGCTGGGTGATCTGTCGAAGAACCTCGCCGACAACACCCCCGTGTTCGAGCAGTTCCTGGCGAACCTGCCGAAGAAGCTGGACCGGATGGGGGCCATGGTCTCGTACGGCTCGTGGTTCAACTTCTACCTGTGCTCGGTGAAGTCGGACGCGCGGCCGGCCCCGGGCGGCCCGCCGGTCGGCATCCCGCTCACTCAAGGACGGTGCCGGTGAAAGCGCCCCGGATCAAACCCTTCCGCAGCCGCAACCCGATCGCGGTCGGTGCCGTGACGGCGGTGGTGATGGCCGTGGGCGGTTCCGCGGTGTTCTTCTCCGACGACCTGCCGGTGGTCGGCGGCGGGACCACTTATACGGCGGAGTTCACCGAGGCCGCCGGGCTCAAGGTCAACGACGAGGTCCGTGTCGCCGGGGTGAAGGTCGGCGAGGTCTCCGACGTCCTGCTCGACGGCGCCCGGGTCAAGGTCCTGTTCCGGGTCAAGGACACCTGGGTCGGCAACCGCACCACCGCCGCGATCAAGATCAAGACGTTGCTGGGGCAGAAGAACCTGGTCATCGACCCGGTCGGCAACGCGGAACTCGATCCGGACGAGCCGATCCCGGTGCAGCGCACGAGCTCACCGTACGACGTCACCACCGTGTTCAACGACCTGGCGAACACCGTCGGCGCGATCGACACCGATCAGCTGGCGAAGGCGTTCGGGACGCTGTCGGAGACGCTCGGCGCCTCGACGCCGCAGGAGGTGCGGACAGCCTTCGACGGCATCACCGCGCTGTCGAAGACGCTCGCGTCCCGAGACGAGGAGCTGGTGAAGCTGTTCGCGAACACGAACAAGGTGTCGCAGACGCTCGGCGACCGGTCGCAGCAGATCGAAGCGCTGATCCGCGACGGCAACACGCTGCTGACCGAGCTGAACGCGCGCAAGGACGCGATCGCGAAACTGTTCAGCGGCGTCAAGAACCTTTCGGTGCAGCTCAAGGGCCTTGTGGCGGACAACCAGAAGACGCTCGGCCCGGCACTCGACCAGCTCGATCGCGTCGCCACCGTGCTGCAGCGCAACCAGGACAAGCTCAGCGAGAGCCTGCGGCTGGCCGGTCCGTTCTACCGGCTGCTCGGCAACGCGGTCGGCAACGGCCGCTGGATCGACACCTACATCTGCGGACTCGTGCCGACCGGCGGCACGCCGGGCAGCTGCATGCCGTCGAGGAACGGGGGACGCTGATGGGGCGCCACTTCACGCTGTCCGATCTCGGGACGCAGGCCCGGCGACGGGCTTGGGTTCGGCGGCTGTCCGTCGCCGTCGTCGCCGGCCTGCTGGTGACGGCGGTCTGGCCGCTCGTGACCCGGCAGGCCGACCGGATCCTGACCGGGTACTTCACCGCGACCGTCGGGGTCTACGCGAACACCGAGGTGCGCGTGCTCGGCGTCCCGGTCGGCTCGGTGACCAGGGTCGAACCGCGCGGCACCACCGTCGAGGTGACCATGTCGGTCCGGCCGGACGTCAAACTGCCCGTCGACGTCGGCGCAGTCGTGATCACGCCGAGTCTGGTCGCCGACCGGTACGTCCAGCTCACGCCGGTGTACCTGGGCGGTCCGGAATTGGGCGGTGACGCGAAGATCCCGCGCGATCGCACGGTGACCCCGGTCGAGGTCGACGAGCTCCTGGGCAGCCTCAACCAGCTGATGACCGCGCTGGGGCCCCAGGGTGCCAACAAGAACGGCGCCGTCAGCGACGTGCTGACCCGTGCCGCGACCTACCTCGACGGCAACGGCGGCAAACTCGGCGAGGCGATCAAGAACCTCGGCGAATTCGCCCGGACGGCGAGCGATTCCAAGGACGACCTGTTCAACTCCGTCGACAACATCAGCAAGTTCACCGCGATGCTCGCCTCGAACGACGGCCAGGTGAAACAGGCGATCCAGCAGATCTCCTCGATCAGCAAGATCCTCGCCGACCAGCGGGACCAGTTCTCCGGCGCGATGACCGAACTCACCGAGGCGCTCGGCGTCGTCCAGGGTTTCATCAAGGACAACCGGGGCAAGGTCAAGTCCGATGTGGACAAACTGGCCGAGATCACCAAGGCGCTCAGCCAGCAGAAGGCGTCCTTGGGTGAGGCGCTCGACGCCGCGCCGAACGCGCTGGCGAACGTGCTCGGCGCGTACAACCAGGGTGCGGGAACACTCGACGGCCGAGGGAACATCACCGAGTTCTCGGGGGCGAAATGAACGCCCGGCTCAAGTGCGCCGCCGTCCTGATCCTCACGCTGGCCGCCACCGGCTGCAGTAGTGGCGTCGACGTCTACGACATCCCACTGCCCGGCGGTGCCGCGCTCGGGGACCACCCGATCCACGTCAAGGCGAGCTTCACCAACGTGCTGGACCTCGTGCCGCAGTCCGGGGTGAAGGTCAACGACGTGCCGGTGGGCCAGGTGCGGACGGTCGAGCTCGCACCGGACGGGCGCAGCGCCGTGGTCGGTCTGCTGCTCAACGGGGACGTGAACCTGCCGGCCAACGCGATCGCCCGGCTGCGGCAGGCGAGCATCCTCGGCGAGAAGTTCGTCGAACTCGCACCGCCGGACGACGCGACCCCGAGCGGGCGGCTGGCCGACGGCGCCGTCATCCCGCTGGCGCGTTCGTCGCTGACCCCGGAGATCGAGGAGGTCTTCGGAGCGCTTTCCTTGCTGCTCAATGGTGGAGGCGTCGCGCAGGTGCAGAACATCACCCGCGAACTCAACGACGCGCTCGGCGGCAAGGAGAGCGCGGCCCGCAGCCTGTTGTCCAATTTGGACACCTTCGTCCGCGGGCTCGACGAGCACAAGGCGGAGATCACCCGTGCCATCGAGAGCGTCAACAAGCTCGCGGCGACGTTGAACGCGAACACCGAAGAGATCAAGGCGACCCTGAACGGGCTTACACCCGGCATCGAGGTCCTGAACCAGCAGCGTCAGGCGCTGGTCGGGATGCTGAAGTCGCTGGACGGGCTCACCACGGTCGCCGTCGACACGGTGAACCGCAGCAAGGACGACCTCGTCGCGGATCTGAAGGCGCTGGAACCGCTGTTGCGGAAGCTGGCCGATTCCGGGGACAAACTGCCGAAGGCGATGGAGATGATCTTCACCTTCCCGTTCCCCGACGCCGCGCTGGACGCCATCCGCGGTGACTACCTGAACACCTTCCTGACCTTCAAGAACAGTGGTGGCCGCTGATGCAGACCAAGCTCGTCCGTGCCCAGGTGGTGGCCTTCGTGGTCATCGCGGTCCTCGGCGTCGCGTACGTCGGCGCGACGTACGCGGGGCTGGACAAGCTGGTGCTGGACCGCGGCTACACGGTCAAGGCGCGATTCGCCACCGGCGGCGGGATCTTCAGCAACGCGGAGGTCACCTACCGGGGTGTGCCGATCGGCCGGGTCGGGGAACTGCGGCTGACGGCCTCCGGGATGGAGGTCGATCTCGATATCGAGCCGGGCGGCCCGACGGTGCCCATGGACACCGAAGCCGTCGTCGCCAACCGATCCGCCGTCGGTGAGCAGTACGTCGATCTGCGGCCACGCCGCGCCGACGGGGCGACGTTGCGGGACGGCTCGGTGATCAGCGAGGCGGATACGAAGATCCCGCTGCCGGTGGACGTCGTCCTGTCCAGTGTGGACTCCTTCGCCAACTCGGTGCCGAAGCCCGCGCTGCGGACCGTGGTCGACGAGCTGTACAACGCGACGTCCGACGCCGGCCCGGCGCTGGATCAGCTGGTGGGGCGGGGGATCGAGTTCGTGAAGGAGGCGAGCGAGCACGTCGGCCCGCTGACCACGTTCGTCACCGACGCCCATACCGTCCTCGACACCCAGGTGGAGCAGGCGGACGCGATCCGCTCGTTCGGGGCGAACGCGAAACTGCTCGCCGAGACACTGAAGAACTCCGACGGCGACCTGCGCCGACTGATCCCCGCGGTCCCGGCGGCCGCGAACGAGGTGAGCGCTCTCCTGCGGGAGTCCGGCCCCAGCCTCGGCATCCTGCTGGCGAACCTCCTGACGACGGCGGATGTGCTCGAGTCGCGACAGGACGGCATCGAGCAACTGCTGGTCACGGCGCCCAAGGCGGTCGCGGCGGGCCACGCGATCATGGGCCCGGACGGTGCGCATGTCGGTCTGTCGCTGACGTTCTTCGACCCGCCGCCGTGCGTCACCGGCTACGGAACCGGTTATCGCGACGGCCTCGACACGTCGCCGCGGCCGCTCAACACCGCCGCGCGCTGCGCCCTGCCGAAGGGCAACCCGACGAATGTGCGTGGCTCGCAGAACGTGCCTGGAAGGTGAAGCTGATGACTCGACTCACGGCCGCGCTCGCGGTGGTCGCCACGGCGCTCGCCGCCTGGTTCGGCTACACCTGGTGGGACGCGAGCAGAGACGACGGCGTCGCGCGGGCCGCGGTCCGCGAAGACGCGTTGCAGGCAGGACGTCAGGCCGTCGCCGCACTGACCACTTTGGACTACCGGCAGGCCGAACAGGGCTATCAGAACTGGCTGAACCTCTCCGGAGGCGCGTTGCACGACGAACTCGCGCGAGACCGCGATGGCGGCCTCGGCCGGATCGGCCAGGCGAAGACCGTCACCACCGGCCGGGTCGTCGACGCGGCGGTGACCGAAGTGGACAGTGGCGGCGGCACCGCCGAAGTGATCGCCGCGGTCGAACTCGAGGTCCGGCCGGACGGCGGGGAAGCCGTGACCAAGCACAACCGGTTCCGCGCCGGCCTGAACCGCACACCGGACGGGTGGCGGGTCACGTCGCTCGGCCAGGTCCCGGTGACCGACACCGGAAAGCCCTGAGGGAGGACGGAATGTCCACGAAACGAGCCGTCAAACCCGCCCGGCGCACCGTGAAGGTGGCCGGGAAAATGGGTGGGTCTACGCGGACGAGCGTCATCGAGGCTCCCGAGGTCTCGGAGTCGGCGGTTTTGGAGCCCGCTGTCGAGGAAGTCGTCCCGCCGGTGCGGCGCCGTCGTCTCCCGTTGGTGTTCGGCGCCGTCGCACTGGTGATGGCGGGCCTCGCGGGATGGTTCGCCGTCGAGGCGCGGGACGCCACCGCGGTGCTGACCCACAACACCGCGCTGACCGACGTCGCCACGACCGCCGAGGTGAGCGACCAGATCGGCAAGGCGCTCGGCACGATCTTTTCCTACCGCTACGACGATCCCGCCAAGAGCGAGAAGGCCGCGAAAGAGGTCCTGACCGGACCCGCGCTGGGTCAGTACGACCAGCTGTTCGCGCAGGTCCGGAACCTGGCCGCGGAACAGAAACTCGTCGTGACGTCGACACCGGTGGTCTCCGGGGTCAAGGTGCTCGACGGCGACCGCGCGTCGCTGCTGGTTTTCCTGGACCAGACCGGCGTACGCGGGGACGGGCAGCGCAGTACCGGCGCGGCCCAGCTGAGCGTCACCGCCGAACGTTCCGACGGCCGGTGGCGGGTCACCGCCCTCGCCGCCGCCTGACCCACCCCTTCGCCCGCCGCATTTAGTCCTCTGAATGCGATGTCCACGAAACCCGCACGTCCGTCACCCGTGCCCAGACAGCCGTCACTCGTGACTGGACAGCCGACTCTCGTGATCAGACGGACGGCACGCGTGACTGGACGGACGGCACGCGCGGGATTGGGGCCTTCATGGCCAGAAGAACGCGTACAGGTGGGATCACGCCGCCGTCCCGCCACGTGCCGTCCGTCTGATCACGCGTGGCGTCCGTCCAATCACGCGTGCCGTCCGTCCAAACACGGGTGGCGTCCGGCTGATCACGGGTGGCGTCCGTTGGCGCACGGGTGGCGCCCGTCAAGAGGGGGCGGCTCGCAGGGCGAGGATCATCTCGAACCGCCGTTCGGGATCCCGCAGCCCATCGGCGAAGAGGGCCTCGAGTTCCTGCGCCCGCGAACGCACCGTCTGCGGGTGCACCGCGAGCCGTTCCGCCACCTCGCGGACGTTCCCGCACGTCTCCAGCCAGGCCAGCAGCGTCCCCGCCAGCCGCGTGTGCTGCTTCCCCGTGAGTCCGGCCAGCGGCCCGAGCCGCTCGCGCACCAGCTCGGCGGCGAGGAAGGGTTCCTTGAGCAGCCAGAGCCGCGAGAGATGGTCGACGCACCAGGTCACGGGTTCCTCCGGGAGGTCACCGGCGGCGACGAGCCGTAATGCTTCCCGTGCGGCTCGCAGCGAGCGCGCCGCGAACGTGGGCGGGACGGCGGGGCCGATCGCGGCTCGCCATCCGGACAGGCTTTCGGCGAAGCGTTCCCGATCGTCCGGTTCCGGTGCGGGTAGCAGCAGACAGGGGGAGGGGCTTTCGAAGTCCGCCAGCGCGGTCGAAGCGGCCGCCGGGAGTTCTTCCGACGGCTGGTCGAGGGCGACGGCGACGAGCAGGTCCGGGAGTTGCCATCGGGCCAGGTCGGCGGCGTTCTTGAGGACGTCGGGCGGCGACGGCGGTTCGGTGAGCAGCAGTTCCATCAGGCGGTGCCGCCGGCGCTCGAGAGCGCCGGCGGCCTTTTCCCGCGCCTCCGCGTGGCCCTCGACCGATAGCGCCGAAAGCTCGTCGATATAGGCGAAGATGGCTTCGGCGAGCAGGCACAACGTCGCCGACGGGACACCCGCGCGCCGCCCGGCGTCGGCCACCCGGCGCCAGGTCACCCTGGCCCCGACGCGGTATGCCGCCTGGAGGACGTCGACGTTGCGGCCTTGGTGGAACTCCTCGATGCCCAAGCTCAGGAACACGCTCCGGCGGTCCTCCGACGGCGCCTCGGGATTCCCGATCCGGTCGAGGAACTGCAGGAACGCCATCTGGACGCCGGTCTTGAGCGACTTCCCGAAGGCACCGTCCAGCGGCCGCGCGTAGTCGGGGATGGTCCGCTGGATCTCGCGGACCACCTCCCCGGCCACGTCGGCGAGAACCGGCCGGAAGACGGTCGCCAGTTCTCTCGGCAGCAGCGCCCAGAGCTGGACGGGCCGCCCGCTCGACCCGCCCGGCCGTGCGGGCGTGAGGAGCGGGCCGTACGTCGCCTCGACCCCGCTTCGGGCATCCTGCGGTCGGGTCACCTCGTCACCTCGTCGTGAGTGGGAAACGCTGGTCTTTCTCAGCCGGAGACGCCGTCAGTCCTCGGCGAGCAAGGCCTCCGCGCGCAGGGCGATCTCCATGTCGAGCCGGTCGTCGGCGTTGTTCAGCCGGTCGCCGAAGAGATCGATGAGCTGGTGCATGCGGTACCGGACCGTCTGCGGGTGGACCTTCAGTTTCTTCGCGATCTCGGGAGCGCTTCCCCGGGATTGCAGCCAGATCAGCAACGTCTCCCCGAGCCGTGTCCGCTGCTTGGGGGTGAGGTCGTTGAACGGGGCGAGGCTGCGCGCGCAGAGCTCACGGACCAGGAACTCGTCGGCGAGCAGCCACAGGGTGGACAGGTGGTCGCTGTACCGTGTCACCGGGTTGTCCGGCAGGACGCCGCGCTGGACCAGCCGCAGGGTGCGGCGGGCCCACAGCAGCGAGCGCGGCGCTTCGGTGAGCCGCACCGCCGGCCCGATCACCGCGCGCCACCCGGGAAGCCGTTCGGCGAGATCCTTCAGGTGTTTCTCGGGGTCGCCGGTGACCAGGCAGGGCTTGGGGCCCTCTAGGTCGACGAGCACGTCGGCGTCCAGGTCGGGGCTGTCGGGGTCGAGCGGTCCGAGCCGGCGTTCCAGCGCGACGACGGTGACCTCGGTGGGCAGCGCCCACTGGGCGTTCGCGGCGTGGGACGCGATCGACTGCGGTGAGGACGGCGGATCGGCGAGCATCAGTTCGAGCAGCCTGCGCCTGCGTCTCGCTCTCGTGCCCGCGGCCCGTTCCTGCGCGGCCGTGTAGCCCTCGATGGACAGTGCGGAAATCTCGTCCACGTAGGCGAAAATGGCCTCGGCCGTGGTGCACAGGAGATCGGCGTCCGCTCCGATCGCCTGCCCGAATTCCGAGACGTGCCGCCAGGCGACGCGACCACCGACGCGGTAGGCCGTCTGCAGGCAGTCGAGGCTGCGACCCTCGCTGAACTCGACCTTCCCGAGATTGCGGAAGACCGTGGTCCATTTGTCGAGGGGCGCGGTCCCCTGACCGATGGTGTCGAGGCAGTGCAGGATCGCCTGCCGGATACCCTGGGTGATGATCTGTCCGAACGCGCCTTCCAATGGCTGCGCGTACTCGGGAACGGCTCGTTGTACCTCCTGCAGGATGGCTCGTGCCATGGGGTCGACCCGCGGCCGGAACCTCTCGCCCAGCTCGCGGGGCAGCGACGCCCACAGTCCATTCGCGCCGGTGCTGCGCACAGGTCGGTTCTCCACTGGGGTTCTCGGTGCCGGCGTGAAGGCGCGCGGTCGCTGGACCGGACCCGGTGGCTGGCGGTGCGGTGTGGCGGGGTGGCGCACGTCGGGGTCAGGCCGTGCGGTCCGCAGATCGTGCCGCGAGAACCCGGTATCCAAGTCGGTCATGTTTTATCCTTGCTGGCAACAAAATCAGCCTCTTCAACGGTGAAGCCGATCCAGATTTTGTGGCTCACGCAACATAAAATCCGGCTGAGAGGACTGTCAACGGCTGACGGGGCCTGGATCGGCCACCTGGATGGACTACACCCGAACGGGTGGTCCGATCCGCCGGAGGGTGACATTTACCCGTGCCCGCGTTGGGTCCCGGATGACAACTTTTCCGGGACCTTCTTCTGGGTGTTTTGGGGCATTTCGACCACGTTCGCGGCCTCGCTCGCCCGGATGAGCACTTCGACGACCTCGTCCAGGCTCAGCCGGGCGGGTTCCGTCTCGCCGAGGAAGCGCTCGACCTCGCCGCCGAACCGGGCCGGGTCGGCCACATGTGGAAAGTGTTTCGCATTTTCGAACACAGTCAAGCGGCTACCCGGAAGCAGTTCGGCCGTCTTTCGGCCGTGTTCGACCGGGATGAGCGGGTCATGTGCGCCCCAGACGACGAGCGTCGGCACCTGCTGGGCGAGGTAGAGCTTGTCGACGGCGCTCGCGCGCTGGCCCCTGAGATCGATGAGGCTGCGCGCGATGAAGAGGAAAGCCCGCCGCCGGCCCGGGTCCGCGAGAGAGGAAAGGTGCCGTGTCAGTTCACGGGTTTCGGGGGCGAGCTCGCCCCCGAGCCTGCGTCCGACGGTGGCGAGTCCGCGGGCCATCGCCACGGTGACCGGGTTGACGGCGACGGACAGCGTCGCCTTGGCGCCCGGCAGCGCCGTCGCGCGGAGTACCGAGGTCACCTGCGGGCCGAGCCCGGCGCTGCCCACGAGCACCAGCCGGGCGCACATGTCCGGGAACTGGTAGGCGAACTGCATCGCGATCCCGCCGCCGAGGGAGTGCCCGGCGATGGTCGCGTGCCGGACGCCGGTGAGCGCGAGGACGTCCCGGACCACACTGGCCATCGCGCCGAGGCCGTAGTCGGCCCGCGGGGCGGCGGAATCACCGTGCCCCGGCAGATCCGGGACGAGGACGCGATGCCCGAACCCGGTCCGTTCGAAGTGTTCGAGCAGGGGAACCCAGGTTTCGCCGCTGCCGGAGATCCCGTGCAGCAGCACGAGCGTTTCCCCGGCGGTGTCCGTTGTGGACGGACGGTATTCCCGCAGGCGGATTTCCTGCCCGTGCAGGGTCAGAGTGCGTGCTTCGATGGCCATGTCCCGCCTTTCGCTTGTCGGGCGTCAAAATAACGTGAAGAACGGTCGGTTCGTCAGCGTGTCGCCGGACACGTCCGGCAATTGCGACCGGTATGACAAGAAAGCCGTCGACGCCTCCGAGTCAGGTGCTAAATCCTGGTATGGGGGAACAAATGCGCATCGACATTTTCCGACCGTCCCGGTATTCAGGAAAGCATCGGTAAACACCTGTCACCAGGGAGACGAGCATGGCCTGCCGGGCGGACTTCCACATCGACCAGCCATCGGGCCGGCGTTCCCGTAGAGGCCTGCGCTGGGTGCTGCCCACCGTACGGCCACCGGAGCGACGGGTCAGGCGGGTCGGGTTGGTGGCCCTTCGTCGCGGCGGTGGGCGCGCATGAGCCGCTGGGCGCGCAGCGCGAGTTGCATGCCCAGCCTGTCGTCGGCGTCCTTGAGGCGATCGCCGAAGAGCTCTTCCAGTTGCCGCAGACGGTTCCGCACCGTCTGCGGGTGGACGCCCAGCCGCTGCGCGATCTCCGGTGCCCCACTGCGGGTTTCCAGCCACGCCAACAGGGTTTCGCTGAGCCTGTCCTGCTGTTTCTCGCTCAGCGAGCTGAACGGGTCGAGGCTCTGCTTGGCCAGTTCGGCGCCGAGGAAGTCTTCGGCGAGCAGCCACAGGGTGGCCAGGTGATCGCGGCACCAGACGATCGGTCCTGGCGCGTCTTCGCTGGTCAGGAGTAGTGCGCGGCGCGCGGTCCGCAGCGCGGCCGGGGCGTCGGCGAGCGGGACGACGGGGGAGACCGCCAGGCGCCAGCCGTCCAGCGCGTCCTTCAAGGGCGCGAGGTCGGTGTCGGGATCCGCGGTGAGCAGGTACGGCTCGGTGGCGTCGAGGTCCAGGAGGACGTCGTCGTCCAAGAGATGGGCGGGGAAGTCGGAAGCGCCCGGAGCGCGCTGGAGCGCGACCAGGGCCGCGGTGTCCGGAAGCTTCCATCCGGCTCCGTTCGCCAGGCTCGCGATGCTGCACGCGGATCCCTCCGGCGCCTGCGCGATCAGTTCGAGCAGACGCCGACGGCGGAGCGGGACGGCGCCCGCGGCCTTGGCCTCCGCGTCCTGGTACCCCTCGATCGTCGTGGCGCAGAGTTCGTCGACGTAGACGAAGACCGACTCCGCCGCGCGGGCGATGATTTCCGGCCCGACGCCGAGTCCGCGCACGATGGGCTGCATCGCACGCCAGGCCGCGCGGGCGCCGATCGTCGCGCTGTCGTGCAACGGTTCGAGACCGCGGCCCTCGGTGAACTCGATGCGCCCCCGCATGCGGTAGAAGTCGGTCCACCGGTCGTGCGGCTGGTTCGGGGCGCCGATGCAGTCGACGTAATGCCGCACGGCGCGTTCGCAGGAGACGACCAGGACACGGCCGAAGACGCCGCGCAGAGGCAGCGAGTACGCGGGGACCGAACGCTGCACCTCCTTGATCATGGCGGCCGCGGCGTGACCGGTATGCGGACGCAGTTCTTCGCCGAGCGAACGCGGGAGCGTCGCCAGCATCCGGAAACTGCGGTACTCGACCACGAAGACCACCTTGTGATTTCGCCGAACGGACGGCGGGAAACGTGAATCCCTTTCCGTGCCCGGTTCGGATCGGCGGGAACGGCAGGGAGTGTTTCTACTCGATCGGCCGACGACGTGTACCGCGAATGTGACGATGAATTGGCGACGGAAAGTCGCGGTACTCTTCGCCGTCGACACGGACGGGGGTTTCGGCGCGGCGTCTTTTGACACGGATGTGGCACCGGTTCTACGCTCCGTGCATTCGAGTGCGCCGATGGCGCGCGGACGAAAGGGAATGCGTGCCCGTAATCGTCGGCATACTTCCGAGCGGGGGATCCCACACGTGAGCTGGCAGCCCGTTGGTTCGCTGTGGGCACGGCTGCCGAGGGAACTCGGTGACGCCGTCCGGCCCCGGATCCCGGCGATCGCCCGGCACTGCGTCGAGGGCGTGGTGGCCGAAATCGGGGAATGCGCGGAAGTCTTCAGTGACGGCGACGCCCGCGCGGCCGCCGTCGAGCTGACCCGGCGCAGCATCGAGCGCGCCATCGACCGGGTCGGTGTCCCCGAACTGCTCCAGAACGACCTGTTGGCGGACTTCCGCGAACAAGGCCGCATCGCTTTCCATCAGGGACTCAGCCGGGAGGCCGCGCAGGCGGCGTTCCGGGTGTCCAGCCGGGTGCTGTGGCGTTCGATCGCCGCGGCCGGCCGACAGCTGCAGCTGTCCGGTGACGTCCTCTACGGCGCCGCTGAATGCCTGTTCGGCGACGTCGTCGAGGTGACGATGGCGCTGACCGAGGGCTACAACGCGGCGCAGGCCGAGGCCACCGGCCCCGCGGAGCAGCGGGCCCGGTTGTTCCGCCTGCTGACGAGCGGCGCGGGGTACACGCAGGCCGACGTCGGCGCGCTCGCCGTCGCGATCGGCTGGCGGTTGCCGGAGCGGGTCACCGCCGTCGTCTTCGGTTCGGCTCCGGGAGCGCCCGCGTTCCCCGTCGGCCTTTTGCCGATGGCGGTGCCCGCCGACCTGGTCTCGGACGCTCCCGGAGCGCTGGTGACCTGCCCCGAGACCGAACTCGCCGGCCTTCGGGAACTGCCCGCCGGATGGTCGGCGACGGTCGGGGTCCCCGTTCCGCCGGCGCAGGCCGCGGAGTCGTTCCGGATCGCGCGCCGCGCGTCGGGGCTGGCCCAGCGGGGGATGATCACCACGGTCGGACCGGTGCTGTGGTGCGAGGAGCACATCACCACGTTGTTGTTGCTGGCCGACGAGTTCCTGCTGGACCAGCTGGCGGGCGAGGCGCTGGAACCGTTGTCCGGACTGGCGCCGCGACAGCACGAGGAGCTGGCGACGACCCTGCTCACGCAGGTGCAGACACGGGGGAGCGCGCCCGAGATCGCCCGGCGGCTCGCCGTGCACCCGCAGACCGTGCGGGCCCGGCTGCGGCGGCTCACCGAGTTGTTCGGCGAGCGGCTGGACGACCCGGATCAGCGGCTGCGGATCGAACTCGCGCTGCGCGCGGAACGACTGCGCCCCGCGGACGTCTGACGGGCTCCCGCCACCGGGAAGACCCAGCGGCGGTAACCCCACCAGCGGAACGCCGAACCCGCCGCGGTGCCCAGCAGCATTCCGCTGACGAAGTCGGCGATCTCCTGCGTCAGGAAGCTCACTTCGGGGACTTCGAGATGCAGGACGTACCGCGAGATCAGCGGCGGGCACAGATTGATCGTCACGGCGATCGCGTTGACCGTGAAGAACAGCGCGGCTTCGTGGAGGCGTCGCCTGCCGCCGCGGGTGTGGAAGGCCCAGCGCCGGGAGAGCAGGTACGACAACGCCGTCGCGACGACGGTGGCGACGGCCAGCGCGGTGACCGGTTTCGCTTGCAGGACGGTGAGTTTCAGCCCGTAGTTGGTCCCCAGCGTGAGACCGAACGAGGCGAGCCCGACGGTGGCGAACCGAAGCAGCTCTCGCCGCTTGCCGGTCCGGCCACCGCCGGGTGCCACTTCGTCCACAGAGGACTCAGGGGCGGTTCTGAGCACCGCCGGGCTCAGCAGTTCGTCGTCGCCGGTGTGCCCGCGACCCGGTCCTTGACGAAGGCGAGGACGTCGGCGTTACCGGTGTAGACGGCGGTGATGTGGTCGGTCTCGAAGGTCTTCCAGGTCGTCTTGACCCCGGCGGCGCAATAGGTCTTGTGCAGCGCGTCGGCCTGGGCGAACTGCACGAGCTGGTCCTGCGTGGCGTGGTACAGGAGCACCGGGACCTTCGGCGGTGTGCCGCCGAGCTTGTTCTCGTTGAGCCGCTTCACCCATTCCGGCCGAACGTAGCCGGCGCTGGTCGTGTAGTCGGCGATCTTCTGGTTCGCGTAGGTGGTGAGCAACTCGAACGTGCACGCGCTCTTCTGCATCTCGGCCAGTTTCACGCGCCCGTTGTCGCTGAGGAACGAGTCCAGTTTGAGCTCGGGGTACGCGTTGTCCAGGCCGACGAGGGCGTAGGCGAAGACACCGAAGCCGGCTTTTCCGTCCAGTTGCAGGGTGACCTGGACGAGGTCGGCGGGCACTCCGCCGGCGGCGACCCCGACGAGGTTCAGCTCCGGGGCGTAGGCCGGCTGGAGTTCACCCGCCCACGCCGCCGCCCCGCCGCCCTGGGAATACCCCCGGAAGAGGACCTTGGCGTTCGCGGAGAGTTTCGTCGCCGGCAGCCGCTGGGCCGCGCGGACCGCGTCGATCATCGCCGGGCCTTCGGATTTGCCGACCACGTACGTCGTCTTCGGGTCCTGGCGGTAGCCCTCGTAATCGGTGAGCGCGACGGCGTAACCGGCGTCGAGCAGGTCGTCGAGGCCCGACTGCTCGTAGAAGGCGCCGATATCGATCATCGACGACGGCGTGCAGCTGAACGCCGGGCCGTGCGTGCCGGCACCGAATGAGACGATGGGCGCCGTCGACGGGTCGGCGTTCTTGGGTACGAGGACCGTCCCGGTCACCGCGTTCGGCCGTCCGAGCGCGTCCGTGGACAGGTACATCACCTGCCAGGCGTTGACGGAATCCTTACGCGGCCCGGCTTTCGAGACACGTGAGCGGATGATGTCACCCGGTTTGCCCGCCGGGAGCGGTGAGGGCGGGGTGTAGAACGAGTCGTCGGACGCCGCGGGGGCGGCGGAGTTCGCCGGGCTGCCGCCCAGCGCGGTCAGCACGCCGGCGGTCAGGACGATCGCCAGCACGGCGGCGAGCGTCCGGCGGGACGGGCGGGGGAACGAGATCGGCACGGCCGGGCCTCCAGAGGACGGGACGGTTGTCAGGCGTTGCCGTAGACCTGTCGGCAGGTCGAGGATTCGGCGAAGGCGAGGTTCAGTTCCGGGTTGGCGCGCAGATGCTTGATCGGGCCCTCGGGCTCGCTGAGCCCGCTCATCGTGGAGTCGGCGTCCGCGATCACCTTCTGCAGGCTGGCCTGGTCGGTGACCTTGGCGTCCTGCATCTTCGCCAAGGTGGCGGACACCTTGGTCTTGGTCTCGCCGAGGGTGCTGGTGGCCTTGTCCACGGCGGACTGTCCATCCGGGACCGGCGGCACACCGGCGTTGCGGATCCCGCCCGCCATGTCGTCGAGCGCCGCGGTGAGCGAATTCAGGAAGCCCACCATCGCGGTCTTCGTCCCCTGGGGATTGCCGGCGTCGAAAGCGGGCGGCTGTGACAGCTTCGCCGAACCCGTCGCCACCCCGGAGCACACCTTGTCCACCCAGGCGAGCGCGGCGGGGTCGGCGTGCTGCGCGGTGTCGGCGGGTTCGTCGGACCCGCAGGCTGCCAGCAGGACCGCCGCGGCGGTCACGGAGACGGTGGCGAACGCGATTCGCGCTGCCGTCCGGCGCATTCTTTTCATGGTTTCCCCGTCGAATTCGGCGAAAGAGGAGCCGGCGTCCGCGCGATGGTCGGCGATGACCGGCTGGCTGAACCGCGAGGTTACTCACGAAAGATTCCGCCAGGCAAGCGGAGCGGTTCCCCGGCGCGACGGTAAAAGGGTGATTGGCATGCGCGAGATAGTTTCGCGCATTGCGCTTGTCACCCGCGTCAGCGGTTCTCCGGCGCGCCCTCAAGTGGCTCTACGCTGGGAAAACCCACGTGCCCCTACTAGGAACCGGGCGGTCGCACCGTGCCAGGGTGACAATTTGCCGGGCACTCGTCAACTTTTCCGGAGAAGCCCTTGAAAGCGATGCCGGAGCGTCGTTAGTTTACGTTCGGTTGCGATCCGTCAGACATCGTCGCTACCCGGAGAATTCTCTCGGGCCGATATTCACTGCTCTGGGGAATTGTACGCCGTTTCGTATCATCGTTGATACCACGGAAGGACGATCGTGAGTCACCGTAGAGGAACCAAGAAGGCGGTCGCCGCCGCCGCTGCCGGTGCCGTGGGCCTTGCCGCCGCGGTACTCGTGGTCGGGGCACAGTCCAGTGTCGCCGATCCGATTTCGCTCCCGCTCAACTATCACTGCAACCTGCCGCTCGTGGGTTCGCAGTCGCTGAAGGTGGTGATCAACACCGATCTGCCGCTGTCGGTCGAGACCGGTCAGCCGACCGGCACGTTCGACATCAAGGCCGTCTCCACGATCAACGCGGACACGGTCAGCGGGCTCAACCTGATCGGTGCCACGACGCTGGAAGGCCAGGCCATCGCGGCGGCGACCGTGGCGGCGCCGGGACTCAACCTCCCGGTCAAGGTCCCCAACGAGATCGCCAAGTCGAACATCCCCACCTCGGGCGAGATGACGGTCAACGCGGCGGGCAAGACGCCTTCGCTGACCTTCAACCAGCCCGGCGAGGCGAAGATCACCGTGGGTGACCTGCAGCTGAAGGTCACTCCGCGCAAGGCCGACGGTTCGGTCACTGGGATCACCCCGGACGGCACGATCGACGCGCCGTGCACGCAGGATCCGGGCCAGAACAACACCCTGGCCACGATCAAGATCGGTGGCGGTGGCGGCACCACCACGCCCACCACCACGCCGACCACGCCCACCACCACCCCGACGACGCCGACCACTCCGACGACGCCGCCGACCACGACCCCCGGCGGTGGCGGGCTGAAGTACGCCTTCGGAATCAAGGGCCAGACCGCGCTGAAGGCGCTCGGCAGCACGGCGCCGATCAACGGCGCGTTCGACGCGGACGTGGACCTCGCGTCGAAGACCTTCACCGGCGACCTGAAGCTCGACCCGTCGAAGACCACGTTCAAGCTGTTCGGCTTCGTCGACGGCGCTTCGGACATCAAGGTCGAGCAGGTCGGCAAGCAGACCGGTGAGCTCGTCGGCACCGGGTTCAAGGCGCACATCAAGTTCAACGTGTTCCTGCCGAGCGTGCAGGTCTTCGGGATCCCCATCAGCAACGACCCGAAGTGCGGCACGGTCAGCCCGTCCACCAGCGAGATGACCACCGGTCCGGACTTCGACCTGCTCAAGGGCGGGAAGCTGTCGGGTACCTACTCGCTGTCCGGGCTGCAGAACTGCGGTTCGTTCAACGACATGATCAGCATCTTCACCAAGAGTGAAGGCAACACGCTCGATCTGAACCTCACCAAGAAGTAGCCAGGAAAGCCGGTCCCCGTCGCCTCGTGCGGCGGGGGCCGGCCCCGCGCACGGGAAGGCGACCATGCCCCTCCGCATCACTGTCCGGATGCTGCTCGCGACGGGCGTCATCGTCCTGCTCACCGCGACCTGCCTGCTCTTCGTGGCGGTCCACGGTGCGGCGGCGGGCACCCCCGTCGACAAGAGACTCTCGTACACCTGCCCGTTCCCGCTGATCGGGCTGCAGAAGCTCGACGTCGCGATCAAGGCGGACTTCGAGGTCCCGACCGCGCCCGGCGGCACGCTCACCACGTCCGGTCTGACGATCACCGTCGCCGTGCCGGACAAGGCGGCGCGGGGACTCAACCTCGTCGGCGCCGCCACCATCGAAGGCACCGCCGCGGCGGGCGTGACCCTGGTCAACGGTGACGCGAACCCGTTGCCCGTCCGCATTCCGCTGAACGTGGCGAAGACCGACATCCCGCAGACGGGCGGTTTCAGCCCGGTGGCGACCGGATCCGTTCCCACGGTGACGTTGGCGAAACCGGGCAAGACCACGCTGACGGTCGGCGACTTCACCACCCGGCTCACACCGAAGAAGGCCGACGGCTCGTTCACCGGCCTCGGTTCGTTCACTTCGGACTGCACCCTCGATCCGGGCCAGGACCCGGTCCTGCTGTCCTTCGACCTCGGCGACAAACCGGCGGGGCATCGGTACACGGTCGCCGGGAAGACGACCGTGAAGGCGCTGACCGCGTCCGCGCCGCTCGCCGGCGGTTTCGACCTGAGCCCCACCGCCGCCACCGTCTTCACCGGGGGCCCGGTGTTCGACAAGGCGCACACCGACTTCCGGCTGTTCGGCTTCGTACCGGGTTCGGCCGATCTCGAGTTCGTCGCCGACGGACCACAAGGCGGCGACCTGACCGGCACGGGATTCGTCGCCCGGCCCCGGTTCACCACCGTCCTCCCGCTCGTGACGCTCGTCGGCATGCCGGTCAGCAGCGGGCCCGCGTGCAGGACGTCGAGCCCGTCGACGGCGGAACTGCGCACCGGTGACGGCTTCACGATGGCCGGCGGCGGCACGCTCACCGGTACCTACTCGCTCGCGCCCCTCACCGGATGCGGCGCGTTCACCCCTTACCTGAGCACGTTCGTCCAAGGCGACGGCAATACGTTCGATCTCGTGCTGACGCCGCGCAAGGTCTGAGCCAGGTCACCGTGGTCGTGAGTGGCGATTCGGGTTATTGAGGGGTAAGGCAAAGGTGTCGTGTCGGGTGCCGAGTCCGTGAAGGCCTCCTTGAGGGACTCTGGGTCCCTCAAGGAGGCCTTCACGGACCGGTGATCAGCGGGGTGAAGGGGACTTTCCGCTCGTACAGTGAGGGGAAAGGCTCCTTCGGCGCGGGTCTTGTGGTCCTCGTGGGCGGCGGAGTCCCGGGTGTTGCGAAAGCCACTTTCGCAACGTTGAAGGTTGCGAAAGTGGCTTTCGCAACACCCGAGGTCGGCGTGCGGGCGACCGGCAGAACACGCCACCTTCGCCTTTCTGCTCAATAGAACCCGAATCGCCACTCACGACCCAGGTGACGCCTGTTCCACCACCACACCAGTAGTCGGGCCGCCGACGGGTTCGGTTCCCGGCGGCGGTAATCTCCTCCGCGACATCTTCTGGACGCCTGTTCCACCACCAAGGAACGATCGATCCAGGGGAGTGCCGCGAGATGACGACTTCTGCGCCGACGGCCGACGAGGCCGCGGCCGTCCGCACGGTGGAACTGACCGTGTCGGGGATGACCTGCGCCGCCTGTTCGGCGCGGGTGGAACGCACACTGAACAAACTGGACGGTGTCCGCGCGTCGGTGAACTACGCGACCGAGCGCGCCACCGTGCAGGTCCCCGGGGCGCTGGCCGACGACGTGCTCATCGAACGCGTCCGCAAATCCGGTTACACGGCGGAGATCCGCGGCGAAGAGGGTCCGGACACCGGGTTCGCGCGGGTCCGCGATCTCCGCCGCCGCATGGTCGTGGCCGCGCTGCTGGCGATCCCGCTGGGGAACCTCTCGATCACCCTCGCGCTGGTGCCGCGGCTGCGGTTCCCCGGCTGGGAACTACTGTGCCTGGCGCTGGCCGTCCCGGTGGTGTTCTGGTCCGCGCTGCCGTTCCACCGGGCCACCCTGCGGAATCTCCGGCATCGTTCGTCCAGTATGGACACACTGGTGTCGCTGGGAGTGCTGGCGTCGTTCGCGTGGTCGGCCTGGGCGGCGTTCGGCGGCGGCGCCGAACCGGGGTACTGGATCGGTTTCGGTCCGACGGCGGCCGGCGCGGACGCGATCTACCTCGACGTCGCCGCCGGTGTGACCACGTTCCTGCTGGCGGGCCGGTACTTCGAGAGCCGGTCCCGGCGAAGTGCGGCCGGGCTGCTGGCCGCGTTGGACGCCTTGGCTGCCAAGGATGTCCGGGTACTGCGAGACGGCGCCGAGCGGATGGTCCCGATCGGTGAGCTGACGGTCGGCGACCTGTTCGTGGTGAAGCCGGGGGAGTCGATCGCGGCCGACGGCGTCGTCGAAAGTGGACTGTCCACTGTGGATGTCAGTGCGGTGACCGGTGAGCCGGTCCCCGCGGAGACCGGCGAGGGAGACCGCGTCGTCGGTGCCTCGGTGAACCGGGACGGCAGGCTGATCGTGCGGGCGACCGCGGTCGGCGCATATACCCAGCTCGCCCAGATGACGGCGCTGGCGGAACGCGCGCAGGCCCGCAAGGCGGCCGTGCAACGCCTGGTGGACCGGATCTGCGCGGTGTTCGTCCCGGTCGTACTGGGCGTGGCCGTGCTGACCCTGGCGATCTGGCTGTTCAGCGGTGCGCCCGCGCGCGAAGGTTTCGCCGCGGCGGTCGCCGTCCTCATCATCGCCTGCCCGTGCGCCCTCGGGTTGGCGACGCCGACGGCGCTGATGGCGGGCGTCGGCCGGGGCGCGCAACTGGGCATCCTCATCAAGGGGCCCGACGCGCTCGAAGCGAGCCGCAAGGTGGACACCGTCGTGCTGGACAAGACCGGCACCGTCACCACCGGCAAGATGTCCATGATCGCGTGCCGTCCCGCCGACGGCTTCACCGTCCCGGAGGTACTGCGGTTCGCCGGCGCTGTCGAGACCGGTTCCGAGCACGCGATCGCGGCGGCCGTCGTGACCGCGGCGCGGGCTGAGTTGCCCGATCTGCCGCCGGTGAACGACTTCGGCGCGCTGCCCGGGCTCGGTGCGCGAGGCACCGTCGAGGGCCACGAGGTCCTGGTCGGCAACGCACGGCTGTTCGCCGATCGCGAGATCGGAGTCCCGGACGACTTCGCCGCCGCCGCACAAGACGGTGCGACGGCGATCCTGGTCGCGGTGGACGGCCGGGTCGCCGGGCAGCTGGCGATCCGCGACGTCGTGAAGCCGTCCGCGCGGGCCGCCGTCGACGCCCTGCACGCGCTCGGCCTGCGGACCGTCCTCCTGACCGGCGACAACGAGGCCGCCGCCCGCGTGGTCGCGGACGAGGTCGGCATCCCCGACGTCCGGGCCGGGGTCCTGCCCGCCGAGAAGGCCGCGGTCGTCGAGGAACTGCGGGCCGGGGGAGCGCGGGTCGCGATGGTCGGCGACGGGATCAACGACGGTCCGGCGCTGGCCACCGCGGATCTCGGGATGGCGATGGCCCAGGGCAGCGACATCGCACTGCGCTCGGCCGACGTCGTGCTGGTCCGCGAGGATCTGCGCGTCGTCCCCGACGCCATCCGGCTGGCCGACCGCACGCTGCGGATCATCCGCGGGAATCTGGCGTGGGCGTTCGGTTACAACGTCGCCGCGATCCCGCTGGCCGCGTTCGGGCTGCTGAACCCGCTGATCGCCGGTGCCGCGATGTCGCTGTCGTCCGTCCTCGTGGTGTCCAACAGTCTCCGTCTGAAGGATTTCGGCCGGTCCGACCGACGCGCTGCGTGACACTTCCGGGTGGTTTTGTACCATCGCCCCGGACAAGGGGGCCTTCGTGAAGCCGTTGAACACCGGCGAACCCACCGGCGTGGGGCGTTACCGGGTGTTCGCCGCGCTCGGTGAGGGCGGGATGGGCCGGGTGCTGCTCGGGATCTCGTCCGACGGCCGCCTGGTCGCGATCAAGCAGGTCCACCCGGGGTTCGCGCACGACCCCGGCTTCCGCGAGCGGTTCCGGCGCGAGGTCGAGACGTCGCGCCTGGTCTCCGGCGCGTACACCGCACCGGTCATGGACGCCGACCCGCACGCGCCGACACCGTGGCTGGCCTCGGTGTTCGTGCCCGGACCGTCGCTGTCCGAGGCCGTCGCCACCGGCGGGCCACTGCCGTTCGGGTCGATCCGGCACCTCGCCGCGGGGCTCGCGTTGGCGCTGGGCGACATCCACCGCGCCGGGCTGATCCACCGCGACCTGAAGCCGAGCAACGTCATCCTCGCCGGAGACGGCCCCCGGGTGATCGACTTCGGTATCGCCCGCGCCGTCGAAGGCGACTCGGAGCTCACGCACACCGGCGCCGTCATCGGCTCGCCCGGATTCATGTCGCCGGAGCAGGCCGAGGGCAAGCCGCTGACCTCGGCAAGCGACATGTTCTCCTTCGGCGCGTTGCTGGTGATGGCCGCGACCGGGACGAACCCGTTCACCGGATCGTCCACTCCGCACACCTTGTACAACGTCGTGCACGTCCAACCGGATCTGCGGCAGCTGGCCCCGGAACTCCGGCGGATCGTCGAGCCGTGCCTGGCGAAGAATCCGGCGGACCGGCCGTCCCCGGCCTGGGTGCTGGAGCAGCTGGGGCCGATCCCGCCGATGCCGAGCCCGTGGCCGCCGATCGTGCCGCATCTCATCGACAAGCAGCAGGCCGAGGTCGGGCGGTTGCTGAATCCGCCGGCGAAGCGGTCGAAGCGCGGCCTGTACGCCGGGCTCGCCGCGGCCGCGGTGGTGCTGCTCGCCGGTGGCGTCGTCCTCGCGGTCTCGGTGAACAAGGAGGATCCGCCTCCGGCCGCCGTCGCCGCGCCGAGCACGTCCCCGCCTCCGGACGTCCCCGTCACCACCCCGGTCAACCCGGATCCACTCGGCCCGGACAACCTGCGCAAGGTGGATCTGTGCAAGGTCCTCGAAGGACGCGCCGTTCCCGGGTTCGGCAAACTGACCAAGAAGATCGACATCCATTTCGACTCGTGCACGTACGAGTCGCCCTCGGGCAAGTGGCTCGATCTCGGCGTCGGCGGCGACGTGATCCAAGGCGAGCCCGGTGACAACATCGAAGGGCTTCCGTCGAACATCAAGGGCTCCAGCGACTCTTGCGAGGTGGCCGTCGCCGTCACTGGGCTGCGGAACACCGCCCTCGCCGCGAAAGTCAACTCGCTGTCCTCAAAGGACGAAGCCTGTTCGGTGGTGAAGGCGGCCCTCGCCGACGCGGTCAAGCGCATCCGGGCCGGCGGCTTCGACCGCGACCTTCCGGCGGGCACACTGGCCCTGCTGGATCCGTGCGCGTTGGTCGGCCCGGTGACCGCGGACCGGCTGATCGGCCCGGTGGCCGAAACGATCCGCGAGCACCTGCACCAATGCCGCTACGACGCGGCGGGCGGCCTTCGGGTGGACCTCGTGCGCGGGTACCCGCCCACTCAGTCGAAGGACGCGTACTACACCAAGACCGCCACGCTGGACCTCGGTGGCACCAAGGTCTACCTGGCCGCGGTGGACGACGGCATCGCCCGATCGCATTGTTCGCTGACCTGGCAGCACCGGTCCGTCAGCGAGCGTGACGGGGAGAACGTGGAGCTGATGTTCAGCACCAGCGGCACGAAGCTGACCGCCGACCAGGCCTGCGAGAAGGCGAAGGCCTTCGCCGAGGTGCTGCTGCCGAAACTCCCGAAACCCTAGGGCTGATCAGTGAAACCGTTGAATCCCGGCGAACCCCGGCAGGTCGGCCGCTACCGGATCATCGCCGAGATCGGCGAAGGCGGTATGGGCCGTGTCGTGCTGGGCCTGGCCCCGGACGGCAGGCTCGTCGCGCTCAAGCAGTTGCACGCCCAGTTCGCGCACGATCCCCGGTTCCGTGAGCGGTTCCGTCGCGAGGTCGCCACCTCGCGCCTGGTTTCCGGCGCCTACACGGCGGCCGTCATGGACGCCGACGCCGAAGCGGAAACCCCTTGGCTCGCCTCGGTCTTCGTCACCGGACCGTCCCTGAAAGAAGCGGTGGACGCGGCCGGGCCGCTGCCCGTCGAGTCGGTGCGGCTATTGGCGTCGGCGCTCGCCGCGGCGCTCACCGAGATCCACCGTGCCGGGCTGATCCACCGGGATCTCAAGCCCAGCAACATCATCCTTACGAGTGACGGCCCCCGAGTCATCGACTTCGGCATCGCGCGCGTGGCCGAAGACGCCCAGGACCTCACCGGCACGGGCGCGATCATCGGGTCGCCCGCGTTCATGTCCCCGGAACAGGCCGGCACCGGGCAGGTCACCGGGGCGAGCGACGTGTTCGCCCTCGGCGCGATCCTGGTCATGGCGGCGACCGGACGCGGCCCGTTCACCGGACCGACAGCGCCCCAAACGCTGTATAACGTCGTGCACGGCACCGCGGATCTCAGCGACGTCCCAGAGGAGATCCGGCGGCTCGCCGAGCCGTGCCTGGCCAAGGACCCCGCGAGGCGCCCGACACCGGAACAGATCCTGAACCACCTCGGCCCGGTGCCGCCGGGGGTGGCTCCGTGGCCGCCCGCGGTGCACGCGCGGATCCGGCAGCAGGACGCCGAGGTGCGTTCGGTGCTGGCCCTGCCGCTGCCGGTCTGGCGGCCGCCGCCCAAGAAGATGGCGCCGCGGACCAAGAAGATCCTGTTCGGCTCGCTCGCCGCGGTCGTCCTGCTGTTGGTCAGCGGGATCGTGGCGCTCGGCCTCTCCATCGCCGAGTACGCCAAGCCCGAGGATCCCGGAGTGGCGTCGCTCGCGGTGACCGAGGCTGTCAGTCCGGAGCGGCTGAGGCTGACCGACCCCTGCAAGGTGCTCGCCGGCCGCTTCGTGAAGGAATCCGGCACGCTGAAACCGGAATCGGGGTCACTCCATCCGGCTCGCTGCAAGTACACCGGCCTCAACGGCGTCACCTTCAACCTGCAGCTGGGCGAGAGTGTGACCGTGAGCGGTCTCGAGCGGACGGACCGCACCGCCGAGGGACTTCCCCTGCTGCGCAGCACGATCAGCGGAGGCTGCGACTCGGTGGTCCAGCTGCCGGCGGAGCGGCGGTTCGGCATCGTCGTCTCCCGTTCGGGCAAGGAAGGCGACCCCTGCAAGTCCGCCGACGACATGCTCACCGCCGCCCTCGCGCGCCTGCGTACGCACGAGGTCGATCGCGCCGGCGACCCGGCGAGCATCCTCCCGCTCGACCCGTGTGCCGTCGCGGATCCCGCCGTCGTCGGCAAGAACATCGCCAACGCGGAGTCGGCGCCGCGCACGCTGCGGATCTGCGAGTGGCAGGGTGGTGGGAACACGCTGACCGTCGAACTGAACCTCGGTGCGTACGTGGCCGACGGGTCGCCGGTGGACCTCGGCAATGGTGTCACCGGCGACCTGCGCGGTGCCGGGACCACGAAGTGCACCGTGCATTGGCAGCATCGACCGCTCCCGAACCGTGAAGCCGAACACGTCACCGTCATGATGCTCGGTAGGGAGGGGAGCGGAAGCTCGTGCGACCCGGCGAAGGAGATCGCCGCGTCCATCGTCCCGAAGCTGCCGAAGCCGTGAATCCGCCTGCTCGCGCGGGGATTCGATCTCGAAGGGGATCCCCTGTGCGGGCCCGAAAACCGGTCCGCTAAGCTAGCTTCAGTACGAACAACTACACAACGCGCGTTTAGCTCAGCGGGAGAGCGCTTCCCTGACACGGAAGAGGTCACTGGTTCAATCCCAGTATCGCGCACCAGGTTCACTTCCCCGGTGAACCGGAGTTCGTACAGCGGGCGATTAGCTCAGGGGGAGAGCGCTTCGTTCACACCGAAGAGGTCACTGGTTCGATCCCAGTATCGCCCACCGCGAGCCCCACCTTCCCAGGTGGGGCTTTTCGCTTTGCGCCGGTTGCTAGGAACACACTGAATCGAGGTGTGCGAGGAGCAGGGCCGACGTGGTCTCGGCGGCCTCTTCGGGAATGGTGTGGCCGATGCCCGCGAGGTTCTCCAGCCGGTACGGCCCGGTGACCCAGTTCTTGGTCGCCGCCACGCCCGAGGGGGCGACCATCGGATCCTTCGTACTCGCGATGAAGAGCGTCGGGACCGTGACCCGCTGCTCGTAGCCGGTGAAATCGTTGGCCCGGTACCAGTTCAGCACGGCGGTCAGGGCGCCCGGCTCGGAAAGCCGCCGGAAGTACTCCGCGCACTTCTCCGGTGAGGCGCCCGGTATCTTGGGCGGCCCGGACGCGAGAATCGTGTTCTCCGGGATCGGGGTGGGCGCCCGGAAGTCGTTCATGTACTTGGATGCCTTCTGCTGCGCAGGATCGGTCCGCAGTGCCTCGGCGAAGGCACCGAGGTGCGGCACGGAGACAGCGGTCAGCGAGCGTACCCGGCGTGCGTACTTCGCCGCGGCGATCCAGGCGACCGCGGCACCCCAGTCGTGTCCGACCAGGTCGAAGCTGTGCCAGCCCAGGGAGTCGGCAATCGCCCGGACGTCCCTGACCGGGTGGTCCAGTTGGTAGTTCTCGATCCCGGTCGGTCGTACGCCCGGTGAGTAGCCCCGCTGGTCGGGCGCCACCGCCCGGTATCCGGCGGCGGCGAGTGCGCGCAACTGATGCTCCCACTCGATGCCGAATTCGGGGAAACCGTGCAACAGGAGCACTTTCCGGCCGTGTCGCGGCCCGGCGGCGACGGCATCGAAAGTGCCGGCGGGCGTAGGGATCTTCAGCGGGGTGATCCGCGGCAGATCACCCGCGGACGCCGTGCCCGAGATACCGAGGGACGCCACGCCGACGACTGCGGCCGTGGTGCTCAATTTGATGAAGTCACGACGGGAGGGAGAGATCGACATGCGGCCAGCCTGTCGGCCTGGCGAGCCGAAGACCATCGGGAGCGCCCCCTAAAGCCCGGTGGGGCTAGCCCTACCAGGCCTGAGGACGTGTCGCGAATCGTGGCTCCCGACGTACGGTGAGCCCATGTATGCCGGGCTCACGGAGCGCATCGAGGCGAACGTCGCCGAACATGCCTGTCATCTGCATCGCCGTACCGACGGGATGACTGTTACGGAAACCGGCGACCTGGTGATCGCCGACAGCGGTATCGAAGGTGATGCCGGTACCTTCAACATCGTCGCGAACGCGCGTTTCGCGCCGGATGAGGTGAAGAACCGTCTTTCCCGCACAGCGTTCACGCTGCGTTTGACCGGCCGCGCCTTCTCGTGGTGGGCCGGTCCGAATTCCGCGGACCTGCCGTTCGACTCCGTGCAACTGAGGGCCGGGAAGAGGGAAGCCGCGATGTGGGCCCACACCGCGGACATCCCCGCTGCGGGCCCCCACCCGGATTTGGAGATCCGCCGGGTCCGCACCCCCGAGGAACTCGCCGACTACGCCCGAATCCTGGCCGCCGACTGGAATCCACCTGCCGTCACCGTTGTGGAGTTCTACGATCGTGTGGCCCCGTCCGCCCTCGCCGAGGACTGCCCGGCGCGGTATCTGATCGGTTACCACCGTGGCGAGCCGGTCAGCGCAGGCGAGATCTTCCTGCACGCCGAGGTCGCCGGTATCTACGACATCTCCACTCTGGCCGCCTCCCGGCGCCGGGGATTCGGCGGCGCCATGACCTTGGCCGCGGTGGACAGTGCTCGCGCCGCCGGATACGACACCGTGGCGATCCGACCGTCCGCCGAGACCGAGCCGGTGTACCGCAGGCTCGGTTTCCGTACCGATGGCTGGTTCACTGAGTACCCCGTCCCGATCGTCCCGTTGGAAGACCGCGGCTACACCACGCGGGAGCAGCTGATCTCCGTCGGCTTCGAACACGTCCACGTGGAAAACGATCGCTACGACGGCCCGCAAACCGGTGTCGCCGACATCTCCGGCGTTCCCCACTACTTCGTCAGGCTGAACAGCTTGTTCGAAGACGGCGACGAGTTCTCCGTCTGGCCGATCGACGACGAGAGCCTCGCCCTCGAACAGGAGGCCTGGCGTCTCTACGTGAAAGCGTGGGATGCGGGGGACCAGAAACCCGCGCGCCTCAACGAGCTCGAATCGCTGCTGGCGGCTCGCCGTGGTGCGCCGCCCGCCACTGCTCGAACGATGTTCGCGCAGTGGCGTTTCGACGAACGCGATGCGCGCCACGACGCCGACGGACCTACCTACATGATGCGCTGGCGCTAGTAGTGCGGGACGAAAGTGAGGTGCCCGCGGTCGAGCAGCTGCCGTGGGGAGCGTTGCCGTCGGTGAACTGCGATCCGCTCCTGAAGCGCATCTCGCCCTCGGGATGAAGCCCGACGGCATCGAAAACACGCGCACATCGGCAGAAGACCGCGTTCATGGGAAATTGCTCGACAGCAGCCGTTCGCGAGGGCGTCGCACGCATCTTCCCGACGCGAACTCGGAAGCCGCCATCCGTTGCCACGGACCTGGGTCACTGACAGCACTGTCGGGGCACGCGCGACAGTGCTGGTCTCACTCCAGACAGGCCGATTGGTCTGACCGAAGAAGCAGGCCACGCCGGTCCATCCAGATTGGCAGGATGCCCATTTCGATCACCGCGCCCCGTCGAACGACTGGCAGAAGGCGGATCCGTGCGCACTACTCACCGACGCGGTGGCGACGCTGCCGGGCATCGGCCCCGGCCGCCCGTGAAAGGCGACCGGGGCCGACGCGAGCGTCGGTGTGCTGCTGAACCAGCCGGCCGACCAAGCCCGGCTATGTCCGGGCGGACGACGGGAACCACTGCCTGATCTACGTCGACGGAGCGCCGGCGAAGATGGTCAGAACGCTCGGCCGGTGATCAGGAACAACGCCAGACGTACGGGTGGTAGATCCGGTCGGCGTCCATGCGCGCCCCCGCCACCGTGCCGTCGTCGCCGATCCGGGACGGGATGTCGAGCGTGATGTCGCCGAAGTTCGACACCCACGCGCCCTGCTGCCATACGCCGTAGCCGGTGCCGCTGTTGTCGTTGCCGCCGTGCGCCTCGTCGATCCGGCCGGTGATCAGACCGTCCCGGTTGATGTCGAACTGCGGGTTGGTGTTGGACAGGTTGTAGCTCGAGTTGGGCAGCACGTGCGCGGCGCCCTGCTGGTCCCAGTAGACGCCGACCTTCTTGTCGTTGTATGTGGCGTAGCCGACCACGCGACCGTTGGAGAACGCGGTGCCGCCGGGATAGCGCAGGCCCGGCAGCGTGCCGAGCTGGGTGATCGTGCCGGCCCGCCAGATCGCGAGACCGGAGTTGCGCAGCAGCAGCACCGAGCCGTCCTCGTCGACCTCCTGGGGCGAGGTGGGGTCGGGAGCCAGACCGGGGAGTGTGGTGACGGTGCCCGGTTGGGCGGCAGGCCAACGCACCACCGTGGTCAGGCCGCTGCCGTCACCCCAGACGTAGCCGGTGATGTCGCCCGCGTCGTTGATGCCGAGTGCGGCGGCCTTGGTGTTGTCCCCCAGCTTCGGCAGCTCCTCCAGCACGCCGCCCCGAGAGCGGAACGCCGTGCTCACGGAGAATCCCCCGATGTGCAACTGTGCGGTGCCGACGATCGTGCCCGCGCGGTTCTCGTCGGCCACCTGGTATTCGCGCGGGTTGCCGATCCCGGGGAAGACGGAGTACGCGCCGTTCTTCCAAGCGATCGGCCGCAGGCCGTCGGTGGTGCCTGCGACGCCGGCGAAGCCGCCCTGATGGTCGGTCGCGGTCGGCAGCCCACTCTTACTCGGCACGGGCAGTGCCGTCGGACGCCAGGTGCAGGCCGCCGCGGCGGATGCGGTCGAGGTCGGGGCGAGCAAGGCCGCCGCGATCAGCAATGCGCCACCCAGTAACCGGTATCTGTGCACGTTTCCCTCCAGAAAGTGTTGGTGAACACGACCAAGGATCACATTCGCCTCCATTGGAGGGGGGCGTTTATAGGGGGTGCTTTCGCATAAATA
>NZ_JACBXD010000190.1 GCF_013870525.1 Amycolatopsis pittospori
GCGGCTGGGGTGAGTTGGCCTTGGTAGGTCTTGGTGTGGTCGAGGTGGATGTGGCCGATCGGGTCGCCGCTGTGGGTGTAGGCGGTGGCCCGGTCGGTGTCGCGGATGATGGTGATGGTGTGTCCGGCGTGTGCGCGGCCGATGCGTAGCCGGGCTCGTTTGCCGAGGTTGACGGTGCCGTCGGCGCTGACTTTGAGGCGGTGGACGGTGGCGTCGTCCTGGACGGGCAGGTGCTGGGGGCCGCCGTGACGGTCGGCGTTTGTCCAGACTTGGGCTGGTGTCCGGCGGCCGAGTGCGCTGTGGCGGCGATGGTTGTAGTACTCGCGATAGACGGTGAGCAAGGCTTGGAGTTCGGTCAGGGTCGCCGGCTGGGCCTGGTGGGCGAGCCAGCGTTTGAAGGTCTGGTGGTGTCGTTCGACCTTGCCGCAGGTCTGGGGATGATAGGGGCTGGAATGGATCAGCCGTGTTCCCCAGCCGGTGACGGTGCGGGCGAATTGTGACTGGCCGGTGTTCGGGCGGCGGGAGCGTGAGGTGAACGCGGATCCGTTGTCGGACAACACGATCGCGGGGGCGCCATAGTCGGTGACGGCCTGGGTGATCGCGGCGATCGCGTCCCGGGCGGTTTCGGCGGGAGCGGCGTGGCCGGCGACCAGCATCCGGCTGTGATCGTCGAGGACCTCGAAGACCACCACGGCGGCCCCGCCCGCGAGTGCGACCTCGGTGGCGTCGATCTGGTAGCAGTCCCGCGGCCGGGCATAGCAGAACCGGCGGTAGGAGGACCGGGGCCGTTTCCGGGAGTTGCTCTCCAGCAGCCCCTTGCGGGACAGGATCCGGTTGATCGTGGCCCGCGCCGGGACCGGCCAGCCCCGCCCGGCCCAGTCCTGCTCCACGGCCAGCTCCAGCAGCCGGTCACGGATCGGATCCGCGCCGTTGTCCGGTGCCAGCTCTGTCCGCAGCCGCACGATCTCGGCCACCACCGGCTCCGGCGTGGCATGCGGCACCGTCTTAGGCCGGGTGGACCGCCGCCGCCACTGGCCCTCGGCCCGGACCCGCTCACGATGCCGATAGAACGTTCGCCTATCGACACCGTTGACCCGGCACCACTCCGACACGTTCTCGATCGGCACCTCAGCCGTCAGCATCGCGTCCATGAACCGCATCATCGCCCTGTTCCGCGCCATGGCCACCACCACAACGCCGCTCAGGCGACAGAACACGCACCATCACCCAACCAGGGTGTGTCACCAGCCGCGAGACACCA
>NZ_JACBXD010000191.1 GCF_013870525.1 Amycolatopsis pittospori
GGCGGTCTCAATCGGTTGTTGCAAGTGGTGGCAGCTGATAGGAGATCTTCATGCCAGGACCCCGGTTGACGTGCGAGGAACGGGAAAAGATCCAGAATGGTCTGGATCACGGACTTACCCAGGACGCGATCGCGAAAGTCCTGGGTAGGTCACCCTCGACGATTTCACGAGAAGTACGCCGCGGTGGTGGACCGCGGTGCTCGCGGCCCGGCACCAGGATCACTGGCCGGCCCCGCCGCTACCGGGCCGACCGAGCCCAGCGCCTGGCCTTCGAACGCGGCCGGCGCCCGAAAGCCCACCTGCTTGCCGGTGAGCTGGCGGCGGTGGTGACCGGTCTGCTGGAAGCGGACTGGTCACCCCAGCTGATCTCCCTGATGTTGCCGATGTTGTTTCCCGACGATCAGGCTATGCGGGTGAGTCACGAGACGATCTACCTGTCACTGTTCATCCAGACCCGTGGCGAACTGCGCAACGAGCTCACCGAACACCTGCGCTCAGGCCGTGACCGGCGCCGGCCGCGCACCAGCACCTCCAGCCGCCGCAAGGGCCGGATAACCGGGATGACCCCGATCAGCGAACGCCCAGCCGAGGCCACCGACCGGGCAGTGCCCGGGCACTGGGAAGGTGATCTGATCCTCGGGGCGGTCAGCCAGGGTGCGGTCATCACCCTGGTCGAACGCCACTCCCGATTCGTGTTGCTGGCGCCCCTGCCCGACACACACAAAGCCGTTGAAGTCCGGGAACTGCTCACCAGCATGATCGCCACCCTGCCCACCGAACTGAAACGATCGCTGACCTGGGACCAGGGCAACGAAATGGCCCAGCACGCCCAGTTCACCCTCGACACCGGCCTGCAGGTCTACTTCTGCAACCCCCACAGCCCCTGGGAACGCGGCAGCAACGAAAACACTAACGGCCTCCTACGCCAGTACTGGCCCAAAAGCTCAGACCTGCGCCACCTCACCCAAACCCACTGCGACGCAGTCGCCCTCCGCCTCAACACCCGACCACGCCCTACACTCGGCCT
>NZ_JACBXD010000192.1 GCF_013870525.1 Amycolatopsis pittospori
GCGTAGATCTCCAGGTCGAGGGTTCCGGCGAACCCGAGGGTGCCGTCCCGGTGCTTGATGAACCGCAACTCAGGCCGAGCGTCCTTCGGATCCTCGTTACGAGGCTCTTTACCGTCGGGGTCCATCGTGTCCAGCATCCGACGCCCAGCCCGAGTGATCTCCTTAGGGCCAGCCCGGCGAGCCAGATCGACCAGGATCTTCTCCCCCGCCCGGACGTCTTCGTCGGGTACGAACGAGGGGACCTGGGCCAGGGCGCCGATGATCGCGTCGATCTGGCCGCCACCGATCGCGCCTTCGGCTGCGGCGTCGGCGGTCAACGGTGCCAGCGGGGGCACGACATCGCCGCCGAGAGCTACGCCAGGATGCAGGGCAAGAGCACGATCGGCGCGAGCTGAGGCTTCCTTCTCCGACACATGAAAGTCCTGCAGGATCAGG
>NZ_JACBXD010000002.1 GCF_013870525.1 Amycolatopsis pittospori
ACGACGTTCCTTCCCGAGTTGCCGCAGGAGCTGTGGCGCGCAGGCAAGCTTGAGCTTGCCCACGGCGTGACGCAGTTCCTGCAGGTGATGCGGGTCGCCTCTGCTGGTCTGGGCCGGTATCTGGCGGAGATCGAGTCTCGGGGCTGTAAGGATTTGTATGGGTATGGGACGACGTTGGCGTGGTTCGCCGATGTCGCTGGTTTGTCTCAGGCTGAGGCGCGTCCGTATGTGAATCAGGCCATCGATCTGAATCCCACACGTGCGTTGGATGGTCGTGAGGTTCCGGCGTTCGCTCCCGCGACGGCTGTGGCGGCGGCGGAGGGTGTGATCGGGCAGGAGCGGATCAAGCAGGTCCTGGGGATCTTGAAGGAGATCCCGGCCGAGGTGTCTGTCGAAGCTCGGGAGCGTACGGAGAAGACTCTTGTCGACCTGGCTCGGGATGCGGGCCCCAGTGAAGTTTCGGAACTGGGGAGCACCCTGCTGGGCTTGCTGGATCCCGACGGTGCAGAGCCGAAGGATCCCGAACCCGCCGAACCGCGCCGTGAACTGACCGTGGAACGCCGCAAGGACGGGTTCTGGAAGATCAAAGGCCTTCTTGACGATGAGTTGGGTGCCCGGACCGCGGCCGCGCTTGAGGCTTATGCGAAGCCTCGCCCTGTCGACGAGTTCGGCGAAGCCGACTTCCGCACCAAGGCAGAACGCCAGGGTGACGCCTGGGCCGACCTGCTGGATCTGGCGATCGCGTGCCCGGATCAGCCGGGCACCAGCGGGTACCGGACCCTGATCCACGTGACCGTCGGTCTCGACGAGTTGAAGACCGGGATCGGGAAAGCCTGCCTGGATTTCGTCGGGGAGATGACCGCCCGCGAAGCGCGGATGGCCGCCTGCGACTGTCTCATGCTCCCCGTCGTGCTGAACGCTGCCGGAGAACCGCTTGATGTGGGGCGGCTCCGACGGTTCGTGACTCCGGGCCAGCGACGGGCGTTGAACATCCGCGACGGGGGCTGCGCGTTCCCCGGCTGCCATCGCAGGCCGAAGAACTGTCACGCACACCATATCCATCACTGGGCAGACGGCGGACGGACCGACCTCCGGAACCTCGTCTTGCTCTGCGGCTTCCATCACCGGTTGATTCATCACGGTGAGTGGGAAGTGCGGATGGCGGCCGACGGGTTGCCGGAGTTCATCCCACCCCAGTACCGGGACCCGTTACGACATCCCCGGCGCAACACCCTCCACCGCGCCGCAGCCTGACCCGAAGAGCCCGCCACCGATCCGGCGACGGGCCCTTCGGCATGCCCGCTGGCCGTGCAGGTCCGGTTCGGTCAGTGCGCGCTACACCTTGCGCGGCGGACGCACCAGGAACTGGTCGACGTGAATGGCCGATCGGCCCGGTGGACGGGACCGTGTGGAGCCCTGCCCGGCATCGTCAGAAGCTGAAGGCTCCCTTCGCCGGACCGTGACGTGGTCCAGGGTTGTCCATGAAGGAATCGGGACGCGCGAAGTCCCGAAAACCAGGGGCAGGTGACGGAAAGACAAGGCGATCGCGGGCAGATCCGGGAGGGGGTGGATCCGCCCGCGACCACGACCTCCTACAAAGAGGTCCTCAAGGGCCGATCTGTAGAAGGTCGCGGGACCATGGTCGGCGCAGGGCCAGCTGAAACCACTGTCCGGCTTCGAGGACGGACTGCGCTCAGCTTCGCCGGTGACGTCGTGACCGGCAACAGAAGACCTCTCCCGAAAAGCCTCAGAGGAGCGCCACTCCCTTCCGTGAGGCGCGGTGCAGCACCGACCCGCCTCGACGTTCCGTCACCACGAGACCGGCTTCGCGGAGGATGGCCGCGTGCTGGCTGGCCCCGGCCAAGGAGATTCCCGCCGCCTTCGCCAGTTCGGTGGTGTTGAGGGGACGGTCGGAGCCGAGCAGGTGCAGGATCTCGGCCCGTGTCCGTCCCAGCAGTGACGCCAGTCCCCGGTTCCGGCCTCCCGCTCGGACCAGGTCCGAATCGGTCGCCGCGGCGTCGATCGGGTACACGAGGAACGGCCGCTCGGTTTCCCGCAGCAGCATGATCGGTCCCGGATGACAGAAGTACGACGGCACCAGCGTCAGCCCGCGGCCACCGAGGACGACCTCCTGATCGACGGGATACGCGATCTCGAGAACCGGTGGGTTCCAACGCGCGGAGGTGTGCAATGCCCCGAGGACCGCCTCCAGGCCCTGCTCCATCGCGAGGGCGGCGCGCCGTTCGTGGTCGGCTCGGGTCAGCCGCCGGATCGTGGACCAGAAAGGCCCGATCGCCACCTCGTGATAGGTCGTCAGTGCCTCACCCAGCAGGCGCAGCGCGGCCGGATCGCCGTCGGCCAGGTCACGCACCCACCCCGTCACCGGCTGTTCGGCGCCGAGCCGGGCGAGGTCGGCCCTGAGCACCTGCCTCGAGGTGCTCAGGACGATATCGAGCCCCGTCTCCAGGTCGGGCACCTCGGCTTCGGGCGTGAGGAAATCGGGCGAGTAGCCCCGGTGCCTGGCCAGCTGATGCAGCATCACGATCGCCCACCGCGACCGCTCGGGAACGACCCGGCACCAGCGATCCCGGCTCGGTTCTTGGAGGCGATGCAGGCTCAGCAGCATCTCCCACAACGGATTCGGCTCCGCCAGGACGCGGATCCGGACCAGATCGGCATCGGAAAAACGAATTCGCAGCATATGACCCCCAGTCATAGGGGGCCAGATCGTAGAGGTCGCCTCTGCCACAACGCTGGCACCGGCCGAGCGCCCCTGGTCAGGTCCTATTTGGACTCGACCCGGCCGAGCGGACCGGGACCGGCCGTCAGCGCGTCGCACGCCTCCTGCCAGGCGGTGTCCCCCGCGTACAGCTCGCTGCGCAGGTAGGCCCAGGTGAGCCGCTGCACCGCCGCCACCCGCTCGAGGTTCTCGTCGGTGGTCTCGGCGACGTCGTAGCCGGAGATCCCGCCGAGACCGTGCTCCGCGTCGAACAGGGTGAGCAAGGTCTTTCGCCCCGGGGAGAGGGAGTACGGATCCGTGTGCCAGTCGGGACCGCGAACCGTGAGGTGGGTGGAGGCGTCCTTGTCCCCCGCCACCACGAGCGCCGGCGTCGTCATCTTGGAGAAGTCCGTGGTCAGGAAGACGGGGTAGTTCTCGGCCACGAACCCGGTGACGGCGTCGCCGCCCCGGCCGGGCGCCGCGAGCAGCACACCGGCGGAGATACGGGGTTCGGCCAGGTCCACTTCCGTTCCGTCGTGCGGATCGGTGTACCGCGCGCCCAGCAGGAGACTCGCGGTGTGCCCGCCCATCGAATGCCCGGCGACGGCGACCTTGGTCCGGTCCAGCCGTCCGCCGAGCCGCGGGACGGCGGCCTCGATCTCGTCGAGGCGGTCGAGGACGCGGGTCATGTCTTCGGCGCGCGACCGGTAGTAGAGCGGCGCTTCGGGGTCGCCGGAATCGAGGTCCAGCGTCCTCGAACTCAGGTGTGTGGGCTGGATGACGACGAAGCCGTTCGCCGCCCAGAAGTTCACGAGCGGGGCATAGCCGTTCATCGACGAGAGATGGTTCGAATACCCCTGGCCGTGCGACAGCAGGATGATCGGCAGCTCGCTCCCGGTCACCGGCGCGGAGACCCGGACCTGCAGGTCGACCGCGCGATCCGGCGTCGGCAGCACCACCGGGCCGACCGAGAGCACAGGTGTGGGAGCGGTGGTCGAAATACTCATGATGGGTCTTCCTTCGGGATCATCGACTAAGCGGAACACTGCTCCACAAAACATACGGAGCAGTGTTCCGCTTTGTCAAACGACCGTGTTACCTCGTGCCGCGCCGACCCGTCGACACCACCGCCGGGACCTGCCCGCCGGTGATCACGAACTGCGAACCCGGCTGGGTGACGATGTCGCCCGTCCCCGAGTTCGTGATCGTCACGTTCGACAACGTCGCGGTGCCACGGGCGCCGCTCATCGCGAGGATGCCGGCGCCGTTGTTCGACTTGTCGATCTTGACGTTCGTGACGGCCACGTTCATGGTGCCGCCGCCGGTCTTGAACTGGATGCCGTCGTAGGTCGAGTCGTGGATCTCCGTGTCGCGCAGCGTGACACCGGTGATGTCCTTGCCCTGCGCGAAGAACGTGATCGCGCCGAACTCCTGGTCCTCGTTCCAGAACACCCCGCCGCAGCGGTACAGCGCGTTGTTCGCGATGAGGGTCTGCCCGGAGAACGGCAGCGGATCGTGATCCGTCGCCAGCATGATGCCCGGGTAGTTCATCGTGTCGGAGACGATGTTGTTCTCGATCTTGTTGCCGTACCCGCCGTAGATCGCGATCCCGTTGGCACGCCAGGGAAGCTGGATCGTGTTGTTGGCGAACACGTTGTCGTGCGCGACGTCCTGCGACGTGTCCTTCACATACTGGTTCGCCCACACCGCGAGAGCGTCGTCACCGGTGGTGCGGAACGACGAGTTGAACACCCGCGAATTCCGGGAACCGTTGGTGAAGTTGATGCCGTCGGCGTAGGTGTTCCGGATCCGCATTCCGCTGAACTCCAGGCCGTCGGCCGGCCCCCAGAGCGACGGGATGTTGCTGTAGTCCCGGCCGACCCAGGCGCCGACGTTCGCGTGCTCGATCCACACGTTCGAGATCTTCGTACCGGTGCCGAACCGGCCGTTGAGACCGACACCGCCCTCGGCGTTGCCGTCCCCACCGCGGATCCGGCCGGAACCGAAGATGGCGATGTCCGAGATCTGCGTGTTCTTGTCGATGTCGAACCCGAAGTTGCCCTCGTGCGGGTGGTTGATGCCGCCCGCGTTCTGCGGTTCGGTCAACGAGTACAGCTGCGAGTGCCACATGCCGGCACCGCGGATCGTCACGTTGGAGATGCCGATCTGGTTGTACTGGCCGCCGCCGTTGGGCACGTTCGGGTCGTCGGTCAGGATCTTCTTCTCCTGCCGCCACTGCCCCGCCGGGATCCACACGCAGGCGATCACGCCGTTCTGGTCGTCGGTGACCGCGCGCTGGATCGCCGTCGAGTCGTCGTTCCCGTCGTTCGGCACCGCGCCGTACTCCGTGATCGACGTGCAGTTCGCCGGCTTCTCCGACGCGGGCGCGACCTGCTCCAGGTCGATCGTGTCGACGATGTAGAACGCCGCGGTGTCGCCGCTGTCCCGCTGCAGCTTGAACTTCGTGCCCGGCGGGTACGACTGCGCCAGCAGCGCGTGCGATTCGTCGAACAGCCTCCGTGCGTTGGCCTGCGGGGTGTTCGTCAGGCCTTCGGGATCGTCCGTGCTGCCGTAGAGCCAGCTGTGCTTCGACGACAGCGTCAGCTTCTGCGCGAAGGTCCCGTTGACGTACAGGCTGATCGTCGCGTCCTGACCGCCGCCACCCGGGGCGTCGGGGATGGAGTTGCGCACCACGATCGAGTTCGCCTGGTTCGTCGAGGTGAACTCCACGTACTGGCCCTGGCTCGCCAGTCGCACCGACTTGCGGCCCGAGGACTCGGTCGCGAAGTTCGTGTGCCCGAAGGTCCGCAGCGGGTCGGCTTCCAGGAGTTGTCCTTGGTACTGCGCGGCTTCCGCCTCGTAACCGACGTACGGCACCGCCGCGCCGCGGCCCACCACGATCGCCCGCGAAAGCCCGTTGTTGGACTCGTTGGTCTCGGTGACGAGGTTGGTCGAGTCGGCCGTCGCGGCGAGGGTCGCCCCGCCGTTGGCCGCGGTCCAGGTGCCCGAGATCGCGACGTTCGCCGTGGCACCGGCCGCGATCGCGCCGGTGGCACCGGTCAGTGTCGCGCCGCCGACGGTCAGCCGCGTCACCGAAGCGCCCGCGCCGCTCGTGCCGCGGTTGTGCACCGCGACGGTGAACGAGACCGCCGCGCCGACCGCCGGATTCGAAGGATTGGAGGTGATGCCGGTGACCTCGAGATCCGGCCCCGGCGACTGCGCGATCACGAGCGACGTCGGCGAGGTGAAGGTGTTGTTGGTGTCGTCCTGCTCGGCCACCTTGCCGGCGGGGTCGACGGTCGCGCTCACGCTGTACGTGCCCTGAGGCCGTGTACCGGCGCTCACGGTCACCGTCGTGGACGCGCCGGCGGTGAGTGCGCCGACCGCCGCGTCCCCGACGACGGTGCCACCGACGCTGACGCTCGCGGTCGTCGCGGCCGCGTTGGCCGTCCCGTTGTTCTTCACCGTCGCCGAAACCGCGAGCTGACTGGTCTCGGTCGGGTTCTCCGGAGTCCAGGAAATGCCGGTGACGACGAGATCCGGGTTCGGCGCCGGGGTGCCGAGGACCTGGAATTCGGCGACCTGGCCGCCCGGGGCCCCGGAGTTGGCGGAGAACTGCAGACGGACGTCCGAGGCGACTCCGCTGACCGGGATGGTGACCGTGTTCTGGTTGGTGGCGGGATCGAACCGGTGGTCCGCTCGCGCCGAGAGCGAGGTGAACGCGGTGGCGCCCTGTTCCCGGCCGAGGACCTCGAAGTTCTGTGTCCGCGCGCCCCAGGCGGTGTCCGGGTCGAGCTTCACGACGATCGAGTCGACGTCGGCGTTCGCGCCGAGCTTGACCGTCAGCGAGTTCGGGTAGCCCGCGGCGGACTCCCAGTAGGTGGCGGTGTTGTTGTCGTTGGCGTTCGTGGCGACGAAGGAATGGACCGTCGACGTCGCCTCGATCGGCTTGCCCGCGGCGAGATTCGCGCCCGCCGTGGTCCCGGAGCGCACGACGTGGTCGCTGTCGGCGGACACGTTGCCCGCCGCGTCCTTCGCCCGCACGAAGTATTCGATCCGGGTCCCCACCGGCCTGGTCTCGGTGAACGTGGTGCCGGTGATCGTGGTGACCGGTGTGCCGTCGCGGTAGACGGTGTAACCGGTGACGCCGACATTGTCGGTCGACGCCGACCACGCCAGCCGCACCTGGCCGGGGGCGGGCTCGGTCAGCGCGAGGTTCGCGGGCGCGCTCGGTGCCTGGGTGTCGCCGGTGTCCGGGCCGTACAACTCGAATTCCGAAAGCTGCGCCGCGGGCCACCGCGTGTTCGCGGTGATCTGCAGCCGCACGTACCGGGCCGACGCGGTCACCGGGATCGTCACGGTGTTGGCGCCGGGAGTGAACGCGTAACCGGCCGGCGCGCCGAAGTCGGTGAACGCCGTCCCGTCGGTACTGCCGCGCACGGTCAGCGTCTGGGTGCGGGATTCCCAGGCGGAGGGCAGTTTCAGCACGATCCGTGAGAGGGATTTCGCCGAGCCGAGGTCGGCCTGGATCCACTGCGGGAACGCGTTGTTCGCGGACTCCCAATAGCTGTCCTGATTCCCGTCGACCGCGTTCGCGACGGGATAGCCGGGCAGCGAACTGCTCGCCGACACCGTGCGGGTCAACGGCACTTCCGCGAGCGCCGCCGGTCCGGAGGAAGCGGCGGCGAGGTCCGGAGGTGGACCACTCGCCGCGGAGGCGAGGGAGAGACCGGCGACGGAAAGCCCAGCCGCTAGGAAACCGGCTATGAGCCGGGACAGGCGCATACGTGTCATGGCGTCTTCTCTTCTTTGAGACAGCGGGGAGGGAGCCAGAGCCGTACGAGCATGCAACAACCGAGACACGTAATGCAATAAGTAGACACGCTTTCGCAAATTTACGACTTCTTGCGCAAGATTGCGTCATCCCAACACAAAAAAGAGGGCCGGCCCGACTTTTCGGGCGGCCCTCTTTCGTCGAATCCGGGTGTCAGACCCGGCGAAGCTCGATCACCGGGATGACCCGGCTGGTCTTGCGCTGGTATTCGGCGAACTGCGGCTGGACCGCGGACTGCTTGTCGTAGATCTCGTCGCGTTCGGCGCCGTCGAGGACCCGCGCGACCACCGGGTAGGTCTCGGTACCGAATTCGACCTTCGTCTCCGGATTCGCCACCAGGTTGTGGTACCACGCCGGGTTCTCGTCGGACCCGCCCTTGCTGGCGAAGATGTAGAGCCGGTCGTCCTCCTGGAAGGGGACGAGCGGCGCGATCCGTTCGGTGCCGGATTTCGCGCCGACGTGATGCACCAGTACCAGCGGATAGCCCTCGAACATGCCGCCGACGGCCCCGCCGTTCGCCCGGAACTCGGTGATCACGGAGCGGTTCATCTCGTCGAAGTCGATCGTGTCTGCCATGACCTCGATCGTATGGAGCATCGCTTGGATTGATCGATACCAGAAAGCGCCATGAACATATCCGTCTGTAGCACTATCCTGGCCGACATGGACCTGTTGGCCGAAACGCTCGCCGTCGGCGGTGTCCGGGGAACCGCCGGCGCCCGGATCGAGGCGTCCGGCCCGTGGGGTATCCGCTGGCACGGCATCGCGGGCGCGGCGTTCTACGCCGTCACCTCCGGCACCGCCTGGCTGGACCTGGCCGGTCACCCGGCGCGACAGCTCATGCCGGGCGACGTCGTCCTGCTGCCGAACGGCTCGGGGCACACCCTGCGCAGTGAGCCTGACGCGGCGATACTCCCCCACCAGTGCACCGCGGCGGAGGACGCCCGGGCCTGCGGCGGCGTACTGCGCCTCGGCTCGGGAGAGGTGCAGACCCACGTCCTCGGCGCCACCTACGACTACGACCCGGCGGTGTCCACCCAGGTCCTCACCACGCTGCCGGAACTCGTGCACATCCGGGCGAACCACGGCGGCGGCTGCCTGGACGACACGGTCCGGCTGCTGTCCCGGGAGCTGGCCCATCCGCAGATCGCCACCGCGTTCGTCCTCAACCGGCTCGTCGACATCCTTCTCGTCCAGTTGCTCCGCGTCTGGCTGACCGAGAAGCCCGCCGAGGCGCAGGGAACCTGGCTCGGCGTCCTCGGCGATCCCCTGGTCAGCGTGGCGTTGGCCAAACTCCACGAGGCTCCGGCGAAGCCGTGGACGACCGATCTGCTCGCGGCGGAGTCGGCGACCTCCCGCAGCACGCTGACCCGCCGGTTCCGGGAGACCACCGGCCGGACACCCGGCGACTACCTCACCCGGTGGCGGATGGATCTGGCCGCCGTCCGGCTCCGCGACACCGACGACACGGTGGACACCATCGCACGCTCGGTCGGCTACACCTCGGTGTACGCGTTCAGCCGGGCTTTCCGGCGCGCACGGCGTCAGGCCCCCGGGCAGTACCGCGGGTCGGCCCGCTCGGCGCCGGCGGCGGAGAAGTCCGGGAATCCACTGTAGACAAGTCGTTCTGACACATCTGTGCCATCGGCACTGATGTGCCGGGCGGCCGGGTTCCACGCCGCCCGAAATGGGGTTCTCCCGTCTTTAGTCGCTATCTAGTGCCATATCCGCCTGCCTAGCATGGGAAAACCGTCAGCGGATCAAGCCAGGGCGACCCCCGGCGATCGCGCGACGGGCACGAACGGGTACCCGTCGATCTCGCGTTCTCCCCGTAGTTTCCTTTGCAGTGGAAGGCATCCATGCGCATCCGAGGTCTCCTCACCGCCCTGCTCTGCGCGGCAGGGCTCATGGCGGTCGCCCCCGCCGCCGGCGCGGCACCCATCATCGACGGCGAATACGCCCAGTCCGGCCCGTGGGCCGCCATGATCGAGCAGAACGGTGAGCAGTGGTGCTCCGGCTCGATCATCAGCGCCCGCTGGGTACTCACCGCCCAGCACTGCATCGACGAGCCCGGCGCCGACTACTCCGTCCGAGTGGGCGACGTCGACCACCGATCCGGTACCTACGCGGTGGTCAGCGACATCTACACGCCGTCCAGCGGCGCCGACATCGCGCTCCTGCGGCTCGACCGTTCGGTCAGCACGACTTACGCCTCCCTCGGCACCACCGTCGCCTCCGGTGACACCGAATACGTGTACGGCTGGGGTTACAACGAAGACGGCGATCTGCAGCGCTATCTCAAGGTCGCCCGGATGACCGTGACCAGTGTCGGGAGTGGACTGATCAAGGCGAGCCGGGGCAACGGCCTGACCAACGGCGGCGACTCGGGCGGACCGGTGTTCGTCGGCGGCAAGCAGGTCGGCGTGCACATCGCCGGCAACAAGGTGGACAGCTCGACGCATACCAGCATCGCGTCGAACCGCACCTGGATCCGCGACACCTCGGGCGTCTAGCCCCGGTGACTCCCTCGGACGGTCTCGGCGCGCAACTGATCCGGCTCGGCCTCGGTGAGGTCGCCGCCGGGATCTACCGCCGGATGCTCGAAGGCGCGCCGGTGACCGCCGACGAACTCCTCAGGCGGCACGGCGACGCCGAGACCGTCCATCTGGCACTGAAGGAACTCGCCGACGCCGGGCTCGCGGTGTCGTCCGGAAAGGACGGCACCGAGTACCTTCCCGCGAATCCCAGCGAGGCCCTGTCCGCGCTGTCCACGCGGCGGCAGGCCGAACTGCACGACGCGCGGATCGCCGTCCAGACCGCGTACCGGACCTTCCGGCGCGCGCATTCGGGGATGCCGCACGCACAGGATCTCCTGGAAGTGGTCACCGGCGAAGCCATCGTCCCCCGGCTGCAGCATCTCGCCACCATGGTGCGACATCAGGTGCGCCGTCTCGATTCCCCGCCGTACTTCACCGGCGGGCACCGGAATCTCCTGGAGGAGGACCAGCTTCGGCGCGGGATCGGCTACCGATGTGTCTACAGTGGAGCGTCGCTCGGCGATCCCGGGTATTTCACCGGGAACATCCTGCCATGCCTGCGGGCCGGCGAGCAGGCACGCCTGTTGCCCGAACTCCCGGTGAAACTGACCCTCTTCGACGACCGGGCGGCCACCATCGCGCTGACCATCCGGGAGGCCGACCGCAACCAGTCGATCGTCATCGTGCGACCCTGCAGCCTGTTTTCCGCGCTGGAGGGCCTGTTCGAGACGTCGTGGGCGGCGGCGCTCCCGCTCGATCAGCACGGACGGACGTCCGGGCAGCCGATCCGGCCGATCGAGCGGGAGCTGCTGATCCTGCTCGCCGCCGGGCGCAAGGACGACGAGATCGCCGCCGAACTCGGGGTCAGCAGGCGGACCCTGTTCCGCTACCTCGAAACCCTGATGGACCGCGCCGGTGTCTCCAGCCGGTTCCAGCTGGGGGTGTTCGCCGCCCACAACGAGTGGCTCTGAACCCGGCGGCGCGGGTTGCGTGCGTGTGGCACATCACACTCTCACTGCACCCGCGCCACCAGGTGGCCGTCTTTCCCCATGAGAACACTTTCGGTGAAAAGTTCACCGAGGGAGTTGGAGGGAGAGATCATGAACCGCACAGGCATCGTCCGTACCGCGGCCGTCACCGGCATCACCGCCGCGCTGAGCCTCGCCACCATCGTCCCCGCCCTGGCCGCCCCGGTCACCACGGTCGCGGACCTGGACGGCGACGGCGAGATCGAGACGGTCAACGTCCAGCAGGCCGGGGACGACCAGGTGATCTCGGCGACCGTGAACGGGACCTTCACCTCGATCCACGTTCCCGCCGACACCCAGGCCGGGATCCAGGCCCCGCGGGTGGCCGACCTGAACGGTGACGGGCGGGCGGAACTGATCGTCACCCAGTCGGTGGGGGCCAACACCACGTTCTTCACCGCGCTGCACTTCGACGGCCGCAACCTGAGCCAGGTCGTCGGCGCGGACGACAAGCCCTACTCGGTCGCCGAAGGTGGTGGCGTCGCCGCCCACCTCGGCTACGGCTGCACCGCCGTCGGCGGCGGCCGCACCTTCGAGACCGTCGCCTCCGAGGCCGACAACGTCGGCGCACCGGCCGAGCAGTTGACGTACTCCGGCAGCCGCACCGTCTACACCTTGCGCGACGGCGCCCTGAGCGTGGAGAAGACCATCCCGATCACCAGCCGGCCGGCGAACGACCCGCTGCTCGTCGTGGACCCGGCGACCTGCGACGCCTGACGCGCGGAAAACGGGCCCGGCCGATCTTCGGCCGGGCCCGTTTCGCCGTCACTCTCACTCGGATGGGGTCACCCGGACAGGCCGCCCCCGCTGCGCCGATCGCCCGGACAGCGGAAGGTGATCTTGAAAGGAGGGCGGAATCATGGGCAATCACCGACAGCACAACGGCACCGCGACGCTCCGGATCGCCACCGCGGGACTCCGTGTCTGCGCGGTCGTCGTCGCGGTCGCCGCGTGCGCCTGGCTCGCGCTCTGGCTCGCGTTCACCCTCTGACCCGTTCCGGCTCAGGCCCCGGGCGGAACCGTCCCCGGCGCGGGATCCGGCGGTCCGTCGGGATCGGGCAGCCGCCCCGGATCCGGGACCGGCTCGGGGATTCCCGGGTCCGGAACCGGCTCGGGAATGCCGGGTTCGGGCACGCCCGGATCGGGCGGCATGGGGTTCGGCGGCGCCGGCGGGGCGGTCATTCGGGTACTCGTCATCGGACTACCTCCTGATCATCCGGCTACCCGACCGGCCACCGCGCGAAACCCGTCGTTAGGCCGTATGGGTGGCGATCCAGTCCGCGATGACGTCGGCACGGGAGGTCGTCTCGATCCCGGCGTGCGGGCATCCCGGACCGGTCGCTTCGATGGAGACCAGGCTCCCGCCCTTGTCTTCGGGCACGAAGTACGGCGCGCCGGAATCGAACGTGCACGCACTGGTCGTGATCTGCGGTGACGCGCCGCGGACGCCCGCCGTGGTCGGAGCCACCGTCGCCACATGGACGGTGCCTTGCTGCATCCGAGTCGCCGGAGCCGGGTTCGTGCCGGTCAGGCTGCCCCACCCCGCCAGTGTCAGCTGCTGGCCGACCTTCGGGACCACGCGATTCACCTTCATCGGCGGCACCGTGGTCACCGGGGTGTCCAGCTTGAGGAGGGCGACGTCGTTTTCCTTCGCCTGCAGCACTTCGGTCGCCTTGCGGGCCACACCCGATTCGGTCGCCTCGTCGACCAGCCCCAGCGTCACCGTCGTCGGATAGGGCATCTTGCCCGAGACGCGCTTGCGGTGCGCGTCGTGGAAGCAGTGCCCGGTGGTGATGACCCAGCTTGGCGCGACCAGCGCCCCCGTGCAGTAACTGCTGTAGGTCGAACCGTCCGGACGGGGGATCTTCGTCATCGCGATCTTCGCGACGAACCCGAACTGCCCTGGTGGGACGTCGGAGCCGTGGGCCACGTCCGGCGCCGCGAGCGCGGCCGGAGCGGTGGTGATGGTCAGGACAGCAGCGGCCAGCAGGGCGCGCAGACGCAATTTCTTACCCTTCGTCGATGAGGTGATCCGAGGCTAGGACCCCCGCCCGACAAGGGGAATTCCCCGACCAGGTGTCACCCGATGGCACGCTCCGCGCCGGCGCGTTCGCCGCGACGGGCGAGCCAGTGACGGTAGGCCTGACTGCCGTCGGTGTCGGCCCGGTAAGCGGCTTCGGCCGCGTCGAGCAGGACGTCGGTGCTCCTCCCGAACGCGCCGTCGGCGCGCCAGGCGACGAGGTACCGCATCCACAAGGGGTCCCCGGCGAGCGGCCGGATCGCGATCCCGGCCGTCGCGGGAAAGGTGACCTGGCAAGGGGAAATCGCCCGCCCGGCGGCGATCAGGCGTTGCAGCGGACGGAGTTCGGTACTGCGGTGGGCGACCTGGGGCCGGAATCCCACCCGCGCACAAGCCTCCTCGAAACACTCCGGCCAGCCGGCGCCGTCGGAGGGCCCGAGTACCCAGCGCTCGCCCGCGAGATCGCCGAGGTCGATCTCGGTGCCGGCGGCGGCCGGATGATCGGCGGCGAGCGCCACGAACACCGGCTGCACCGCCAGCGGCCGCATCGCCACACCCGTCGTCGCGCGCAGGACGTAACCGGGATAGTCGGCCACCACGGCGGCGTCGAGTTGCCCGCCCGCCACGAGATCCAACAACCGTCGCGGCGAGAATTCCGTCGTCACCGACACCGCGTGAGCCCGGTCCGGACCACCGAGCCGATCGGCCAGTTCGACCACCATCGAGCCGCCGATCCCGCCCAGTGCGACCGGACGCGCCGAACCGTCGGCCAGCCATCGCGCCGCGTCGCGGTGCATCGTGTCCGCCGCGGCGAGAACGTCCCGCGCCCGGGAGAGCACGCACTCGCCGAACGCCGTGGGAACGACGCCGTCACGGCTGCGGAGGAACAGGGTTCCGCCGAACGCGCGCTCGATCCGCTGCAGTGAAGCGGTCAGCGCCGGCTGGGTGCTGCCGATCCCGGTCGCCGCACGGGTGATGCTGCCCGCGTCGGCGACGGCGCACACCACGCGCAGATGACGTAACTCGACGTCCATCACTCGGACCTTATGGCCACTTGGGATCTGCCGGAAGCCGTCGAAAGTCGGGATCGTTTCGCGTACTCCCCTCCCCCCGTTCAAGGAGTACACATGCGACGCGCAGGTCTCCTGTTCGCATTCACCGGGATCCTCTTGGCAGGTTTCGTTCCCGCGACGGCTTCGGCCGCTCCCGGGTTCACGACGTCGATGGAGGCCTTCGAACCCGGTGGAACCATCAGCCGAGTCAACGTGAACCGGCCCTCGTCGGACAGAAGCGCGGCGCCGCAGCGCATCGCGAACGCCGCCAAGGTGACCCCCATCGAGACCAACGGCCCCAGCGAAAGCACCTTCGATCTCGTCTTCGTCGGTGACGGCTACACGTCCACTCAAATGAGCACGTATTCGCAGCATGTCCGCTCCAGCATCGCGGCACTGTTCGCGATCGAGCCGTACAAGAGCTACCGCAAGCAGTTCAACCTCTGGCAGGTCGACGTCGTCTCCGCCGAATCCGGCGTCACCAACGACCCGACCCAGGGGGTGCGCCGCAACACCGCGCTGGGCGCGTACTTCTGGTGCGGCGGCATCGAACGGCTCTTGTGCGTCAACGAAACCAAGGCGAAGCAGTACGCCGCTGCCGTATCCGACGTCGACCAGGTCATCGCACTGGCGAACACCACCAAGTACGGCGGCGCGGGCGGCGGGGTCGCGACCTCGTCCGGCGGCAACGCCCAGGCCAGCCAGATCGTCGCGCACGAACTCGGCCACTCGATCGGCGGCCTGGCCGACGAATACGACTACGGCACCTGCGACACCCGCGAACCCCGCGAGCCCAACGCGTCCGCCCTCACCGCCGCGCAGATGCGGGAGCGCAAGGCCAAATGGCACGCCTGGCTCGGCAAACCCTCTCCCGACGGCGGTACCGTCGGCGCCTTCGAGGGTTCCCGCTACTGCAAGACCGGGATGTACCGCCCCAGCGTGAACTCCCTCATGCGCACCCTGGGGCAGCCCTTCAACCCGCCGAGCACCGAAGCGATGATCGCCGCCTTCAACCGCGAAGGCTAAGTGGTACCGGGCTTGCCGGCATGGTCGGCGAGCCCGGTCGCCATATCCCGCATGAAGCGGCGGAGGTACCACTGGAAGAACCAGCCCATCCCGCGGCGGGCCCGGTACGTCCCATGCCAGCGGATCGACGTCCCTCCGCCGGGCGTCTCCCGGAGTTCGATCGCGGCCGTGTAGTCGGCCATCGAGGGGTTCTCCACGCCTTCGTAGGCGAAGCGGCGTTCGGGTTCGAGCGCGGTGATCCGCTCCTTGGTGACGACCTTGCCGGTACGGAAAGCGCGGGTCGCTCCGACGGTGTCGCGGCCGTCGGCGGAAAGTCCCTGCGAGGCGGCGGTTTCCAGCGCGTCCACCCGCGACCAGACGGGCCAGCGGCGGGCGTCGAGCAGTAACGCCCAGACCGCGGCCGGTGGCGCCGCCGTCTCGGCGATGACGTCGTAAGACTGCATTCCTGAGCTCTTCACGCTTGAAACGTAGGAGCGGATCGCCGGGACGCCCATACGTGAGATTGCCGGCTGCCGATCAGGAATTGCGGTACTCCGAGGGGCGCGATCCGGTATGCCGCAGGAACGCGGCCGACAACGCGCCGGGAGTGGAGAATCCGCAGCGCGGCGCGATCTGGGCGATCGGCAGGTCGGTGTCGCGCAACAGCCGTCGCGCCTCCTCGATCCGGAGCCGCGCGAGAAAGCGATGCGGCGTCTCCCCGGTCTTTTCCTTGAAGACCCGGAGGAAATGGAAGACGCTCAGATGCACCGCGCCGGCGATGTCGGCCAGCCCCAACGGCTCCGCCAGCCGCTCGCGCATCAGCGCGACCGCCTCCCGGACTCGGACGTCCTCCCGTGACGGCCTCGGCGGGGACGGCTTCAGCGCGTGGCGCGTGAGCAGGTGCACGGTCAGGAAGGCGGCCGCGGATTCGGCGTAAAGATCGTCTTCCTCCTCCGCTAGCCCGACCGCGCGGACCATCTCCTCGATCAGTGGGTCTCCCCCGGCCACCGAGTCCGCCATCGCCTCGTAGTCCACCTCGCGACCGCCCAACCGAGCGGCGATCGCGTCGACCGTGGTGCCCGGAATGTGCACCTGCAGGCTGCGCATCGCCCCGTCCCCGCGATATCGGCGGAGCCAAGGCCTGCCGGGGACCGCCATCTCGAGTCGCCCCGGGACCCACTGATGACGGTTCCACCGGCCCTCACCGCGCGTCTCCATCACCGCCCACCCCGCCACCGGGAGGATCAGATGCAGATCCGCCGTCGCGGGCAAGGCCATCTCGTCGACGACCGGGACATGCTCGAAACGCTGGACCAGCAACGATTCCCAGCCGGAATCCGACCAGCTGCACGAGGTCCGCCGCACGAACCGGGCCATGTCGAAACCGGAGTAGGGCTGAAGGTCGAACCGCTCGGAGTCGAACACCACGAGATCGAGGCTAGCGCGAGAGGAGTTCCTTCACCCGCGGGATGACCTCCTCGCCGTACAGCCGGATCGACTCCATCCGCTGTTCGTGCGGAAGGGCGCCGGCACCGTACTTGAGCTGGAAGCGCGACAACCCGAGAGTCGTTACCGCCCAAGCGATCTTCTGGGCGACGGTCTCCGGCGAGCCGACGAACAGCGCTCCGCGCGGTCCCGCCATGGCGTCGTAGTCGGCACGGGACATCGGACCCCAGCCACGCTCGGCGCCGATCTTGGCGAAGGCGGCCTGGTGATGCGGGAAGTGCTGCGCCACCGCGAGTTCGTCGGTCGCGGCGACGTGGCCCGGGCTGTGCATGGAGATCGGCAGTTCGCCGTGTCCCGCCTCCTTCAAGGCGCGCCGGTACAGGTCGGCCAGCGGCGTGAACCGCTCGGGCGAGCCGCCGATCACCGCCATCACCAGGGGCAGCCCGTACGCGGCCGCCCGGACGACGGACTGCGGGGTGCCACCGACGCCGACCCAGGCGGGCAGACGGCCCGATTCGGTGACCGGGAAGGCTTGCGCGCCGTCCAGCGCGGGACGGACGGTCCCGGTCCAGGTGACCGGTTTCTCCTTCTGCAGATGCGTGAACAGGTCGAGCTTCTCGGCGAAGAGTTCCTCGTAGTCGTCCAGCGAGTAGCCGAACAACGGGAACGACTCGGTGAACGAGCCCCGGCCGAGCGTGACCTCCGCACGGCCTTGGGAGAGGGCGTCCAGCGTCGCGAACCGCTCGTACACCCGCACCGGATCGTCCGAGCTGAGGACCGTGACCGCCGTGCCCAGCCGGATCCGTTCGGTCCGGCCCGCGATCGCGGCCAGCACGACGTCCGGCGAGGACACCGCCATCTCCGCACGGTGGTGCTCGCCGACCCCGAAGTAGTCGACGCCGACCTGGTCGGCCAGCACACCCTCGGCCGCGACCTGACGGATCGCCTCGGCCTGGCTCACCGGCTGGCCGTCAGCACCGTTCTCCACGTCTCCGAAGGTGTCCAGGCCGAAAGTCGGCTCCTGCCGCGTGCCCAGGATCTCGTAACCCATGTCCAACTCCCTCAAGTAGTTGAACGCTCAAACGTCGCTCTCGTCGATCATATTCCGGCGATGTCGCGCGCCAGTTGCCGCGCCTCCGGCAGGGTGAACTGCCCGCTGATCTGGGTTTCCCCGCCGACGATCGCCGACTGGACCATCGGCGCGGTCAGGACCCGGCTCTTCAGCACCATCGCGACCTGCTTGCCGATGTTCGCCGCGGTCCAGTCGGCCCACGTCCGGGAACCCGCGTCCGTGAAGCTGAGGTTGATGATGGAGCGCCCCGACGTCTGATCGAGTTGGGCGGTCGCCTTGGCGAGGTCGGCGCCGGTCAGGAAGGCCGGACCGAGCACGTACTTCGTGCCATTCACGCGGTCACAGCTGACCAACGGGAGCGCCGGATCGTCACGGCCGTCCAAGGGATCCGGCCCCTGCGCGCAGTCCAGCGCCGCCGCGGCGGCCTGCTGCTCGGCGGGGTCCGCGCTCTGCCGATTCCCCGCCGTGGCGGTCGCCGGCCCGGGCGGCAGTTCGGTCAGGACCGGCCGGAACCGCAGCCGCGAGGGGTCTTTGACGACGAAGCCGTCGGCGTCGGCATCGGCCTGGCCGGAAACCTCGGCCTGACATCCGGTGATACCGACAAGGACAAGGGCAACCACCACGAGGAGGATTCGCACGGAGGTCATTCTGCCGTGCGAGGACCTGTTCGGCGTCCACGGCCATCACGACCGAATGTCACCCGTAACGATCTAGGCCCGTCATCGCATTGGGTGTTTACTGGCTCACAGAACGTCGTCGATCGACGATTTGGGGGCCAGTCGATGTCCTTCCGATGGGTGATCCGACTCTTTCCGGTGATGGTGCTCGCGGCCACGGTCGCGGTAGCCGTCCCCGTCCCGGCGAGCGCCGCCGCTTCTGCCGCGCCGCTGGCGAAGGTGTGGCCGACACCCCAGCAGGTGACGACCAGACCGGGAGTGGTGACCGTCCCGCGCACGGTCGTCGAGATCGTCGGCCGGGACACCGACCCGTCCGCGCTCTCGGTCGTGGATCAGGTGCTCCGCGCGGCAGGAGCGAGCACCATCGTCAAGGTCAGTGACCTGGAGTCGGCCCGGGAACGCGCGAACGGCGGTCTCGTCGTCTTCGTCGGCGGCCCCACCGAAAGCAGGGCGACCGCTCTCGCGCTCGCCGCGTTGAACCTGAAGGGCCCGGAAGGCCTGCCTCACGGGGGCTACGTCCTCGCCGCCGATCGCGGCGTGATCGCCCTGTCCGGTGTCGACACCGCGGGGACCTTCTACGCCGCTCACTCGTTGCGGCAGTTCTTCGCGTCCGGCAAGAGCGCCGGATTCAGCGTGCGCGACTGGCCGGCGGCGCCGTTGCGCGGAGTCATCGAAGGTTTCTACGGGGCGCCCTGGTCGCACGCCGATCGCTTGGCGCAGCTGGACTTCTACGGCCGCACCAAGCAGAACATGTACGTCTACTCCCCCAAGGACGACCCGTACCTGCGGGCCCGCTGGCGCGACCAGTACCCGCCCGAGCAGCTCGCCCTGCTCTCCCAACTGGTCGCCCGCGCCACCGCGAACCACATCGAATTCACCTACGCGCTCTCCCCCGGCCTCTCGGTCTGCTATTCCTCGGACGCCGACAAGGCCGCGCTGGTGACGAAGTTCCAGTCGCTGTGGGACATCGGGGTGCGATCGTTCGGGATCCCGCTCGACGACATCTCCTACACCCGCTGGAACTGCGACGCCGACGGCGCGAAGTTCGGCACCGGTGGCGCGGCGGCAGGAGCTGCGCAGTCGTTCCTGCTCAACCGGGTGCAGCAGGACTTCATGGCCACACATCCCGGCGTCGAGCGGTTGCAGATGGTCCCGACCGAGTACTACGACCTCGCCGACTCGCCCTACAAGACGGCGCTGCGCACCCAGCTCGACAAGGCCGTGATCGTGGAGTGGACCGGCGTCGGCGTGATCGCCGGGCAGATCACCGAGAAGCAGGCACGGCAGGCGAAAGAGGTTTTCGGGCACGACATCCTGATCTGGGACAACTACCCGGTCAACGACTACATCACCGAACGGCTGCTGCTCGGCCCGTACATCGGCCGCGAGCCCGGGGTCGCGAAATTCCTGACCGGGATCACCGCGAACCCGATGGTGCAGGCCGAGGCGTCGAAGATCGCCGAGTTCACCTCGGGCGACTTCCTGTGGAATCCGGACAAGTACGACCCGGACAAGTCGTGGCTCGCGGCGATCGCCGATCTCGCCGGTCCCGCTGCTCCGGCGTTGAAGGTGTTCGCGGAGAACAACTATTCGAGTCTGCTCGCCCGCCTGGAAACCGGGAAGCCGGACCTCGATTCGCCGGTGCTCCGCCCCCTGATCAGCGCGTTCTGGGCAGCGTTGGAGAAGAAGAATCCCTGGGACGCCGCGGCGAAGCTGGACCGCTATCTCGCCGAGATGGCGGCGAATCCCGACGACCTCCGGCGTGGAATGGCGTCCAACCCGAAGTTCCTGGCCGAGGTCGGACCCTGGCTCGACCAGGTCGGCCTCTACGGCCACGCCGGCAGGCACGCGGTGAAGATGCTCCTGGCACAACTCGACGGCGACGGCGCGAAGGCGTGGGCGGAACGCGGGGAAGTCGTCGCCGCGCTCAAGAAGGCGCAGGCGATCCGCGTCGACACCGCGCGCGGACCGCGTAACCCGAGCACCTGCACCGCCGTCTGCGTCCCGTTCCTGAACACCGCGCTGGCCATGGCCGACCACGGGTTCGGCCTGCCCGGGATCCGGCCGCAGCCGACGACGTCGCTGGGCACCCACACCGACAACGTTCCCGAACGGATGGTCGACGGCGACCCCGAGACCTTCTACTGGAGCAGTTGGTACCCGAGCCCGGGCGACGCCATCGGTGTCGACCTCGGCACCGCGCGCACGGTGTCCCATGTGGACATCACGATGGGCAAGCCGACCAGCCCGGACGACTACATCCGCGACGGCGTCCTCGAATACTCCGCCGACGGCACGACCTGGACGGCGGTGAAGACGGTCACGGAACCCGTGCTCTCGGCAGACCTCCCCGCCGAGGCACAAGCCCGATTCGTGCGCATCCGCGTGGTCGGGACCCAGCCCTTCTGGATCGTGGTCCGGGAATTCACCGTGTCCACACCGGACACCCCGAAATACACCGTGACCGGAACCCCGGCGGGGACGAACCTCGCCGCGGCCGCCGACAACAACGCCGATTCGGTGTACACGGCCGCGTCGGCACCGGTGGCCGGCGACGCGCTCGTCGTCACCGCCGCCACGGCGAAGCCTCTCGGCAGGGTCGTCGTCCTGGCGGCGGCACCCGGTGCGAGCGCGGACGTCCAGGTCGCGGACGCGGCAGGCGAATGGCACTCGATCGGCCGACTCGAAGGCGGCTACGCGGAACTTCCCGCCGGGGGCGTCACGACCGACCGCGTCCGTCTCCTTTGGACACCGGGCGGTGCGGCGCCGAAGATCGCGGAGGTGATCCCCGTCTTCGCGCGCTGAAGCTCAGTCCACCGCGACGGTGATGGCCGCCGTGTGCACTCGCCCGCCATGTGAGAACTCCAGGAACAGCCGGTATTCGCCGCGTTCGGAGAACATCGAGTGGAAGGTCAGCTCGCCGTCGACCAGGCGGACGCCGACCGGTTGCATCGGATGCAGATGGGTGGCCGACAGCAACATGCTGTGGAACCCGGTCATATGGCCGTTGGCGCCCAGATGCGGGTCGACCGCCGTGAGCGGTACGCCGTCGGGACCGCGAAGGAAGAAACGCAGGACCTGGGCGCGCATCACCGGGATCCGCGCCGTCGCCTCCGCCCGAGCGACCGTGTATCCCGTGGCCGTCACGGTCTCCCCCGAGGGAGCGGGTACCGGCACGAAAGTGGTGTCACCGGGCACGGTGAACGGGACACCGAGCACCACGGGATGCCGCGGATCCTTGGTGTCGACCGGGACGAACTCGGCGAACATCCGATAGGCGCCGCCGTCGGTCAGCGCCAGCCGGGTGTGCCACGTGTCGCCGTCCAGTGTCGGATGCACGTGCTGGAAGACGTTCATGTCGTCGCGGACGGCGAAGAAGTGCATCTGCTTGGTCTGGTTGTCCAGGAAACGAGTGACCGGCCGCCCGTCGGGACCGAGGATCCGGAAGGCCACCGGCACTTCCGGACCCCGGACCTCGGGCGTCACCACCCGCTCGAACCGGTAGCCGCTCTCCGCCTCGGACAGGCCGTCGCTGTGCGCGGCGGGGACCAGATCCGCCGACACCATCGGCTGATGCGCCGAATGGTTCGGGCCGGGTGTCGGCCGGAGCGCCACGAGCACCGCCGCCACACCGATCGCGAGGGCCAGCCCGAAGAACAGCCAGTCGGTGATCCGGGGTCTACGCACGTCCGCTCCAGCCCGCCCGGTCCGTCAGTTCCCGGCGGCGGCGAGGTTCGGCTTCACCACGACCAGACCCTGCTCGATCCCGTTGACGATGACGATGCCGCTGGAGAAGTACGGGTAGTTGCTCCACGCGCCGTTGAAGTTCGCGGCGTTGCCCGACGGGTAGATGTCGAAGTACCCCACTTCGGACAGTTTCGCCGACGTGACCCCGCTGACGTCCAGGATGCGCAGGCCCGCCTGGTAGTTCGCCTGGTACGAGTACTTGCCCTTGATGTACTGGTTGTGGTCGATCGCGGTGGCGGGCGAACTGAAGACGCCGGTGTGCACGGGAGCGGAAAGCTTGGCCAGGTCCCAGATGTAGGTCTTGGTGCGCTTGTCTGTGCCACGCGACTCGTCGAGTTCGTCGTCGAGCAGGAAGTACCGCTGGTCGTCGGTCAGCCAGCCCTGATGCGAGTACTGCGCGCCCGAGTAACCCTTGCGCGAGATCTGCACCGGCCTGGCCTTGTCGGTCACGTCGACGATGGTGAGCGTGTCTTCGTTGGCGTTGAAGCAGATTTCCTTGCCCCGGTAGGCGGCGTCCGGTCCGCGATAGACGACGCACTGCGTGTCGTGGGTGTAGCCGTCCTGGGAAACGCAACCGGCCTTCACCGGGGATTTCGGGTTCCGGATATCGACGATATGCGGGCCGCCACTGCACGTGTTGGAGCCGATCGCGTAGGCGAAACCGGTCTCCTCGTTGATCGCGATGTTGTGCGCGGGCCCGAATTCCTTGTACAGCGCGTCGGCCGTGAAGGTCTGCGGCGTGGTGACCGTCCGCAGACGGGTCAGGTCGAACACCTGCATGCCGTGCCCGGTGATGAAGTCGGCCACGATGAACGCGTGGTTCTTGTACACCTTCATGTCCCGCCACGAACTGCTGCCGCCGTTGGACGGCAGGTTGCCCAGGAACTTCGGTGACGTCGGCGTGCTCAGATCGACGAACGCGGTGCCGTTGGTCCGCCCGACGATGGCGTACTCCTTACCGGACGACGGATCCGTCCAGCCCCAGATGTCGTTGCCGTTGCCGCCGCCGAGCCCGGACAGCGGCAGCACGCTGAGCAGGTCCACGTTCTTGCACGGGTAGATGTCGGCTTTGCCGTTGACGCAGGGCACGCCCGCCGCGGTGCCGGTGACGGCGTGCCGCTCAGCGGGAACGTGATCCGCCATGAAGGTCTTGGCTGCCGCTTGCCCCTCCGCCGTCTCGGGGTCGTGCGCGGACGCCGCCGTCATCGACAGCACCAGCGCGGAGGCGGTCAGCACGGCCAGCCCCATCATGCGCACGATCTTCATCTGGCGCTCCTCACCGGAGTGCCCGGACCGCCGAAACGACCGGGAGCAGGGGTTTTCGTCCGGTCTTCGACGATAAGTGCCCCGACCGCCCGCGGTGACCCTCCGAACGTCCGGCCCTTTTAACCGTTTTGCGGCGGTCCGCTACATTCAGCGCGTCCACTGGGGGTGGCGCGGCTTCGTCGCGCCACAGTTAGGAGTTCATCCATCATGTCCCGCACCTTGACGCGGCGTGCCGCGCTCATCGGCGTCACCACCGTCCTGCTCAGCGCGTCCACGGGCGTCGCGTTCGCGGCGGACCCGACCGTGCTCGTACCGGTCGGCAGGTACCCGGAAGCCGTCGCGATCAGCCCCGACGGCAAGAAGGCCTACGTCACCAGCCCGGCCGACGAAACCGTGACGGTCGTCGACACCGCCACGAACAAGGTCACCAACACCATCAAGGTCGACCGGGGCCCCTTCGAGGTCGCGTTCACCCCTGACGGCACCAAGGCCTACACCGCGAACGCGTACACGCACACCGCCTCGGTGATCGACACCGCCTCCGAGACCCGGACCGCCACCCTCCTCGCAGGCGACTATCCGCAGTCGCTCGCCGTCTCGCGGGACGGCAGCCGGCTCTACACGTCCGCGCGGGACGCCATCCGCGTCTTCGACACCGGCACGAACGCCGAGGTCGCCCGGGTCCAGCTGGAAACCAGCCCCAATGCGCTGGCCGTCACGCCGGACGGCACGAAGGTCTGGGCGGCGACGGAATCCGGTGAGCTCACCGCGATCGACACCGCCACCAACACCGTCGTCGACTCCGTGAAGACCGGTGCTTCCGGGGACATCGCCCTCTCCCTCGACGGCTCGCGCGCGTACCAGAACGGCCGCTCCGTACTGGTCGTCGTCGACCTGACCGCGCGCCAGGTCGTCGCCCACATCCCGGGCCTCGAGAACGGTCACCTGATCGCGATCAGCCCCGACGGCAGCCGCGTCTACGCGGGCAGCAGGGCGAGCGACACGACTCAGGGCACCCTCGCGGAGTTCGACACGAGCACGAACACGTTGCGGCGCAAGCTGCCCGCGGGCGCGTACCCGTACGGCATCGCCGTCACCGCGGACGGTTCGCACGCCTATGTGGTGCTCGCCGGTCAAGCGGCGGTCGCTTACGTCGACCTGCGTGGCTGATAGGTGAGCGGGGCCAGCGCGAGGTGAAGGAGGCTTTCGGGCCCGGTCGCGCCGCTCCCCTGAGGTCCTGATCGGACCGGTGACGCGGGACTGTGTGGATTTTGGGTCGTCAGATGACCCGAAATCCACACAGTCGCCGGGTTCGATCCGGCATCGACGAGGTTTCCCATGGCGACTTCTGCCCCTGTGCCGTTTCAGGCAGCAGACCCGTCGGGGGCATGCCGAAGGGCCCGTCGCCGGTGGCTGGCGGGCTCTTCGGGTCAGACGGCGGCGCGGTGGAGGGTGTTGCGCCTGGGTTGTCGTAGTGGATCCCGATACTGGGGTGGGATGAACTCCGGCAACCCGTCAGCAGCCATCCGGACTTCCCACTCACCGTGATGAATCAACCGGTGATGGAAGCCGCAGAGCAACACGAGGTTCCGCAGGTCGGTCCGTCCGCCGTCTGCCCAGTGACGAATAGCGAACCACGCCTCCGTAGTCCCATAGCCGTACAAATCCTTGGCGCCCCGAGACTCGATCTCCGCCGAGAACCGCCCCAACCCGGCCGCGGCGACCCGCATCACTTGCAGAAAGTGTTGCGTCCCATGGGCAAGCTCCAGCTTCCCGGCACGCCACAACTCCTGCGGCAGCTCGGGAAGAACGGGAACCTCGGTCTCGGACACATCTCAAGAATACCCGAAAACTGTCGAACATGTGTTCGCAATTTTACGTAGTCGCGAATTTGTGCGGATACCACTGAAGGGTGATATCGCCATCGCCGCGAACCGAACGCAGCCCACCCGAAAACCCGCATTTAGAGGACTAAATGCGACCAAGCCGCCAAGGTCGACCCCGATACCGCTCACCGAAACTCAGGGAATCTCCCCGATACGACCCGGCCCCACCGATGTAATGGTGGAACCATGATCGTCTCGGGCCAAGGACACCGAGAGCCCCGACGATCCCAAGCCCTACGACAACGAGGAGAGACACCCAGCAGTGACTTCACCGACCGAACAGCTCGCGACCGCCCTGGCCGCGACCGTCGAAGGCAAATCCGGACGAGACTCCAACCCTCCCCGCCAGGACGGCTGGCATCCCGGAGCCCGGCTCGGGGCCACGGCCGAGCACGGAGCGCTCCTGGCCTACAACGACTTCGGCGCCGACGGCATCTGCGTTCTCCAGGAGGGTCGCGGCGTGTGGCTCAACGAGGAACGCAACGGCCACAAGAGGGATTTCACGCACCGCCCGTACTCCGTCTGGCAGTGGATGCCCTCCTACAACGGCAAGCCCACTTGGCTGATGGGAGCCCTCGCTCCTGAAGCGGCCAGGCTGGAACTGGTCGGCGACGACGGGACGGTCGTCGAGGCCGACGTCGTGGACCACACCTTCGCCGGGGCGATCGAGGTGGACATGGTCAGCCTCCGCAACGCGAAGGAAAGGCTGGAAGCCACCGAGGCCACCTCCGAAGAGGGCCGCGCCGAGTTCGACAGATTGATGACGGACTCGCGAACGGAAATGGCGAAGGTCAAGGTCCGGGTCTACGACAGCGCCGACACCCTCCTCTACGACGGCGCGGCGATCAGCTCCACCGACTAGACCAGCCGCCCGAGCAGTGCTGCGGCATCCTCGGCGAGGCCATCGTCAACGGCCTCCCAGCCGGCGAGGTGATGAAGCAGCGCTTGCTGGAACAAACCATCGAAAGCCGCGTAGGCGAGTTGCCGTGTCACAAGCGGTGACTCGCCTACGAGCTCGGCATAGCGTTCCACGACGCGCCAGATCATGGCCTGCCGCTGCTCGTCGATGTCGAGGACATCCGCGCGGAACGCCGATTCGAACAGGCTCTGGTTCCGCAGGTCGTACCACAGCCGGTGCATGACGGCGTCGGCCTTCAAAGTGCCCGCCATCGCCGCTCCGAAGCCCTGCTTGAGTTCGTCGGCCGACTGCGCCGCCGCGACGGCTTCGTCGTAGCGCGTCACGCACACTTCTTCGAACTTTCGGACCGCGTAGGTCAGCAGCTCCACCTTGTCGGTGAAGTAGTAGTGCAGCACCCCGTGCGAGAAGTTCGACTTCTGCGCGATCTCCCGCAGGCTCGTCCTGGCGTACCCCAGCTCGGACAGCGCCTGCAGCGTGGACTCCGCCAATTCGGCACGCCGCTGGGCGAACTTGTCCACGCTCCGGCGTGCGATCCGCTCGCTCGTCTCGGTCACCACGGGTTCCTGTCCGGTTCGGGAGCCCGCGCCTGCCGCGGGGTCCCACAGTCTAGCGTCGCCGAAATCTTGACGACTGTCCAAGAAAATCTTGACGACTGTCCAAAACTGGCCCAGGATGTGACGCACACCGCAACCGCGGACCGTCTCAAGGAGGAGAAGTCCATGGGTTCGTACGACCTTTCGGGCCGGAAAGCCCTGGTCACGGGTGGAGCGCAGGGTCTGGGGGCCGGAATGGCCGAGGCGCTCGCCCTGGCAGGCGCTTCGGTGGTCATCGGCGACGTGCAGGAGGATCTCGGGCGCGCCACCGCCGACGAGATCAAGCAGAAAGGCGCCACCGCGAGCTTCGTCCGGCTCGACGTCACCGACGAGCAGAGCTGGGAGCAGGCGGTCGCCGCGGTGATCGACGAACTCGGCGGGCTGGACATCGTGGTGAACAACGCCGGCGTCGAGATCACCGGGCTCGTCGCCGATCTCGACCCCGCAGACGTGCGCAAGATGCTCGAGGTCAACGTGCTGGGTACCGCGCTCGGCGTGAAGCACGCCTTCCGCGCGATGCGCCCCGGCGGTCCGGCCGGGGCCGGTGGCGCCGTGGTCAACATCGCCTCGGTCGCCGCGACCATCGCCTTCCCCGGTATCGCCGGCTACTCCGCGACGAAGTCCGCGGTCGATCGCCTGACCAGGGTCGCCGCGATGGAGGCCGGAAAACTCGGCTACGGCGTGCGGGTCAACTGCGTCTACCCCGGTCTCGTGCCTACTCAGATGGGTAACCAGCTCGCGCAGGACGTGGTCGAGGTCGGCCTGTTCCCCAGCGTCGAGGAGGCCATCGGCGCGGTCATCGCGCAGACACCGGCCGGGCGGCTGGGCGAGGTCTCGGACATGGCGGACGCCGTGGTCTTCCTCGCCTCCGACGCGGCTCGCTTCATCACCGGGGCCGGGCTCCCGGTCGACGGCGGCATGGGCATGTGACCGGCACCGACCGAAAGGACTTTCCCATGAGCACCCCCAAGCCCGTCGTGGTCTACGGCGCCTCCGGCTACACCGGACGGCTGATCTGCGAATACCTGCGCGAGTACAACGTCCCGTTCATCGCCGCCGGCCGCGACAAGGCCCGCCTCCAGGAGGCGATCGACGGCGTTCCCGGCCTGGACACCGTCGACCACGAGGTCGTCGAGGTCTCGCACGACGTCGAAGCGCTCACCGAACTGTTCCGTGACGCCAAGGTCGTGTGCAACACCGTCGGCCCGTTCAGCGAATACGGCCATGAGGTCGTCGAAGCCTGTCTGCGCACCGGAACCCATTACCTCGACACCACCGGGGAACAGGACTGGCTGATCTCCTCCGAAGAACGCTACGGCGCGCAGATGGCGGAGAAGGGCCTGCTGCTCTCCCCCGGTATCGCGCAGATGTACACCACCGGCGAGATCGCGGCGAACCTGTGCCTCGAAACCCCTGGACTGGACACTTTGGACATCCTGGTGTTCTGGAAGGGTTATCCCACCGTCGCTTCCACGAAGACCATCCTCGTCAACGCCGCCTTGTCGGCCGCCTACTACCTCGAACAGAACGAGTATCAGCCCTGGCCGGCGGACGGCGGCCTGCAGGACGTCTCCGTTCCCGGCCACCACGAAACCGGCCTGGCCCTGCCGTGGGGCGGCACGTCGCATCCGGTCTGGTTCAAGAACGACGCCCGAGTGGCCAACGTGAAGGCCGTCGGCGGCGTCTTCGACCGCGCGCTCATGCAGGGGGTGCCGCAGATCGTCGCGGCCGTGCTGGAACAGGTGAAAGACCTGCCGCTGGAGGAAAAACTCCGCGTCCTGGCGGAACAGGCCGCCGCGGTGCGCGACGAGATGCCGCCGCGGGAGAACCAGCGGCTCAACACCTCGCTGGATTCGGTGCACGCCTCCGGCCCGCTCGGCCGCGCGCATTGCGTCATCCACGGCACCTGCAACTACAAGCAGACCGGGCTGATGCAGGCCTACGCCGCCTATTCGCTCCTGCAGCAGCCGCCGAAACGCGCCGGGTTCGCCTCCGCCTGCCAGGCCTTCGGCCACCGCGAGCTGCTGGGCGTCCTGCGTGGCTTCGGGCTGGTTTCGAATCCGGTCCTGACCGTCCACAGCTGACCGGAAGGACGAGCGCGTGCGATTGACCGACTATCTCGACAAGGGCGCTTCCCTCGATCCGGCGGCACCGTGCCTCACCATGGGCGGGAAATCCCTGAGCTACGGCGACGTCCGGGAACTCTCGTGGCGGGTGGGGCGGGCACTGGACAGGTCCGGCATCGGCCCCGGTGACAAGGTGGCGATCCTGTCCGGCAACGACCCCGTGTCGTTCGGCTGTGTCTTCGGCATCAGCCGGGCCGGCGCGGTGTGGTGCCCGGTCAACCCTCGCAACGAAGCGGCCGAGAACAGCGAACTGCTCGACCTGTTCGACTGCACCTGCCTGCTGGTGCAGGAGTCGTTCGCACCGCTCGTCTCCAAGATCCTTCCCCGGTTGCCGAAGCTGACCACTGTGGTCTGTCTCGACGGCTCGATGCCCGGCGCCGTCCCGTTCTCCGACTGGCTCGACGGCGCCGGCACCGAGCCGTGGGAGGCGACGCCGCCGGACGACATGGTCATGCTCGTCGGCACCGGCGGGACCACCGGTCACCCCAAGGCGGTGATGCTCAGCGGTACCAACGTCGAGACGATGTCCGCGCTCACGCTGATGAGCTACCCGTTCACCGGGCGGCCGCGGTACCTGGCGCTGGCACCGCTCACGCACGCGGCGGGTGTGCTGTGCTTCCCGGTGCTGACCCTCGGCGGCGAGATCGTGATCATGCCGTCGCCGGATCTCGGCGAATTCCTCGCGCTGGTGGAACGCCGCCGGATCACGCACACCTTCCTGCCGCCGACGCTGATCTACCTGATGCTCGACAATCCGGCGCTGGCGGACAGTGATCTCTCGTCGCTGCAATGCCTCTGGTACGGCGCGGCACCGATGTCGGCCACCAAGCTCGCCGAGGCGATCACCCGGATCGGCCCGGTCTTCGGGCAGCTGTTCGGCCAGAGCGAAGCCCCCATGATGATCTCCACCCTCTCCCCCGCCGATCACGTCCACGCCGACGGAACCCTTGCCCACGAGCGGTTCACGTCCGCCGGCAGGCCCACACCGCTCACGCAGGTCGCGATCATGTCCGAGTCGGGCGAGTTGCTCCCGCTCGGCGAACGCGGCGAGATCGTCGTCCGCGGCTCGCTGGTGATGCTCGGCTACTACAAGAATCCCGCCGCGACGGCGGAAGCGGGCGCGCACGGCTGGCACCACACCGGGGACATCGGTTTCCTCGACAAGGACGGCTACCTCTTCATCGTCGACCGCGCCAAGGACATGATCATCACGGGCGGCTTCAACGTCTATTCGGCCGAAGTCGAGCAAGCCCTCATGGCCCACCCCGCGGTGCAGGACTGCGCCGTGATCGGCCTGCCGCACGAGAAATGGGGTGAGCAGATCACCGCCGTCGTCCAGCTCCACACCGGCGAAACCGCCCCGGCCGACGAACTCCGCGCGACGGTCAAGGAACGGCTGGGCAGCGTCAAGACCCCGAAACAGGTCCTGATCTGGCCGGATCTGCCCCGCTCCAAGATCGGCAAGGTGCTCAAGACCGAGATCCGGAAACAGTTGCTGGACGACGGCGCCTAGCGCTGGGCGAGTTCTAGCGGATCCGGAAGCGCCGCATCATCTTCAACCCGGAAAGCATGCCTTCGACGTACTTTTCGTAGGCCTGACCGGGCCGGGGGCCCATGACCTGCTTCTTGAGCACCGCCATGTTCTTGACGTCGGTGTACTTGAGCAGCCCCTGGTCACCGTGACGGGCGCCGACCCCGGAGCTCTTGACCCCGCCGGACGGCGTTCCCTTCGAGGCGTAGGCGGTGGCGAGGATGTCGTTGATGTTGACGTTGCCCGACTCGATACGCGCGGCCACGGCCCGGGCGGCGGCGATGTCGGTGCCCCAGACCGAGGCGTTGAGGCCGTAGTCGGTGTCGTTGGCGAGCGCCACGGCTTCGTCGACGGTGCGGTACTTGTGCAGTGCGACAACGGGTCCGAAGGTTTCGGTGACGCCGCAGAGCATGTCCTTGGTGACGCCTTCGAGGATCGTCGGCTCGAAGAAGGCCGGACCGAGATCGGGCCGGGGTTTGCCTCCACAAAGGACGGTGGCGCCCTTCTCGACGGCGTCGTCCACATGCGACTTGACGCGGCGCATGTGGTCGACGGAGACGAGCGATCCCATCTCGGGGCCGAAGTCGTAGGCGGCGCGGACGTCGAGCGCCCCGGCCTTGGCCACGTACGCCTTCTTGAACTCGTCGTAGCGGGATTCCGGCAGGTAGATCCGCTCGATGTGCATGCAGATCTGGCCGGTGTTGCCGAAGGCGCCGAAGATCGCGCCCTGCGCGGCCTCGGCCAGGTCGGCGTCCTCCAGCACGATCATCGGGTTCTTGCCGCCGAGTTCGAGGCAGCAGCCGATGAGGTTCTTGCCCGCCCGTTCGCCGATCACCCGGCCGGTGGCCGTGGAGCCGGTGAACATGACGTAGTCGGCGTGATCGATCAGCGTGGGGCCGACGTCCGGGCCCTCACCGCACACCACCTGGAACAAGCCCTTCGGCAGGCCGGCCTCTTCCAGCAGCTGGACGCCGTAGAGCGGCGACAGCGCCGTTTTGTTGTCCGGCTTCAGCACGACCGCGTTGCCGGCCATCAGCGCCGGGATGGCGTCGGAAATCCCGGTGGCGAAGGGAAAGTTCCACGGCGCGATGATGCCGACGACACCCTTGGGCTGCCGGATCTCGGTCGACGTCGTCAGGAACGGCACCGGACCGCCGCGTTTGGCCGGCGCCAGCAGTTTGGCGGCCCGCTTCAGGTAATGGCTCATCACCATCGACGGGTCGCAGGTCTCCTCGATCGCCATCCGCCGGTTCTTGCCGCTCTCGACCTGGATGAGATCGGTGACGGTCGACGCGTTACCGATGAAGAGCGCGTGCGCCCGCTTGAACACCTCCAGCCGCTGCTTGAGCGGCGTCGCGGCCCACTTCTCCTGCGCGGCGCGCGCGGTCGCGAACGCCTGCTCGATGTCGGACGGCGTCGACTGCGGCAGCTCGACGAGCAGATCCCCGGTGTAGACCTCGGTGAGTTTCCATGCCTCGCCGGACGAACCCGGCACTCTCTCGACGAGCCGTCGCAGGAACGCGTCGGTCGTCGACGCCGGGCGGGTGAGCGCGAGCGGGGTGACGGTCATGGCCCTCTTTCCGTCAGTTGTCCGAGAGGACGAGCTGCGCGCCCATCTCGCCGATCATGATGGCGGGCGCGTTGGTGTTGCCGCCGGTGATCGACGGCATGATCGAGGCGTCGCAGACCCGGAGTCCGTCGATGCCGCGGACCTTGAGATCGGGACCGACGACCGCGAGCTCGTCGACACCCATCCGGCAGGTGCCGACGCCGTGGTAGACCGACGTCGCGCGATTCAGGATCGCGTCACGCAGTTCCTGGCCCCGCAGTCCCTTGCCGGGGTGGAGCTCCTGTTTGATCGAACCCCGGAACGCCTTCGACGCGAAGATCTCGCGCGCCATCTCCGACCCCTCGCCGAGTACTTCGAGGTCGGCCGGGTCGGACAGGTACTGGGGGTCGATCAGCGGCGCCGCCGTGGGGTCGGCCGACGCGAGCCGGAGCGTGCCACGGCTCTTCGGGTAGATCAGCGTGGTCAGCACGGTGAGCGCCGGGCGTTTGTCGACGTCGTGCCGGATCGGCGCGTCCTGGTTGGGCGTCACGTACGCCCACGGCAGGAGGTGCAGCTGGAGGTCGGGAACGTCGGTGGCCTGGGACGTCTTGAGGAACGCGACCGCCTCGAAGACCGAGTTCGCCAGGAACGTGGTCCCGGGCTTGAGGAGTTCCCTGACGAGGCCGCGCGCGAAGTACGGCGGTGTGCCCTTGTTCTTGCTCGACGACGCGGTGAAGGTCAGCGCGTGGAACATGTGGTCGTGGAGGTTGTCGCCGACCGGCAGGTCCGCGAGCACGTCGATGCCGTGCTCCCTCAGGTGCTCGGCGTGGCCGATGCCGGACAGCATGAGCAGCTGAGCGGAGCCGACGAATCCGGCCGAGAGGATGACCTCCTTGCCTGCGCGCAGGGTGCGCAGGGTCCCGTCCGCGTCGACGACCTCGACCCCGACGGCGCGGCCGTTCTCGATCACGACCTTCTTCGCCAGTACTCCGGACTGCACCTCCAGCGTTCGGGGCGCGAGATGGTGGACGTAACCGCGTGAGGCGCTGTAGCGGAGGCCGTCGGCGGCGTTCTGCTGCATCCGGCTGACGCCCTCTTGCGACTCGGCGTTGTAGTCGTCGAGGACCTCGCAGCCGATCGCGTCGGAGGTCGCTTCGAGGAACTGCAGCGTCCCCTCCTGGGGGATCTTGTTGCGGGTGACCCGGATCGGCCCGCCCGCGCCCCGGAACGCGTTCTCGCCGTCCTCGAAGTCCTCCATCCGCTTGTAGGCGGCGTTGACGCTGTCGGCGTCCCAGCCCTTGTTGCCCTCGGCGGCCCACGAGTCGAAGTTGGCGCGGTTGCCGCGGACGTAGACCATGCCGTTGATGGAACTGGAGCCGCCGACCACCTTGCCGCGCGGCACCGGCATCCGGCGATCGAGAACGTGTTTCTGCGGCACCGAGTAGTAGCCCCAGTCGAAGGGCTTCTTGAGCTGGGGCACCGCGTGCATCGGGCCGACCAGCCCCGGCTTCTTGACGAGCATCTTCTCGTCACTCTTGCCCGCTTCGAGCATGATCACGCTGGCACCCGACTCGGCCAGCCTGCCTGCGATCGCGGCCCCCGAACTGCCCGATCCGACGACCACGTAGTCGGCCTCGTCGCCGCGCGGCGCCCTTTTCGCCATTTCCGCTCCTCGGTCCGCCCGCCACCCAGAACTGTAACCTGTTCTAGTTCTGGTCACCGTATAGCGGAACCACCCGGTTCCGCAATGGCGCCCTCGGACGCGACCGGGGCGGCCCCTCCTCGCGGAGAGGCCGCCCCGGTCGTCCGGTGCCCGACGTCAGCGCAGCGGTTCGAGCGCCTTCGCCAGCGGCTCCAGCACGGCAGGCGTATGCGGCGGCGGCAGGTAGACGATCGCCAGGTCGAGGCCCACCTCACCGAGGGCTTCGGCGTCCGCGGCGACCTTGGCGTAGTCGTTGTCCGCCCCGAGCCGGACGTGCGCGGACAAGGTGATCTCGCTCGGGTCCCGGCCGATGTCCGCGCAATGGCGATGCAGCACGTCACGCTTGTGGGCGAACTCCTCGGGTGTGCCGCCCACGAAGTTCCAGTGCTGGGCGTACTTCGCGGTCGTGCGCAAGGTCCGCTTCTCGCCGCTGCCACCGATGCAGATCGGCGGATGCGGCTTCTGCACGCCTTTCGGCTCGCAACGCGCCTCGGTCAGCTGGTAGTGCTGCCCCTGGAACGTGGTGGTCTCCTGGGTCAGCAGTCCGACGAGGACCTCGCAGCCCTCCTCGAACCGGTCGCTGCGGTCCTTGATCGAACCGAGTTCCATGCCGTACGCGCCGGACTCCTCTTCGTTCCAGCCCGCGCCGATCCCGATTTCCAGCCGTCCGCCGGAAACGATGTCGAGCGTCGCGGCCATGTTCGCGAGCAGCGCCGGGTGACGGTAATGGATCCCGCTGACCAGCGTGCCCAGCCGCAGTCGCTTCGTGGCCTGGGCGAGGGCGGTGAGCGTGACCCACCCTTCCAGGCACGGACCGGTCGAATCCGAGAAAATGGGATAGAAGTGATCGAAGGTCCAGCCGGATTCGAAGAGCTCGATCTCGTCGGCGGCCTGCCAGACCGCGAGCATGTCGGCCCAAACGGTGTCCTGGGGCGAGGTCTTGATGGCGAATCGCATGATCACGATCGTAAACCTGGAGTTCCTCCAGGCGGGACGCCGAAATCACCGCACGTGCACGGCCACCACACGATCAGGTCCGCCGACGGCACCAGCGGGTCGACCTGTCGCCGAGACCTATCGGCGATCTCGATCATCGCCCTACCGTCGAAAGACCGTTGCACCGAAAGGAAAACACCATCATGCGCCTTCGCACCGTCGTGCTCTCCCTCACCAGTGCCGCCGCCCTGTTCCTGACCCTTCCCGGCACGGCCTCCGCCTCGGAAGGCGAATTCACCTACCGCTATTTCGACGCGGACGGGGAAATCCAAATCGGTGCCCTGATCGATCCGCCGAGTGGGGAATGCATCGAGATTCCCGAGATCGCCGACTGGGACGTCGACGCCTTCCGGCCGCGCAACGACACCGATTCGCGTGCGGTGGTGTTCCGGGGCAACGACTGCGACGGGGACTACTTCTCCCTGCGCCCCTTCGGCGGCCGCGGGTCCGACAGGCTCGCGCTGCGCTCGGTGATCTTCAGCTAGCCACGGCCGGCTTGAGCACGTCCTCGCACCACTGACGAAAAGTCGTCGGCGTGGTGGCCTCGGGCGTCCGCGGCTGAACGTTGTCGAGCCCGGCCTCCTTGGCGGCCATCATGTCGACCATGCCCTGGGCCACCGCCTCGGACCGCCCGATCGCGAGTTGCTGCTCGCGAACGGCCTCCATGGGGATCCGCTGGTAGCGGACGGGCCGCCCGAGCACGTCGGACATGATCTCCGCCAGATCATGCTGGGACAGATCCTCCGGGCCGAGCACCGGGACGTCGGCCACGCCGCCCCACGACGAGTCGAGCAGCAGCCGGGCGGCGGCCGCGGCGATGTCGCGGTTGGCGCAGGTCGGCGCCTTGAGGTCACCCGACAGCGGCCCGAAGAAGACCCCGTCGTCGACGATCGACTTGGCCTGCCACAGCAGGTTGTCCATGAACGAGGGCATCACCAGTGCCCGGTAGTTCACGCCGGACGCACCGATCAGCTCGTCCATGGCCAGCGACGCCGACACGTGTCCGGCGTTCTCCGCGGTGCCGCGGCCGAGGGCCGAGATGCCGACCACCCGCTCGACACCCCGGTTCTCGAAGGCTTCACAGGCCGGCCGGGTGAAGTCCACGAAGGCGGCTTCCAAGCTCTCGGCGCGGGGGTCCGCGGCCGCGAGCCAGAACACGGCGTCGGCGCCGTCGAAGGCCTGGTCGACGACGTCGCGGTCGCCGTGCGAGCCCTTGACGACCTCGACGCGCTCACGGACGTGGTCGGCGAGCCGGGCGGGATCTCGGGCGATCACGCGGACCGGCTCGCCACCCTCGATGAGCCTGCCGAGGACCTGGCTGCCGATCTGTCCGGTCGGTGTGGTGACGACGATCATGAAAGCTCCATGCGTAGAGAGGATTTCGACGTCACCGAGTCAATCCGCGACAGCCTCCGAGCTGAAGGACCGGATCGGGCGCCATTGATACCCTGGCGATATGAGTGAGCTCGAGACGCGGCAACTCCGGTACTTCGTGGCTGTCGCGGAGGAACTCCACTTCGGACGCGCGGCCCAACGGCTTTCGATGGCGCAGCCGCCGTTGTCCAGGGCGATCCGGGAGCTCGAACACCAGCTGGGCGTCCGGCTGCTCGAACGCACGACGCGTCAGGTCTCACTCACCGAAGCCGGCGCGGTGTTGCTGCGGGACGCCCGAAGCGCGCTCGAAGCGGTCAGCGCGGCGGACCGGCGAGCCCGGCAGGCGGGCCGTCCCGACCCTCGGCTGCGAGTGGCGCTGAAGGCCGATCTCGACGCCGGTCTGCTGCCGAAGATCGTCGAGACCTACGAAGCCGAAGACGGCGCGCTGCCGATCGAACTGGTCCTCGGTGGCCGCGGTGAGCAATCACGGCAACTGCGCGACGGCCGCGCCGACGTGGCGCTGTCCCCCACCCCCTTCGACGAACGCGGCCTGGACTTCGAGCCGTTGCTGACCGAACCCCGGCTGGTGGCGCTGGCGGCGAACGATCCGCTGGCGGCCCGCTCGCGACTGGTGCTGGCGGATCTGGCGGGCAGGAGCCTCCCCGACGGCGCCCCGGCCGAAGACGGGTACTCGCTCGGCCCTTCCCCTCGGGCACCGCTGCACGGTCCCGTCACGGACCTGACGCAGATCCTGAAGCTCGTCGAATTGGGCACGGTGGTCTGCTTCCTGCCCGTGTCGACGGCGGATCGCTACCGGCTGCCGAGCATCACTTACCTGCCCGTCGACGACCTCGAGCCCTCGACGTTGACCGTGTCTTGGCCGCGGGATTCCCGCTCCTCCGCCGTCGCCGCCTTCGTCCGCGCGGCCGTCGAGGTGGCGTCACCGACGGTCACAGCCCTGGCTTCCGGGCGAGCAGCAGTTCCTCTCTCACCGCTTCGAGGAACGCGGCACGGGCAGGCTTCATAGGCTCGTCCTCCGGATTCTGGAATACGGCCAAGAGTCTCTTGAGCTCGGTGTCCACCTTCGATGACGCGACCAGCGACGCTGTCGCACTGGCACTGCGGAACTCCGCGAAAAGCTCTTTGAAGACGCCGATCTTGGCACGGGCATCGGCAGGGTCGTCCGGATTCTGCGCGAGGTGGGCCTCGGCGTCCTCATAGGACTCACGGCAGCCGTCGAAGCGTTCGCATATCAAGACCAGCCTGGCGTACACGGCCCGGCGTTCGTTCTGCAGGGCGGTGATCTGCGCGTGGTGCCCGGCCCGGTTGGCCGACAGCAATCCGGCGCCGAGGCCGACACTCGCCACGCCCCAGGCGCTGGCGGCGCCGATGAACGCGGCGCGATCCGCGGGGGCGACCCGGCCGCTGAGCCACCAGAGCACAAAGTCGACGCCGACGAACCCGACGACGAAGAGCGCCGACAGCCAAAGCCCCTTGCCGCGTACGAGCCTGGAGAACCTGGTACTCACCGAGTCCTCGCGATCTCTTTTTTCAGGGCGCGGAGCTCCTCCTGCGCCCTGCGTAATTCCACGTTGTTGCTCACCGCGCTCGCCGTCGAGCCCACCGTCATGGCGAGAATGCCGCTGATCAGGGTCGCGAGATATTCCGTGCCGCCGAAAGTGTTCGGCGAATTCGCCTCCACGAGAACGGCGACCAAGAACATCACGGCTCCGAGAAGGCTCGTCGCCAGACCACCCACCGCGGCCGGCGTCCAGCCCACCTTCTCGACGGTGGTCTTCGCTTCGTCACCACGTTGAATCGCGTTCATGCCCTGAGGTCGCCGGGCCGGCCGTCCCGTTTCGCCGGAAACGACGATTTCTCCGAAAAGTGACACGGGACCGGTCCCGGCCGTGACACGCGAAGATCGTGGAATGCACCCGCTCTCCGGCATGGACGTCGCCTTCGGCTGCCGAATTCCACCCGCCGCTCGACAGCGCCGTTGTCGAGATCGTTTTCGTGCCGACGATCTACGCCACGGGCTGGGCGACACGCACGATCAACCGGGTTACCCCTCAGGCATGGTGGGTGTCTGCCGCGACTTCGGCCTCACCTACTGACCGAGCCGGGTCGCCGCGGCGGCGGCGACCCGGCCTGGCGCTACCGTCCGACCAGTTCGACGAGCAGTTTCGCGGCCACCGACGCCCCATCGGTCCGGATCATGCCCGCCACCTCTCCGGCTCGCTCGCGGGTTTCGGGCGTCAGGACGGTCGCGAGAGCGGCCGACAGCGACTCGGCCGTCGGGTTCGGGTCCTGATGCGCCACGCCGATGCCCAGTTCGGCCACCCGGGCGGCCCAGTACGGCTGATCCGCGATCCGGGGGACGACGACCTGGGGCGCGCCCGCCCCGCTCGCCGTCGTGGTGGTGCCCGCGCCGCCGTGGTGCACGACGGCGGCCACCCGGCGGAACAGGGCCTGCTGGTTGACCTCGCCGACGACGAAGCAGTCTTCGGCGTCGTCGATCGCGGCCAGGCCCGCCCAGCCCTTGGCGAGGAGGACCCGGCGCCCATGAGCACGAACCGCCTCGATGGCGTTTCGCGCGATGTCCTTCGGCGCGTAGGCGGCCATGCTGCCGAAGCCCACGTATACCGGTGGCTCACCGGCGCCCAGGAACGCCTCCAGCTCCTCCGGAAGTGGACGGTCGTCGGGCAGGATCCACGCCCCGGTCTGCACGAGGTCGAGGTCCGTCATCCCCTCCGACGGGCACAGCGTCGCGTCCGCCGCCAGCCACGGGCTGTCGGTGAAGACATGGTCGCGGACGTTGTCCACCGGCGGCAGGCCGATCGCCTCCCGATGACTGTTGAGCGCCGGGCCGTACAGGTCGTCGACCCGCTGGGCGTCCTGCTTCCACAGCACCCGGTTGTCGGTCTCCCCTTCCGGCGAAGGCGTACCCGGCCGCAGTCCCGGCACGAAATGCCGCGACGGCATCCCGAAAGTGTGGAAGCACGCGTACACGTACGGAATTCCCCGTTTCTCGGCCACGTCCCGCGCACCGGCCGGCAGCAGACCGGTCGCCAAGAGCGCGTCGCAGTCCTCGGCCGTCTTGCCGAGCGTTTCGAACCGCATGGCGACCAGCGCCGGCGCGAGCCGGAACGCGTCCTTGGCCGTCGGCGGTTTCGGCCCGGAGACCACCGAGCGCACCGACTCGCCCATCGGCACGAACGGCACCCCGGCCCGCTCCAGCAGCACCGCGAAATCCTCGTCCGGCGGCCCGCACACCACCGCTTCCGCACCGAGTTCCCGCACCGCCACCGCTAGCGCCACCAGCGGTTCGACGTCCCCGCGCGATCCCCACGTCGTCAGCAAAAAGCGCACTTTCCGATTCCCCATTTCCCCGCATTGCGACTTCTGGCCGGGCAATTCTGCGGGATGACCCGGGCCTTGCCGCAAGCCCGGGGGTGCGCTATAAATTGAAGGGGGCGGAGAGTGGCCGATTTCCTCTTTCGCCGAAATCACTTCTTCTCCGTGGCGATACCGCGACCGATGAGGTCGTCGGCGTCCACACCGGACTCGACGAGCAGGGCGCGGGTGTGCTGCCCCAGCGCGGGAACGTCGCCCATGCGGGCCTCGACGTCGGCGAACGTGACCGGTGGCAGGAGGGCGTCAACCCGCGCGAATTCGGTCCCGACCTCGCGCCAGCGGTCGCGAGCGCGCAGTTGCGGATGATCGACGACCTGGCCGACTTCCTTGAGCTGTGCGGCGGGAACCCCGGCGGCGGCCAGCCGTGCGTCGAGTTCGGCATTGGACCAGCGCGACGTCCGGGCGGCGACGGCGGCGTCGCACTCGGCGCGGTTCGCGACACGCTCGACGTTGGTGACGAAGCGAGGATCGTCGGCGAGTTCGGGGGCGTCGAGGACTTCGGTGACGAGGGTGCGCCAGCCGGTGTCGTTCTGGACGCCGATCAGCATCTGGCCGTCACTCGTGGGAAACGCGTCGTACGGGGCGATCGAGCTGTGGCTCAGGCCCATCCGAGCGGGCTGCGTTCCGGCGTACATCTGCGTGTAGAGCGCGTAACCCATCCATTCGACGGTGGCTTCGAGCATCGAAACCTCGATGGTCGCGCCTTCCCCGGTGCGCCAGCGGCGCAGCAACGCGGCCAGAACGGCTTGGGAGCAGTACATTCCGGACGCGATGTCGGCGGTCGGGATCCCTGTCTTCACCGCGGTCTCCGGCGTCCCGGTGATCGCGATCAGCCCGGCCTCGGCCTGGATCAGCATGTCGTAGGCCTTGCGCTGTTCCATCGGACCGCCCGCACCGAACCCGGACAGATTCACCTCGACCAGCTCGGGATGCTCCTCACGGAGGTCGCCGAGACCGAGGCGTTCCGCGGCGCCCGGCGCGAGGTTCTGCACGAAGACATCGGCCTTCACCACCAGACGACGGACGACGTCACGGCCTTCGGCGGTCTTCAGATCGACGGCGATCGACTCCTTGCCCCGGTTGAGCCACACGAAATGCGCGCCGGTGCCGTGGACCGCGTGGTCGTAACCGCGCGCGAAATCCCCGCCGTCGACACGCTCCACTTTGATCACTCGCGCGCCGAGGTCGGCGAGGGTGCGGGTAGCCAGTGGCGCGGCGACCGCCTGCTCGACGGCGACGACGGTGACCCCGTCGAGCGGCCGCGTCACAGTGCCTTTTTCTTCTCGGCCCGCACGAGGCCGCCGCCGATGATGAGCCGCTGGATCTCGCTGGTGCCTTCATAAAGCCGCATCAAACGGACGTCGCGGTAGATCCTCTCGACCGGGACCTCGCGCAGGTAGCCGCTGCCGCCGTGGACCTGTACGGCCAAGTCCGCGGTCTTGCCCGCCATCTCGGTACAGAACAGCTTCGCGGCCGATGGCGCGATCCGGCGGTCCTCGCCGGTGACGTACAGCCGGGCCGCCTCGCGGGCGAGCGCGCGTCCGGCGAGCACGCCGGTCTGCTGGTCGGCGATCATCGCCTGCACCAACTGGAAATCCCCGATCGGTGTGCCGCCCTGGGTCGCGGTCGCGGCGTGGGAAACGGATTCGTCGAGCGCCCGCTGCGCCGCTCCGACCGCCAGCCCGGCCAGATGGACCCGGCCGCGCGCCAACGACGTCATCGCCGCCTTGTACCCGACCTCGCCGTCGCCGCCGACCAGCGCTTCGGGGCCGACGCGGACTTGCGAGAAGGTGACGTCGGCGGTGCGGGAACCCTCCTGGCCCATCTTGGCGTCCTTGGCACCGACCTGAATGCCGGGTGTTTCGGCGGGGACGAGGAAGACCGCGATGCCGGTGCCGTCTTCCGACGCGGGTTTGGTGCGGGCGAACACCACGAACAGGCCTGCTTCGGTGGCGTTGGTGATGAACTGCTTGCCGCCGTCGATGATCCAGCCGTCACCGTCGGGCTTCGCGGTGGTCCGCAAGCCTGCCGGATTCGAGCCGGCGCCGGGCTCGGTGAGCGCGAAGGACGCGACGACCTCACCCGAGGCGATACCGGGCAGCCACCGGGCTTGTTGCTCCCCGGTGCCGAAGCCGACCAGAACCTGGCCGGCGATGCCGTTGTTCGTGCCGAACATCGACCGCAACGACAACGACGTGTAGCCCAGCGCCATCGCGACTTCGACGTCCTGGACCAGATCGAGGCCGAGCCCGCCCCACTCCTGTGGGATCGCGTACCCGAACAGCCCCATCTCCGCGGCCTGCGTCCGCAGATCCGCCGGGATCGCGTCCGTGTTCATGATCTCGAGCTCGCGGGGCAGGACACGAGTGCGCACGAAATCGTTGATCTGGCCGAGAACATCCGCGAAGACGTCGTCGGGGACGTCAGGGTTGCCGGTGTACATACCCTTCACTATCGGCCATCGATTAAGATCAGTCCAATACCTAATCGGTCGCCCTGTGATACCTTTCAAGCAATTATGGACGTCCAGCAGCTCCGCTCGTTTCTCGCGGTCGCCGAAGAATTGCACTTCGGCCGGGCCGCGGAACGGCTGCACATCGCCCAGCCTCCGTTGAGTCGCACGATCAAGCAACTGGAACGGGAGCTCGGGATCCGGCTGTTCGATCGCAACACCCGGTCGGTCAACCTCACGGCCGGTGGCCAGGCGCTCGTCGACCCGGCGAAAGACGTCCTCGAAGCCTTACGCCGCGCTGATGCCGCGGTGCGCTCGGCGGGCGACGGCGAGGTCGGACTGGTCCGGATCGCGTTCGCCGGAGTGTCCACCCACGGCCTCGTCGCCCGGCTCGCCCGCGTGGTGCGGTCACGGCACACGGGGATCCGGCTGGAACTGTCGAGTCAGAACTTCGCCCAGCCGGCGATGAAGAAACTCACCCGAGGCGAAACGGACATCGCGCTCGGGAGGTGGGACGTCATCCCCGCCGACGTGGCCGCGCGGGTCGTCATGCCGGACTCGCTCGTGGTCGCCGTCCCGGGCACCCATCCCCTGGCCGGTGCCCGGCGGCTCGACTTCGACCAGCTGGCCGGCGACGCCTTCGTGTCCTTGCCACCACACGAAGGCGCGGTACTGCCGGATCGCCTCCGGCGCCTGGCGCACGACGCCGGTTTCGTCGCGGACGTCGTCCAGATCGCGCCGGACACGCAGACCGCGCTCGCGCTGGTGAGCGCACAGGTCGGCTGCCATCTGACGCTCGCTTCGGTGGCGGGCAACGTCAACGACCCGCACGTCGTGTTCGTCCCCCTCGACACCACTCCGCACGACGTCGACCTCCGCGCCGCCTGGCGACAGGACGACAGGAGCCCTGCCCTCAAAGCGGTACTGGACGAACTACTCACCCTGGATTAGGCGTGGTCACTTCACCGCGTCGGCCTTGATGGCTTCGAACTGCGCGCCCATCCGCGCCGCGAGTGCCTCCGCCGCCCGCAGCGGGCGGACCATCACCTTGAAGTCGGCGATCTTGCCGTCGTCGTCGAAGGTCAGGATGTCGACGCCGTTGATCCGCAGCCCGTCGACCGACGCCTCGAACTCGTACACGTGATTCGCGCCGTCGGCGATCTCACGGACGTAGCGGAAGTCCTCGAACACCCGCAGCACGCCGCGCAGGATCGCCCCCGTGATCGCCTTGCCCTGATACGGCTTGAACGCCACCGGGCTGGTGAAGACCACGTCGTCGGCGAGCAGAGTCTCGAGCGCGGCGGCGTCCTTCGCCTCGACGGCCTGCCGGAACGTCAGCATGGCGATCTCCTCATAGTCACTTAGTTGAGTAGGCGCAGCCGAGCGTAAGTGATCACCACCGACCTGTCCACCAAAGTGCATAATCAACTTTGCGACCAGTACACCTTGCCACTACCATCGCCCCATGGCGCTGCGGAACGCGATCCTCGCGATGCTTCTGGAAGACGAGGCGTCGGGCTATGACCTGGCGAAGAGCTTCAACGCGTCCGTCGCCAACTTCTGGACCACGACACCGCAGCAGCTCTACCGCGAGCTCGACAGAATGGAGTCGCAGGGCCTGGTGACGGCACGGGTCGTGGAACAGCGGCGCCGCCCCACCAAACGACTCTTCTCCCTGACCGACGACGGCGCGGCGGAGCTCGCCGAGTTCACCACGAAGGCACCGAAACCGACCGCGATCCGCGACGAGCTCCTGGTGCAGGTGCAGGCGATCGAGGCAGGCGACGCGGACGCGGTCCGGAGTGCCATCGCGGACAGGATGGCCGTCGCCGAAACGAAACTCAAGCAATTCGAGCGGCTGCGGGAACGCCTGCTCGGCGAGTCCTCCGAGGCGGACTTCCTCGCCACCGCGCCCCGCGTGGGCCCCTACCTGACCCTTGCCCGCGGGATCTCCTTCGAGCAGGAGAACATCCGCTGGTGCGAACAGGTTCTCACCGTTCTCGACCAGCGAGGATCGTCAGCCCGTACATCGACAGGACCCGGTTGACCGGCAGGAAGTAGGACGTTCCGCCGCTGGCGCAGTTCCCGCTGCCACCGACCAGAACGCCTTGAGCCTGCGTACCGCTGACGAACGGCCCACCGTTGTCACCCGGCTCCGCGCAGACGTTCGTGCGGGTGAGACCGGTCAGGGTGCCTTCAGGGAAAGTGATCGTCTGGTTCTTCCCTTGGATGGTCCCGCATCGCCAGCCGGTGGTGGCGCCGTATTTGCACACCGAGGCGCCGACCGGGGCCTCGGTCGATCCGGTGATCGTCACCCGGCTGTCGGTCGGCGGAATCGACCCGGTCAGGCGCCAGTCGACGGTGTTGGTCACCCGGATGACGATCGCGCCGTTCGGCGGCATCGGCGCCGCTGAGACCACGCCGACCACGCGGCCCGCGCTGCGGACGGTCTCACCGGGCCTGCCGCAGGAACTGCCCGCGATCAAGTAGCCGACACTGCCCGACACCGCGGCGAACCCGGCGGTGCATCTGGACGACGTCGCGGTCTGCAACGGACTGCCCCCGCCGAGCGGAGCCGGAGCCGCTTGGGCGGCGGGCGGCACGGCGAGACAGAAGGCCAGGAAGAAACCGAGCAGGACGCCGAATCGGGGCAGTCTCATGGGACCTCCGATGACCAGACAAGTGCCTCGATCGTAACCAGGCCGGGTACCGCTGCCCAGCGGCCGAATCGCGCATCCCGTTACATCGCGCGCACGAGTTCCCGTACCACGGCAAGGGTTTCGTCGGGGTGGTCGAGGTGCACGGTGTGGGTCGCTCCCGGCCAGCGCACGAGGGACGCGCCGAGCGCGTCGGCGAGGCGTGTGTGCGCCTGCCTGATCGTGGCGCCGGGTTTACGGTCGGCCGTGACCAGCACGGACGGGATCCGCGGCAGATCGGCTTCGCGGAAGCCGGCGGAAAGTTCCGTGATCCCGCGGACCGCCCGGGCGAGTTGCGGGAAGTCGGCCTCGGCTGTCCGGGCCAGCGCGGCCGCGCAGTCCGGTCGCAGCCCCCGCATGGTCCGCTTGACGGAGACCTGCATGACGGTGGACAACGCCTTGTGCACCAACGGGATCGACACCAAGGGAGTGAGCTTGCGCATGATCCCTTCGAGCCGGGCGCAGACGCGGGGATCGTTGATCGGGGTCGGGTCGAGCAGTACGACGCCAGCGACGTTCTCCGGGTGATCGCGGGCCAGCAGCAGGGCCACCGCTCCCCCGAGACTCTGCCCGACGACGACCACCGGGCCGCAGCCCAGGTCGTCGATCAGCGAGTTCAGTCGGGACGCGGCCTCGGCGAGGGACCCGTTCGCGGTGGAAGCCCCGGTTCCGGGGCGGTCGTGCACGATGACGCGGCAGCCGGGATCGGCGACGAGCCCCTCGGGCAATCCGGGGAAGAAGCCGTCACAGGCCTCGGCGCCGCCGGGCAGCAGCAGCACAGGCTGTCCGGAGTCGCCGTATACCTGGACTCCGTCGATCCGCATGACACTCCTCCGACTTCGACAACCCGACTTCGCCGCAGATTGTACAACAATCCTCGACATATCGTGTCACACTTTGCCGGTGTATCGTATCGGCCCATGAGCACGACATCCGCCGACCCGGTCGGCGCTCGGACCGCGCCCGAGCGGGTCGCCGAGGCTCTGCGCGCCGAATTGCTGGACGGGGCGCATCCGGTCGGCACCCGTTTCCGCGAGGACGACCTGGCCGAACGCTTCGACGTCGGCAGGCACACGATCCGGTCGGGGCTGCGGCTGCTCGTCGAACGCGGTTTGGTCGTCCACGAACGAAACCGGGGCGCCATCGTCGCCCCTTTGAGCAAGCAGCGCATCGACGAGGTCTTCGACTACCGCAAGGTGCTCGAACTCGGTGCGCTGCGGATGGCCTTGGCCGCGGGCACCGATCTCAGCCCCGTCTTGGCCGAGGTGGAACGGCTCGAAGCGCTGGCCGAGCGATCGCCGACACCGCCCTGGCGCGAGCTGACGGCGGCGCACAGCGCGATCCACCGGGCGATCGTCGCGGCGGCGGGCAACGAACACCTGCTCGACAGCTACCGATGCTGCGAGGACGAGGTCCGGCTGCTGCTCACGTTCGTCCGGCCGGATTTCGACGCCGCGCGCCTGGCGGCGGTTCATCGCGAACTGGTCGGGAAGCTCCAGGAGGGCGGCGAAGTCGCGATCGAAGCGCTCGCGGAGGACATCGACCAGGCGGGACGGGCGGCGTTGCTGAGCGCGTTGCGGCGCGCCGAGGAGAGCGTGCGCCTGCTCGGCCACTGAGCGGAACCAGGCGCGGGCAGGACGAACGGGGGCGGACGGCCGTAGCCGCCCGCCCCCGTGACGTCGCACGGTCATCCGCGCTTGAACTCCTCGAAGGTCACCTTCTTGACCTTCGGGCCGTCGTCCTTGGCGTGGCTCGCCAGGCCGTTGAGACCCTTGAAGTAGTCACCGGCCTGCGCCTGGGCCTGCGGCGACATGTCGGTGTCGCTGATCGCGATCCCGTGGATGTGCTCCACCCAGTCGCCCTGGCTCGGCGTACGGTGCCACGCGGCGAACCCGACCTCACGCAGGGCCTTCACCGCCGCGTCCTTGTTCTTGATGTTGTTCACCGAGATGTCGACGGCGCCACCGCCGTCGTGCGTGCCACCCGAGGCGCCGACACCGCCGGCGTTGTACGAACCCTGGGTGACGGTGAACTTGACCCCGGCCTTCTTCTCCGCGGCGGTGATCATCTCGGCGGTGCGCTTGTTCAGCGTCTTCCCGTCCACCGTGGTCTTCGAGCCGACGCTGATCGGCGCGGTCACCGTGTAGCGGCCCTTGCCCAGTTCGGTCAGCGAACCCTTGCCGGGCAGACCGCTGGCGGCCAGGCCGCTGTGCCCCAGCGACTTCTGGAACTTCTGGTACGCGGCCACCGTCGAGGTACCGAAGTGGCCGTCGACCTGCTTCTTGTCGAGCATGTTCTTCGCCGCCAGCGCTTCTTCGACCACCTTGACGCTCGGGCCGGAGCCCGGCGTGATCGACTGGTCGGCCTTGTACGGATCCCACATCGCCGCCTTGACGACGGCTTCCATGTTCACCGTGGGTGCGGCCACCGCGGTCTGTCCGGCCGTCGTTCCCATGAGCGCGGCTCCGGTCAGAGCGGTGAACATCGCGGCGGTTGCCACCTTGCGCATGACTGCTCCTTCTCTCGATGCTGCTCCCTGTGAGCGGCTTGCTTCCGACAGTGGCCCCGGCGAGGGTCCGTCCGGAACCCCTTGAACTGATCGTGTGACGTCAAAAAGCCCAGGTTGACAGCGTTTGACAGCCAGGCGGACGCCACTGATCCGCTGGTCAGCGCGGCGATCTCGGCGTGGTTGGCGATATACTTACCCAGCCGCGCAGAGTGACGAAAATCGTGTCCGATCTGACACGACCGCGAGGGGGAGCGTGCCGAAACTGCAAGCGGGAGAACGGGCACCGGAGCTGGACGCGTTCATGTCCGAGCTGCGGAAGCTACGGACGCGTGCCGGGGAACCGTCTTTCCGGAAGATGGCCGCGAAGTCCGGCGCGGTGTCCCACGCGACCCTGCACCTCACCGTCACCGGCCGACGACTGCAGCCGTGGGAGACGGTCCGCGAGTTCGTCCGCGCCTGCGACGGCGACGAAGAGGAGTGGCACGCCCGATGGCAGGGCTTGCAGCTCGTGCTCTCCGCCGACCGCGAACCGGAGACCGCGCCGTCCGTGCCGTGGTGGCGGTCCAAGCGGGTGCTCGTACCGTCGGTCCTCGTCCTCGTCGCCGCGATCGCGGCCGTCGTCGTCATCCTGGTGCCGGGTGAACAGGAAGCGCAGAGCGCCGGCCCGCATCCGGGCGACTCGAGCAAGTTCGTCGCCGACGTGACCATCCCCGACGAAACCCTGGTCAAACCGGGTTCGCAGTTCGTCAAGGTATGGGAGATCAAGAACACCGGCACGGTCGAGTGGCGGGGCCGGTATCTCCGCCGCACCGATGTCCCCGTCGCACCCGGCGCCTGCCGCACCCCGGAACGGATCCCGGTCAACGACACCGCCCCGCAGCAGCATGTGCAGGTGACGGTGACCGTGAACGCGCCGACCGCCCCGGCCGATTGCAAGGTCTTCTGGAAGATGGTCGACGCACAGGACCGGGAACTGCTGCCTTCGCGCCAGCCGATCTACTTCTCCGTGCTCGTGCGCCACTGAAATACACCACGTTCGGCCGGGAAAGTGCGCTGTCAAGGCAATCCGTGCTGCCTACGCTGGGGTCAGCGCACAAAGAGCCTCGGGAGCCTCCAGTGAGAAGCACCAGCATCGTGTTCTGCGCCCTGCTCATCACGTCGGCCGCCGGTGCCGCACCCGCCGCGGCGTCCCCGGACCGGAACGCGTTCGCCTTGTCCAGCAACGCCTTCGTCGACGGCGGCGTCATCCCCAAGGTCCACGAGTGCACCAGCGGCGGCGGTCAGGACCCGGCCAAGAAGAACGAGTCCCCTCCCCTGGCCTGGTCCGGCGCTCCCGCCGCCGCCAAGAGCTACGCGATCGTCATGCGCGATCTCGACAACGCCAACCTCATCCACTGGGTCATCTACGACATCCCGGTGGCCACGGCGTCGCTCCCCCAGAACGTCGACCACGTCTACCGGCCCTCGGTCCCCGCCGGCGCCAGGCAGATCTACTACCGGGGAAGCGCGAGCCTCTATGGCTACCAAGGCCCCTGCTCGCCCTCCACGGTGAACACCTACGAGTTCGTCGTCCACGCGCTGAACCGGACTTCGTTGACCGGCCTGAATTCCAGCTCGTCGACCCAGACCGCGGCGAGGGCGATCACCGCGGCCTCGGTCGGCTCGGCGCGGATCAGCGGCGAGTCCTAGTCCGTACGCCGCAAGAGCAGCACGACGAAACCGAGAACACCGCGATAGCCGTTGAGCCAGCCCTCGCGGTGGGCGTTCGAGGCCCTCAGCGCTTGTTCGTGGTCCGGGTGGTCAGGGTTGTCGAGTGCCCATCGGGCCAGCGATCCGGTCCAGCACCACTCGTACTCGTCCCATTCCTCCAGCGTGCTGACGTGCCCGTACACCGGCGTCCACCCGTGGTCGGTGATCGCGGCGATCGTGGTGGCGAGATCCGCGTACTTCTGCGGTCCGTCTTCCAGTTCCGCGCGGAGGGCCGCGGAAGGCTCGGCCTCCCAGAAGCAGTCGCCGAAGAGGACCACGCCGTCGTCGGCGAGATGCCGCCGGGCGGCGTCCAGTGCCGGCAGCACTTCGCCGAAGGCGTAGGCGGAACCGACGCTGAGCACCACGTCCGCCTTCCGGCCCGATCGGAACTCGGTGACGTCCTGGCGGCTCAGTTCCAGCCGATCCGCGATACCGAGATCCGCGGCCGCCGCACGGGTACGGCCGAAGCCCGCGTCCGAGATGTCGACACCTTCGGCCGTGGCGCCGGGATGGGCTTCCAACGCCCGCAACAACCAGGTACCCGAACCACACCCGAGGTCGAGCAGGTGAGCGTCCGGCCGCCGGACGGCACGCTCGAGAAGTCTTCCCACCGTCCCTTCGCTGACCGGAGAGGCGATGGGATGGTCCGCGTGCGCCAACGCACTGAGTTCGTGTCGATCCACGCGCGCTGTCTAACACACCGATCGACCTCGACGCCGCTGGATTTCCGGCCTCAGCCCGCCTCCTGGGTGGACTCGTACCAGTCCAGGATCTGTGAGCCCGTGCAGAACATCGCCTCGTCGTGTCCGCGAATGTGCTCCAGCGCCTCGTCGAGGTACTTCAGCCGATGCGGCGCGCCCATGATGTAGGGATGTACGACCAGCGCCATCACCCGCGCCGAGTCGTCCGCGCGCGCGTCGGAAAGGATCTGGTCGAACTGGTCGACGGCCCGCCGCCGGTATTCGTCCGCGCTGTGGTGCTGGATCAGCATCATCGCGACGTCGTTGCATTCCTGCGTGTAGGGCACGTTCACGATCGGACTCGTGCGGGTGCGCAGCCGGGTCGGCTGGTCGTCGAGCACCCAGTCGCAGACGTACTCATAACCCTCTTCGACGAGCAGGTCGGGCGTTTCCCAGGTTTCGGTCAGCCCTGGGCCGAGCCAGCCGCGCGGCCTGCCGCCGGTGGCCTTCGTGATCGCGTCGCGGGTGCGCTGGATGTCGAGGCGTTCGTCCGCGACCTTCTGCATGTTCTTCTGGGTGAAGCCGTGCCCGACGAACTCCCAGTCGCGGTCGATCGCGGCCTCCGTGATCCGCGGGTACGCGGTGATCGCCGAACCGTTGATGGCCAGCACCGCGGGAATTTCGTGCCGGTCGATGACGCGGAGCATCCGCCAGAACCCGACGCGGTTGCCGTACTCGTGCCAGGCCCAGTTCGGGATGTCGGGTGTCGGGACCCCGCCCGCCGGCGGGGTGAGTACGGTCCGGGGCATCGGCTCGGTTTCGGACCACTCCTCCACGTTGACGATCAGCCATACGGCGACCCGGGCCCCGCCGGGCAGGCTCAGCGCCGGACGACCGTGGATGGGGTCGTAGTCGATGCGTTCAGTCGGTTTCATGGCTCCCGCTTTCGGTGATGGTGACGGACAAGGGCTTCAGGCCGTCGATGTCGACGCGGACGACGTCGCCGGGGCCGATCGCGCCGACACCGGCCGGGGTCCCGGTGTAGACGAGATCGCCGGGCATGAGCCGGTAGTCGGCGGACAGCTGGGAGATGATCTCGGCGACGTTCCAGATCATCAGGTCGATCCGGGTGCGTTGGCGGACTTGGCCGTTGACCGAGAGCCGCAGCTCGGCCGCGCCGAGGTCCGCTCCCTTCGTGATCGGGCCGCACGGCGCGGACGCGTCGAAGGATTTCCCCGCCTCCCAGGAGATCTGCCGTTCCCGGCAGTCGCGTTGGCGATCGCGGCGGGTCAGGTCGATCCCCGCCGCGTAGCCGAGGATCAGCTCCTGCGCGCGGGCGACGGGGACGTCGGTACCTTCGGCCGCGATGGCGACGACGAGCTCGCCTTCGAACTGGAAATCCCCGGTACGGGGCGGATAAGGGATCCGGGCGCCGTCGCCGACGACCGCGTCCGCCGGTTTCTGGAAGAAGAACGGGTCGTCGCGTTCGTCGCCTTCCTTCATCTCGCGGACGTGGTCGACGTAGTTGCGTCCCACGCAGTAGACCCGGCGAACGGGGAATCGCTCGTCCGTGCCGACGACGGGAATGGACACTGTGGACGGAGTGAACAGGAACGTCATCGGGTCCCTCTTTCGGGCGTGCTGAACAGGATCGGGCGCAGGAAGACCGCCAGCAGGGCGCCGATCAGCGAAAGACCGGCGATCTGGACCAGGCCGCCGCCGGTCCAGCCCAGCGCGTCGACGAACCGGCTGAACACGTATCCGGCGACCCCGGCGGCGACGTAGACACAGGTGATGAAGAGTCCGGACGCGTGCCCGGCGATCTGCGGGCGGACCGATTTGACGAGCAGGCCGGCGAGGACGACATACCCGCCACTGCTGGCGAACAGTCCGAACAGGAACGAGAAGGTCGCGTGCCAGGCCGGACTGGGCGGGCCGGTGAACAGCGCGACGGCGGCGAGCGCCGTCAAGACGTTGACCAGGCCCAGGCAGACGCGGGGATCGAGCCGGTCGGTGAGGTAACCGCCGAGCGGGGAGGCGAACGCGGCGAGCCCGGACAGACCGACGGCGAGACCCGCCTGCCCCGCGGTGAAACCGAGTTCTTCCCGGACATAGGTCGCGTACAGGCCGATGTAGGCGAAGTCCGCGAGTCCGAAAAGGACGGTGATGACCGCCAGCAGCATCGGGTTCCGGGCCAGGATGGACGGTGCGCCGCCGACGTGATGTGTCTGCGCCCGTTCACTCGTGGCCTCGCTGAACCGGCGCGGGATGAGCAGGACGACCGCCACGGCGACGACCAGGCCGAGTACGCCGAAGGCGATCATCGGCACCCGCCAAGCGCCCGGCTCGGTCAGGAGCGCGGCCGCGACCAGTGGACCCACCACCGATCCCGTCGCGAAGGCCATGTTCACCGCCCCGATCGCCAGGCCGCGGTGCCGGGGGAACGCCCCCGCCGCCACGGTGATGATCGCGGCCAGCTGCAAGGCCTCACCGACACCGGACAACACCCGCCAGACGAGCATGTCGGCGAATCCGGCGCTGGCGACGGTCATGATCGTCGCCACGGAGAAGACGATCGTGCCCACCACGATCAGGACCTTGCGGCCGAAGCGGGCGAGCGCGATCCCGGCGGGAATACCGGTGAGGCCCATGCCCAGCGCGAACATCGTGGCCTGCAGCCCGGATTCTCCGAGGCCGAAGCCGTACTCCGCCCTGATCTCGGGTAACAGCACCGGAAAGACCATGCGGTCCATCGCGTTCACCGAGTAGGCGAGCAGGAGCAGACCGAACATGGCGATCGCGGGTCCGGACGCGACAGTGCCTCTGGTGGGTCCTGTTCGTGCAGTGTTGGTGGTCATCTGTGCACCGCCTCTTCGTCGTTGAATCGGGGGTCGGGATCACTCCCAGGCGCCCGCGGCACGGGCCCGGGCGACGAGGGCGTCTCGTCGTGCGTCGGCTTCGTCGACAGCGGCCCGCGCGGACGGCTGGACGAGCCGGCCGCGTTCGAGCAGGACACGGCCGTCGACCATGACCGTGACGATGTCCGTGGCGCGACCCTGCCTGACCAGCGCCTCGGCCAGGTCGCCCACGGGCCGTAGGTTCGCGGCGGACGCGTCGAGGAACAACAGGTCGGCTCGCTTCCCTGGCGTGATCGAACCGGTCACGTCCGCCAGACCGAGATCGCGCGCGCCGTCGAGCGTCGCCATCTCGAGCAGCCGGCGCGGAGTGGCCACTGTGGACCCCCGCCGGGCCAGCTCGACCGCTTCGACGGCCCGCAGCGTGGTGAGGACGTCGGGAGCCGTCGGCATCGCGAGCGTGTCCGTCGACAGCGAGACCGGCACGCCCGCCTCCATCAGTTCGCTGACCAGTGGGAACCCCATCGTGCGCAGTTCGGTGATGGGACTGAGCGACACGCTCGTCCCGGTGGCGGCCAGGGCGGCGATGTCCTCGGACGACGCGTGCACGGCGTGCACGACCTGCATGTCCGGGCCCAGCAGGCCTTCGTCGGCGAGCCGGGTGAGGCCGCAGGAACGGCACCCTTCCTCGCGAAGACACCGATCGCAGTGCATGGTGATCGGCAGGCCCAGCTCCCGCGCGGTCGTCCACTCCGGACGGTAGACCGCCGCCGGTGTCCGATGTGGCCCCCGCAGCGCCACGCCGAAATCGAGGAGCCCGTCGAGACGTCCGGGAGGCCAGCGGTCGACGAACCGGCGGAGTTCGCCGAGGTCCATCGGCTCGTCCGACGGCGTGGAATCGCGTGGGCCATAGGAGAACCGGCCGCGAACACCGGCGTCGAGCTGCGCGCGGACGTTCACGTCGGCGTCCTCGCCGGTGCGGACGTTGTGGTCCCAGTTGTGCACGGTCGTGATACCCGCCGTCACCGCTTCGGCGAGCGCGAACCGTGCCGCCCAGTAGAAGTCCTCGACCTCGTGATGGGGGCCGAGTCCCCGTTTCACCGAGAAGTAGTCACGGCCGGGCGCGTCGCCGACCGTCCCGCGCAGGAGGCTGTTCCACAGATGCCAGTGCGTGTCCACGAAGCCGGGCAGTGCGACGAGCCCGCGGCCGTCGACGGCGTCCGGGTCGTCCGAGCTGCCGGGAGTGACGGCGGCGATCTCGCCGGAGCGCACGGTCACCGTGGCCTCCGCGAGGTCTCCCAGATGCGGATCCATCGTCACCACGGTCAGCCCGGTGATCGTCAGGTCCGTCCGTGCGGGCAGATCGGATTCAGGCGACATGCCTGCTCACCTCCAAGGCGATGGCGACGGCCGCGCCCCAGGCGGCGACCGTCCAGCGAAGCGCGACCGGCGAAACCCGCCGAGCCGCCAGGACACCGAGCCGGCCGCCGGCCAGTCCGGTCGCGGCCAGTACCGCGACCGGACCCCACGACACAGAGGTGAACACCGCGAAGGCGACGGCCGAGACCGCGCCGACGATCAGGGACAGCACGCCTTTGAGGGCGTTGAGCCGCTGCGTGGAGTCGTCGAGGACGAGCCCGAGCACGGCGAGCATGACGATGCCCAGCCCCGCGACGAAGAACCCTCCGTAGAACGCCACCACGAACTGCGCCGAAAGCATCCCGGCCCGGCCGGGCGCTCCGGTGCGGCGTCGAGCCGTCCAGGCGGCGATCCACGGTTGAGCCGCGAGCAGTACAGCAGCTGTCAGCAGCAACAACGGTGCCGCGGCTTGGAAAACCGCCGTACTCACCGCCAGCAGGGTCACCGCTCCCCCGGCCGCGCCGGCGACGCTCACGAGGGTGAGCCGGCCGATCCTCGGCCCTTGACCGGCGAGCTCACGCCGGTACCCGATCGAACCACCGAGGTAGCCGGGGACGGCGGCGACCGAGTTGGTGACGTTCGCGGTGACGGGCGGGATCCCCATCGCCAGCAGCGCGGGAAACGAGATCATCGAACCGCCGCCGGCCACCGCGTTCACCGCACCGGCGAGCAGTCCGACCACGGCCAGCACGACCCATTCCCAAGACGTGTGCACCCGTCCTCACCTCCTTCGCGACCGCATCAGTATGCATTGCATGCAATGCATGTCAACAGTGCTCTCGAAGGTTTTGCATGCACTGTATGCTGGCATCGTGAGAACACGTGACGGAGCGTCGAGCAGCGCTGACGAGGTGTACACCGCCCTGCGCGGTCGCTTCGCCAACGGAGACCTGGCTCCCGGCGAGCGCCTTACCGAGGCCGCTCTCGCGCAGGAACTGGGAGTGAGCCGGACCCCCGTGCGGGAGGCACTCGGGCGGCTTCAAACCGATGGCCTGGTCGTCCCCGCTGCGCGCGGCGTCGCTGTGGCCGCGCTGAGCAGCGAGGAAATCGAACAGATCTACGAACTGCGCGCGACACTGGAGGGACTAGCGGCGGCGCACGCGGCGCGCACGCAGGCAGCCGGGCTCGTCGCGCCCGCTGTGCTCCGCGCTCTCCAAGAAGCCGCCGACGAGGTCGAGCGAGCCGTCGACGACGGTGACGCGAAACGATGCGCGCGAGCGAACATGGGCTTCCACCGGGCTTTCGGCGACATATCGCGGAACCCGTTCCTCGGAGACGCGCTGCATCGGGTCTGGGACCGGATCGCGGTCTCGACCGTGTCCAACCTGTCCGACGGCCACTGGGCGAAAACCGTGCTCAGCCAACACCAGGACATCTGCAAGGCCATCGTCGCGGGCGACGAAGACGCCGCCCGCACGGCCGCGGAGGAACACGTCCGCGCCGCGATGCGGACCTACCGCGCCGCCCACCGCGTTTAGAGGACTGAACGCGGTGGGCGGCGTGTGGTCGGCGCGAGGAGAGGGAGAGAACTAGATTCCAGTGACAGTGGTAGAAGGAAGCTCTCTCATTGCCTCGCAGGTACAGCCTACGGGCGCGGTCACCGGGGGATCAACTGATTTAACCGCCCCGGACCGACCACTGTGGACTCTTCCGGCAGGTTCGACGGCAGCTCCGGGCCGAGGAACGTCACCGGCCCGTCCACCCGCAGGCCCGGCTCCCACAGGGTGATCGTGGTTCCGTTGCCGCGCAAGAGGTCCACCAGATATCCGAGGGTGAGATACTCGCGCTCCAGCACGCCGCGGGCCAGCAGCCCGGTCGACACGCGGTTGCCCTCGACCTGGTTGAAAGCCGGCCTCCCGGACAGGTACAGATGCGTCCAGGTCGCCGTCCACGTGCCGTCCTCGCCCCGGCCGAACATGACCGGCAGGGCGACACGGCCCTTTCCGCGCATGTCCGAACGGCTCCGGACGGTGCGGGCCTCGAAAGGCGCACCGGCCTGGAGGCCGTCACGGGTCATCCAGCCGAACATCGACTCGGCGACGTCGTCGAAACCCTCCCCGGAGTAGACGTTGACCTGCGGCACCACATACGTGGCCTCGACCTGGTCCAGCCGGAGGTCGACGAACTCGGTCGCGCCGTCCGCCGCGTCGGTGATGTCGCCGGAGTACACCGCGCCTCCACCTCGGTAGTTCGTCCACGACACCTGCCCGACGTAGCGGAACTCGTCGTCCAGCAGTAGTGCGGACAGGTCGAAGTCGGTGCTCTCGCGCGTCTGCCGCCAGTAGGTGAAGAACCTCAGCAGTTCGCCGTCCACCCGGCTTCGCGACCCGCGCGGGAGCACGGCGAACCCCGCCTCCCCCGCCTTGCCTGACAGCGGCAAAGCCATGGCCAGCACGGCCGGGTCGACCACCAGGTGTTCGTAGGCGGGCAACCGGGAAGCCAGTTCGGCGTCGATCAACGCGTTCGCTCGCGCGACGACGTCGTCCGGCAAGGGCGGTCGTGTGTCCGGCGTGACCCAGGCACGACGGGAGCGGGTGGTGAACACGCGCGCGCTGTCGGGATCGACGCGGTTCGCCAGGTGCTCGCGCACCGAGCACAGCACGCGGCCGGACACCGAACCCAGGATCTCCCCCATCGCCTCGATGACCTCACGGGCGTCGTCGGCGGTTCCGGTTTCACGCAGCAGGCGGTCCAGCGACCGCATCAGCATTCCGGGCGCGGCCGTGAGGACGCGCGCCGCGCCGACGACGTCGTTCTCGGCGAAGGCCGATTCCGCCCGCGCCGCCAACGTTCGCACCTTCCGTTCGCCGCGCGCGACCGCGAAAACCTCGCCCGCGTTCGGGAATCCCGGGTATTCGTGCGGATGCAGACCTTCGCCGAGGCGCTTGAACCGCCGGGCGAACCGGTTGACGTCACCGAGCTTGCCGGCGTTGCCCGCCACGACCGCGTCCAGCGCGGTGATCAGGGCACGCCGCTCGCGTCGCGTGAAGTTCCGGAACCGGGTCGGCTCGGCCAGTGTCACGTCGCCGCCACTGGCCTGGCACGCGGTCCGCAGCACGTCGAGAACCGTGTCGACGGCGAGCAACGGCCGCCCGGCCGCGAGTCGCGCGGCGTTGAGCACGGCGCGGTTCTCTCGCACCGGCACCTCGTCGAGATCGACGTCGAGGCATTCGGCTGCGAGTTCGGCGAGCAGCTGGAGGTCGGCCTCGCCCGAAGGCGTGGTCGATCCGGCCAGCGCGCGGTACAGGTCGTGGGTCTCCTCCTGCAGCGAGCCGCCCAGCCGCACGATGGTGAGCCGGTCCTTGACCGAGGCGATCAGCTCGTCGTGCGCGGCGAGCAGTTCGGCGTAGGTGTGCTGGTAGCGGCCGTACCACGGCAGCGTGAGCAGGTCGACCAGCCCGGTGCCGAGCATCGCACGCAGTTCGGCCTTGGACGGCTTGTGGCCGCCGCCGTAGTGGACGACAACGGCTTCGCGTAGGCAGCGCACCCAGAACTCGACGGTGTCCGGCACCCCCTGCGGGAAACGCAGGAAGTACGCGTTGTGCTCGACGTGGTCGCCGACCAGCGCGCGGACGGCCTCGATGACGTCGGTGGCCAGGTCCATCGCGGTGCCCGGTTCCAGTCCGGACACATGCTCCAGGAGCCGGCTCTCCGCCTTGAATCCGGCGGTGGCGAGGACGGCGTCCATCTGCCGGGCGACGGCCGCACCGTCACCGGCGGGCGCGCTGCGGCGCGGGACCCGCAGCGTCTTCTGGATGATCGTCTTCGCGTGCATGATCACATTCTGGTGGTCGAAGGGGCATCCGCACAGCGGAGCAGGACGAACAGATCTCGCACCGGTGCCCCCACCAGGATTCGAACCTGGACTGGACGCGTTCTGAGCGCGTTGCCTCTTCCGTTGGGCTACGAGGGCGTCGGCGCCGCGGCGCCGGTGAAACACGTGCGGTTCCGGGGAGTCGAACCCCGACTGTCCTGGTTCTCGACCAGGTGCCTCTGCCAGTTGGGCTAGAACCGCTTGAATGTCTGCTCCGCTGTGAAGATGTCAAGGAACTGCGCAGCCCTTTCACCAGGGCGGCATTGATGAATCCGGGGTGCACGAAATGAAGAAAGCCGCCCTGATCGGTTTCCCGATGGGCGGCTCCCTCGCGCGAGGTGTGTCACCTCACGATGGGGAGCCCAACCTGCCCAGAAGAGCTTGGCTCTTCGAGGAAAGCAGTTCGAGCAGGCCATACGACGAGCGCGGGCCGAGGGTCGCCGTGGCCGGATACCGGCACCGCGTCCCGCGCTTCCCCGCATTCGTCATGACCGCTCCCCTGATTGTTCGGTATATGCTTATCCTTGCCCACGCCGGAGAACGGCGTCAATCGCATTAAAAGAAATCGTCACCGAAAGCCTTCATGCGGCGGTGTGACGGATGACGATGTCGTCGAGTCTCGTACGCGCGTAGACCTTGACCCGGCTGTCGGACTCGCTCGCGATGTCCTCCGCCGAGAGAGAACTGCGAACGATCCCCTTCGTGCTTTCCGCGTCCACCCAAGCCGCGGCGCCCGCGCTGATGCCGACCTCGATGCCCCCGGCGGCGTTCACCAGTTCCGCTCGGCCGTTCGACAGGCGACCGACCCGGATCGGGCAGTTCCCCGCCTTCGCGACCACGCCACTCTCCACGTGGTCGATGTCGAAGCTGCCGCTCGCCCCGGCGAGGTCGACGGCGGAGCGGGCTCGGCCGATCCAGACCTTCCCGGTCGAGCCCTGGTATCGGACCGCGCCGTCGACCTCGCCGATCCACACGCCGGCGGAACCGCCCTCGATGTCGACGCTCCCGGCGATGTGCCCGATCGCGATCCGGCCCGTCGCGAGGTTCCCCCGCAGCGTCGCGAGACGGTCGAGCTGGATCTGTCCCGACGCCACGTCGAGCCCACAGTCGCCGAGCCGGCCGTAGGCGTGCACGTCCGTCCACGCCGTGTTCAGGACCAGCCTGGACCCGACGGGCAGATCGATCGTGATGGCGACAGAGCCGTGCTTACCGCCCGACTTGGTCGTCTTGATCGCCAGTTCGCCGTCGGAGAAGGCGACCTTGACGCCCTCGGCCACCTTCACGTCCGCCTTGCTTTCGCCGTCGATCGCCTCGACGCGCACCACCGTGTCCGGCCGCTCGCTCGCGGCGATCCGGACCCTGGCCCCCGCGGTGGTCAGCGTGACGGTGATAGGCCCCGGCGTCGCGAATACGGTCATGGCGGTCTCCTTGTCGTACCTGTCCTGGCTGTCGGGATCACGATCACCGACCGGACTGACACGGGCCTGACACGGCGCGGACACCGCTCCGTACGCTGGACGTACGTCCCGGACAGGAGGTCGAAGTGACCGAGACGACGGTGGCCGAAGTGATGGCCGAACTCGCCACGCTCGAAGACCCGCGCATACGCGCCGTGAACGAGAGTCACGGTGACGACCACGGGGTGAACCTGGGCAAGTTGCGCGCGCTCGCGAAGCGGCTGAAGACCCAGCAGGAGCTCGCGCTCGGGCTCTGGGAGACCGGGGACACCGCGGCGAAGCTGCTCGCCATCCTGTGCTGCCGTCCGAAGGCGTTCGGACTCGACGAGCTGGACACCATGGTGCGCCAGTCCGGTTCCCCGAAGGTCCACGACTGGCTCGTGAACTACGTGGTGAAGAAGAGCCCGCACGCCGAAGAACTCCGCGTCGCCTGGTCCGCCGATCCGGATCCGGTGGTCGCGAGCGCCGGCTGGGCGTTGACCACCGAACGCGTGGCGAAGAAGCCCGAAGGCCTCGACCTCACGGCACTGCTCGACGTCATCGAAGCGGAGATGAAGGGCGCCCCCGACCGCCTGCAGTGGGCGATGAACCACTGCCTGGCCCAGATCGGGATCGAGCACACCGAGCACCGTGACAGGGCGATCGACATCGGTGAGCGCCTGGAAGTCCTCAAGGACTACCCGACTCCCCCGAATTGCACGTCCCCGTTCGCGCCGATCTGGATCACCGAGCTGGTACGGCGACGGCAGCCCTGACACCTCGAACATCGACACCCCCTGCACGGGGGTCGCAAGTCAGGTTCTCCTGAGGGGCGCTTCGCCGACCTCGTGGCGGGGCGGTCTTGGCGGCGCGGGTCCGGCCCAGACCGCCTGGCTGAGCGGTGGAGCCCAGCCCTCCTTTACTGTCCATAAAGGACAGATCTCCAGTGGCGGGACGCCTGATTCATGTCGAAATTCACGGTTCTCGACCGGGGGCGCTAGCGATAAGAAAGCATTGAGAGGTAAGTCGAATGTGGCATGCAGGGATCGGCGGTGCGGCGGCCCCGCCAGTGAGCCTCGACGCCCTCTAGCGTCCACAAAGGACGTTCCTCTCGACACCAATGACCGTTTTGAGATGTTTGCACCGTTCCGGAAGAGGGTCGTGAGTGATAAGGAGGGTTAGAACGACACTTATCACTCACGACCCCCGACATGAACTACATATTTAGGCATGAAAAGGACATTTTTCCCACTAGAGATCGTCCTTTATGGACAGTCAAGGGTTGCCGGACTTCTGCAACCCCTTCCCAGAACTGGACAAACCGGGCACTCACCCCTACGAAAGTAGGTTACCGCAGGTAAAGTGTTCGTAGTTGTTCAGACTTGTTGACTTTCGAGCATCTTCTCGCAGATAGTGGTGCGCGGAGCTGAGAGCTCCAGCCGTAGCTTCCCCGGTTCGACCACGCAAAGGGGCGGATCAGCCGTGCCACGCTCACGCAACTCCTCCATCCTCGCCGCCGTGACCGCCGTCGTGGCCTCACTCGCGGCGCCGGCCACCGTCGCGGCGGCCGAGGCCACCTACTCGATCTCGGTCGGCGCCACCGCGCCGTACGCGCATCCCACCGACACCCCGGCGGGGGCGTTCATCGACAAGGACGGGACCTTCTACTTCCAGCAATCCGCCGCGCTCTACGGCGCGGACCAGGTCCGGGAGTGGGAGTTCTTCTCCGGCAACGACTTCGACTCCGCGAAAAGGTCAGCCGCGTTGAGCGACGCCGTCAATCCGGCGGAGCCCCGCGACCGCAACAACGACACGACCTGGCGCTGCAACACCAGCCCCACCGGCAAGGAGGCCACCCCGCCACCGGCCGGATCCGGGTACTCGCAGAAGAACTTCTGCGATCTCGTGGGCACCTGGGTGGATCCGGACACCGGTGACTGGTACGGCTTGGTGCACAACGAGTTCACCCCCGAGCCGTTCGGTAAACCGTCGTTCTCCCACTACGACTCGATCGACTGGGCCGTGTCCACCGACCAGGGGCGCACCTGGTCCATCAAGGGGCACGCGATCACTTCGCCGTACAGCACGAAACGCGGAGACACCGCCGCGTTCCCGAACCAGACGTTCGACTACGGCGACGGCGATCCCCGCCTGTTCGCCGATCCGGCCTCGGGCTATTTCTACGTCTACTACGGCTCGCGGATCGTGCCCAAGGAAGGCGCGGGCGGCAGCGCCGGCGGCCTCGCGCATGTGGCCAGGGCGCCGATGTCGGGCAAGCTCGCCGGTGGCACCTGGTCGAAGTGGTACGACGGCGGCTGGTCCCAGCCCGGAGTGGGCGGCAAGGAAAGCAACATGGTCCCGGTCAGCGCCGAAAACCCGGGCGGCTACACGAAACCGGCCGACGACTACGACCCCGCCAACACCGGCAATGTCGACCAGCAGGTCGCGGCCGGCCAGTTGCCGCGGAAGTCGGACCTGTTCGTCATGAACATCGCCTACGACGCCCACCTCGGTGTCTACATCGGCGAGCCGGAGGTCGTTTCCGGGACGCAGTCGCAGAAGTTCTACGTCACCGACGATCTCGCCACCCAGAAATGGCGCCTGATCGGCGATACCGGCGCCTACAAGTCCGGCTCCTGGTACCGCTGGTTCGTCGACGGCGCGAACAAGACGAACTCCACCATCGTCGGCAAGGACTTCCGCTCCTACTGTTCCATCGCCTGTGCCGGAGGTGACGGCGAATACGCGAACATCACCATCACCTCCGGCACCCCGGCCCCCGCGCCCGCCGACCCGGCCCGGGCCTACCGGATCGGCAGCGGAGCAGGACGCGTACTGACCCAGAGCGCCGGAACCGCTGACACGACCTCCGTCCCGGCGGAGAGCGCGAACGACCTGGCGGCCTGGAGGTTCTCCTCCAACGGCGACGGTTCCTTCACGATCATCAACGCCTCCACCGGGCAGGCACTCGGCGTACCGGTGTCGCCGTCGAAACGCGCTTGGGGCACTCGCCCGTCGGTGTCCGCGCCGGACGCCGGCGTCGGGCAACAGTGGTTCGCCGTCCCTGCCAAGGGAACCAGTGGCGGATACCGCCTGATCAACCGCTACAGCGGCCTCGCGCTGGGCCTGTCCGCGACCGCGAACCGGCTCGCCGAAACCACCCCGGTCCGCGGCTGGACCGACAAGACCGGCGGTCAGGTCGGCGGATCCCGCACCGCCGCCGAGCAGACGCTGACACTCACCGCGACCGGTCCGGCGACGCTGGACGGCGTGCACACCGTCAGCACCGCGGGCCGGGCGCTGGACGTCCCCGGTCACTCGACCACGGCGGGCACCCAGCTCACCACCTGGACGCAGAACGGCGGCCTGAACCAGAAGTGGCGCTTCACCCGCCACACCGACGGCACCTACCGGATCACCGGCCTCGAATCGGGGCTGTGCCTGGACGTCGGCGACGGCTCCAGCGCGGCCGGGGCCCGGGTGATCCAGTGGACGTGCACCGACGGCGCCAACCAGCGCTGGCGAGTGGACGGCGCACCGGGTTCGGCCACGATCACGGCCGTCCACAGTGGACTGAGGCTCGCGACCGCGTCCACCGCCGACGGCGCCCTCGTCACCCAGCAGCCGTCCGGCGACTCGCCCTTGCAACGGTGGGCGATCGGCTGAGGCCGGCCTACCGGCGCCGCACCGTGTCAGTGCGCGGTGCGGCGCCGGTAGGTGCGGCGCACACTGGTCCCCTGGCTGAGGTCGGCGCCGTACACGTGCAGGGTGATGGCGACCGTGTCGCCGGTGTTGTGCACCTGGTGGATGTCGTCGGGCGGCGCGACACCGCTGACGGAACCGGCCGGGCGTTGCCTGCTGCCCGTCTGGACCAGCCTGTCGCCGTCGATGTCGAAGATGTTCTCGGTCTCGGCGCCTTGCAGCACCGCGAACGAACACCAGACGAGGTGGTCGTGGATCTCGGTGATCTGGCCTGGCCGCCACACCACCGCGGAGATCGAGAAGGTGGGCTCGGCGTGCAGAGTGTGGCGGGTGTATCCCTCGGCGGATCCTTCCCGTTCCTCCGACGTGAGAAGCCGCACCGTCGGGCGCGACTCGGTGAGGACGTCGGCGACGAGCCTCGCGACGGTTCCGGGATCGGATTCCCGCCGGGTGCACTGGCGGATCCGTTCGATCAATTCCGGGAGGCCGGGTCTGGATCGGGTGCCGGCCGGGACATCGGACGCGGTGGTCATCGTGTTCTCCTTTCCGGGTCACTCCGAGCCTGGCGGGTTGATCACATGACGTCCAATGCCAAGTTTTTCGCTGACGGATAAGTACTCTTGATGCATGCTGAACCTGAATCAGCTCACGGTCCTGGCCGCCGTCGCCCGGCACGGCTCGGTGACCGAGGCGGCGAAAGAACTGCATTACACGCAACCGGCGGTGAGCCATCACCTCTCCAGGCTGGAGGCCGCCACCGGCGCGAAGCTGCTCCAACGGATCGGCCGCGGCATCCGGCTCACTCCCGAAGGAGAACTGCTCGCGGCCCGCGCCGCCGAGATCGTCGGCCGCGTCGACGCCGCCACGACCGAACTGGCCGCCCAGGTCGGGCTCCGGTCCGGCCGGGTCCGGATGGCCGGCTTCCAATCGATCCTGAGCACCGTCGTCCCCAAGGCCGCCGCCACCCTCGCCCAAGCACACCCGGGGATCGAACTCGGGCTCGTCGACGAACATCCCGTCGAAGCCCTGCGCCTGCTGCGCGCGGGCCGGATCGACGTCGCGTTGATCTTCCGGTACGCCGACACCCCGGGCGAGGAGGACGGATTCCGGCTGACCCACCTGTTCGACGACCCGATCTACCTGCTCACCTACGAGCCGGGCCAGACCCTCGCCGAGCACCGCGACTCCACCTGGATCGGCGGGTGCACCCGATGCCAGGACGAACTGATCACCGTCTGCCGCCGGGCCGGTTTCGTCCCGCGCATCTCCTTGGTCAGCGACGACATGGTCGTCACGCAGGCACTCGTCGCCGCTCGGATGGGCGTCGCGACGTTGCCCGGACTCGCCCTCCGCGCCCACCGGATGCCCGGCATCCACGCCACCGAACTCCCCGACGATCCTCGCCAGATCTACGCCGTGACCTACGGCGATCCACCCGACCCACCGGCCACCGCCGCGCTCCTGCAGGCGATCCAGGCGAGTATCTGATCAAGAGACCGCTACGGCCACAACAACGGGATCGCGGTCCACAGGCTCCACACCACGAGCGCGAACCACGCCACGATCCAGACCACTCCGGGGATCGAGGTCTGTTCGGCCATACTGGCGGCGTCGTCGGACCCGCTCTCCCAACCCCGCATCCGGTTCACGACGAGGTACGTCAGCCCGCCCAGCTCGGAGAACAGGAGGAGCCACGCTTCGAGATAGGCGACGAGGACCTGCACGTCCGGCGGGCCCCAGAACAGCGCCCCCGCCGCGATACCGCCGATCGTCACGACGCATCCCAGGGTGAGCAGGTCCCGGGCGACCCACAAGATCAGCAGGGACATCGCCACGGTGAGGGTGAGCACGGCCGCGGCCTGTCCCTTGTGCAGCAGGGCCGCGGCGCCCAGCCCGGCGAGCGGTGGCGCCGAGTAGCCGGCCGCGGTGATCGCGAGCGACGACCACCACGTCTTGTGCCAGGCGAGGACGTGGCCCGAGTCCGGGCTCGTGATCCGGAACCGGTACACACCACCACCGGTCAGACACGCGACCAGGGCGTGGCCGGCCTCGTGGACCATGGTGCCCACGACGTTCACCGTGATCAGCGCCCGCCGCCGTCCGGTGGCCACCAGCACGAACGACGAGCCGGTCACGAGCACCGCGAACAGCCCGGTCCCCGCCACCAGCCACCAGCCCGGCGCGGGCGCCTTCGCGGTGATCACCTCGCTGAACCCGCCCTCTCCCACGGGATTCACCGAACCACACGCCACGCGGACCTCGGCGACACTTCAACCGTTCAGCCCAATAATCTGGCGCGATGGACCACAGCGAGATGATCGGGTACGTACGCGGCGTGCGAGCGGGAGTCGTGTCGACACTCGGCCCCGACGGCGCACCCCAAGCCGCCTACCTCACCCTCGCCGTGACCGATCGCGGGGAGCTCGTGTTCGACGCGAAGCCGGACTCCCGCAAGGTCGCGAATCTACGCCGCGATGGCCGTGTCGCGGTCGTCATCGGCGGAACCGACGGCACGACACTGCAGGCCGAAGGCATCGCGGATTTCCCGACGGACGACGAACTCGAGCGATGCGCGGCCGCTTATCTCACGACGTTCCCGGAATTCACGGAATCGGTCCGCGGCGGCGGGGTCGTCGTGCTCCGCGTCACCCTTCACTGGGCGCGGTACGGCGACTTCCGCGGCGAGACACCGGAAATACGCGAGATCCGGTTCAGCTGAGCAGAAGGAGTGCGTAATACGCGAGAAAGTGCTCGACCATGTACGAGCTGCCGACGACCTGCGGCAGCGAGGCCTGACCATGGACGCGGGCGGTGTCGAGCATGGCGGGGATCCGGTCGTCGCCGGCCGGGAGGGCTTGCGCGAGCCGGTGCCAGCACCAGGCGCGATGCAGGTTGAGTCCGTGCAGGTGGGCGATCTGCCCGTCGGTGGGATCGGTGACGACCGCCGGCGTGAACAGGGTCGCGGGCCGGCGATCGGCGAGATCGGGCAGGAACCGGCGCAGCCACTCGGCGAATTCGGTCGCGGGCAGCAGACGGGTCATGAGTTCGGCTTCGGCCAGGGCCGGTGACAGGAAATCGGCGCCGGAGGGCTCCCAGGAGCCGGGATAGTCCTGGTCGGCTCCGAACCACCGCCAGGCGGTCTCGGTGATGACCTGCCGCAACCGCGGTTCACCGCGATCGGCGAGATGATCGGCGTAGGGCAGCGCGCGGGACAGCCCGAACGCGCCGTTCTCGTGTATCCCGTACCGGATCGGATAGGTGGCTTGCGGCAGCCAGTCGAGATAGCGGGTCACGAAGACCTCGCTCAACTCCCGCAAGGCCGAGGACCAGCGCACGGCGTCCGGATCGTCCCAGGTGGCGGTCTCGACGGCGAGTTCCAGCAGCGCCGACCAGCCGTAGGGCCGTTGGGTGGCCCGGTACTCCCGAGGAGCGAAATAGGCGACCTCGGCGGCCAAAGCCTCGACCGTCAGATGCTCGTCGAGGACCTCGCGGATCTCCGCGGCCGGCACGAGAGCGCTGTGCCGGCGCAGCAGGCGCATCAGCACCCAGAACATCTCCACACAGGAATGCCAGTCGAAACTTCCGTAGAAACACGGGTGCAGTCGCCGCGGGGTGGCGACGGACTTTCCCTCGACATGCCAGTGACTCTCGTGGTGCGGGTACTCGCGTACGACGTTCTCCAGCGCGATCCCGGCCAGATCTCCGGCACTGGCCGTCAGTAACCGGCTTCGTTCAGCGTCCCACCCGGTCATCGGCATGTCCCCTCGGTCAAGCGATGTGACGATCGTGTCCCGTCCAGAATGGCGCGCGTAGCGCCCGCTTGTCGACCTTGCCGATCGCGGTCAGCGGCAACGCGTCGGCGAAGTCCACATCGGACGGTACGAAATGCTCACGTCCGAAGAAGTCTCTGGCGTGTGCCCGAACCTCGTCCGCCGACAGCGCGCCTGAAGAAACCGGCACGACCACGGCGTGCACCCGTTCCCCCTCGCCGCCTTCACCCGGGACGCCGAACACGGCCACCGCCCGAACCAGCGGATGCCGCGTGAGCGCGTTTTCGACCACGGTCGAGAACACCTTCGTGCCGTGCTCGCCGGTGATGATGACGTCGTTCGCGCGGTCCAGCAGGTACAGATACCCTTCGTCGTCGAACCGCCCGAGATCACCGGTCCGCAGCCAGCCGTCCCCGATCGGCGGCGCGCCGTGATAACCGTCCATCATGGACAGTCCGCGCACCAGGACCTCGCCGTCGTCGATCCGCGCCTCCATACCCGGCACGATCCGGCCCACGGATTCGAGCCGCTCCGGCCGCCCGTCGAGTTCCGCCGCCGAGATACTCGCGATCATCGGCGCCTCGGTGAGCCCGTAGCCCTGCCCGACCACCGGCCCGAATACGTCGAGTGCTTGAGCCAGCCGTCGCGGCGGAAGCGGCGCGGCGCCCAGTGAAAGCTGCCGAACACTGCTGACGTCGGTCGACGCCATGGCCGGATGATCGAGCACCGCCGCCAGCCGCGCGGGCGTGAGCGACAACGACGTGACCCGGTGCCCGGCGATCGCTTCCAGTACGGCGCCCGCGTCGAAACCCTTCTGCAGCACCACACTTTCCCGTCGCAGGATCGCCCCCAGCACGGTGGCGTTCCCGGTCATATGCGTCATCGGCGCGATCAGCAGCGTGCGACCCGGCCCGGCCGGATCCGGCGCGAAGATATGCGCCATCCCGTCGTAGATCCCACTGTGCCGGATGAGTTTCGGCGCCCCGGTGGTTCCGCCGGTGGGAAAGACGACGGTGACCGACCCCGGCAGCGTGGACGGCTCGGTACTTTCGTGGGCTACCAGCTCGTCGAGCGCGACCACTCGCGTGTCGCCGGCGGGCCACCCCGTCACCTGATCGGTCACCAGCGTCGTGACCCCGGCCGCCGAGACCGCCGCGAGCCGGTCCGGCAGGCTCGCCGAAGCGGCGACGAGCAGAACCGTCGCGCCCCGGAGCTGTGCGGCGATCTGCAGGAGAACGGTCTCCGGCCGGTTCCCCGCGTCGATGGCGACGACCCCGCCCTCGGGCAGCCCCGCGTACAGCCGGAACACCAGGTCGAGCGCCTCCCCATAGCCGGTCACTCGGCCATCCCGCACGAACAGCGCCTCGTCACCGGCGGAACGCAGTACACCCAGCACCCGGGTCAGGAACAGACTCTCCACAGCCCGGACCCTAACCCAGCGTCAGAGGCGGGCGATCGCTCTGGGCGTCGTGAGTGGTAAGTCGCGTTCCAACGCCACTTACCACTCACGACCCCGTCCCTCAGTTGCGGTCGATGGTGAACGTGGACGTCGTGTTGCGGATGTCCTCGGCGTTGCCGCTCAACGTCAGCCCGGTGAAGGTCGCCGAGCCGACGGCCGGGCCCTGGCCCGGTTCCGGCAGTTCGTTGACCCAGACGCCGATTCCGGACTTGGCGTCGAATTCGTCACCGCTGCGCTGCGCACCGGTGATCGACACGTTCGTCAGCACCGTGTCCTGGACCGGGTTGTCCGGCCGGCCGCCGGTGTACTTGGTCTGGAACATGATGCCGCTGTACGTCGGGCTCTCGATGTCCACATCGGACACCCGGATACCGCGGAACTCCTTGGACGCGGAGAACATCCAGATCGCCGGGAACGTCTGCCGGCCCCAGAAATGGCCACCCGCCCGGACGATCGAGATGTTCTGGAAGTTCGTCGGCTGCGGCCCGAAGCCGAGGAACGGATAGCCGAAGTCCAGCGAACTGATCGTGATCCCCGAATACGTCAGCGTGTCCGCGATGTAGAGGTTCCGGAAGGTGTTGCTGTACCCGCCGTACACCGCCAGTCCCGCCGCGCGCCACGGGAGCAGCACGGTCAGGTTCTCGAACACGTTGTCGTACTGGTTGCCCGCGTTGAGGTCCGTGGCGGCGAACAGCGCGAAGCTGTCGTCACCGGTGGACCGCGCCTCGTTGTTGGTGACCCGGTTGCCGGTGCTGCCGTTGGTGAAGTTGACGCCGTCCGCGAACATGTCACGGATGCGGGAGTTCTTCACCGTGGTGTTGTCCACATTGGTCGCCCACAGCAGGCACATCTGGTGTTCCACCCAGATGTCGTCGATGGTCATGTTCGAGACGTTCGTGAGGTTGAAGACCTTGCCGGGGCCGTCGATGCGGGAGGTGTAGTTCCCGAACACGGCGAACCCGCTGAACGTCGAACCACTCGCGCCGGCCTGCACGTCGAACCCGATGTCGGTGTTCTCCTGGCCCGACGGCGCGGTGAACTTCGTGAACCACGGCCCGGCACCGATCACCGTGACGGGCTTGCCGTACGTGGTGACCTTCCCGGTCATCGGATACTGCCCCGGTGGCAGGTAGACGCCGGTGAGGTTCGCGTCCTGGCGGACCTTGTCCAGCGCGGCCTGCACGTCCTGCTGGGTGAACCCGGCCGGGACAGCGTAGTGCGCCGGGTCGGGGTTCGCGTTCGCGGTGACCTGCTCGAAGTTCACGAAGTCGATCGCGTAGTTCGAGTTGTTGGCCCCGTCCTTCTGCAGCTTGATCTTGTGCCCGGCGGGCACTGTCGTGCCGAGCATCATGCTGGCTTCGTCGTAGACGTGCCGCGGCCCCGCGCCCGGCGAGTTCCCCGGTGAAGCTTCGGGACCATAGAGCCACGCGTACCGCGAAGTCAGGTCGATCGCTTTGAGGAACGTGCCGTCGACGTAGACGTTCAGCGTCGAGTTCTGCCCGCCACCGCCCGCGGCGTCCGGCATCGAGAACCGGGTGACGAGCGTGTTGGTCGCCGCGCGGGTGGTGAACTCCACCGAGGCGCCGGTCGAGTTCAACGTGACGGCCTTGCGGCCCGACGCCTCGCCCGCGAGGTCGCCGATGGTGCGGTTCGGTCCGACCACCGACGCGCCACCCGCGACGACGCCGTCTTCGGCTTCGTACATGTCGTAAGGCATATTGGCGCCGCGGCCGACGAACAGCGACTGCGTGCTCGTGTTGTTGCCCTGCTTGACCGGAAGCTCGTTCGCGTCGTTCGCGACGACCGTCTTGACGGTGTACCGGCCGTTCGCCGCGGCCCAGGTGCCGACGGTCACCGGCGCCGCGGTGGCCCCGGGGGCGATGACACCGGTGTGGCTGCCGGTGAGCGTCTTGACCACGGTGCCGTTCTGGTCGGCGACCGTCACTGTGACGCCGTGGGCCCCACCCGCTGTGGCGGCTGTGCCCTGGTTACGCAGCGTCGCGGTGAAGGTCACCGTGCTTCCCGCCGACGGGTTGTTCGGAGACCACGCCGTGGCCGCGACGAGGTCGGAACTCTGCACCGGGCTGACGACGAGTGCCGTCGAGCCGGTGTAGGAGTTGTTGGTCTCGTCCTGTTCGATGACGGCGCCGGCCTCGTCGACCTTCGCGGTGAGCTGATAGCTGCCCGCGTCCCGGGTGCCGATGTTCGCCGAGACCGTCGCTGACGCCCCGGCCGCGAGTGCTCCGACCTGGGCGGTGCCGGCCTTCGCCGTACCGAGGTAGAGGTTCACGGCCGTCGCGCTCGAAGGCGCGGTCCCGGCGTTGCGCACGGTAGCGGACGCGGTGATCGCGTCGGTCTCCACCGGGTTCGGCGGCGACCAGGACACTCCCGAGATCGTCAGGTCGGGGTTCGGCGCGGGAACGCCGAACACCTGGAACTCCGCGGCCTGTCCGCCGGGGGCCCCGGAGTTGGCGGTGATCCTGAGCCGCACGTCGGCGGCACGGCCGCTCACCGGGACGGTGACGGAGTTCCCGGTGGCGGGGTCGAAGGTGTAGGTCTGCGCGGGCGCCAGCGTGGTGAACGCGGTCGCGCCCTGGTCACGGCCCTCGACGGCGATCGTCTGCGTTCGCCGTCCCCAGGCCGGATCGGGATTGAGCTTCACCACGACCCGGTCGAGTTCGGCGTCGGAACCGAGAGCGACGGTCAGCAGATCCGGATAGGCCGAGCCCTCCCAGTACGTGGTCACGGAGTCGTCGTTCGCGTTGGCCGCGACGAAGCCGTGCTGGACCGACGACGCCGTGATCGGCTTCCCCGGCGCGAGGTTCGTGCCGGCCTGGGTTCCGTTGCGGGTCACGGTGGCGCTGTTCCCGGACTGGTTGCCCGCGGCGTCACGGGCGCGCACGAAATAGGCGACGGTGGCGCTGTCGGGCTGGTTGTCGGTGTAGGTCAGGACGTTCCCGGCGACGCTGCCGCGGAGCCGGCCGTTGGCGTACACGTCGTAGCCCGCGACACCGATGTTGTCGGTCGACGCCGACCACGTGAGCCGGAGCTGACCGGTCGCGGGCAAGGTATAGGCGAGGTTCGCGGGCGCCGACGGCGGCTGTGTGTCCCCTCCAGCCTGGCCGTGCACCTCGAACTCCGACAGCTGCGCGGCGGGCCAGCCGGTATTGGCCGTGATGGTCAACCGGACGAAGCGGGTGCTGCCGGTGACGTTCACGGTGACCGTGTTGCCGGTCGCCGGGTCGAACCGATAGCCGGCCGACGGTAGGAGATCGGTGAAGGCCGTGCCGTTCGCGCTGCCCTGCACCGCGAAGGTCTGGGTGCGAGCTTCCCAGGTGGAGGGCAGTTTCAGCACCAGTTGCGCGACGTTCGTGGACGTGCCGAGATCGGCCTGGACCCATTGCGGGAGCTGGTTGTTCGCGCTTTCCCAGTAGGTGGCCTGGTCGCCTTCGCCGACGTTCGAGACCGGGTAGCCGGCCAGCTGACTGCCGGCGCTGTAGGTCGCGGCGGCGGCTTCGGCCGCGGCCTGGACGACGGGAGCGGAGGCGGGGACCGCCGGGGCGTCACTCGCCGCCAGGGCGGGCGTGGCCAAGAGCAGGGACAGGGCGGCGTACGTCGCCGCGCGCGACAGAAGTCGCTTCGTTCTCATGGGGTTCCTCTGATCCGGGGAGGAGGGAGACGGCTCGAGCTGAAGCGCCCCGTGTGGCGCCGGGGAGCGGCGGAAACCTGGGAACGGACACGCGAGGACGTGGTCCCGGGGGCGCACGCGGAACAGCCGTCATGGACACCTCTTCGTCGAGGCTGAGCTGGATCTTCCCGAGTCTTGTCATGTTCTTGCGCTGAATTGTTCAAGAATTACAGCTCACTGGCCGTGACAAGTCAACGCCCAAATTCGTACGATCGACTGGGCGACCTGCGGCTCTGCCGGGGGCAGGCGGGCAAGTTGTTCCGGCACAACAAAAAGAGGCGGTCGTGGCGACCGCCTCTTTCCGGGCCTTCAGGAGCCGGAGCTACCTCAACGAGCAGGCGCCGGGGCTTGATCGGGCGTCTGGTGATCACCGGATGGGCGCACGGTGCCCTTGCCCGCCACCATCGCGACGACAGCCTGGCCGAACGCGGCGACGCACATCAGGATGAGCGGCGCGTGCCAGCCGGAGCTGACGGAGTGCAGCAACCCGAACAGCACCGGTCCGACCGCCGCCAGCAGGTACCCGACCGACTGCGCCATCGCCGACAGCGCACCCGCTCCAGCCGCGTCCTGGGCGCGCAGCCCCAGGAAGGCCAAGGCGAGCACCAGGCAGGCACCCCCGCCGAAGCCGAGGACGATGGTCCACACCACCGCCCATTCCGGTGCCGCCAGCAGACCGACGTAGCCGGCGAGCATGATCAGCGAGTTCACCGTCGCCATCGCGCGCTGGTCACGCGCCCGGCGCAGCAACGCGGGTGCGGCCAAGCTGGTCAGCACCGCGACGACCTGGAACAGGAACAGCAGCCATCCCGCCGACGCCGGGCTGATCCCGGTGTCCTGGACCACCCCGGGAAGCCACGTCACGACGACGTAGAAGCCCAGTGACTGCAGACCCATGAACGCCGTGACCGCCCACGCCAGACCTGATTTCCAGGGCAGCCGGTGTCCACCGCGCACCGTCGCCGCGACCGGCGGCGGGGTCCGCAACTGCGGCGACCACAGCACGATCGCCACCAGCGAGAGCACGATCCAGCACCCCAATGCGGTCGACCATCCGCCGGGCGCGACCTCGCTGATCGGCACGGCCACCCCGGAGGCCACCGCCGCGACGCCGCCCATGACCGTGGCGTACGCGCTCGTCAACAAGCCCACCTTCGTGGGGAAGTCGCGTTTGATGAGGCTCGGCAGGAGCACGTTGCCCACCGCGATACCCGCACCGATCAGCACGGTCCCCCCGAACAGCGTGGCCGCCGACGGGATCCACCGGATCGCGATCCCCAGTGTCAGCACCACGAGCGCGCCCGCGAGCACCCGCTCGGGCCCGCGGCGCGCGGCAAGTCGCGGAACCAACGGGGATATCACCGCGAAAGCGAGCAGGGGCAACGTGTTCAGCAGACCGGCCACCGCAGGGGCCAACCCCAGGTCGGCCTGCACCTGATCCAGCAGCGGGCCGACGCCGGTCAGGCTCGGCCGCAGGTTCGCCGCGATCACCAGCAAACCCCAGAGCAGTAACGCCTGGCCGGAACGGCGCGTCGGCTGCTGTGCGTCCAATGCGGAACTCATGTCAGCCGGCCGCCCTCGTGCAACTGTTCTCCATGCGCCCATGCTCGGGCCATCTCGCGCCGACAACCAGGCCACGCTTAGGCTGGCCCCCACAGGGCTACCCTGAGTAGTGCGAGCACGGCGAATGGCACCGTAAGCTGATGGGCATGGGTACGCCGTTGGGTGACTTCATCCGAGCCAAACGAGACGCTATCCAGCCGGAATCCCTGGGGCTGCCGGACCGAGGCCGTCGCCGGTCGCCAGGACTACGCCGGCTGGATCTCGCCACTCGCGCGGGCATCAGCATGGAGTACCTGGCCCGCATCGAGCAGGGGCGCGACCGTAACCCGTCCACCGCGGTCGTGAACGCGATCGCCGACGCGCTCAGCCTCGCCGCTTCGGAACGCAACCACTTGCGCTACCTCGCGAAGATCACCGGGGACGAATGTTCCGCCCATTTCAAGCCCGCACCGCCGCGCCGCCAGGTGCGCTCGTCCGTCATGGACACGTTGCGCATGCTCGAACAGGGAATCGCCATCGTGACGAACAGGCTGGGCGACGTCCTCGCCTATACGAGCGCCTACGCGACCATCACCAACGGCACCGGACTCCTCGACACCGAAACACCGAACATCACGCGCTACGTCTTCACCGATCCACGCGCGCACACCTTCTTCACCGATTGGGACGCCATCGCCGACGAGCAGGCGTTCGACCTGTGGCTAGCGCCCTCCGTCGAGAATCTCGAATGGCTCACCGCCGAGCTCATCCCGCTCGCGGGTACCGACTTCACCCGCAGGCTGAACCGCCACGAGGTACCGCGACGAGGCGTTCTGCGACTCAAGCATCCGTCAGGCCACGAACTGCGGCTGACCCGCGAAACCCTGGAACTTCCCGCAGACGATCAGCAGATCGTCGTCTTCCTGCCCGCGGACGACCAGACGGCGCAGGCCGTCGACCAGTTGCACCGGCAGTCCAGAGGGCGACTGCGTTCCATCTCGTGAAAGCAGACGGTCCGGCACAACGGCGTGCCACTTCGACAAGAAGATGAAATCACTCAGGGGGATCACATTGCGCCGTGCCGAATAACCACCGCGTCCACTATTCGAACTGACAAAAATCCTTGATTCGACGGGACGAGTATTCGTTTCCGTCGCCTTGTCGCGTGAATTAAGAGCATATCCACTTTACCGGCATCGAGCCCGCAGGTCGTTCGACATGCGTGCACACTGGGGCTTTTCGCGACCCTGGCGGCGCCCATCGCCGTTTCGTCACGGGTCCATTCGGCGTCGCATGGTGAATATCGAACACCGGTCGACCACATAGTGATAACCACTCGATCGGACTAGTTCGGCATGTCGACGGCTGTGGTTAGCATGGGGACAACTGGGGCTGGGGAATTCAACTGGGGAAGTCTTTTTGCCTAGGTGGCTTTTGCGCTGGGGTCGATGGCGTGCGCCATCAACGAGGAGGGAATTTGATTACTGTAGGAGTAGTGGGTTCCGGGGTAATCGGGTCCTGCGTTTCTCTATTTCTGGCACAACGCGGCGTGCGCGTACATTGCGTGGATCGCGGCAGACCAGGAGGGCTCACCACCGATGTCAGCTTCGCGAGACTGAGCGCCTATCAGCAGCCGACGTACCGGCGTTTCGAGTTGAGTCATGCCGGAATCATCGAACACGCCCATTTCGCCGGACTGTTCGATTCGGCGCCCTGGTGGCATCCGACCGGCAGCCTGGCCTGGGCCGCCGCCGACGGCAGATGCGGCGTCAGCACGCGTTCCTTCGTGGAAGAAGCCGAACGACTCCGATCCTGGGGTTACCGCGTCATCTGGCATGACGCGGCGAAGGTGGGCCGGGAGCTGGAGCCGGCCATCCCCTTCTCCCCCGCCCAGACCCCGGTCGCGCAACTGCCCGAGGAAGGCTGGATCGACGGGCCGCGCATGGTCTCGTCGGTGCTGGACGCGGCGAAATCCATCGGCGAGCTGACCTTGTCGAACGCCGACGTCCAGGAGATCGAGCTCCGCGGCGGACAGGTGACGGCACTCCGGCTGGACAACGGGGAACGTCTCGAGGTCGACGCCGTCGTCAACGCGGCCGGGCCGCAGGCCCCCGCCGTGGCGGCGACGCTCGGATCGCCCATGGTCCGCGGTATCGCCGACCGCAGCAGTCTCGTGCTCGACCTGGCAGGCGACGGTGATCCGTTGCGGCACGTGCTGCGCGGGGCGGAACTCCACGCCCGTCCTGCCGGACCTGGCCGGGTGCGAGTGCGGTCCGAACAGGTCGATGCCGTTCTGACCGGAAAGACCGAGTCCGACCTCGGCCGCGACAATGTCGAGAACCTGCTGGACCGCGCCTACCGCACGATTCCGGCACTGAAAGCCTTCACGATCGAACGGAAACGCATCGGTACCGCGGTGTTCCCGGCGGATGGACTGCCCAGCGTCGGGCCGTTGTCCACCGTATCCGGCTATTACGAGGCGTTCGCCAACAGCGGTGTCATTCTCGCTCCGCTCATCGGGCGGGCCTTGGCGACCCAGATCACCACCGGCGAAGTCCCTTCACTCTTGCGCGACTGTTCACCCGATCGCCTTCGGGTAGCCGCGTGAACGTCAGTCAAACCATCGAGTAGATCACTGCCATATGTCCTTAGGGGGAAGCATGTCCGCCGCATACCCAGATCTCAAGGAATCCGCATTTCCCGATCTCAAGGAATTCACCCGGAAACTGGCGGCCGAGGAACCGTCGGAGATTCGACAGATGCGCACCGGAACGCTCAATGAAGCGCCTGGATCCTATGACCAGTACTTCACCACGTGGGATTTCGCGAACGGCATCGTTCGTGACTATTCGATGAATCTCTATCAGCTGGTCCGGATGGCCCACGACGAGAGCCTGCCCGTCGAGAACGTGTTGACGGTCTTCCGGACGTGGGACCCGATCTACAGCAAGTACCTCGGCTACAGCGGTTTCCCGACGCTGGCCGAATACGCCGAGCGGATCCACGCCCCCGTGGCGGACCGCAGCGAGCTCGTGGACAGGCTGGCCACCTTCACCGAATACGTCAACCGGCTGACCGCTTGGTCGCACCACTATTTCCCCTGGCACGTGGGCGAGCACTATCGCTACAACTCGAGCGAGCTCGCGCTCCGGCAGGAGTACACCCCCACGCCGGTCAGCGTCGCGGAGGAGCCGTCACGGCGCATTCCCATCCGGCTCACCTGGGAGCCGCTCGGTCTGAGCGTCGACGCCGAGCTCGCCTGCGACCTCAACGAGCGGCTGTGCGAGGACTTCCTCGCCTGCCTGCCGTTCACCGTGCTGCAGGACCACGCCGTGGTCAGCGGCGAGTCCATGTACGCGTGGGCGCCGTTGGTCAGCGTCGCGCCGACGCCGGTGACCGAGCGCATCTGCGACGCGCCACCCGGCAGGCTCCGTTTCAGCCAGGCGACCGGCAACAAGCTCATCGTCCAATACGGACCGACGACGGAGACCCTGCGCGGACCCGTTCTCGGCAAGGTGGTCGACGAGCACATCGACCGGCTGCCCAAGGTCGGCCAGGCGGTCTGGGAAAGCACCTTCCGCACGAAGGACCTCATCTGGATCACCGCGGAACGCCTCTGACCGCCGGCTCCGGCGGACACGCACCGAAGTTGTAGGGAGAGGCAGGAAGTGACCAGTACATCCAGCAAACCGACCAGGGATCTGTTGTTCCCCGATCTGAGCGACTCGATCGAGGAACGTATCGCCTGGTTCCAGCACCAGCACCGGGTCGAGCCACTGCGGCACCGTGCGGAATACAACCTGTGGGAGGTGTTCCGGTACGAGGACGTCCAACGGGTGCTGAAGGATCCGGACACCTTCTCGGTGACCAACAAGACCCACATGGGTCTGCCGTTCTCGTTCGGCCGGGCGGACATCCAGGAGCACCGCTTCCTGCGCAGTTTCGTGGCCCGTTCCTTCGTGCCGAGCAACATCGAAGGCCAGGCGTCCGACTTCGCCCCGATGGTCGACGCGTTGCTGAAGCCCGCACTGGCTTCCGGTCGCCTGGAGGTACTCGGCGATCTGGGCTATCCCCTCATGGAACACGTGATCGGGCATATGTTCGGGCTGCGGATCCCCGGGCCCGACCGCTTCCGGCAATGGTCGGACCAGATGTTCGGTCAGCTGGTCGGGATCTTCCAGCCGGATCACGCCGAGGTCGTCGGCATGCTCACCGATCAGCTCGACCAGCGTAAGCAGAAGCCGACCGACGATCTGATGAGCGCGTTGCTGCACGCACGGGCGAAGGACGACCGGCTGCCCGAAGAGAAGATCATCCACATGTGCCTGGACCTGGTGACGGCGGGCAACGCGCCGACATCACTGTTGCTGTCCTACATGTTCGCCAGGTTCTGCAGGAATCCGGAGTTCTACCAGTCCCTGCGGAGCGATCCTTCGCTGATCCCCGGCGCGATCGAGGAGGTCTTGCGCTTCGACTTCTCGTGGTTCAACCTCTGGCGTACCGCCCGGCACGACACCGAACTGGGCGGACGCGAGATCAAAGCGGGAAGCTACATCGTGGTCTGGGACTCGGCGGCCAACTTCGACGAGGCACAGTTCCCGGAGGCGCACCGGTTCGACATCACGCGCTCGCCGAACCCGCATCTGACCTTCGGGCAGGGAATGTACATCTGCCTGGGGCTGCCGCTGGTACGCACGCTCGGTCGTGTCGTAGTGGAGCGAGTGGTCGAGACCTTCGAAGAGATCCGCTTCGATCCTGAACGTCCGATGCGGACTCAAGAGCAGATGATCGACTACGTCGTCTCGCTCGACACGCTCGTGTCGCCGGCGAACGCGTCCGTTTCCTAGAAAGCGCGGACAGGGGGCGTCCAGGTGAACGTGTTGGCGGAAATCGTGGCCGGAGTACGCACGGACCTGCCTGCCCGGATGGCCGAGGTGAGCCCGGCCGCCATGCGCCGCCGCGCCGAGGCCCGTGGCCCCCGGATGACGCCCGACGCCGTGGGTGCCGCATTGCGCGGCACCCGCGGCGTCCGGCTCATCGCCGAGGTCAAACGCTTCAGCCCGGCCATGGGGCGGCTGGCGGCGATCGAGCGGCCGGAGGCGCTCGCCGCCGAGTACGTGGCGGGCGGGGCGGCCGCGATCAGCGTGCTGACCGAACAGAGACATTTCCGCGGCTCGTTGGACGACCTGCGTGCCGTCCGTGATTCGGTCAGCGTTCCTTTGCTGCGCAAGGATTTCATCATTGATCCGTATCAGCTGGCCGAAGCCGCCGCCGCCGGTGCCGACCTGGTGCTGCTGATCGTCGCGGCGTTGAGCGGGCGGCAACTCGACGGACTGCTGAAGGAGGCGGCCGAGTACGGACTGGCCGTGCTGGTGGAGACGCACACCGAGCGGGAAGTCGCGACCGCGGTGGCCGCCGGCGCCCGGATCATCGGTGTGAACGCCAGGGATCTGACGACGTTGCGGGTCGATCGTGACACTTTTCCCCGGCTGGCCGCCCGGATACCCGCCGACGTCGTCACGGTCGCGGAGTCCGGTGTACGGGGGCCGGCCGATGTCGGCTCGTACGCCGGAGCCGGTGCCGACGCGGTTCTCGTCGGCTCGGCTCTCGTCACCGACGACCGTCCCGCCGACGCGGTCGCGGCGATGCTGGCCGCGGGCCGGGGGGAGGCCGTGGAATGACCGCAGGCTATTCGGCCAGCTTGCCCGTCACCCTGACCCACTGGCCGAGCAAGGCCCCGGCGTCACCACTGTCGACGGCGCGAGCGGCCTTCTCGAAACACACACCCAGCCGCTCCGTGATCGGCGCGGCGCCGGGTGTGGCCGAGGCGAGGCCCGCGGCGGCGGAAAGGAGGACCGCGTCACGGACCGGCCCTGGTGTGCCGTCGAGGAAATCCAGGGTGATCTCGGCGTTGCGCGCCGGCCCTCCCCCACGCAACCGGTCCGGTGACACCAGTGGGATACCGAGGTCGCGTGGGTCGAAGGTCTCCTGCCGAACGGTGCCGTCGTACACGGTCCACACCTGGGAGGTCGTGGTGACCGTCAGCTCGTCGAGTCCGTCGTCGCCGCGGAAGACCAGGGCCGAGCGTCCTCGACGGGCCAGGACCCCGGCGACGATCGGCGCCATCCGGGCTTCGGCCACACCGATGGCGGACGCGGCCGGCGCGGCGGGATTCGTCAACGGGCCCAGCACATTGAAGACCGTCGGTACGCCGAGTTGCCTGCGTACCGGGGAAGCATGGCGCATCGCGGGATGGAACACCGGGGCGAAGCAGAACGCGATACCCACCTCGGAAAGCACTCGGGGCACCGTCGCCGCCGGAAGGTCGATGACGACGCCGAGTGCTTCGAGCAGATCGGCGGAACCACACTCCGAAGACGCCGACCTGTTGCCGTGCTTGACGATCCGCGCTCCCGCCGCCGCGGCGACGATCGCCGACATGGTGGAGATGTTCACCGTGCCCGCCTGGTCACCACCGGTGCCGACGATGTCCAGCAAGGGCCCGTCCACGGCGACCTCGACCGCATGCGCTTCCATCGCCCGCACCAGGCCGTCGAGTTCCGGCACGGTCTCCCCTTTGGACCGCAGGCCGATCAGCAGGCCGCTCAGCCTGGCCTCGCCGGCCGCGCCGCGCATGACCTCTCCCAGTGCCCACTCCGTGTCGTCCGCGGCGAGGTCACGCCCCTGGGTGAGCGTCGAAAGAATTTCCGCCCACCGCTTCCGATCCGTCTCGATCGTGGTCTCCCCGCCCGCCATCGTTCCTCCTCCGCTCAGGTGCCGTATTCAGCGTTCCAGGCGGCGGAGGTACCGGCCAAGACCATTCGACACCGCTTGAAGCGGACCATTTCCGTCGTGGGGGAAGAATGTTGCCGATCACCATCGACCGTGATTCGCCGTTGTCCTTGACCGCGCAGGTCGAATCGGCGATTCGTGAACGGGTCACGGACAGCACGTTGCACCAAGGGGTGCGGCTACCGTCGAGCCGGACGCTCGCCGCGGACCTCGGGGTCTCGCGCGGCGTCGTGGTCCAGGCCTACGAACAGCTGATCGCCGAGGGATACCTCAGAGCCACGCAAGGATCGGGCACCCAAGTGGCGACACATCTGCCTCGTCTCGGCGCGGCCGGGGCAAGGCGGCCCGCCGAGCTCGCGGACGTCCGGTTCGACCTTCGGGTCGACGCGACCAGTACGGCGTTCTTCCCCGAACGTGAATGGCTGCACGCCTACCAGCAGATGGCTCGCTCGATCGGGGGCACCGGTCCCCGGCGGCACCCGCTCGGTGTCGCGGAACTGCGTACCGAACTCGCCGCGTACCTCGGCCGTTCGCGAGGGGTACTGACCGGCGCTTCCGAGGTCGTCGTCGCCGCGGACTTCGCGCATACCTTCGAGGGCCTGTGCCACGCCCTGCACGACCTCGGGGTCGACCACATCGCCGTGGAGAACCCCGGTACGCCGTGGCTGGCCGGGATCGCGGAACGCGCGGGCCTGCGAGTGACCGGAGTCCCGGTGGACCGCGAGGGCATCGACGTCGAAGCGCTCGCTCGATCCGAAGCCCGGGCGGTGCTGGTCACTCCGGTCTCACAGGTACCGACCGGTGTCATGCTCTCGGCGAGCCGCCGGAAGGAGCTCCTGCGCTGGGCCGACCAGGTGGACGGCTGGGTGGTCGAACACGACCGGGACGGCGACCTGTGGTTCGGCGCCGGCAGCGGTCCGCTCGCCCTGCAACGGCATCGGACGCACCGGGTGGTCTACGCCGGGTCGACGCGTGGCCTGCTCGGTCCCGGCCTGCGGCTCGGCTGGTCGGTGGTACCCGGCGTGGTCGCCGAACGGCTCGGCCGAGCACGGCTGGGGGCGCCGGACGCGCTGACCCAGCTGGCGTTCGGCCACTTCGTCTCCTCGGGTCTGCTCGATCAGCACATCCGGCAGATCCGAGGCACCTGCCGGGCGAGACGCTCGGCTTTGGGAGACGCCGTCGAGGAACACCTGCCGGGTGCCCGGATGACCGGTGTACCGGCGGGCACGCACGCGTACGTCGCGCTGCCGGCCGGAATCGACGACGGGCGGCTGGCCGTCGAAGCCAGGCGGCGATCGGCTCTCGTCCAGCCGGTCCGGTACTTCCAGCTCGACCGCCGCCCGGTCTCGTCCGGGGTGGTGCTCGGTTACGGCGCTGTGCGGCGCGGGCGGCTCGCGGACTCCGTCAAGTTGCTCGCGAGCGTGCTGGGCGAGGTCGGCGGTCTGCTCGCGTCCTGACACCGGCCAGGAAGTTCGCCATCATTCTCGTGCCGTCGACGGTGGCGACGCTCTCCGGATGGAACTGCACGCCTTCGATGGGCAGTGCACGGTGCCGCATTCCCATCACATAGCCGTCGTCGAGAGACCGTGCCGTGCGGACGAGATCGGCGGGCAACGGCTCGGCGACGACTATCGAGTGATACCGGGTGACCTCGTGCCGCTCGGGCAAACCCGCGTACACACCTCGGCCGTCGTGCTCGATCACACTCGTGCGTCCGTGCATGAGGTTGTCCGCGAGCCGGACCGCACCACCGAAGGCCAAGGCGATGGCCTGGTGTCCCAGGCACACCCCGAGCAACGGCACTTCGCCCGCGAACCGGCGGGCCAGGGCCACGTGGCCGGAATCGGCGGGATGACCGGGGCCCGGTCCCAGCACGACCGCGTCCGGTCGCGTCGCCGCCAGCTCCTCCGGTGTGCGGGTGCCGGAGCGTACGACCACGGTGTCCGCACCGAGCTGTCGCAGATATTGGTCGATGATGTGGACGAAGCTGTCGAAGGCGTCCACCACGAGCACCTTCACGCCGGCTCCTCCCCGGTGAGGGCCCAATAGGTGGCCCCCATCTTGGCCAAGGTCTCGTCCCATTCCCGCTCCGGTTCGGACAGCGCCACCACACCCGCGCAACTCTGCGTGGAGTACCGGTGGTCACCCGGCGACGGCTCGTGGTGCGTGATCGTCCGGATGCACAACGCCAGCTCGGCCCAGCCCCGCAGGTCGACGAGACCGACGGCGCCCGCGTAGACGCCGCGGCGCTCGACCTCGATCTCGTCGATGATCTCCATCGCGCGCAGCTTCGGCGCCCCGGTCATCGTCCCGGCGGGGAAGGTGGCGCACAGGACGTCCCAGACGTCACGTCCGCCTGCCATCGTTCCGGTCACCGTGGACACCAGATGGAACACGTGCGAGAAGGCCTCGACCGCCATCAGGTCGTCCACCGAGAGGGTGCCCGGGCGGCAGACCCGGCCGATGTCGTTGCGGCAGAGGTCGACCAGCATGACGTGCTCGGCCTGTTCCTTGGTGCTGGCCACCAGCTCCTTGATCCGGCGCTCGTTGTCCGCACCGGCCGGGTCACGGCGTGTGGTGCCCGCGATCGGTCGCATGGTGATCCTGGCGTCGTCGTCGACCCGGAAGAGAACCTCCGGGCTCGCCCCGACGAGTGTCTTGCCCGATTGGGTGACCAGATACATGTAGGGCGAGGGATTTCGGTGCCGCAAGCGGCGGTAGACCTCTTCCGGCGTCAGGTCGCTGTGCACGTCGATCCGGTGCCCTACCTGGATCTGGTAGATGTCCCCGACGCGGATGTGCTCGAGACAGCGCTCGACCCAGCCGAGGAAGGTGCGCTTCTCGACGGAGTCGCGCACTGCCCGCGGTTCGGTCGCTTCCGGCATCGGCCCATCGACACCGGGAATGTTCCGCAGGACGTGCTCAGGCGGCGGCTCCGGGAGGTCGGGCCCGGTGGCCACGTGCACGACCGGTGGTGCGCCCTCGCGGTCGAACCACATGGTGTGCTGGAACAGGGTGAGCGTCAGGTCCGGCACGTCGGGTTCGCCGCGGCGTGGCGGCAGTTCCTCCATCACTGCGGCGGCGTCATAACCGACGGTGGTGAGAAACCCGAAGGCGAATCCGCGCACCTCGGTCCGCACCCGGAACGAGCCGGTGACCTCGCGCAGCGTGTCCCAGACGTTCGTCGTGGTCCGGCCGCAGAGGGCCCGGAGCAGATCCGCCACCCGGCCGTCACCCCGCACGGTCACCTCGTCGCCGATCACGGAGATCTCGGCCAGCCTGCCGAACCCCACCACGGTTCCCGTACTCCTGCGGGAGTCGAGATTGTCCCGATGCAGGTCTTCCAGTAGGTAGACGTCCTCGGCGCCGAACCGACGGCACAGTGCGTTCCGCACCGCCAGTGCGGACGCGGTGGTTCGCACGGTGATCGCGTCGACGGCGACGTCCACGAATTGCGTCCTCACGCTATCGCACCTCCCTATTCAGCCGCTGGAAAAGAAAACCAAGCCGGGAGCGCCGGCGCCCAGACCACTTCGGCTCCGCTCGACCGGACCACTCGGCGAATTCATTGCGCACAAGCGCGAAATCATGGTGATCTGCCTTTCGTGACGAATTCCGAAGTACTCGCCCCTTGGCGGGACGCGACCGCGGCGCACCAGCCGGAATGGCCGGATCGCGCCGCCCTGCGCGAAGTGCTCACCAGGCTGTCGGCCGCGCCCGGTCTGGTCACCCCGCGCGCGTGCGACGAACTGCGGCACCGGCTCGCGGAGGTGGCCTCCGGCCGGGCCTTCGCGCTGCAGGGCGGCGACTGCGCGGAGACCTTCGACGGTGCGACACCGAGGGCGATCCAGGACAAGACCAAGACTTTGCTGCAGATGGCCGTCGTGCTGACCTACGCAGCCGCGATGCCGATCGTCAAGATCGGCCGGATGGCCGGGCAATACGCGAAGCCGCGATCGAGTTCCACCGAGACTCGCGACGGTGTCACCCTGCCGGTGTACCGGGGCGACGCGGTGAACGGCTACCCCTTCGATGCCGCGGCGCGGCGACCGGATCCGGCACGGCTGTGGCGGATGTACGAGGCATCGAGATCCACCTTGGGCATCGTGGACGGGTACGCGCGTAACGGATACGCGGGCCTCGATCAGCTGCATCGATGGAACCGGGACTTCGTGGCGAACTCGCCGTCGGGTGCCCGGTACGAGGAGGTGGCCTACGAAATCGATCGCGCGTTACGGTTCATGCGCGCCTGCGGTGCCCAGCCCGAAGAACTGCGCTCAGCCGAGATCTTCGCCAGCCACGAGGGCCTGCTGCTGGACTACGAGGACACGCTCACCCGCTCCGATCACGGCACGGGACGGGACTATGCCACCAGCGGTCACATGTTGTGGATCGGCGAACGCACCCGCGCGTTGGACGGTGCCCACGTCGCCTATTTCAGAAGCATCGCGAATCCCGTCGGAGTCAAGCTCGGCCCGGCGACGACACCCGCCGAAGTGCAATCCTATGTGGACATCCTCGACCCGGACCGCGAACCGGGCAGGCTGACCTTCATCACCCGGATGGGCGCGCGGCAGATCCGTGACCGGCTGCCCGCCCTGATCCAGGCCGTCCAAGCCGTCGACGGAGTGCCTGTCTGGATCTGCGATCCGATGCATGGCAACACCTTCACGGCCGCGAGCGGCCATAAGACACGGCTGTTCGACGACGTCGTCGACGAGGTGCGCGGATTCTTCGAAGTCCACCGCGCACTCGGCACGCATCCCGGTGGCGTCCATGTGGAGTTCACCGGCGAGGACGTGACCGAGTGCGTCGGTGGCAGCGACGAAGTCCTGGTCGACCACCTGCATCACCGCTACGAGTCCACGTGCGATCCCAGGCTCAACCGCAGTCAGTCGCTCGACCTCGCGTTCGACATCGCCGAGCTACTTTGAGCGGTCGGTCGTTTCCCGCGTCGATCGAAGTCGATCTCCTACCAGGTCCGTCCACAATGCTCGATCGCGTCGAGCAGGATGGTGCCGGCGAGGTCGATCACCTCGGCGGTCACGGTGAGCGGGGGCATCAGCCGGATCACGCTGTCGTCGCGACCGCCGAGTTCGACGATCAGCCCTCGCCGCAACGCGTACGCCTGGACGGCGCGGGCGTACTGGCCGGCCGGACGGCCGTCGCGGCAGGCCAGTTCGATCCCCCACATCAAGCCGAGACCGCGGACTTCGCGGACCCAGGGCCGATCGCGCAGGACGCCGAGACGTCGTTCGAGCTGGTGCCCGCGGTGCCGGACGTTGCCCAGCACGTCGTCGCGCCGGACGACGTGGACGGCCGCGGTGCCCGCCGCGAACGCCGCCTGGTTGCCGCGGAACGTGCCCGTATGCGCGCCGGGTGCCCAGCCGTCCAGTCGCTCGTCGTAGAAGATGACCGCCACCGGCAGGCCCATTCCGCTCAACGCCTTCGAAGCGATGATCACGTCGGGCTCGATGTCGTACTGCTCGAACGCGAACCAGGTCCCGGTACGGCCACAACCGGTCTGCACCTCGTCGACCACGAGCGGGATGTCCAGCTCCCTGGTCAGCGCGCGGACACGCCGGACGAAGTCGTGGTCCGCGGGGATCACCCCGCCTTCACCCTGCACGATCTCCAGGAGTACCGCGGCGGGAAGGGGAATTCCGCCGTTGGGGTCGCGCAGCGACCGCTCCAGCAGACCCACGCAGTTGGTTTCGCAGGTGTCCCGGGAAAGTCCCAAAGGGCACTGGGCGCAGTAGGAGTACGGGAAGAAATGGACGCCGGGTACGCCGTTGGCTATCGGCCGTTTCTGGGCGACGAGCCCGGTCAACGCCATCGCGGCGTGACTCGACCCGTGGAATCCGCCCTGGAAGGACACCAGGTCGCCGCGACCGGTCGCGGTCTTGCAGAGCTTGATCGCGGCGTCCACGGCGTTCGCCCCGCCCGGACCGCAGAAGTGCATCCGCATTCGCGAACGCAGGCCCGGGGGCAGCATCGACAGCTGGGCGTCGACGAACTCGCGTTTGGCCGGCGTCGGGAAGTCCAGGCCGTGCGTGAGCACGTGCAGTTGTCCGGTGGCCGCGTCCACCACTTCGGGATGGTTGTGGCCCAGGGAAAGCACGCCCGCTCCGGCCAGGAAGTCGATGAAGACGTTCCCGTCCACGTCCCACAGGTAGCTGCCGTCACCACCGGCGATCGCGATCGGCAGGTTGCGGGGGTAGACCCGGGCGTTGGATTCCCAGCGTCGCTGGTGTTCGAGGAACTCCGCCGAGCGGGGGCCGGGCAGGTCGCCGTCGACCCGCGGCGACAGGGCCGGTTTCGCCGTGGGGGTGTGGGTCATGGCAGTCTCCTTGCCGCGGTGGTGATCTCCGGTGCCGTGTCGAGTTCGACCGCCGGGTTGGCCTGCCAGCGGGTGCGTGCCGGGGCGGCGGTGCCCTTCATCAGGAACGCGTCCGCTTCGACGATCGCCCCTTCGCCCATCGTCACTCCATAGTGGACGAACGCCCCGGTGCCGATCGTGCAAGCGTCGCCGATGACGATGTGATCGGATTTGAACGTGCCGTCTTCCAGCGAATGTCCTTGCAGGACGGTGTGCAGGTTGAGCACACAGTCGTCGCCGATGCTCACCAAGGACCGCTCCGGGATGGCGCATCCGTCGTCGAAGACGCGGCGCCCGATCCGGACGCCGAGCCGACGCCAGAGGAAGGTCTTGAACGGGGTCCCGTCGAACAGCGCGAGGTAGCGGGCGGGACTCATCTTCCAGAACCGCTCGTGCCGCCAGAAGACCGGATCGTAGATCGAGCAGAACCGCGGTCGCATCGCCCGGAAACCCTGCACCGCGAGTTCGGTCGAAACGAAGAACGCGACGGAGAACAGGAGCGTGGCGATGATGCCGCCGCCGACGGCGAGTGCGCCGAGCCGTTCGTGCAAGGCGCCGGCGGCCGTCCCGACCAGCCCGATGCCGAACAGGTGCAGCCAGTGCACCAGCAGGTAGACGAGGATGGTCAGGGTGTTGTGCCGGTTCTTCGCCCTCAGCCCCCGGCGCAGCGCGTCTCCCGTGCCGAGATGCTCGAACCCGGTGTCCCGGCGGACGGTCCGGGGGATCTCGAACGCGGGAGAGCCGAGCAGGCCGACGTTCTCCCGGATCGGCCCGTCGAGCGGTACCAGGACCTTGGTGGCCAGCAGGCAGTTCCGGCCGATCCGGGCGCCCGGCGGGAAGGCGATCTCGTTGCCCAAGAACGCCTGCGGCGCGACGGAGGCCCGGCGCAACCGGAAGGACGACGCGGAGAAGTCCGCGTTGAGCAGCGAAAGCCCGTCCGAGACCATCGTCCCGGTGCCCACCGTGCTGAGGAACGGCGTCTCGTGCTTGACCTCGACGCCGAAGTTGGATCCGGTCTGCTGGACCTTCGACAGGTCGTACCCCAGTCCGCGCAGGTAGTGCACGATGTAGCTGCTGTCGCCGAACAGGTAGGTGTACGCGCGCAGGTTGGTCAGGCGCGCGATCGTCCGCTGGATCGCGAAATGCCTGCCGTAGAGCGGATAGACCCGGTCCGGCCGGAGGAACCGGTTGAGCAGGCGGGGGATCGTGAGGACGACTGCGAGCCCGAGAAGCAAAGCCCCGAAGTACAGCAGCGCCGAATTGACGATCTGGTCGCGATAGAAGGCCCAGTTCGTGAAGTCCGCCGATGCCGTGAACCAGCGTTCGGTGAGCACGTCCGCGCCTCCGAGGGTCGCGGGAAGTGTCACCAGCAGCAGGAGCAGAAGGCTGGACACGCAGAAGGCGAACGGCCTGAGCCTGCTCCGTGTGACCGTTCCCAGCGCGCGGTAGTCCACTGTGGAGGCACGGGCCGGCGATCCGTGCCAGGATTCGCCGCCGGGCACGGACTGCCCGGAGTTCAGGCAGGACGAGTGGCCGAGTTGCGCGTCCTCGCCGAGGGTGGTGCCGATGTCGAGCACGGTCATCTCACCGACGAACGCGTTGTCGCCGAGGGTGACCCGTCCGGTCTGGATCCTGCCCGCCCTGGCCCGATAGCACGGGAAGAACGCGTCCTTACGGATGACCGCCCCGGCCCCGACGCTGAGCAGATCGGTGCAGACCGGCGGATTCCGGGACAGGATCACCGCGCCCTTGCCGATATCCGCGCCGAGCGACCGCAGGTAGAAGGAGTACAGCGGTGTTCCGGTGAACAGCATCAGCGGGCTGAACCTGATCAGCGTCTTCGTTGTCCAGAAGCGTAGGTAGCCGAGGCTCCACAACGGGATCTCCCCCGGTTTCCACCGTCCGACGAGCAGCCATTTCACCAAGATCGGCAGCACGGAAAGGACGACGAAGACGACGAGGCCGAGCCCTGCCGCGCGCAGATAGCCGTCGACGAACCCGGTGGCCTCGGCGATCCAGGCGAACCCCGTGTCCAGGATCCAGCCCGAACCGGCGGCATAGGCGAGGAAGGCCAGGAACTGGAACAGGCCACAGAGGACATAGGAGCCGGTGCCGGCACGGTAGGGCTCCTCGGCCCGCGCGACCGTGCCCGGGGTCATGGGCGGAAGCGACTCGGCGAGACCGCGGACCGTGGGATTGAGGTACACGTCCTTCGCCGACAGCGGCGCCAGGTCTCCGCGCTCCCGGACAGCGGCGCAGAACTTGGCCAGCAGCAACGAGTCGGCGCCGTAGTCGTCGAAGAAGTTGCCCGTCGCCGAGATCCGCTCGACTCCGAGCACACGCCCCAGCGCTTCCGCCAGCCGATGTTCGGTCTCGGTGGCCGGTGCCACGTAGTCGGTGTGGCTCGCCGCCCGCGGATTGCTCGGTACCGGGAGGTTCTTGCGGTCGGCCTTGCCCGCCGGTGTCAGGGGGATGTGGCCGAGCCGTTCGAGATAGGCGGGCACCATGTACCCCGGCAGCAGCTCCCCCAGGCGTCGACGCAGTTCTCCGGCGTCGATGTCCGCGCTGTCGCGCCGCAGGCTGTAGTAGGCGACCAGTTCGGTCCTGCCCGGCTCCGGATGGTGGATGTCGACCACCGCCTGGGCGATTCCGGGGATCCGCAGCAGGACCGATTCGATCTCCGTGAGCTCGACGCGGTAGCCGCGGATCTTCACCTGCGTGTCGGCGCGGCCGTGGTATTCGATCTCTCCTTCCGGTGTGATCCGGCCCAGGTCGCCGGTGCGGTAGATACGGCGGGACGGGTTGTATCCGATGTCGAGGAAGTCCGGGATGAACGCGCGTTCGGTCAGGTCCGGCCGGTTCAGGTACCCACCGGCGAGCCCGACCCCGGCGATACCGATCTCCCCCGGTTCGCCCGCCGCCAGGGCCCGCGGCTCGTCCGGATCGAGGATGACGACCGAGTAGGTGGGCAAGGGCACGCCGATGGTCACCGGCCGGTCCGGTTTCAGCACCGCCCACGTCGCGGTGACCGTGGCCTCGGTCGGGCCGTAGACGTTGAGGAACCGCCGTTCCGGACGGAACCACCGGCGGACGAGGTCTTCGGGGCAGGCCTCGCCGGAGACCAGGAGGAACCGCAGCCGCGGCAGGTCCTCGTCGAGGCTGGCCAGCAGGGTCGGGACGCAGCACAACGCGGTGACCTCGTTGTCCCGCAGGAATTCGAGGAGTTCGTGACCCACCAGGCTGGTACCGCCGGGTTTCGGCACGAGCGTCGCGCCGGACAGCAGCGGCACCCAGATCTCCTCGACCGAGAAGTCGAACGCGATCGTCATGCCCTGGTAGACCCGATCGGTGTCCAGGATGCCGTAGACGTCGGCGGCGACGCGGACGAAGTTGCAGATCGCGGCATGGTCGATCGTCACGCCTTTGGGGCGCCCGGTCGAGCCGGACGTGTAGACGATGTAGCAGAGTTCGTCGGCCGGAACGCCCTTCTCGGCCTCGCTGAGGCGTGCGCCCGGCAGGGCGGCGATCCGGTCTTCGTCCTCGTCGAGGCAGAGCAGATCGACGCTGCCGGGCTCGAACCGGTCACGCAGGCCGGAGGTCGACACCACCAGCCGGACTCCGGCGTCCTGGACGATGTAGCCCAGCCGATCGTCCGGGAAACCCGTGTCCAGCGGCACATACGCGGCGTTGATCTTGAGCGCCGCGAGCATCGCGACGTAGGGATGCACCGGCTCGTCGAACAGCAGCCCGACCCTGTCGCCGGGCAGCACGCCGTGCGCCCGCAGACGGCGGGCCAGGCGATTGGCCCGCTCGTCCAGACCGGCGAAGGTGAGTTTCGTGCCCGCCGCGTCCACCGCGAGGCGATCACCGAGGCCGTCTGCGCTCAACCGGTCGCAAAGTCCCTCGTACAACTGCTCCAGCCGCTCGCCGGCACGCCATCGGATCCGCTGTTCGTGGCCCTCGCACGTCAAGACCAGCCCGTCGGTGGTGAACGAACCGGCGGGCTGTCCGTACGGGCTCATGTCCGGTCCTCCGACAGGCCGAAGGAGTCGTGCAGCGCGCGGACGGTCGTGTCGACGGCGTCGGCGGGAATGACGGCGGTGAGCCTCGACTGCGAGGTCGTCATCGCCGGCACGGTGACGCGCTGATCGGCGATGATCCGCAGCAGTTCGGGCAGACAGCCGGGTGGATCGAGCAGCGCCGTGCCGATCACGGAAACCGAGCCGAGTTCGTCGAGGACCGTGGAGCGGGCTCCCAGATCCATCGCGAGCGCGGCGATCGGTACGCCGAGCGGCTCCGAACCCCGCACGGTGAACCGCAGTTCGCCGGGATCGGGCCAGCTCAGGTTGTCCGGTTTCACCCCGTGGGCGGCGAGGCTCGTGAGTACTCGGGCGTAGTGGTCCGGGCCGGAGGCGGAAACCTGGACCCGCACCAGCCGCACGTCGCGTTCGTGGGCGATGCCGATGACCCGGGGAGCGCCCTCCATCGGCGGTTCCTTCGCCGTGACCACGGTGGAAGGCCCCGCGATCGAGGAGTGCTTCACGTGGACGGCGATCCCATGACGGCGGGCCAGCTCGACGGACCGGGGATGCAGGACGCGGGCACCGAGGCCGGCGAGCTCGACCATGGCGTCGTAGGAGATCGTGCGGACCGGACGGGTGTCCGGCACGATCCGGGGATCGGCAGTGCGGACACCGTGGACGTCGGTGAGGATCTCGCATTCGGAACCGCCGAGCGCGGCCGCGAGCGCCACGGCGGTGGTGTCGGACCCGCCACGGCCCAGTGTCACCAGTTCGCCGTTCGCGTCGCGTCCCTGGAATCCGGCGACCACGACGACCTGGACGTCACGCAATCTCGCCAGGATCCGGTCGGGATCGACCCGCACGATCGTCCCCGCTCCCGGTTCGCCGCTCACCTCGATTCCCGCCTGGTCACCCGAGAGCGAGACCGCTCCGACCCCGCGCTCGGCCAGCGCCAGGGCGAGTACCGCGGCGGCGGCCTGTTCGCCGGTCGCCATCAGCTGATCGAGCTCCCGGGGAAGCGGCGGCTCGGCGAATTCCGCGGCCAAAGCGATCAGCTTGTCCGTGGTGTCCCCCATGGCGGACACGACCACGACCACCCGATCGCCCGCTTCGGTGAGCGCGGCCACTTCGGTGGCCACGTCGCTCACCATTCCCGGTGTGGCCAGCGACGACCCACCGTATTTTCGTATGACCAGTCCCCCGCTTCGTACCGACCGTAAGGATGGAGCCAACCCGACATCGAGATCCTGGGAAGAATTCACCATTTTCCTTAATAGATCGCTATCATGAGTCAGAGTTGCACTCGCCACGGAAGTGCTTGCAGGACAACACTTCTTCAGGTCCAGGGCGTGGCCGCCGGGCGGCCGGTGCGACAGAAATGGAAAGTAGTGCGAGAAACTTTGCGCGGGTACCTCCATCCGTACGAAAGCGCAGACCGCCCACACCTTCAGGCCATAACACGATGACATCGAGCAAGGACATGCGGATGAACAGCCCACTTCGATGGAATTAGGGCAAATGAATGAAGTATTCGCATCGACTTCGAAATTCGGCCGGATATCCGAGCCGGGGTCCGGAAATTAATTAGTCAGCGCACGGAAAGGTACGATATCCTGCCTCGGCGGGGAGAAATCCGTCAAAGCGGTCATGGGGGTTGATAGTGAAGTCGAACCGGCTCGGACACACCGACGTCGAGGTGACGCGATTGGGATTCGGCGGCGGACCGCTCGGCGGACTGTTCGCGCCACTGGACGACGAGACGGCCGCGGCGACGCTGGCAGCGGCCTGGGACGGCGGGATCCGTTACTACGACACGTCACCGCATTACGGCATCGGGCATTCCGAGCGCAGGATCGGCGAGTTCCTCCGTGGCCGACCGCGTGATTCGTTCACCCTGTCGACGAAGGTCGGCCGGCTGCTGGTGCCGCAGGACGCCGACGGGAACCTGGACCCGGCCGGTTTCCACGTGCCCGCGACACATCGCCGGGTACGAGACTTCACGCGCGACGGAATCCGGCGCGGTGTCGAGGATTCGCTGGAGCGGATGGGCTTGGACCGGATCGACGTCCTGTACCTGCACGACGCCGAGGAATTCTTCGACGACGCGCTGCGCGACGGCTACCCGGCGCTGGCGGAACTGCGATCGGAAGGGATCGTCGGCGCGATCGGTGCCGGTATGTACGACACGGCCATGCTCACCACCTTGGTGAAGGAAGCGGACGTCGACGTGGTCATGCAATCCGGCCGTTACACGCTGCTCGACCACAGCGCGCTCGACACGTTCCTGCCCGCCTGCGAAGAACGCGGCGTCTCGGTGATCGCGGCGTCGATCTTCAACTCCGGGCTGCTCGCCGTACCGCGGCCGGACGAAACCGCGTACTTCGACTACGAGGCCGTGACACCGGACATCCTGGCCCGGGCGAACAAGATCGCCGACGTCTGCGAAGCGCACGGTGTGACACTTCCCCAGGCGGCCATGGCCTTCCCACTGCGGCACCCGGCCGTCGCCGGGATCGCGGTCGGGATGCGGTCCGCCGAGGAGGCACGGCGCAACGTCGAGTCGTTCGCGATGGAGGTGCCGGCGGGGGTCTGGACCGATCTTCGCGCCGCGGGTCTGATCCTGTGATCGCCTTAGCGGAAAGTTAGCGGTCCCGCCTACCGTTCGCGGATCGATCACCGAGCGCGAAGGCAGGGAAACGCATGTCGATCTCAGCGAACGCGAAAAGGGTCACCACCGTGCTGTCGATAGCCACGGCCCTCTCGGCAGGGGTCTTGACGGGCACCGCGTCGGCCGACGTCGAGGTCGTCTGCAACGCGTACTACTGCAACTCGACGAGCGGGAAGGACGGCAAGATCAACCGGGTGGACGCGCTCCGCGGCGAACTCATCCTCGGCACGACGGGCTTCTTCGAAGTGTTCCTGCCGGACGGCACCAAGCGCACCGGCCCCACGAACACCGCGCGAAACCACTTGTTCTATATCAACAAGACCTTCAACTCCGGGCTGATCTGTCTTCGGTACTTCGAGCGCATCAAGCCGGGCGTATTCCAGGAGCAGGGCAAAGCGACCTGCACCAGCATCCCCATCGACTGACTCACGCGGCGGTCTCACCGCACGTCGTCAGTCGAGGCAGAACTCGTTTCCCTCGATGTCCCGCATGTTGATGCAGGACTCGTTCTCTTCGTCGGCGAGCAGAACCTGATCGCGGATCGCGCCGAGCGCGACCAGCCGCTCGCATTCGGCCTCGAGGACCGCGAGGCGCTCTTCACCCACGAGTCCGGTGCCGACACGCACGTCGAGGTGCACCCGGTTCTTGACGACCTTGCCCTCGGGAACGCGCTGGAAGTACAGCCGCGGCCCCTCCCCTGTGGGGTCACCGCACGCGAACCCGGCGCCCCGGCGCTCGGGCGGCAGCGAATTCTCGTAATCGTCCCAGGTGGCGAACCCCTCGGGAGGCTGCGGAACGACGTATCCCAGGATCTCGCACCAGAAACGGGCGACGCGCTCAGGATCCGCGCAATCGAAGGTGACCTGGAACTTCTTGATCGACGCCATGGTTCGACCCTATCCCTTGAGACTTCGGGCGACGGCGGCGTGGTCGGTCCGGGCCGGACGGCGCGCGAGGCGCTCACCTGTCCCGGGACGATCATCGCGTCCCCACCGCGAGACCGTGCCGCGGCGTGTCTTTAGCGGTTTGTGCGCATTTCTCGTAGAGCCGTAACAACTTTCGGTCTTCTCACGCCATACCGACTGGAGTCGCGTTCGTTCCGGTCCCCCGGCGCAGGAGGAGTTCGTTGTGATGGGTTCTCGCCGTCCGCTGTTCTCGAGAAAATCACTGTTCCCGCGAAGATCACGACGAGCGCTGGCGGTGGGCGTGGTCGGGCCGCTCGTCGGCGCCCTCGCGGTCGCGGTCGTCGCCACGGCGCCCGCCGAAGCCGCGGTTCCCACCGGTTTCACCGACACGGTGGCGATCGGCGGGCTCAGCTCGCCGACCGCCACCGCGTTCGCGCCGGACGGCCGGGTGTTCATCGCGGAGAAGAGCGGCCTGGTCAAGGTCTTCGACTCGCTCGCCGACACGACGGCGACGGTCTTCGCCGACCTCCGCACACAGACACAGGACTTCTGGGATCGCGGCCTGCTCGGGCTGGCCGTCGACCCCGCCTTCCCCACCAGGCCGTACGTCTACGTCTCCTATACCTTCGACGCGCTGCCCGGCGGCACCGCGCCGCGGTGGGGTGACGCCTGCCCGACCCCGCCGGGCGCCACCGCCAAGGGCTGTGTCGTCACCGGCCGGATCTCCCAGCTGACCATGGGCCCGGCCGGCACGGCCGTCAGCGAGAAACCGCTCGTCACGGGCTGGTGCCAGCAGTTCCCCAGCCACTCGGTCGGTTCGCTCGCCTTCGGGCCGGACGGTGCCCTGTACGCGGGCGGCGGCGACGGCGCCAGCTTCAACTTCGCCGACTACGGCCAGGTCGAGAACCCCTGCGCCGACCCGCCCTCGCCCGCCGGGACGAACCTCGCGCCGCCGACGGCCGAAGGCGGCGCGCTGCGTTCGCAGTCACCGCGACGTCCCGCCGGGCAGCCGGTGCTGCTCAACGGTGCGTTGCTGCGCCTCGACCCCGACACCGGCGAAGGCGCACCCGGTAACCCCTTCGCGAACAGCACCGACGCCAACGCCAAGCGCGTGATCGCCTACGGCGGGCGGAACCAGTTCCGGTTCGGCTTCCGGCCGGGTACCGGCGAGCTGTGGGCCGGCGACGTCGGCTGGGACACCTGGGAGGAGATCAACCGCGTCGCCGATGTCGGCGACTCAGTGGCGGAGAACTTCGGCTGGCCCTGTTACGAGGGCAACGCCAGGCAGGCCGGTTACGACGGCGCGAACCTCGACCGGTGCGAGTCCCTGTACACCTCCGGCGGGCAGGCCGCGCCGTACTACGCCTACAACCACAACGCCAAGGTGGTCGCGGGCGACCCGTGTCCCACCGGTGGCTCCTCGATCAGCGGCATCGCCTTCGAATCCGGGAGCAACTACCCCGCCGAGTACGCCGGCGCGCTGTTCTTCGCCGACTCCTCCCGAGGGTGCATCTGGGCCATGCAGACCGTCGCCGGTCAGCCGAGCCCGAGCCGCCTGGTGCCCTTCGTGACCGGCGTCAACATCCCGGTGCAGGTACTCACCGGCCCGGGTGGCGACCTGTTCTACGTCGCGCTGGGCAGCGGTGAACTCCACCGCGTGAGCCGTCCCGGCGGCACCAACCGGCCGCCGGTCGCGGTCGCCACGGCGAGCCCGACGAGTGGCCCGGCGCCACTGGCCGTCCAGTTCGACGGCACCGGTTCCACCGACCCGGACGCCGGTGACACCCTCTCCTACGCCTGGGACCTCGACGCCGACGGCGCGTACGACGACTCGTCGGCCTCCCGGCCGACCTGGACCTACACGACGGCCGCCGCCGTGGACGCCGGCCTGCGGGTGACGGACTCCCACGGCGCGAGTGCGACGACGGCGGTGCGGGTGACCGTCGGTACCCCGCAGGGCCTCGATCCGGTACCGGTCATCGACAGTCCGACCGGCACCCTGACCTGGTCGGTCGGCCAGACGGTGCCGTTCTCCGGCCGCGCGGTCGACGCCCAGGACGGCCAGCTCCCGCCGTCGGCGCTGACCTGGCGGCTCGCGATCCGGCACTGCGCGGCCAACGGGACCTGCCATACGCACAACGTCCAGGACTTCCCCGGCGTCGCGTCCGGCTCGTTCGTCGCGCCGGACCACGAATACCCGTCGTACCTGCAACTGACCCTGACCGCGACCGACTCGGGCGGCCGCACGGGCAGCAAGACCGTCGATCTCCAGCCGAAGACGGTGGCGCTGAACTTCACCTCCAGCCCCAGTCAGGCGATGCTCACCGTCGGCGGGACCCAGCAGCGCACGCCGTTCTCCCGGACGGTGATCGCCGGATCCACCAACTCGATCAGCGCGGACAGCCCGCAGAACCTGCCACCACTCAACCTGAAGTACGCCTACACCGGCTGGGCGCACGGCGGCGCGCGGACGCAGAACATCGTCGCACCGGGTACTTCCACGACGTACCAGGCGAAATACCGGCTCTGCTGGCTGCTTCAGCCCTGCTGACCCAGCGTCCCGGTCGCGTCCCGGTCGCGTCTCGCGGCCGGGACGCGGTCGTTACCGTGCTCATCGATCCTGGACTCGACGATGCCGAGGTCCGGCGTCAGCCGACGTGGATCCCGGGCCGCAGCGCGGGATCGCGTTCGCTGGTGCGGATGATCTCGCGAACCACCGGGGCGGTATCGCCGCGGCCGAGGATCAGATAGCGGAAGAGGTGGCCGAGCGGGTTACCCTCGCTCCATTCGAAATGGCACTGCGGCCGTACACCGGTGGCGTCGCGCAACGCCAGCAGGATCGCGGCGATCGCGTTCGGCGCGGCCGGGCTTTCCACTCGCAGGACACGGAAACCGTCGATCTCGACGCCGCGAACCTTCAGTACGTCGCTGAATCCCGAAGGGTCGATGACGTCGACCTCGAGGAACAGGACGTCAGCGGCGCCCGGAACCGGGTTGAGCCCGCGCTGTTCGGCCTCCTTCGCCCGGTATTCCTCGGCGTCCCCGGCTTGACGGCGGTTCGCGATGATGGTCAGTGCGCCGTCGTAGGTGATCGAGTCGGTGACGAACCGGCGCGCGGGCTCGTCGAATTCGATGTGCTCCACCCGCAGTTCCGTGGTGCGTGTGACCCGTGAAACCAGCGACACGGCGATGATCCCGAGGATGAAGAACGCGGAAATGGTGAGGCCGTCGGGTTTCTCGATGACGTTCTCGACCAGCGCGTAGATCAGGATCAGCGTCAAGACGGCAAAGGCGATGGCGGCCTTGCGCTGACGACGGCGGGCGGCGGAGATGGCCACCGCGACCGACGCGGACACCATCATCGCGAGGATTCCGGTGGCGTACGCGCCGGCTTGGGCGTTGACGTCGGCGTTGAAGATGATGGTGACGAGGACGCAGATCGCGGTGTAGACGAGCACGACCGGGCGCACGGCGCGGGCCCAGTCCGGGGCCATCCCGTAGGCGGGCAGGTAGCGCGGGACGATGTTGATCAGTCCGGCCATCGCCGAGGCGCCGGCGAACCACAGGATCAGGATGCTGCTGATGTCGTAGGCGGTCCCGACCCATTCGCCCATAAGTTCGTGCGCGAGGTACGCCAGTGCGCGGCCGTTCGCCTCGCCGCCCGGCTTGAACTGTTCGGCCGGGATCAGGACCGTGGTGACGAAACTGGTCGCGATCAGATAGACCGACATGATGAGCGCGGCGACGGTGAGCAGTTTGCGGGTGTTGCGGATCCGGTCGGCCAGCCGCTGCTCGTCGTTCTTTCCCTTGGCCGCGACGAGCGGCATCATGCTCACACCGGTCTCGAATCCGGACAAACCGAGCACCAGCAACGGGAACGCCAGGATCGCCGGGCCGACGACGCCGCCGAAGCCGCCCCCACCCGAGGTCAGCGCGTCGAGCCAGCGGTCGAGCGCGGCCGGCTCGGTGAAGACCTCGCCGATCCCGGCGACCACGACCACGGCGTTCAGGATCAGGAAGATCGCCACCAGCGGGATCGCGACCCCGACCGCCTCACTGAATCCGAGCAGGAACACCCCGCCCAGGATCAGCAGCAGGATCACCGTGATCAGCACCTCGTGCCCGTGCAGGAACGACGGCACGTGCGGATTCTCCAGCGCGTGCACCGTGGCGTCGGCCGAGGACAGGGTGATGGTGATGATCCACGACGTCGCGACGAAACCGAGAAGCACCAGGACGAAGAGTTTGCCTCGCCAGAACGGCAGCAGATTCTCCAGCATCGCGACCGAACCCTGGCCGTGCGGGCTTTCCTTCGCCACCCGCCGGTACATCGGCAACATGCCGAGCAAGGTGAGCGCGACGATCAGCAAGGTCGCCAGCGGCGAGAGCGCACCCGCGGCCAGCGCCGCGATGCCGGGCAAATAGGACAATGTGGAGAAATAGTCGACTCCGGTGAGGCACATGACCTTCCACCACGACTGCGGAGTGGTGTGCTCCTCGTGGCTTTCCGGCCCGACCGGCTGCACCCGGTGCTCCATCAGCCACCGGCCCGCCCTGCTCGACGGCCCCGGTTGCCGGTCCGGGCTGTCCACCCGTTCCGGAACAGCGAACTCCCCTGCTTCGGTCATACCGCGCGCCTCCCCGAGAATCCTGTGCGCGCACAGCATGCCCGACCTCATCCGGGGAGACTGATCCGGTATGCCCCCGACGGGGACCGCGTAAGCGGAAACACGAAGGGGCCGACCCGCGCCAACAGACCGGCCCCCGTCAAACCCTGCCTAGAGCGTCAGACCAGCCATCCGAGCACGTGCGCCAGGTGCGCGAGCAGACCGGAGATCAGGTCGTGACCGTGGTGCACGTGCTGGGTGAACATCTGCATTGAGGGGCTCCTTGTTCGGATTTTCGTGTTCAGTTGTGCTCTCGCGAGGAGCGATCGAAGATTTTCACCACGTTGGCGCGCTGTCAAAAAGCGCTTTCCCGGCCGGTCGGGAAGTCATGAATCTTCCCACGATAAACATGCAAGTCTTTCGTGTTTTGCGGCGGGGCCTCGTTTTTCGAGCGCTGCCACTGTGGGTAGCAGCAACGAAGACGATCTTCATGGGAAACCGGAGGCCGCTACGACAAGTGGGCGGCGGCCATTACCCGAACCGGTGAGGCGGTCGCCACGAATGGTGAATTAGCGAGGATCACCGCAATGGGTGACATTGCCAGGACTGCAGGGGTTTCCTCGCCTGAGCGGCTGAACCTCAGCCACACATCCTGATCACGCATGGTCATGTGGGTATCACCGGACAGTGGTCGCCGATCTCGTCCGGGGGTCGGGCATCCGGGACCGGTCCCCGCGTCGGCAAGCTAGAACCGAGCATGCCGCGGTCGAAGAACCAGAAACCCGAGAAGGCTCGACAACGTGCATTCGACCCACTGACCGACCTCAGGAATCGTCGAGTACCGAGGAAGTCGCGCACATGACGGACAAAGGCCTGATCGGCTACCTCGCGATCGCGCTCGGCGGGATCGTGTTCGTGATCGGACTGATGCTGGTGTCCGAGGCCGCCCCGGAGGCGGCCCGCGAGGGACCGGTCGTCTGCGGCGACAAGGAGATGCGAGCAGGCGACGTGTGCTGGACCATCGGCGACGGAATCGACATCCCGGCGAGGAACTACCAGACGATGGCCGCCGAGCAGCTTTCCGGCCACGGCTGGACGATCTGGCTGCTGTGCCTCGGCATTCTCCTCAGCCTCGGCGCTGTGATCGTCACCGGCCTCTACCTCGCTTATGTCCGGATGCAGGCCGGTAAAGGCTCATAGCGATATCGCTTCGAGACTGAAGTCGCGCAACCGGAGTCGTGGCCGGTTACGTCCTCGGCGCATGAGATGGATAGCGGCGTTCTTTGTGCTGGTGGTGGCGGGGTGTGGAGCCGGAGGGGGCCCGGGCGCCGGCAAGGGGCCGGTGAAGCTGGAGGCGTTCGTGGGGCTCGGCGGCCTGACCAACCGGTTGGCGGAGCTGCGACCCGTGGAACTGGGGACAGCCGAAGCCCAAGCGTTCCGAAGCGCCCTGGAACGTGCCAAGCTCACCAACCTGGACGAGGTTCGTGGAGCGCTGTCGTTCACCCCGCCCGCCGATCGACGGGGCTTCGCCTTCGCCGTGCCCGGCTGCGCCGAGGACGGCGCCGCCCTGTCCGTCGAGGGCGGCACGCTGACCGCGAGGCTCACCGGCGGGGAGAACGTCAACTGTGTTCAGGCGAACTACTTCCTCACCGTCTTCTCCCTCGACCGCGGCTCGATACCTCCGACGCCCACGTTGTCGACCTCGCCGCGCTAGCGCACTCACGCGAGTGGGTGCACCGGGTCGCCTTCCACGATCGAAGTGCGGATCTCGCCGAGGCCCTCGATCTCCAGGGAGACCCGGTCACCGGCCCGCAGCCACGGGAATTCCTGTTCTCCGTGGACTTGCGACAGTTCCAGGACGCAGCCGGTCCCCACCGTGCCGGACCCGATGACGTCGCCGGTCCGCACCGTCGTCCCGCGCGAGGCGTAGGCGACGAGGTTGGCGAACGACCAGAACTGATCGGCCCAATTCCCTTCACTGTAGAGGACATCGTTGACGGACGCGGTCATCTTCAGAGAGTCCTGACCCCTATTCGGGCAGGCAGACCGTGGCGACAGCGGTGCGCAAGGCCTGCCGGTGAAGCGCGTCGAGACGGTGTTCGATGGCACCCACGGCTTTGGCGAGGAAGAGTTCAGGACGGCAACGCGAATCGCCATGGCGCAGGGTCTCGGTCGTTTTCAGTTCGGCGAGAATGGCGTGGGTGAGCTTGTCGAGCTCGGCCCGGATCTGACCGAGGTCCGGGCGAGCGGTGGGAGCCTCGTCGGGATGCTCCGTCCAGCGCGCGAACAGGCCGCGCTGCACGATCTTGCTGGCGGAGATCTGATCGGTGAACACCGCGACCGCCGCGTCGGCGTCGATGCCGAGCACCGTGGCCTCACTCCGGACGGTGGCCAGGAGTTCCCGTTCCCGTTGCGGGTCGTCGATGGGCCGCCCGGTGCCGAACTTCGACGCGGCGACCAGATCGCCCAGGAGCAGACGCGCGATCAGCGAATCGGTCAGGGCGTCGAACCGCAGTACGTTGCCCGGCTGAACGGCCGCTTCAGGAGCCGCAGCCGGGGCTGTCGCCTGCGCGACCGGAGCGGATCCGATCGTGGCCAGGACGACCGAGAGGCACACGATCCCGGCTCGGCAGGCACCGAGAGGATCGATCGACTTCGAGGTCATGGCCTGAACCCTATGCCCTGCACCTTCCCGGTGTTATCCGAACAATTCCGCGACTACGTAAACTTCGGCATGCCCACTGATCGGGACGGGCTAACCGTAAATGGAGGCAGCCCATTCAGGGTGGTCGATGAACGGATTGCGGTTGTGCTGGAACTGGTCGTAGATGACCTGGTTACGACGCTGCTCGGCGGCATCGGGCGGGTCCTGGGTGTTCCAGGACAACAAGACCGAGAGACGCCCGATGTTGGGCTTCGAACCGTTGTCGACGGCGTCGTTCGGTTCGAGGTCCGGGTAGCCCTCGCTGCCGTCGTACCGGACGGACATGTAGAGGATCATGCGGGCCACGTCGCCCTTGACCGCGTCCCGCGGCTCGAACGAATCGTCGTCGGTCAGGCTTCCGGGCGCCTCGTCGACCGGGGAGCCGCCGGCGTCGAAGTCCTTGTTCCCCCGCGTGCTGTTCACCGATACGTCTTCGGCCCGCAGATGATGCAGGTCGGTGCCCGGCCCGATCGCGGTGCCGAAGTCGCCGTGCGACTTGGCCCAGACATGCTCACGGTTCCAGTTGTCGGGCTCGCCGCCGTTCGTGCTCTTCGACTGCGAACGACCGCTGTAGAGCAGGATCACGTTCGCCGAGTTCGCGGGATCCTCATCGGTGGCCTTGATCCCGTCCCAAACCTGCTCGTACGACAACTTGGTGTTGGTGCTGATGATCCCGTGCAGCGCGGTCTTGAGCTCCGCACCGGTCTTGCCCAGCGCGTCCTGGTAGTAGTCGTCGGCCGAGGCGACCGGCGCCGCGGCCGCGACAGGTACGGTGCAGGCGAGACCGGCGGCCGCGCCGAGCGCAACCACCAACGATGTCCGGCGAGCTGCGAGCATGGTCGGTTCCTCTCCCCAGAGACGTCGACCCTCATCCCGCAGCCAACGCACTAGCCGTGCAGTTGGAAAAATACTGTCATGCTTGTCAATAGGCCACTTGCTCGACGGCGTCACCCCTCACCTCCGCCGCGAACCGGCGGCGAGCCGCAGTCCACTATGGACAGTAAGTGGACGGCTACCGAGTGCGTCCCGACGCGGCCATGAGCTGTGCCGCGGCCAGCGCCGACCACGGATGCCACCGGGTCGCGGGCGAGACGCCCAGCTCGGCCAGGGCCCCGGCCAGGGCGGGCTCGCCGGTCGGAAAGGCCTCACGGCAACCGAGCCGGAAGGCGACACGGTGCGCCTGTTCGACGTCCAGCCCAGGCAGCGCCGCCACCGCGGCCACGCCGATTCCCGGTTCGAGTACGGCGAACTCCCCTGACGGCAAGGGAAAGGTATGCGTCAACCCACCCGGCAGACCGGGTACCGCCGAACCGCGGGAAGCCACGAAGTCCGCCAGCCCGGAACCCAGCACCACCTGTGTGGCGACCTCGTACCCGCTCCAGGCGCCCGGCACGGCCAGCCCAGGCCGGGACCGGACCAGGGGCCCGAGGACGGGATCATCGCTCAGCACCTCGACCCCGGCCGAGTGATCGGTGTCGAGGCCCACGATCCGCGAAGCGCGGTCCACCACGTGGATGAGGTCTTCCCAGTAGGGCAGATGCGCACGCAGCAACAGATGGTCCGCCCCACCCGGCGAGATCTCCAGGAGCCCGGGCGCGTCCTTGACGGTGATCGTCCGCCGATAGGTCTCCCCCTCGACGGACTCGACCCCCGGCACCGCCCAAGAACTCAAGAGTCCCAGCGTCGCGGGCCAGTCGTAACCCGGCAGGAAAGGCAGCCGCAACGCGAGACCCCCGTCGGCGACCAGCCGGTCGGCGCGGCGCCGACGGTCACGCAGGTCGGTCGGCGAGGCACGGAACACCTCCCGAATGGCCCGGTTGAACTGCCGCAGGCTCCCGAAACCCGAAGCGAACGCGACGTCCAGCACGGTCAGGTCGGTGTCGTCGAGCAGACGGCGGGCGAAATGCGCGCGCCGCGACCGCGCGAGCTGGTCCGGACTGGCACCCAGATGTTTCAGGAACAGTCGTCGGAGGTGCCGGGCGGACAAGCCGACGCGGGCGGCGAGTGCCTCTTCGGTGCCGTCGTGGTCCAGTGCTCCGCCGATGATCAGCTGGACCGCCCGGCAGACCAGCTCGGGCGCGTCCGAGCCGACCGGTCCGGCCACCCGGTACGGACGGCAGCGCAGGCACGCGCGGAACCCGGCCGCCTCGGCCGCCGCCGCGTGCTCGAAGGTGACGTTGTTGCGCGGCAACGGCTTCGCTCCACATCCCGGCCGGCAGTAGATGCCGGTCGTGAGAACGGCCGAATACGTGGTCACGGCTCAGGTATACGCGTCCGCCGGCGAGGCCACCGGCCGGATCCGGACATCGGCGGATGTCCGGATCCGGCCGGACCCGGCGGCCCGTGAGCGAGAGGCTTCTCCTCGTTCCGACGACACAAGGAGTTTCCGTTGCTCACCAAGGTTTTCCCCATCCACCTGAAGGACGGCAAGCAGGCCGAGGCCGAGGCCCTCGTGGCCGAGTTCGCCCCGCGGGGCCCAGGAGTCGAGGACGGCACGCTGTCCTTCCGCGTCTACCGCGATCCGGCCAAACCGGACTACCTGCTGTTCGTCGAGCACTTCGCCGACCAGGACGCCTATGACGCGCACACCGGTTCGGCCGTCTACCAGGAGCTGATCGCCGGCCGGTTCGCTGAAACGATCGTCGAGTTCGTCGAGATCGACCACGAGCTGCTCGTCGAGCTGTGACCCCACCGTGCCGGGGTGTCGACGTCGGTGCCCCGGCACTTTCGTGGCCAGCCGACGGCGTGGTGAGAGTGAACGATTCTTCATGAATCGACCAGGTCACGGAACGAATCGACTGTAACTCAGCTAACGACGCAACGATCTCCTGTTCAGTGCGTTCAAGGCGGCAGATACGGTCGTCGGCATGACTCTGCGAGCCGCGACGGTGCGGCGGAAACCGGTCGCCGACCTGATCGCCGAAAGTGATCATGGCACGTTGAAGCGTTCACTCGGACTCGGGCAGCTGACCATGCTCAGCATCGGCGCGACGCTGGGCAGCGGGATCTTCGTCGTCCTCGGTGAAGCGGTGCCCGTGGCGGGCCCCGCGGTCGTGCTGTCCTTCGTGCTCGCCGGTATCACCGCGCTGTTCTCCGCGCTGTCTTACGCCGAACTCGCCGGCATGATCCCGCTGTCCGGTTCATCCTATTCCTATACGTACGCGACACTCGGCGAGCTGGTCGCCTGGGTCTGCGGCTGGTGCCTGGTACTCGAGTACGGCGTCTCGGTGGCCTCGGTGGCCGTCGGGTGGGGTCAGTACGTCAACGAGCTGCTGCGGCTGACCTTCGGGGTCGCCATCCCGGACGCGCTGAGCCAGCCACCGGGCTCGGGCGGGATCGTCAACGTCCCGGCCATCGTCGTCGTCCTGCTCGCCATGGTCCTGCTGCTGTCCGGGGCGAAGGAGAGCGCGCGGGCCAACGCGATCATGGTCGTGATCAAGATCGGCACCCTGGTGCTGTTCTGCGCGATCGCGTTCACCGCAGTGCGCGCGGCGAACTTCACCCCGTTCCTGCCACTCGGCCTGGCCGGGCTGAGCGCCGGCGGCGCGAAACTGTTCTTCTCCTACATCGGGTTCGACGCGGCGTCGACGGCGGGCGAGGAGGCGAAGAACCCGCAGCGTGACCTGCCGCGGGCGATCCTGCTCTCGCTCGCCATCGTCACCGTGCTGTACTGCCTGGTCGCCGTGGCCGCGGTCGGCGCCCTGCCGTGGCAGCGGTTCGACGGCCAGGAAGCCGCGCTCTCGCACGTCCTCAGTGCCGTGTCGAGCAATCCGCTGTGGGCCGCACTGCTCGCCGTCGGCGCGATCGTGGCGATCTCCAGTGTCGTCCTGACCGTCCTCTACGGACAGACGCGCATCCTGTACTCGATGTCCCGCGACGGCCTGGTCCCGGCCGCGCTGTCCAAAGTGGACCCGAAGAGCGGCACGCCGCGGATCAACACCCTGGTGGTCTCCGGTTTCGTCGCGACACTGGCCGCGTTCATCCCCCTCGGCAAACTGGCCGACGCCACCAGCATCGGCACGCTCTTCGCGTTCGGTCTGGTGAACGTCGCCGTCCTGCTGCTGCGACGCCGGGAGCCGGACGCGCCGCGCACGTTCCGGGTGCCCTTCTCCCCTGTCACGCCGATCCTCGGGGTGCTGTGCTGCGGCTACATGATGCTCAGCCTCGATGGCACCACCTGGGTGGTCTTCGGCGGCTGGATGGCGCTGGGTCTCCTGATCTACTTCGGCTACGGCATGCGCAGGTCCCGGCTGGCGTGCACTTAGGGGCCTACCCCATTCGCCGCCATAATTCCTAGCCTATCCAGCCGCAGTCGGAGCGAGATCATTGAATTAACGGCGAGAAGTAGGAGACACTGCCGTCATTACCCACGGAGGTCCCTACCGTGAACCGAGGTTCGTATGCGCCGTGAATATCGCATTTCCGTGCTGACCGCATGCCTCGTACTGTCCCTCACCCCATTTCCCGTCGCTACCGCCCAAACCACTTCCGACGCGGGCGTACGCGCCCCCTTCTGCTACGAAGAACCCGTACAGCCGAAAGCCGATGTAAGTGACATCAAAGCCACTTTCCAGTCTTCGAAGTGGCTGCAGACCATCCAGGCCGTCTACAAGCGACGGTGGCCCAGCGGCGAAGGTCTCGCGATCGCACAGGCGAAGGACAAGTACTTCAGCCAGTTCGTGACCAAGACCAGCTTCAACGCGCTCGCCGAGTCCCTGATGGTGGCGATCCACGAAGAGACGCACATGTGGGATCTCGATCCTTCGAGAACCTCTTGGGACGTCTACTACTCCGCCTGGATCAACGCCTCCCGCAAGGCGATGAAGGTACCCTTGCACGGCGGATTCCCCCGCCGCGAAATACTGCCGCTGATCACCGACGACCTTACTTCCAGCATGGACGACATCTACCTGCGGGACTCGCAGCAAGGGGCCTATCGACTCCAGGGAGTCGTCGCCGAACTCAACGCCGGACTCATGGGTTTGCCGGCGGCCACGGTCGTCGCCGAGTACATCCAGGGCGTGGGCGCCAGTAATTCCCGGGACATCGCCGCCACCAACCTCCGCTATCTGCAGCTCTACCTGCGGGTGGCCAAGGCCCGTTATCCCGACTACTGGACCAAGATCAAGAACCAGCCAGAACTGCGCGAGCTGGTACTCGTCGAGTTTCTCCGCACCGCGTATTGGCTGGATCAGTCCGCGCCCTATGCCGCCAAACTCGGCAGCGCCGACGTGGCCGCGATCGTGGCCAAGAACTACGCCCCGGAAAACATCGCGATAATCGAGGAGTTCACCGGGGCCAAGGTGAACACCGGCTCGGCCAGGAACTGCACCCTCTGACGCCGGTCCGGCCGCCCGGGGCTTCCCGGGCGGCCGGCCGTCAGATCACGAAAAGGTCGCAGAGCCAGCCCGGGTGACACGTTTCGGCCGTGACGGCGACTCCTTCGTCGGACCAGCACAACCGGCCGGACACGGGAGTTCGTTCGCATGACGAGTGGGGCGGTAGCACCCCCTGACGACGCCACCGAGCTGGCCACGATCGTGGACGACCTGGCCGCCAAGGCCGTCGTCAAGCGGTCCCACACCGCGTCCGGGTTCAGCCCACCGCTCGATCATTTTCTCGCTCGCGGCAAAGAAAGCATCGTCGTCGTCGCACCGTGGGGAGCCGGCAAGTCCCGGCTGGTCACCGAGTTCCAGCAGGCGGCGCTGAAGGCCCGTGAGCCCGGCGATCCCGTTCCGGTGTGGATCCCGATCGAAACCTGGGAGGACGGGCAGCCGCTCGAAGCGTGGATCTCGCGCCATCTCGAAAGCGAACACACCGTCACGCAGGCGGCACGGCTGCTGGAGGCCGGTCTGATCCACCCACTCGTCGAAGGCGTGGACGAGCTCGCTTCAGGTCTCCGTGAGGATTTCCTCGAAGGCGTTCGGGCGCTCCCCTTCCCGGTGCTGCTGACCAGCCGTACCGCGGACTTCGTGCACGGAATCGAGATCGTCGAACTGCGCCCGCCGTCACTCGCTGATCGCCTCGCCGAGTGGCCAGCGCTGGCGGACGTCGTCCGCACCGATCCGAGCGGGCCCCTGGCCACGGTATTGGCCACCCCGCTGGGCCTTCACCTGTTCGACGCCGTCTACGCCAAGGAGGGTGCCGACCCGACCGTGCTGATGGACCGGGCGGCCTTCCCGCATCCGTGGGCCATCGAACGGCACCTCATCGCCGAGCTTCCGTCTGAAGAGCTGATCAGGCTCCGTCGCGTAGCGCACTTCGCGAAGACCGCGGACGCGGGTCCTCTGGCGTGGTGGCGGCTGGCGGACAAGGTCTCCCGTCCGCGGTTCCTGCTCGTGACGACCGCGTTGGCGGGTGTCCTCGGGCTCATCACCGCCGTCGCCACCGCGATGGCGATCGACAAGCGGTGGGACGTCACGCTCCCGTTGTGGGCGGTGTCCGGGATGGCCGCGGCGGTCACCGTCGCCGTCGCGATCGCCCTGGCCTCGCTCACCCGCCCCCTGCTGCCGGTCGCGGTGTCGTTTTCCCGGTGGCGCGGCGCGACGACGGCCTGGCTCGTGGGTGGCACCGGCGCCGGGCTGGTCGCCGGGGTGGCGGCGTTCCTCACCGGCCGGAGCTGGCCGACGCTACTCAGCGCCGGGATCGTAGGGCTTCTCGCGGGTGCCATCGGCGCGCAGAAGACCTTGCTCGTCACCCGCGACGACGAAACCCGCCTCGGCACCCCGACGCGGGTGCTGGCGCAGGACCGGGTAGCGGTCCTGTTCCCGGTGGTGGCGGGCTCGGTCGCCGGGCTGTTCGCGTGGCTGGCGCTGATCAACGACTCCGAGTGGAACAAGACCGACTTCCCGCCATTGCTCGTGCTCGCCGCCGCGGTGATGACGACGAACTCCGCGTATGTCCGGTACAAGCTCGCGTTGCTGGTGTTCGACCGCGGCCCGAGTGGCACGGTCGACGCGGTCGGCCCGCTGTCCGAGGTCCCCGATCTCATCGGCAGGGAAGGCGGCCTGTTCGTCTTTCGCAACGGAGGCGTCCGAAAGCACCTCACGGACATCCGGCTCGAACGCGTCTACCTCACTTCCGCCTTGGACGCGCGCGAATTCGTCCTCGCGGCACGCCATCAGCTCGCCGAAGAAGCGTGTGAAACGGCCGATGTCGCCGGCGCGGTCAACCTCGAAAAGGTCCGCGATTTCGTCGACGAAGTGGCCGGGGACATCGAGCGGAACGTGACCGCGATCGTCGCGTCGACCGCCGCGGCCCGGCAGCAGTACGCGACGGCGAAGGCCCGCTATGCCGAGTCCCTGCTCAAGGTCCCGGTCGAGACCGCGGTCTGGATCCAATCCACGGCCGAAGTGCTCCCCTTCTTCGGTTCCCTCACCCTGATCTTCGCGCCCACCGCCTTCGCCCTCGATCATCTCGGGCTGACCTGGCAAAGTGCCGCCGGAGTGGTCCTGGTCGCGGTCGTGCTCTTCGCTCTCCTGAAACAGGCTTTACGTCGATCGTCCGACTACGCGCTCCGCGCGATCAGCGGTGGGGCCGTGGCCGGGAGCGTCCTGGCGCTCGCCGTCGCGTTCGTCGCCGTCCTCGACCCCGAACAATCGCTGGGAGAGTTCAAAGTCTGGCTCGCCGCGACGGCCTCCGTGATCTGCTGGCTGGCTTGGGGCCTGACCGCGTCGATGCGTTCGCTCACCACGCGGCTACGGTCGGACACACCGGCCGACTGGCCGTCGAAGAACCCCACCTCGCGCACGGCCGAGGCTCGCGCGAAGGCCGAAACCTCGTGCCGCGCTTGGCTCGATGCGCTCCTGGATCGCGGCGTACGCCCCTTGGTCGCCGTACGCCTCGACGAAGTGCGAAAGCGTTCGTATGACAGGTCGCTCCCGTGGGCGGACGTCCGACGGCTGGGTGACGTTTCCGACGTCGCCGAATACGTCCCCACCGCCACCAGCGGGCGCCTCACCCGGATGATGACGTTCATGACCCGTGGCGCGGTCGGGATCAGCGGTCCCCGCGGCGCGGGCAAGAGCACCGTCCTCAAGATGTTCGGCGAACTCGGCTTCGGTTCGGAACCCGGTGACCTCACGCTGGTGGTCCCCGCGCCGACGAACTACGGATCGCGCGACTTCCTCGTCCACCTCTACACGATGGTGTGCTCCCAAGTCATCGGCGACGTGCCGGAACCCCGGCGGCCTCACCGGCGATGGCCTTGGTTCCTCCTTTCCGCGGTGGGCGCGATCGGCACCGCGGTCACCTGGCAATGGGCACGGCTGGTGACCGCCGCGCAGTGGGTGCCGCCGAACTGGCGGATGGTCGCGATGACGGCGGGTCTGATGGTCACGCTGATCCCGCTCGTCGTCGTCTGGGTCACGACCTCGCTCGCGCACGGACATCCCGAGGACGCCCTCGTCTTCGAAGCCCGGAAACGGCTGGCAGGTCTGCGGTTCGTGGCGACCACCACGGTCACCCGGAGCGCCACGGTCAAACCGCCAGCGGTGGCCGAATTCGGTGGCTCTCACGCCCTGGCCCAGGCCGCCCAGATCAAGACGTTCCCCGAACTGGTCGAGGAGTTCCGCGGGTTCCTGTCCCAGCTGACCGCCCGAGGACGGGTCGTCGTCTGCGTGGACGAGCTGGACAAGATCGCCTCGGCCGCGGAGGCGGAGCGCTTCCTCAACGACATCAAGGCGATCTTCGGTGTCGAAGGCTGTTTCTTCTTGGTGGCCGTGTCCGACGACGCCCTGGCGAGCTTCTCCCGCAGGTCGCTCGCGGTCCGTACCGCGTTCGATTCCGCGTTCGACTCCGTCGTCACGGTGGGCCGGTTCGCTTTGAGCGAGACCCGGCGCCTGCTCGTGCAACGGGTCTCCTCGCCTCCCGAGCCCTTCGTCTGGTTGTGTCACGCCATGTCCGGCGGGCTGCCCCGTGATCTGAACCGCACCGTCCGGGAGTTGTACGACATCAACGCCGCGAGCGGGGAAGTCACTCTCGACGCCCTGTCACGTGGCCTGGTGAAAGCCGATCTCGACGCGGTGACCGACGGACTGTCGGTGCGGCTGGCCGAACGGTTCGACGGCCCGGCGATCCGGCTGCGGCAGCACATTCTCAACGCACGACGGCTCACCTTGACCAGTTCGGATCTCCTCTCCTACCCGCTGTTGCGCTGGGCCTCCGACGTTCCGGACGACCTCAACCTCGTGTACGCGCAGTTTCGCTGCTACCTCGCCTACGCCGCGGCGATCCTGCGCGCGTTCGACGACAACGCCGACGCGGTGATCGCGGCGCTCCGGGACACCGACGGCGTCGAACTCCACTACCTGGCCCACGCCCGGGTCTGGCTGGCCGCCGACCCGGTGGCCGCCGCGGCGTACGTCGACGACTGGCGTGCCTTCGAGACCCAGGCGCTGAGCGAGTAGGCGACCAGGTCCGAAGCGACAGAGTTGCGCGATGACGCCCGGCTGGGCTACCGTCAAGGTGTTCCTCTAGCGGATGCAGGCAACGCCTCCCGCGAGAGCGTCTCTCGAATCCCTTCTCATCACGAAGGTCTCTTCCGGCGTGTCTTCGCCGTTCTCCCAACCCAGAAAGAACTTTCCCATGACCATCAACGGAATACTCGACATCGTGCGCAACCGCGCCCACGTCCGGGCGGACGGCTACCTGCCGGGCCCCGACGACGTACCCATCACCCAGAAAACGGTCCGCGACCTCGGTCTCCGGCGCGGAGACCTGCTCTGCCTCGACGACAACGGCGAGGTGACCGCCGCCAACGGCCGCGACCCTCTCCCCCTGCGGCGCCGTCCCGACTTCGCCGACCTGGTTCCGCTCTACCCCAACGAAAGACTGCGGCTGGAAACCGAGTCGCACGCACTCACCACCCGGGTGGTCGACCTGGTGATGCCGGTCGGCAAGGGACAGCGCGCGCTCATCGTGGCGCCCCCCAAGGCCGGTAAAACCTCTGTGCTGCAAGCGATCGCGCACGGCATCAGCAAGAACCACCCGGAATGCCATCTGATGCTGGTGCTGGTCGGCGAACGCCCCGAGGAGGTCACCGACCTGTCCCGTTCGGTGCCCGGCGAGGTGATCGCCGCCACCTTCGACCACCCTCCCACCGAACACACCTCGCTCGCCGAACTCGCCATCGAACGGGCCAAGCGTCTGGTCGAGCAGGGCCGGGACGTGGTGGTATTGCTGGATTCCCTGACCCGGCTCGGCCGGGCCTACAACCTGGCCGCGCCGGCGTCCGGCCGCATTCTGTCCGGTGGCGTCGATTCCACCGCACTCACTCCGCCGAAACGGTTCCTCGGCGCCGCCCGCAATATCGAGAACGGCGGCTCGCTGACCATCTTCGCCACCGCGCTCATCGACACCGGCTCCACCGGCGACACGGTGATCTTCGAGGAATACAAGGGAACCGGCAACGCCGAACTACGACTGGACCGCCGCCTGGCGACCAAACGGGTCTGGCCGGCCGTCGACCTCAAGCAGTCCGGCACCCGCCGAGAGGACCTGCTGATCCCCGCCGCCGAGATCGCCGCCACCAGTGCCCTGCGCCGAGCCCTGGACGGCCGGGACAACGCCACCGAAACCCTGCTCGACGGCCTCCGGAAAACCGAGACCAATCACGACTTCCTGACCCAGCTCACCCGTCCCCAGCAGCCCTGAGCCGCCGGGCGACCCCGCCGAGATCACTTCCCGGCCTTGCCGGCCTTCTTGGCGATGGACTCCTGATAGAGGTCCGCGTAGGTGCGAGAGTCCCCGATCAGGTCGTCGCAGAAGCCGGCGACGTCGTCGCCGATGAGTTCCAGAACCCCTTTGCCCGCAAGGACACCCTCTTCGAAGAAGTCGACGATCCCCGGGAGCAGCGGCCCGTCGACGAGGTCGACCGGCCCCACCTTGAAGAGGTACTTCTGGATCTCCTTGTAGACGATCCGGTAATCCGGCGGGAGCGCCTTGACCCGCGCCACATGCGCCCGCCACTGCTTCTTGCCTTCGATGATGTCTTGGACGCCCACGTCAGCCTCCCAGCTTGTTCAGTTTCCTGGCGACGTTCCGGTTCACTTGGCGGCGCCAGCGGTCGCGATGGCCCCGGCCCCGCTCCCCGCCTGCCAGTGCCGCGCAGAATCCCTCGATGTCGTCACCCAGCACCTCGTGCACGCTTTGCCCGTCGAACGCCGTTTCTTCGAGCAACCCCAGCGCACCGTCGAGGATCGGCATCAGGTTTCGACCGGTGAAGTCCGAGTGGGGGGAGAGATGTCCCTTGATCTCTTCCCACGCCGCCCGGTAGTCCGCGGGCAAGGCCTCGGCCCGGGTTTCGAAGGCCTTCGATTCCCTGGTGAGGTCACTACCCGTGACGGTCTCCCAGAAGTTCATTTCCCGCCCTCCTTGAGCTTTTCGATCCGCGAAGTGACGTACTCCCATTTCACCCAGAATTTCGCGAGTTCGTCGCGCCCCGCGTCGTTGAGTGAATAGAACTTGCGCGGCGGTCCTTGCCCGGACGGCCGTTTCGTCACCTGGACGACCCCGTTCTTCTCCAGCCGCAGCAAGATGGTGTAAACCGTTCCCTCGACGACGTCACCGAAACCGAGTTCGTTCAGGCGCCGAGTGATGGCATACCCATAGGCCTCTTCGCCACCGATGATTTCCAGCACGCAGCCTTCGAGCGTGCCCTTCAGCATCTCCGTCAGATCATCCACCGCGACCTCCCAGTACTCGGTAGTACCGAGTACTAGTACAACGTATCACTAGGTAGTGGTCGCGGTCCAGCGCCGGACCGGTGGCGGGTTCCGGTCAGAGGGCCGGATCGGGATCTTCGGTGATCGAACGCAGCGCTGTCACCGTCGGGTGCCCGTCGGCCAGCAGACGGGCGTCACTGCCTGGCGGCAGTTCGCCTTCCACGGTCACGGTGGTGAGGACGAACGCGGTGCTCTCGTCGTTCCGGATGTGGCTGCGCACCGCACCGAACTCGGCCAGCGCCGCGCGCTTCGGCGGCCCCGCCTCCGCACGGTCGGGAACATTGAGGTTCAGGACAGTCCCCTCCGGCAGTTCCACGAGCCGGTCGAACAGCGTCGCGGCAACGCTGACGGCGGTGCCCCAATGCGGCTCCGGACCGGGTTCCAGCCCCACGTCGAGCGAGACCGCGAGAGCCCGCGCGCCGTTGATCGACGCGGTCAGCGCCGCGCCGACGGTGCCCGAGTGCAGGACCGCGCGCCCGACGTTCGCCCCGCGGTTCACCCCGGACAGCACGACATCCGGCGGTTCGCCGAACGCGCCCTGCGCGGCCGCCAACGCGATCAGACCGGGATGCGCGGCGACGGCGTAGGCCGGTACATCGGGGACATCGGACAGCTCCCGCCGCTCGACCGCGACCTTGCCCTCCTCGCCGGCGCCGGACAGTCCCGCGCTCGTACCACTGGCTTCCTCGGCCGGCGCGGCGATCACCACGGTCCAGCCGTGTTCCACGGCGCCGACCGCGAGCGCGGCCAGACCCGGCGAGCCGATGCCGTCGTCATTGGTGATCAGCGCACGCATCAGGCGGCCTCCCACGGGCGCAGACGCACTCGCCCGGCGAGTTCCCGCACCGCGCCGTCACTTCCCGAGCCGAGGCCGTGCCGGGTCACGTTGACCGCTCCCGCGGCGGCCCCCAGCTTCAGCGACTCTTCCAGCGACCTGCCTTGCGCCAGACCGACCGCGAGACCCGCTGTCATGGAGTCGCCACCACCGCGGGTGTCCACCGGTGTCAGGTCGGGAGACTCCACCAGGACCAGCTTTCCCTCGATGAGGGCGAGCGTCGCCTCGGCCGCCCGGGACACGACGACCGCGCGGGCGCCGCCCGACGCCAGCTCGCGGCATCCCGCCGCGAGGTCGGGCAACGAATCCGACTCGGCGAGGCCGTCGGCGACCATCTCCTCGTGGCTGACCTTGATCACCGCCGGACCGCCTTCGAGCGCTCGGGCCAGCCGTTCCCCCGACAGATCCACCACCACCTCGGTGCCGTGGGCGCCGAGGTCACGGGCGAGCCGCTCGTACACCGAATGGGGAACCGGGACGTCGTCCTCGTCCGGGCCGCTGAGGATCGCGACGTCCGCGCGCAGCCCCTGGACCAAGGTCAGCTCGTAGAGATCGTCCAGTTCGTGCCGCGACAACGCGTCCGCGGGCATCCGCACGACCTCGTCGCGGCGCCCGTCCCGTCGGTCGTGCACGTAGGCGCCGTTGCGCGCGGCGACTTCCCTGACTTCGACGTCGACACCGATCAAATGCCGCAGCACCCGTCCGGTCTCCCCGCCCAGCGCGCAGCACACCAGCGCCCGCCCGCCGAGGGCGTCGATCATCCGCGACTGCCACACCCCCTGCCCGCCCGCGTGCACGTGGACGTCGGGCACTCCATCGATCTCTTCCACCGTCACCGTCAACTGCGGAGACGGCGCGAACACCGCCACTCGACCATCAGTCATGCCGGACGGTTACCCACTTTGTCCGTTTTCACCCGGACCCGCGTTGCGCTCGCGGCGGTTGTCGACGGCGTCCCGCCGCACCTGGTCGCCGATCTCGCCGATCTCGTCGAGTCGTTCGACGAAACCGTTGTGCTCGCTCGGGAGACGGTCCCGCAGGTCGGCGAGCGGCGCCAAGAGGCCGGTCACGTCGTTCTCACCGAGTGCCGCGCTGAGCCTGTCGGCACTCTCTCGCGCCTCGGCGTCCAGTCCGTCCAGCGCGCCCGCCTGCCCGGCCAGTTGCCGCAAGATCGCCGAGTTACGCCGTGCCCAGTCGGCCACCGCACGATCACCCGCCCGCCGATCGCGTTCCGCGTCGACGCGCGCCTCGCCCGTGCCCTCACCGGTGACGGAGGGTCGCAGCCGCAGGAAGCGCCGTTCCGCCGCCTGCCGGCTCGCGACCCCCAGGGCCGGCGCGAGCGACGTCCAGCTGGCCCCACCGGCACGGGCCGCCGCGATCAGTTCGGGCTCCCACGCCGCCAGCTCCTCGCGCACCGCCCGCAACGTCGCCAACGCCACCACCAGCGCCTCGGGCTCCACAGCACCGGCGCGAGCCGCCGCCACCACGTCGTGCACGTCCCGCACGCGATGCGCGAGGCCCTTCTCGGTCATTGTCATCCTTTCGACGACTTAGCTGTTGTCATCGTTTCGATGACATGTTAGAACAGTGGGGCGTGTTGACACCAGACGAACAGCGAACCCAGGAGGTGGAACCCATGTTGATGCGCACCGACCCGTTCCGTGAACTCGACCGTCTCACCCAGCAGATGTTCGGCGCCGCGCCCCAGGGAACCTGGTCCAAGCCGGCCACGATGCCGATGGACGCCTACCGCGCCGGCGACGAGTTCGTGGTCTGCTTCGATCTTCCCGGCGTGTCCGCCGACGCGATCGAACTGGACATCGAACGCAATGTCCTCACGGTCAAGGCGGAACGGCGGCCGACCACCGGCGGCGAGGTCCAGATGCAGGTCTCGGAACGCCCCTTGGGCGTGTTCTCCCGCCAGTTGTTCCTCGGTGACGCCCTCGACACCGACCGCATCGCGGCCGACTACGAAGCCGGCGTGCTGACACTGCGCATCCCGATCGCCGAGAAGGCGAAGCCCCGGCGTATCGACATCACCGGCACCAAAACCGACCGCAAGGAGATCCAGGCCTGACGCCGTGGGCCGGTGCGAGGCCCGGTCCTCGCACCGGCCCACGGCCGGGAAGGAAAAGGGGCGCACCCCGTTGACCGCCACGCTCGCCATGCCGGCCCGTCACCTTCATCCCGCACTCGACGCCGTGTGGGAATACCTCGCCGACGTCACCCGCGAACTGGGTGTCGGCCTCGAATCCTGCACCGTCGACCAGGACCGGCCGATCTCGGCCTACGTCGCCCTCGACGGAAGGCTTCCCGGGTATCCCGGCCGGGACGTCGCCCTGCTGTGGGACGAAACCCACGGCTGGGCGGCCGCGATCGAGACCCACTCCGGCGAAGACCTCATCGTCATCCGGTACCTCGGCGGAGAGGCCGTCGCGCCGTCCGCGAGCCAGGTCGCACGCTTCGTCGCGGCCTTGCGCGAAGGCGACGACCACTGTGGACAACGCACACCGCCGTGTTTCGGCCCGCCGGGCTGCTTCCCGCGCAGGAGCGCGAAATGAGCACGGCACGACGGTGAGCGGAGTTCCGCGGGCTAGCCGTTCTTCGGGCAGGTCTCGTCCTTCTTCACCGCACCGAGGGTCACCCTGGCGTTGTCGACGAGGACCACGCCGGGTGCCGGGTCCTGGGTGCAGACCTTCCAGTTGGCGGGCCAGACGACGTGGCGTCCGGCTCCGGACAGGTCTTCCGCGGTGATCCGGGTGCGGTAGTCGAAGGCCTGGTACGCGACATCCAGCGGTTTCCCGACCAGATCGGGCATCGCGGGCCCCGCGTCGATCGCGGTCACCGGCGACGCGGCGGCCGGGATCGCCGCGATACCGGTGAACGCGATGGCTGCCAGGACGCTGCCCAGATAGCCGGTCCGGCGCTTGATGCTGATCACGTGATCGTCTCCTCTGCCGTTCTCGGCCGGGTAGGTCCACGGCCGTTGACAGGATCGGCGTCCACGCGTCGCGGGAAACGGGTCCGTCCAGGATCGAGTGAGGAGATGTACCCACCCGGGTGAGCTGGGGCGTGTTTCAACGTCTGGGTCGCCGCCGACCACCCAGACGGTAAAACTCAAGCTAGACCTGATCGCGGGGAACCGTCCGATGCCAGTTGCGGGAGTAACACCGTCGCTCGCCTTCGTAGCCATCGAGCCGGGCGTCGATGACGAACTCCGTCGGCGTGCAGGAGACCCGTGTGCGGGTCTCGCTCCTGGCCACCCAGCCGTCCCGGGCGAACGTCATCGACCAGGCCGTTTCCGCGACCGGCGAACAGAAGTCGTCGGCCATCCACGAATAGCGCTCGAACACGTCACTGGTGAAGTCGAGGTCGATGTCGTCGAAGTGGACCCTGCCCGCGTTCTTCACGATCTCCAGCGCGGACCGGTACTCGATCAGGTCCCGGGAGACGGTCCAGCGCTGCTCGCCGGGTTCGATCTGCGTCGCCGGCAACGGTTCGGTGCCTTCGGGCTCGTCGAACGGCCGCGCGGGAACCTCGTCGGCTTCGGCCATCGGACGGACCGGCAGGGTGAGCGCGCTCTGTCCGGTGTGGACGGTCACCATCACCGGTTCCGGTGGCGGCCAGGCCAAGGGCCAGTACGACGACGAGATCGACAGCCGGATCCGGTGTCCGGCCGGGAAAGCCTGCGCGACGGCGTTGAGTTCGACCCGCACCCGGTACCGCTCGCCCGGTTCCAGCGGCTCCGGATCCTCGTGTCCGTCCCGGTGGGTCAGATTCAGCAGGCCGTACGTCACCCGGGTGGCCCGGCCGTCCGGTGCGACGTCGGACAGCCGGACGGCGACCTGCGCCACCGGTTTGTCCGCGGAGACCTCGAGATCCACCAGTGGCGAACCGAGGATCTCGCACGGCTCGGTGAGTTCGTCGGTGTCGAAGACGAGTGAACCGCCGTCCTCCTCCCGCTGGTCGTACGGCAGGTCGGGCGGAGCGCTGTAGGAAGCCCATTTCCCGGCGAACTGACCGACCGACAGCGGCGACTCCACCGACAGCCGCTCGGCCGGGACCTCCTCGCCGGGGCGGGCGATCCGGTGCCGTGCGAGACGGTGCTCCGACGGATGGACGTGCGGCGAAGGCCAGGACGGCTCCCCCACCCAGCGACCGGGCCGGTCCTCGTACGACGTCGACGGCGGCACACTGTCCTGCATCCAGGTCCGCAACATCGGCCCGTCCATGACGCCGTTCTCGACGTCCTTCAGCCAGTGGTCCCACCAGCGGACCAGTTCCTGCAGGTATCCGATGGCCGGTCCGGGCCGCCCCAGATGCGGGTACTTGTGCGACCAGGGGCCGATCAGCCCGCGGCGGGGCACGTCGAGGTTGGCGAGCAGCCGGGAGACGGCGTTCGAGTAGCCGTCGGCCCAGCCGCTGGAGGCGAGCACGGGCACCTGGACGTCGCTGTAGTTCTCGCAGACCGACGCGTGCCGCCAGTAGTCGTCGCGGCGCTGATGACTCAGCCATTCGCCGATCCAGAGGCTGCAGTTCTCCAGCCGTTCGAGCCACCGGTCACGCCAGCGCTCCCCGGCCAGCGCCGGGTCGGGCGGAAGCGTGCTGTACGCGAACATGGTGGACGCCTCGGCGACGTTGTCCGAGAGCAGGCAGCCACCCATGTAGTGCATGTCGTCGGCGTACCGGTCGTCGGTGAACGACGAGATCGCGATCGCGGTCAGCGAAGGCGGTTTGCGTGCGGCCGTCTGCAGCGCGGCGAACGCACCCCAGGAGATCCCCATCATCCCGGTCCGGCCGGTGCACCACGGCTGCGTGGCGATCCATTCGAGGACCTCTTCCGCGTCCTGCTGCTCCCGCTCCAGATACTCGTCGGCGAGCACACCCTCCGACTCCCCCGAACCCCGGATGTCCACGCGCACACAGGCGTAACCGTGTCCCGCGAGGTAGGGATGGTGGATCGAGTCGCGCACCGACGTCAGGTCGCGATGGCGGTACGGGATGTACTCCAGGATCGCCGGTACCGGCTCACCGTCCGAGGCGACCGGCCTCCAGATCCTTGCCGACAGCCGGACGCCGTCGGACACCGGGATCCACAGGTGGTCGGACTCCGTGATCTCGTACGGTAGCGAAGCCACCGTCCGCATGGGCTATCCCTCCTCGAATTCGAACCGCAGCGCGTCGACGCACCGGCGGTATTTGTGCTCCATCTCCCGCTGGGTCTGCGCCGCGACGAAGAGATGCGCGAGTTCGTAGCTGTAGCTGTCCTGCGCCGGGATGTCCGAGAGCCGGGTGCCCTTCTCCGGCACGACTTCGATCTTCACCCCCGGGTTCCGCGCCTCCACGTCGGCGATCTCGCCTCTGGTCGGCACCCGGGTGACCAGTCCATCACGGAAGCGGCGGTGGTACCACTTGCCGGCGATCCGGTAGTCGCCCCGATGGCGCCGTCCGGCGGGATCCCGGCCGAGACCCAGCTGCACCATGAGGTGATGGTTCGCCACACCGTCGACGTACTCGAACAGTTCGGCGTGGGCCTGCGAATGCCGCGGATTGATCTCCAGCAGGCAGGCCTGCCCCGATTCGGGATGACAGAAGAACTCGATGCTGAACGTGGCGTTGTCGAAGCCGATCCGCTCCATCACCCGGACGGAGATCTCCTTCATCCGGTCGACCGCGTCTTCGGGTAGCTGCGACGGGTACTGATGTCTCAGAAAACAAGCGGTGTCGGGATAGTTGATCGAATCGAGGGCGCCGTACACCGTCACCTGTCCCTTGTGGACATACCCTTCCACCGCGGCCTGCACGCCGTTGAGCTCTCCCTCCGCGAGACACGCCGCTCCCCCGGCCTCGGCCACCGCGGCCGGCAGTTCGACCTTGCCCAGGATGTGGTCGAAGGGTTTGCCGACCCGATCGACACCCGCCTGGATCTCGGCGACGGCCTTCTCGAACTCGTCCTCGTCGGCGACATGGAAGGCCAGTTCCGAGGAGAACGACTTCACCGGCTTGAGCCACATGGGGTAATCGACCCCCTCGGGTGGCCGCGGGTCCTCCTGGTCCAGATCGACGATCCCGAACGACGGCATCTCGTCGATCACCTTCGCCTGTTCGAGGCGGCTCCAGTATTTGTGCTCGCACTTCAGCACCGCCTCCAGGGAAACGCCGGGAAGACCGTACTTCTCGCACAGCATCGCCACCATCGTCGAAGACGGGAAATCCCAGTAGCCGACGATTGCGTCGATCGGCCCAGCGAAAGCGTCCAAATGCGACTGCGCCTTTTCGAGGAGTTCGACGATCGGGATGGTGCCGTGCTGAAGTTCTTCGGGCGACAGCAAGGGATGGAAGCGATACCGGCCCGCACCGGGGAGCCGCCGCAGGACCTCCTCATTGGCCTCGTCGAGGCCGATGACGAAAATGTTCTTTTCCTCTGAAGAGTTGGAGGATGCACTCATGGGCGACAACTACCCTTTCGAGTGAACCAGAAAACCCGGGTCCGCTTGGTTTGCCCACGTTGTCGTGCGGGAATCCGGGCGCCATGACGGAGTTGCCCGACACGCGTTCCCTGTGGCTCGACACCGCTCCCGCACCCGATCGCACCGGCACGCCACTGCCGCGGGAGGTCGACGTCGCCATCCTCGGCGGCGGCATCGCGGGACTGACGACGGCCTACCGCCTGATGAAAGCCGGGCGGTCGGTGCTGGTCCTGGAGGCAGGACGGCTCGCGGCGGGGGTCTCCGGTCACACCACGGCGAAGATCAGCACGCAGCACGGACTGAAGTACGCCACCCTGGCCAAGACCAAGGGCACCGACGCCGCCGCGACATACGCCCACAGCCAGGCCTCGGCCTTGGAGTGGATCGCTGCCACGACCGCGGAACTCGGCATCGAATGCGGGTTCACCCGCGCCGAGTCCTTCGTGTACACGACCAAGCCCGAGACCGTGGAAAGCCTTGAGCGCGAAGCGGAAGCAGCCGCCGAGGCGGGTCTCCCCGCGACCTATGTCACCGGCGTCGATCTCGACGTATCGGCGCTCGGAGCGGTCAAATTCACCGCACAGGCCCATTTCCACCCGCGCAAGTGGTTGCTCGGCCTCGCCGAGGAGATCGAACGCGCGGGCGGCACGATCGTGGAGGGGATCCGCGCGGAGGGCGTCGACGAACTCGGCGGCACCCTGGTGCGGACCAGCGTCGGCGACGTACGGGCGAGCGAGGTCGTGGTGACGACCCACTACCCGATGCTGGACCGCGGCCTGTTCTTCGCCCGGCTGGATCCGGTGCGAGATCTCGTGGTCGCCGGACCCGTCGAAGGAAACCGGTTGCCGGACGGGATGTTCCTCGACGCGGACACGCATCATTCCGTGCGGGCCTACCTCAACGACGGCGTCCGGTACGGCGTCGTCGGCGGCGAGCACTACCGCGTCGGCGCCTCGGTCGACGTCGAGAGCCGTTACGAGCTACTGGCGATCTGGGCGGCCCGGAACGCGGGCCTGCACCGGGTGACCCACCGCTGGTCCGCACATGATCTGTCCACTTTGGACAATGTGCCGTACGTCGGGCGCTACCATCCGGCGAGCCGCCACCTCTGGGTCGCCACCGGCTTCGGCCAATGGGGCATGACCGGCGGCACAGCGGCGGGGCTGCTGCTGGCGGACCTGGTGACCGGCAAGGACAATCCTTCGGCGAGCTTGTACGACCCGAACCGGTTCGACCTCCGGTCGGCGATCAGCACCGTCGAGAACAACGCGACGGTCGCGAAGTTCCTCATCGGTGACCACTTCAGCGCGTTGCGACAACCCGCTCCCCTGGAAGAACTGACCCCCGGCGAGGCCAAGGTCACTCGCGTAGGCGGCGAACTCGTCGCCGCCTACCGTGACCCGGAGGGCGAACTGCACGCCGTCGGCGCCCACTGCACCCACCTCGGCTGCCTGGTCGCGTTCAACAACGCGGAGAAGACCTGGGATTGTCCGTGTCACGGGTCGAGATTCGCCCTCGACGGCTCTGTGCTGCAGGGGCCCGCGGTGCGCTCACTCCCGAAGAAGAGGGAGCGGTGACGGCACCGCCCGGGCGGATCAGGTTCGCGAGCGGCTCTTCCGGCCGGTCACCTTGTTGTAGATGACCAGGACGATGATCGCGCCGATGATCGACCCGATCCAGCCGGCGGGCTGGAAGCCACGGAGGCCGACGGTGAGCAGGCCGAACAGCAGGCCGCCCACGACCGAGCCGACCACGCCCAGGACGATCGTCCGCAGCACGCCGATGTCGTCCTTGCCCGGTACCAGGGCTCGCGCGATGAAACCTGCGATGAGGCCGAACAGAATCCAGCCAAGGATGGTCCAGAACATCTCGTCACCTCGTGGTCGATCGGGCGGACAGCCTCACCGTACGGGACAACATCACGCACGCGCCAAACGACCGCGGTGGCCGGAACGAATGACGTGCGGGTCACACCGTCGGCGACACACCCTCCCCAGGTCGCGGGCTGACCTGATAGTGGGCGATGAGACCGTCCTGCACGAGCACGCCGAGGTACACGCTCAACGTCGGCCGGTCGGCGAAGGCGAAATCGACGCTCAGGTAGCCGAGGACCACTCCGTCGCCGAACCTGCGTGTTTCGAGGAACTCGTATTCCGCTTTCAGGCCGAGCGGTTGCGCCGCGTAATACGCGGCCACCGCCTCACGGCCGACGACATGAGGGCGCAGCCCTTGGAAAACGGCGTCCGTGGCGAAGTTCGCGGCGACACGCTCGGGTTCGTGCGCGGCCACCGCGTCCTTCCAGCGGTCCATCACGTCTCGCAGGATCTTTTCGTCGTCCATGTCAATGCCCCGCGCTCTGCCCGCCGTCGAGGTGCAGGATCTCGCCGGTGACGAAAGCGGCCTGCTCCAGGAACATGATCGCGTCGACGACCTCGTCGATCTCGCCGAGGCGGCCGACCGGATGCAGCGCGGCGAGGGCGTCGTGCGACTCCGGCGGGTGCATCGGGGTGCGGATGATGCCGAGCGCGAGGGCGTTGGCCCGGATTCCGGCCGTCGCGTACTCGATCGCGAGCGACTTGGTGACGGCGTTCAGGCCGCCCTTGGTCAGCGCCGCGAGCGCGGCGGGCACCTGGGAAAGCGCGTGGTCGACCAGGCTGGTGGACAGACTCACGATGTGGCCCCCGCCGCCTTGGGCGAGCATCGCCGCCACCGCGCCGCGGGAGATGTCGAAGAAGCCTCGCAGGTTGGTGCCCGCGACGGTGGCGAAGTCGTCGTCGGTGTAGTCGGCGAACGGTTTGGCGACGAAGACGCCGGCGTTGTTCACCAGCGTGTCCACCCGGCCGAACCGGGTTATCGCCTCATCGACGACCCGGGCGCCTTCGCCGGGTAGTGACAGGTCGGCTCGCACCGTCAGCACTTCGGGGTCGTCCGACGTGCCGATCGACCGTGACGTCGCCACGACCGCGTAGCCGAGTTTGCGATAGGCGGGCACGAGAGCCGCGCCGATCCCCTGTGACGCGCCGGTGACGACCGCCACTTTTCCGCTGTTCATATCGGTTACTCGCTTTCGAGGAGAAAAGGAACTCTGTCCTGATCGTGCGCCCGTGCGAGTTTTCTCGCCACGACTTGCTTTCTCTCTCGTGAGAGGCTCAGCCTCCGAGTGTTCGATGAGGATCGTCCGACGGCAGCCAGACGCTCTCCACCTGCAAGCCGAGATCACCCACGTCACGCGCGATGGCCTCGGCGGCGGCCAGCACGGACTCGCGGACCTCGTCCTCACGATGGACGAGCGACCATGTCCACATCACCTCCGGCGCGATCACCTCGCGACGGACGAGGTCCGGGGGCAGCGGCGTGACCTGACCCTTCGGCGAGTTGAGCACCGGGGTGGTGCATCCCCGGACGTGGTCGAAGAACGCGGGGCCGGTGATCGCGCCATTGTGGATGCGGATCACGCGAGCACCGGTGTCACGGGCGAACTCCTCGGCGAACTCGTTCCAGGACGACCAGGACGTGACGTCGTCGTCCACGAGCACCGCGATGTCCCGCGCCTTCACCGGGCCGGTGTCCGTACCGATGGAGACGGCGTACAGCCGGTCCGCGCCGAGCAGCCGGGCCGTCAAGCCGAGTTCGGCGAGGTCGGCGGTCCGGATCCAGCACACGGCCAGGTCGAGACTGCCGTCGGCGACCCTCGCCGCCTGCGCGTGGGACGGGGCGATCCACGCGTCCACGTAAAGCTGCGCGATCCCCGACGTCCGGGTGGTCAGATCCGGCGGCAACCAGTTGACGTAACCGATGCGCACCGGGTCGGCCCCGGAAAGCCGATGCGCCCGCCTCCGGAGTTCGTCCGCGCGTTCGAGCAGCGCGCGAACCTCCGGCAGTAACTCAGCGCCGGCCGCGGTGAGCGCGACCGTCCGGCGGTCGCGGACGAACAGCGGCACCCCCAGATCGCGTTCGAGCGCCTTGATCTGCTGAGACAGCGACGGACCCGCGATCAGCAACCGGGCCGCCGCCCGGCCGAAGTGCAGTTCCTCGGCGACGACGGCGAAGTATCGGAGCTGGCGCAGTTCCACGGCCGCATCCTATGCGGGGTAAGACGAAGGGGGCGTGGCCGGTGCCCGACCGGTTGCGGCGAAATCACCCTTCAGTGTTATTCGCACAATTCCGCCTTGGGCTCAAATGGTCAGTGCACCGGCTGAGATAATGATCGTTCTAGTTGACGGAGGGGTGTTCCGTGTCGCGTGGTGTTCCGTTGCGGTCGGTGGAGCGCGAGTTGATCGCGTTCGGGCTGGGGCAGGGAAAGTCGTTTGGGGAGGTTGGGGCTTGGATTGGGCGGGATCGCTCGGCGGTGTCCCGCGAGGTCGGCCGTAACGGCGGAGGGAGAATTATTCGCCGTTGGTTGCCCAGCGCCGGGCTGATCGGATGAGGAAGCGTCCGAAGGAACGCAAGGTGCTGAAGTCATCGTTTCTGACTCGCGTGGTGGACGAGGGGCTGCGGAAGAAGTGGTCGCCGGCGCAGATCGCGCGCAGGTTGCGGTTCGAGTATCCGATGGATCATTCTCGCCGAGTGTCACATGAAGCGATTTATCAGGCGTTGTTCGTGCGGGCGAAGGGGACTTTGCGGGCGGAGGTGGCCGAGGGTTACGTCAGGGCAGGATCAAGCGACGGGCCCGGTCGCGAGGGGGGCTGCGGGGCAAGATCAAGGACATGGTCCTGATTAGCGAGCGGCCGGCCGAGACCGAGGACCGTGCCGTGCCGGGTTTCCGGGAAGGCGATCTGATCGTGGGCGCGAACAATCAGTCACAGGTCGCGACCTTGGCCGAGCGGCGTACGTGGCCCCACGACTGGCCGCCAGAATGAACACCTTACCTGGCGTTTTCAAAAACAGCGTCATCTGGGACCAGGGCGGCGAGATGAGCCATCATAAGCAGTTCACCATGGCGGCGGGAATTCCGGTTTATTTTTGCGATCCGCGCTCACCCTCGGCAACGAGAACACCAATGGATTGTTGCGTCAATACCTCCCCAAGGGAACCGACCTATCCGGATATTCGCAGGACGAACTCCATGCCATCGCCTACGAGCTCAATGACAGGCCGCGGCAGACGCTGGGATGGCTTAAGCCGACCGAAGCGTTCAGCAAAGTGTTGCTAGACTAGATGCGGTGCACTCACCAGTTGAAACCGCCCGCAACTACGGAAAATTACGAACACCTGTTCGACCACGGTGTGGTATTCTTGAGGGGTGTCCGAGACCGAAGTTCCCGTTCTCCCTGAGCTGCCACAGGAGTTGTGGCGTGCCGGGAAGCTGGAGCTTGCCCATGGGGCGCGACACTTCCTGCAAGTGATGCGGGTCGCCGCTGCCGGGTTGGGGCGGTTTCTGGCGGAGATCGAGTCTCGGGGTGCCAAGGATTTGTACGGCTACGGGACTACCGAGGCGTGGTTCGCTGATCTCGCCGGTCTGACCCGTGGTGAGGCGGGGGATGTGGTGAAGCGTGCGGTCGCGTTGAATCCGACGCGCGCGCTTGATGGCACCGAAGTCCCGCCATTCGCGCCTGCCACCGCCGCTGTCGCGGCCGAGGGGCTGGTCGGTGAGCAGCGGATCGATCAGATCTTGGACATGCTGCGGAAGATCCCGGCAGAGACCTCACCCGAGGATCGGGCGTGCGCGGAGAACCAGCTCGCGAACCTCGGCCGTGACGCCGGGCCCTCGGAGATCGCGAAATGTGCGAAGCAGATGCTGGCATGGCTCGACCCCGACGGCAAAGAACCCAAAGATCCCGAGCCCACCCAGCCGCGCCGCGAACTCACTGTGGAGCGCCGCAAAGACGGCTTCTGGAACCTCAAGGGTCTTCTAGATGACGAACTCGGCGCCCGCACAGCAGCGTTCATCGAGGCCTACAGCAAACCCCGCCCGACCGACGAGTTCGGCGAGGCCGATTGGCGTACCAAGCCCGAACGCCAAGGTGACGCGTTCGCGGACCTGCTGGATCTGGCCATCGCCTGCCCGGACCAACCCGGCACCAACGGCTACCGGACCCTGGTGCACGTCACCATCGGACTCGACGAACTCAAAACCGGACTCGGGACCGCCTGCTTGGACTACGTCGGGGAGATGACCGCGCGGGAAGCCCGGATGGCCGCCTGCGACTGCCTGATGCTCCCCGTGGTCTTGAACGCCGCTGGGGAACCCCTCGATGTGGGACGGCTCAGGCGCTTCGTCACACCCGGCCAACGCCGGGCCCTGAACATCCGCGACGGGGGCTGCGCGTTCCCGGGCTGCCATCGACGGCCGAAGGGCTGTCACGCACACCACATCCATCACTGGGCAGACGGCGGACGGACCGACCTCCGCAACCTCGTCCTGCTCTGCAGCTTCCACCACCGCCTGATTCACCACGGTGAGTGGGAAGTCCGCATGGCCGCTGATGGGTTGCCGGAGTTCATCCCGCCTCAGTATCGGGATCCGTTACGAAGTCCCAGGCGCAACACCCTCCACCGCGCAGCCTGACCCCGAAGAGCCCGCCAGCCACCGGCGACGGGCCCTTCGGCATGCCCGCTAACCGAACGACGGCCCACGATGCTCGTTAGGAGGTTGACGCAAGAATTCTTCGGGGCCTCTGGAGCGTCCGAAGTGGACATACTCCGCACGAACGACTCCGGTCGGTCGTGAGCGCTCTCCAGGCAGCCGCGGCCTTGGAAGTGGGCATGGCATTTGATGACCGCTCAGACCCCCTCACCGCCGAAGCGACGGCGAACTAGTCGGGCTACTTCGCCGGTATCGCCGCACCACGTCTCGTCCGTTCCCTGGCCGTGCATCGTGGAGTCTCCGCCCGGGCGAACATCACGTCGCCGCGGTCCCCCGCCTCGGGAAGGTTCTCGGAGTCGGTTCGCCGCGATGTTCGTCGCCTACATCATCGCGGGCATATTCCTGGTCGCCGCGATCAGCGGGTCTCTGGGAAGTGGCGCTTGGATGATCGTCGGGCTCGCCGCCACCGGCTCCCCCGCTCTGATGATCCGGATCGGCCGCCTCCGATCGCCGGTACATCTGTTCCTTGCCGCGCTGGTCGCCGCGGCCCTCTTCGGAGCCACCTTCCTCGGAATCGCCACGACCACCCTCGGCATCAGCGCCCAGCTGCGGTTCCCCCGCGCTGCGGCCGCTCTGACCGCGGACACTCCCGGCCAGATCCTCGACCAGCTGATCGCCACTGAACCACGGCTACCGCCTGCTGCCGGCCTCGGTGATCGTCCTCCTGGGCCCCGTCGCCACAGGAGAGCCGGTGTCCCCAGCCGGCTACCGGTTGTCGTACGCCGCCCGAGCCTCGCCGATCTTCGGCAGATGCGTGAGGCTCCACTCCAGCAGCGGCGCGGTGGCCTCGCGCAGCGTCCGGCCTATCGTGGTGAGCTCGTAGCTGACGTGCGGCGGCATGACGTTGCGGACCGTGCGCGTCAGGATGCCGTCGCGCTCGAGGTCGCGCAGCGTCACGGTCAGCATGCGCTGGCTGATGCCGTCGATGGACCGCTTGAGTTCGGTGAACCGCAGTGGCCCGTCCTTGAGCACGCGCACGATCAGCAGCGCCCACTTGTCCCCGACGATCCCGAGGACTTCGCGGGCCTGGCACGGGTCCTGCATGGTTACCTCCTGAGAACCGGGGCACCGAAAAGTGCCGTATTGCCTGGTGCGCGTTCCGGGGTTCACGATGGGTCTCGGTTACCAAAAGGTATCGAGGCACTAGGAGGAACCGTACTACGATGGCCACCTTTCTGCTGGTACACGGCGCCTGGCACAGCAGGCGGGCCTGGGACCGACTGGTCCCGCTGCTGGAGTCGGCGGGGCACCGGGTCCTCGTCCCGTCGCTGACCGGCTACGGCGACAAGGCCCACCTGCTGAGCCCCGAGGTCGGGCTCGGCACCCACATCGACGACGTCGCCGGCCTGATCGTGGACGAGCGTCTCGACGACGTCGTGCTCGTCGGGCACAGCTACGCCGGGATGGTCATATCGGGAGTCTCCAACCGGCTCCCGGAACGAATCTCGCACCTGGTGTTCCTCGACGCTATGGTCCCCGAAGACGGCGAAACCGCGGCCGACGTCCTCCCGGTCACCAAGCAGCTCGTCGACATCGCCGTCGACGGCTGGCGGGTCCCGCCGCCGCCGGAGCAGCCGCCGCCGCTCGGCCTGTTCGGGGTCACCGATCCCGGCGACGTCGCCTGGTTGCGTTCGACCCTGTCGGACCACCCGGCGCGATGTCTCCAGGAGCCGGTCCGGCTGGACGACCCGGCCGCGCGCGCGATCCCGCGCACGCACATCCACTGCGTCGAGGACCAGCCGGCGGGCATCACCCGGCGTCCGGTACCGGCGGGCGAAACTCTGCGGGAGCTTCCCACCGGCCACGACTGCATGATCACCATGCCCGTGGAGCTCGCCGAACTGCTGCTCGACACGAAGGTATGACACCGTGTCACTGGTCCCGTCTCCGCATCCGTTGGACCATCGGGGGACGCACGGTTCCGTCCATCCCTTGTGGACGGTATGGAGAACGGGAGAACAATGCGGAGCGAAACGCTGATCGTCGAGGACCTGCTCCTGCTGCTGCTCGACGACGAGACCGGGACCCCCGCGGGAGCGGGCACCCTGCCCTACACCCTCGGCGGTGCCGTCCTCGCCGAGCTCGCCCTCCTCGGCAGGGTCGAGACACAAGGAAAGACCTCCGCTTTGAACGGGCCCGAGATCGTCGCGGTGGGAGAAGGGCCGCTTCCCGACCCGCTGCTGCAGGCCGCCTACGACCAGGTCGCCGAGAAGACCCGGCGCGTTCAGCCGCTGTTGCTCACGATCGGCGGCGGGCTCTGGAAGACCGTGACCGACAGGCTGATCGAGCGAGGCCTCATCAGGCGTGAGAAGAAGCGGGTGCTGGGTCTGTTCCCGACAACCAGGCTGCCCGCGGCCGACACACGACGCGAAGAAGCGCTCAGGCAGGAGATCCGCGCCGTGCTGGAGGAGGACAAGACTCCGGACGCGCGTACCGCGGCGGTGACCGCACTGCTCTCCGCGAGCGGCGCGCTGCCCTCACTCCGGCCCGCCCTGGCGTGGTCCGGGAAGGTCCACCAGCGCGCGAAGGAGATCGAGAGCGGCAACTGGGGTGCCTCGGCCGTCAACACCGCGGTGACGCGCACCGCGGCGGGGATCGCGGCGTCCACCGCCGCCGTGGCCGTCACCGTCGTCACCGCCACGTAGCCGGAGGTCGGGCAGGGAAAAAGTTCTAGCGCTTCGGCAGCCGGTTCAGGACGGAATCGGTGATCGCGCGTACCCGCTCACAGGCCCGCCCGCCGCTGTATCCATGCAGCCACACCGAAACGTACTCGGCATCGCCATCCGGGAGGGTGCGGTGCGGCCAGGAGAGGCGACAGCTCGACTCGGAGTCGTCGGTCACGTGCCCGACGACTCCGTTGCCGAGATCGACTGGGGCACCGTCGTCGACGTACAGACTCCGCTGCACTTTCACCTCCAAACGTTCGTCGTCCTTACTCCACCGGCAGTTCCGCAGACCGGCTGTGACGGCCCGGACGTCGGTCATGGTCTTGGTGACCACGGCGGCATCGGGGAGGGCGCAAGGGTCGAGCGGGAGCACACCGGCCGGCTCGTCCTGGCGATCGACCTCGTGGGTGCGCAGGCGGGCGAGCACGACGGTCAGCGCACTGTCGGCGACAGCGCATTCGTCGCCCACGCTCGTGTCGTTGTAGAGCATCACGTAAAGCGCCGGAGTGCCGGTCACCGGAATCAGCGAGTGGCAGCCCCCGCTGAAGGAGGCACGCAACAGCGGCAGCCCTTCGGCGGTGCGGTTGGTCGTACCGATGCCGCCGTTGACCACGGGTTCCCCGAGCCGGAGGTCGAAACGGAGGCCAGAGGAATTCTCGAACGTGCACCTGTCCGGAGATATCGGGTTCGAGTCCGGCTCCAGCGTGCCGAGGTCCTCTGTGTACCGGCCATCGAGCACCGTGCACGCGTCGACCCGGCGGAGCCGGTCCAGGGTCAGTGCCTCCGCCACCGGCATGGCCGCGGTACCGGGATCCCGCGGCGAGGTGATCGCCTGGATGACGACGACCAGCGTGCCGATCAGGGCGGCCACCGCCACCAGAGCCGTGACGATCCGCAGTCCCGCCCGGCTTTTCTTTTCCGGCAAGGGTTTCGCAGGTGGTCGCCACGCGGGGATCGGCAACGAGAGCACCGAACGCACTTCGGCCTCCTGCTGCCGGATGCGGGCGTGCACGGCGTCCGGCCAGGGTGCGGTCTCCGACGGGACGGGACCGAGGAAGTCCAGTAGCTGCTCGGGGGTGGGCCGCCGGGCCGGATCCTTGGCCAGGCACGGTTCGGCGAGTCGCCGGATTTCCGGTGGTACGGCGGAGAGATCGGGGTCGGTATGGACGACGTCGTACAGCGTCTGAGGCGCCGACGCACCGCTGAAGGGGCCGCGCCCGGTGGACGCCATGACCAGGATGGAACCGAGGGAGAACATGTCGGTGGCCGTGGTGACACGGCCGCCTCCGGCCTGTTCAGGCGACATGAACGCGGGTGAGCCGATGATGGCGCCCGTGTGGGTGAGCTCCTGCGCTTCTTCGACCGCGCGGGCGATGCCGAAGTCGATGACGCGGAGCCCGTCGCCGGCGAGAATGACGTTACTGGGCTTGAGATCGCGATGGATCAGCCCGGCACGGTGAATGTCCGTGAGTGCGGAGGCCAGTCCGGAGGCGAGCCGGCGGACGGCTTCGGCGGGGAGCGGGCCGGTCGCGTCCACGGCCGCGCGCAGATCGGGGCCGGTGACGAAAACCGAAGCGAGCCAAGGGGATTCGGCTTCGGGATCGGCGTCCATGACAGCGGCGGTGTAGGCGCCGGAGACCAGGCGTGAGGCGGTGACCTCGCGGCGGAAGCGTTCGCGGAAGCCGGGGTCGTGCGCGAACTCGGCGTGGATCTGTTTGACGGCGACGAGCCGGCCGTCGGGGGCGAGTCCGAGTACGACCCGGCCCATACCCCCTTCGCCGAGTTCGGCGATGATCCGGTGGGGGCCGACCTGCCGGGGGTCCCCGGGATTCAACGGTTTCATCGGCCGGTCCTAGGGTTTCGGCAACATCGGGAGCAGCGCACTGACGAACTCCTCGGCCTTGGCACAGGTCTGCTGCGTGGTCTTGCCGCCTTCGCGCTCATACGTCACCCTGACGTTCTCGCCGACGCGCTCGGTCATCGCCCGGTGCTGCCAGGTCAGGGCACAGCCAGGGGGTCCCCCCGACGGGCGCTCGTCGCGGTACACCGTGGTACCGCCGACCTCCACCGGCACGACACCCCCGGCGGCGGCCTGCTCCGGTCCGTGCGGCGGATACCCCAGCTCCACCACGAGTCGCAAGGTGCCGTCGGCTTGGTAGACACACTGGTGCAGGTCCTCGAGGGCGGTGGCCCGCACGGGGCCGATCACCCGGGCGACCCTTTCGGGCCAGAGCAGTGCGCAGGGGTCCAGCCCGATCAGCGATTTCGGCGCCATGTCGCGTCCGTGACCACCCGCGCGGATCCGCCGCACGGCCTCTCCGAGTCCGGCTTTCGCCACCGCGCACATCTCGTCCGGAGAGAGCGGGCCGCCGATCTCGGAGAGCAGCATGACGTTCTGGAGACCGGCGACCGGAACGGCGGCCGTACACGAGCTGCCGAAGGTGCTGGTGTACATCGGCAGGCCTTCCAGGTCCCCGGCCGGGACGCTCTCGATCGGGCTGGGACCGACACCGAGCTTCAGCGCACCGTAAAGGCAGTCCAGCCGTCGCCCGGGTGAGGTCACCGCCAGCGCACCGAGCACGGGTGCCTCCCAGCCTGCCAGCACCTTGCACAGGTCGACCCGGCGCAGGTTGTCCGGGCCGAGCGGATCCGGATTGACCGGCGTGGTCACCGCCGTTCCGGGCGGTGGCGCCGACGCGACCGCCGGTGCTGGTTCCGGCGGCTTCAGTAGCTTGATCGCCACGAATGCGGCGGCGACCAACAGCACCACCACGGCCACGGCGATACCGGAAATAAGTACACGCCGGGAGTGCTTAGGCGCGGGCGGGTTCAGCAGTTCCCGCACCTCGGCCTGCTGCGCCTCGAACAGCTGGGGCACCGGCTGTGGCCATGGGTCGGCCGCCGGCGCGATCGGACCGAGCTGACGCAGTACCCAGGCGGGGTCCGGCCGGTCACCGGGATCTTTCGCCAGGCAGGCCTCGGCGATCCTTCGCAGGTCGTCCGGGACCCGGCTCAGATCAGGCTGGGCGTGCACGACGTTGTAGAGGGTGTGCGGAGTGGACGATCCGGTGAACGGGCCCTGCCCGGTCGCGGCCATCACCAGCAAGGATCCGAAGGAGAACAGGTCGCTCGCCGGGCCGATCGCCTGTCCGCGTGCCTGTTCCGGCGACATGAACCCGGGCGAGCCGATGATCGCTCCGGTGTGGGTGAGTTCCGAGTCGCCCTCGATGGCGCGGGCGATACCGAAGTCGATCACCCGCGGGCCGTCTCCGGTGAGAATGACGTTACCGGGTTTGAGATCGCGGTGGACCAGCCCGGCGCGGTGGATCTCCCCCAGCGCCATTGCCAGCCCGGCGGCCAGGTACCGCAGCGAGTACGGCGGCAACGGCCCACCGGCCGCCACCGCCTCCGCAAGCGAGGGGCCCGGTACGAACATCGACGCCAGCCAGGGGGTCGGCGCGTCGGGATCGGCATCCATCACCGCGGCGGTGAAGGCGCCCGACACCATTCTCGAAGCAGCGACCTCGCGGCGGAACCGCTCGCGGAAACCGGAATGGTGGGCGAAGCCCGGGCGCACCTGCTTGACGGCGACCAGCCGCCCGTCGGGCGAGCGGCCCAGCAGCACCCGGCCCATTCCACCCTGGCCGAGCACGGCGAACACCCGGTAACGACCCACCTCGGCGGGCTCCCCGGCTTCCAGCGATTTCATGACGCCCCCTTGATCGAGAGCGATGATACAAACCGGTGACGTGGACGGATGCGGTGCGCGGGGCCGTGGCGGAGCAGGCTAGTTTCCTCGGGTGACCCTCCTCGATGATGTGGCCGAGCGCGACGGCTGGCGCTGCTGGGTGTGCGACGAACCGGTCGACCCCGACATGTCGGTGAACGACCCGAGGGGGCCGAGTGTCGACAGCCGGACCGCCGACCGGAAGGCCAAGATCGCCGAGCGGCTCGCGCATCGCGGCTGCAATACCCGCAAGGGCGCGGTCAAGGTGGTCATCGCCTGGCCGGACGGCTTGCACGTGGTCGAACCCGCGCCGTTGATCACCGTCGCCGGGAGGTTGGAACGCAAAGGGGGCCGCGAAATGGTGGCCCGTTGTCCGACCGAACAGGACGCCCGGGAAGCGGCGGATTGGCTCGTGGACCGGTTCTCCCGGCTCGTGCCGGGGCTGCCGGTGACCGCGAACATCGAACCGGGAGGCGGCCAGTTCCTCGTCATCCTGGCCGCCGGCCGCCGCTGACCTGGATCAGCGAGACGGCGACGCGGGCCTTCGGGCGAACAGGATCGCACCGGGTTTCGGCTCGTCCGGATTCAGCAGATGCTGCGATTCCACGGTGAAACCCGCCTCGCGGAGCCATTCGGCCACGCGGGACGGCTGACGGAGGTATCCGGACGCCCGGGTGGTCCGGTCGCCGTGGTCGTCACCGACGTGGAATCCCACGGCCGCCACCCCGCCCGGCCGCAGGACGCGATGGAACTGGGCGAGCACGCCTGCCACGGCGTCGTCCGGGATGTGGATCAGCGACCACCACGCGAGCACACCGGCGAGAGAAGCGTCGGCGAGCCGCAGATCGGTCATCGAACCGACCTCGAACCGCGCATCGGAGTGCTCGCGGCGGGCGATCTCGATCATCGCGGGTGACAGGTCGATACCGAACGCGTCCGCGCCCAGCTCACGCAGCAGCGCGGTGGTGTGTCCCGGCCCGCAGCCGACGTCGGCGACGGGGCCGCCGCCGATCGCGCGGACCAGGTCGGCGAACAGGACGACCCCCGCGCGAACGTGGAGCTTCCTTTCGAGCAGGTCGCGGGTCTCTTCGGCGTAGTCCGCCGCGTCGGCGTCGTAGGAGTTCCGGGTTTCGCTCAACCAGGTCATCAACGGACCGTAGTCCTTTCGAGCGAGCGTCGACAGGTAGTGGACCTCGTCCGGCCGCTCGGTTCGAGCAGCCGGACGAGGTCTTCGGTCACCAGGTCACGGTGAACTCGGCGGTGGCCCCGCCGCCGGTCTTGGTCAGCCGCGCGATCCTGCTCCGTCGTTCCGGGGACGGGTCGTCCTGCGGGAGAGGACTCGCGTCGGTGATGTAGTTCCACGCGGCCCACCAGGAGCCGTCGGGCGCCTGGAACGCGTTGAAGGCGCCGGGTCCCCGCTTGTTACCCGGCAGGTTCTTCTTGTGGTACCGGTCCGGCAGGCCCGGCCGGAACCGTGGCTCGCCGTCCGGGTCGGGCTGGTAGGAGAAGTACGCGCGCTGCTCGTACATCGGCGTGCACCGGTTGTCGGTCAACGCCGTCCCGCAGTAGGCGACGCCGGTGGAATAGCGGTTCGCGTACCAGTTGTTCCCCGAATAGAAGAGATACCACTCCCCGTCCATGCGGACGGCGTTCGGATTCTCGATCGTGAGTACGTCCTCCGGCGGACTGTTGTGGTGTGTCCACTCGAGATTCGCGTTGTCGATGAGCTTCTTCGCGTCGGCTTCCGACAACCGCCGAACGTGGCGCGATCGGTCGAAGTCCAGTTTGGCGGCGCCCAGGGCGGTGACTCGGTCCTGCGTCCACGCCCCGTTGCGCAGGGTCAGCCAGACCTCGCCCTGTCCCCTGCTCACGTCGGCGTCGATCGCCCACCCGCGCTCCGGGCAGAACAGCGGATCTGCGTTGGCGACGAACCCTCCCGTGGCGCGTAACGACGTCGCGTAACCGATGCAGTGCTTCGCCTGACCGGCGGGCTCGGAGCCGGGCAGTGCCGCGCTGTAGAAAAGGTAGTAGACGACCCGGCCGTCCTCCTGGCGCGCGAACATCCCCGGTGTCCACAGTGGAGAGTCCGGTCTCGCCCAGTAACCGGCGGGGAACGTGGCGCCCTCCCACGCGTCTCCGTCGATCGCGCCGCGGCGCTGGAAGGTCCCGCCGGCGAACTCGACCTTCGTATAGGGCAGTTTGTTGCCGGGGATGCTCGCGCCGACAGCGACGTAGGTGTTCGTGTCCGGCACTCGCATCAGATCCGCCGCCGGGAACCGGAAGTCCAGCGACTCGTCGCGCGGGCCGGTCTCGGCCGGGCCGGCCGTCGCGCTCGGTACGGGCACCAGCAGACCGGCGAGGACCGCGACGGCGACCAAGGCGCGGCCTGGCGAGCCCCGCCTCATCGCGTCACCGTCACCCGGACGCGGACCGGGCGGTGATCGCTTCCGTAGCCGGCGAGGGCGTCGACCTCGGAACCGGTCGAGTCCTTCTTCGCCCATACGTGGTCGATGGACCTGGAGTCGTGACTCGGGGCGCTGAAGGGTTCGGCCACACGCCGCAGCCCAGCCATCAGGTCCGAGCCCGGTTCGGCGTTGAAGTCACCCATGACCACCGGCTCGGCCGCGCGAGAGGAGAACCAGTCCGCGGTCTTGCGGACCTGCAGATTGTGCAGTTCGCGGTTGAGCTCGAACCGCTGCGCGGACGGGGTGAGGTGCACGACCCCGACGACCCACTCGAAGCCCGCTCCTCCGACCCGGACCCAGTTGACGTACTTCGGCGGAACCCAGCAGCCGCAGTCACCGGGTTCCGCGGGCCCGGTGCCGGGTGTGGAGGGGTCCACTTTGGACGCGGGCGAGATCTCCTGAGCGCCGTGGCCGGTGATGGTCATGTTGCCGCGCACGAGGATGGCGTTGTGCTTGACCGCTCGGCGGTCCGTCTCGTAGATGGCGACGTACCCCGTCGCGGCCGCGGCCTCCTTCACCACTTCCTCGCGGTCGGCGACCTCCTGCAGCCCGATGACCGCGGGGCGTTCGGTCTCGATGAGGCGGACGAGGTCGGCCTTGAAGCCGCCCGCGTCCCCCGCGTTGTACGTGACGACCTTGATCGTGCGTTCGGCCGGCGCCGCGGCCGCCTCGGCCCCGGGCACGGCGACGAGAGCTACGAGAGGTGCGAAAAGTGCCAAGGCGAGGATTTTGCGTCGCGACTTCGAACGTGCCGACGGCTCATTGATCGTTTCCATGGGTTCCCTCCAGTGTCGATGTCGGAGGGAATCGGAACACCGGCGGTCCGACCCGGGCAACGCACTTCACGATCCCGTCATTTTCCCGAAAGAATTGCCCCCGCGGCCAGCACCGCTTCCGCGTCCATCGCCAGCTCGCCGTCCTCCCCCGTGCCCAGGACGAACGCGGTCACCGGGGCGCCATCCGGACTGATCACCCGATCGCCGTCGCCGAGGCAGCGGGCCGGATCGACGGAGATCCCCAGCACGTCCAGGTTCTCGGCCACCCGCGTGAGCAGCTCCGGCCGATGTTCGGCCACCCCGCCGGTGAACACGACGGCGTCGAGCCGGTCGAGGCTCACCACCATCGCGCCGATCTCACGCCGGATCCGGTGCAGGTAGACCTCGATGGCCGTCGCCGCGTCCGGGTCGCCCTTGGCGACCAGCGCGAAGACGGCGCGCAGATCCCCGTCCGTCCCGGTCATCCCGGCGAGCCCGGAGCGGCGGTAGAGCGTGTCTTCCATCGCGTCGGCCGACAGGGGCGCGGTGCGCATGACGTGCAGGAGCAGGCCGGGGTCGATCGAACCGGACCTGGTGGCCATCGCCGGGCCTTCCAGCGCGGTGAAACCCATACTGGTGTCGACACTCCGCCCGTTCCGGATCGCCGTCACCGAGACTCCGGCGCCGAGGTGACAGCACAGCAGCCTGGGATCTTCGATCCCGAGAAGCTCCCTGGCGCGGCGAACGGCATGCCGGCACGACAGACCGTGGAAACCGTAGCGGCGAAGCCTCCCCTGCCGCGTCCATTCCCGCGGCAGGGGGTACTGGGCGGCGGCGGCCGGGAGGCCGGCGTGGAACGCGGTGTCGAATCCGGCCACCACCGGTACGCCGGGGTGGGATCGGAGAACCGCCCTGGCGAACGCGACCGCCTGTGGCTGATGCAGAGGGGCGAGCGGAACGAGCCGTTCGAGGGCGTCGACGCCTTCTTTGGTCAACAGCTCGGGCCCGGATCGGGAACCCCCGTGAACGAACCGGATCGCGACGGCGTCCAGATCGGACCAGCGGCCGAGTACCTCGGACACCACCTTCTCGGAGGCGTCCGCGGGCCACGCCGCCCAGCCCACCGGGGACCCGTCGATCACCAGTGACGCCTTCAGGCTCGAAGAGCCCGGATTCACCGTCAACACCCGCACGAGAGCTCCCTCGATGCCCGGCCGTCACCCATCGGCGCCGGCCCATGTCCAGTCCCGGATCTCCGGGAGGTCTTCGCCGTGCTCGACGATCCAGCGGCGATGCCGTTCGCGGGCGTCGGTCATCCGCTCCCGAACCGCGCCCGCCGTGGCGAGCAGCCCCGGCACGCGGTCGATCACGTCGATCACCAGCTGGAAACGGTCCATGTCGTTGCGCACCAGCATGTCGAACGGCGTCGTCGTGGCGCCGTGTTCGATGTAGCCGCGGACGTGCAGGCCGTCGTGGTTCGTACGGCGATAGGCCAGCCGGTGGATCAGCCATGGATAACCGTGGTAGGCGAACAGAACCGGCCGGTCCGGGGTGAACATCGCGTCGAACTCCCGGTCCCCCATGCCATGCGGATGCTCCACGGCGGGTTGCAGACGCATCAGGTCGACCACGTTCACCACCCGCACCGCGACGTCGGGCAGGAGCTCCCGCAGCAGTTTGGCCGCCGCGAGTACTTCGAGCGTCGGCGCGTCGCCGGCGCAGGCGAGGACGACGTCGGGTTCGCGATGGGTATGGGTGCTCGCCCATTCCCAGATTCCCGCGCCGCGCGCGCAATGCAGCGCGGCCTGCTCGTCGTCGAGCCACACCGGGGTGTCGTTCTTGCCCGCCACGATCACGTTCACGTAGTCCCGGCTCGCCAGGCAGTGCGCCGCGACGTGCAGCAAGGTGTTCGCGTCCGGCGGGAAGTAGACCCGGACGACCTCGGCGCTCTTGTTCGCCACGTGATCCACGAAACCGGGGTCCTGGTGCGAGAACCCGTTGTGGTCCTGCCGCCAGACATGGGAGGTCAGCAGGTAGGTCAGGGAGGCCACCGGCCGCCGCCACGGGATCCCCCGGTGCACCTTGAGCCATTTGACGTGCTGGTTGAGCATCGAATCGACGATGTGCACGAAAGCCTCGTAGCAGGAGAAAAGCCCGTGCCTGCCGGAAAGGAGATAACCTTCGAGCCAGCCTTGGCACAGGTGTTCCGACAGCACCTCCATGACCCGGCCGTCCGGCGCGAGGTGTTCGTCGGCCGGTTCGACGGCCGCGGTCCAGGTCTTGTCGGTCACCTCGAAGACCGCGTCGAGCCGGTTGGAAGCGGTCTCGTCCGGGCCGAAGAGCCGGAAGTTCGCGGCACGGCGGTTCAACGCGAACACGTCACGCAGATACCGCCCGAGTACACGGGTGGGTTCGGCGGTCACGATGCCCGGCCGCGCGACCGGGATCGCGTGCGCCGCGACGCCGGGCAGGTCCAGCGACCTCAGTACGAGGCCGCCGTTGGCGTGCGGACTCGATCCCATCCTCCGGTCACCCCGCGGGATGAGCGCGGTCACCTCCGGTGAAGGTCGACCGTCTTCGTCGAACAACGTCTCGGGCCGGTAGGACCGCAGCCAGTCCTCCAGCTGCCGCAGATGCGCGGGATCGACGCGGGCTTCGGGGATCGGCACCTGATGCGACCGCCAGGTCCCCTCGACCTGCTTACCGTCCACAACGGACGGTCCGGTCCAGCCTTTCGGGCTGCGCAGGACGATCAGCGGCCATCTCGGCCGCCCGAAGGACCGGCTCGCCGAGCGGGCCCGGGTCTGGATGCCGTCGATCTCGTCGAGCGCGCCGTCCAGAGCCGTCGCCATCTCCTGGTGCATGAACGCCGGGTCGTCGCCCTCCACATACCTCGGCGCGTAGCCGTATCCGCGCAGCAGTTCGTCGAGTTCCGTCTGCGAGATCCGGGACAGGATCGTCGGATTCGCGATCTTGTAGCCGTTGAGGTGCAGGATCGGCAGGACCGCGCCGTCACGGGCCGGGTCGAGGAACTTGCCCGAATGCCAGCTGGCGGCCAAGGGACCGGTCTCCGCCTCGCCGTCCCCGACGACGCAGGCGACGACGAGGTGCGGATTGTCGAACGCGGCTCCGTGGGCGTGCGCGAGCGAGTAGCCCAATTCGCCGCCCTCGTGGATCGAACCGGGTACCTGGGGCGCGACGTGGCTCGGTACCCCACCGGGGAACGAGAACTGCCGCACCAGCCGGCGCAGACCCGCGCTGTCGCGGGAAACCTCGGGCCAGGCCTCGGAATAGCTGCCTTCGAGCCAGGTGTGCGCGTACAGCGCCGGACCGCCGTGACCGGGCCCGGTCACGAACATCGCTTCGAGATCTCGCTTCACGATGACCCGGTTCATATGGGCGTACACGAAGTTGAGACCGGGTGAGGTCCCCCAATGTCCCAGCAGCCGGGGTTTGATGTGCTCCGGTTTCAGCGGCACGGTCAGGAGAGGGTTGTCCATCAGGTAGATCTGACAGGCCGCGAGGTAGTTCGCGGCGCGCCACTGAGCGTCCACTTGCGACAGTTCGGTCGCGGTCAGTTCCCCACCGGCGGCCGGTGCGCCCAGGACCGTCACCGCGACTTCTTCGGCCGGACCACCAGCACCGGGCATTCCGCGTGGTGCACCAGTGCCTGGCTCGTCGAACCGAGCAGCGAGCCGGTGAACCCACCGCGACCCCGGCTGCCCACGACCACCAGCTGCGCCTCGGCGCTCCGTTCCAGCAGTACATGCCTCGGGTTGTCCCTGGCCAGGACTCGCCGTACCTCGACGTCGGGATACTTCTCCTGCCATCCGGCCAGCCGCTGTGCCAGCAGGCTGGCTTCCTCGTCCTCGATGGACTCCCACTGCGTCACCAGCCGGGCCATCCCGAACGCGTCGTCGTAGGTCACGTCCTTCCAAGCGTGCACGGCCACCAGCGGCGCTCCACGCCACGACGCCTCCTCGAAGGCGACCGCCAGCGCGCGTTCGCTGAGCGGGCTGCCGTCGATCCCGACGACCACGGGTCCGTTCACCGAGTAGGTGGTCGTCCCCTTCCGGCCACGGATCACCACCACCGGGCAGGCCGCGTGACCGACCACCGCCGAGGCGGTGGACCCGAGCGTCAGCTCCGAGAAGAACCCGCGGCCGGAACTGCCGAGCACCACGAACGCCGCCGTGTCCGACGCGTCGATCAGGTACGGGATCGGCGAACCCGTGGGCATCGACGTGTCGACGTCCAGTTCCGGCGACACGGCACGCGCCTGCCCGACGGCCTCGTCGAGCACTCGCCGCCCTTCTCCGGCCATGTCGTCGAAGAGGATCTGCGGTCCGGCCAGCCCGCCACCGTAGGCGAACCTCTCGAGGTGGAGTGCGTGCACGATCAGCAGTCCCAGCCGCCGTTGCCCGGCGAGGCCCGCGGCCCAGCGGACCGCCTCACCGCTCGGCTCGCTCCCGTCCACCCCGACGACGATCTTCCCCGAGTCGGCCATCACTCACCCTCCTGATACATCACTTTGGCTTCGGTCACTCCGGGAACGGCCTCGGCGAGCACCTTCGCCACGTGCCGGTCCGTGTCACTGTCATAGGCGTCGCCGATCCGGACGGCGCCGTCGTGGACTTCGACCGTCCACCGGCCGTGGCCGCCGTAGATCCCGAGGTGATGCCGGACGTCGGCTTCGATCGCCGCGTCGGGACGCGCGAAGGCGCGCACGAAATCACCGCGCGTCAGGATCCCGATCAGCTTGGCGCCGTCCACGATGGGCATCGCGCGGATGCGGCCGTCCAGCAACGCCCGGCCGACATCGGCGATGTCGGAACCGCCGCTCATCCCCGTCGCCGGTGTCGTCATCACGTCGGCGACGGTGGTCCCGGGATCGGATCGTCCGTCACGTGCGCCCGCGGAGCGGATGTCCTGCGGGAACCTGTCCCGCATCACGTCGGCTTCGGTCACGATGCCGATCAGACGGTCGTCGTCATCGACCACCGGCAGTGCGGTGAACCCCCGGTCCGCCAGCACCTCCGCGGCGTGTTTGGCCGTCGTCCGCGGCGTCACCGTGACGACCGGAACGCTCATCAGATCGCGTGCCCTCATGACTGTTCCGGCCGGATCACGGCGACCGGGCACTCCGAATGCGCCACCAGTGCCTGACTCGTCGAACCGAGCAGCATCCCCTGGAAACCACCGCGTCCCCGGCAGCCCACCACCAGGAGCTGCGCACGCTCGCCGAAACCGAGCAGAGTCCGTACGGGACGTCCCTTCGTCACGACGATCTCCAAGGGGACGTCAGGTTCCTTGTCCCGCCAAAGGGCCACCTGCCCCTCGACCGCCGTGCGCTCGGCCACCTCGGTCGCGGCGGCGTCGACCGCGTGCCCGTGGGGCCACCGTTCACCGTTCTCCGCCACCTCGTTCCAGGTCCGGACCACGACGAGTCCGGTGCCGCGCAAGGCCGCCTCCTCGAAGGCGAACGCGATGGCCGACGTACTGGCCGGGGAACCGTCCGTCCCCACGACGATCGGTCCGGTCTCCGGCGGTGAATCCGCCGGGTGTTTGCCTCTGGCGACGACGATCGGGCAATGCCCGTGCTGCGCCAGCGCCACCGCCGTCGACCCGACCAGGAGCCCGGTGAAACCGCCGAGACCCCGCGAACCGAGCACGATCATCGTCGCGGTCAGTGACTCCTGGACCAGCGCCGCCACCGGATTCCACTCGCGCGCCGCCGCTTCGACCACGAGATCCGGGTGACGCTCCAGCACTGCCTCACGAGCGACCGAAAGCCACTCCTGGCCGCGGTTCTCGAAGCCGGCCCGGATCTCCTCCGCCGAGCCCGCCACGCTGGGTATCCGCGCCGGAACCGTGTACACGTTCACCAGCCGGAGGGGCCGGTTACGGCGCGAGGCCTCACCAGCCGCCCATACGGCGGCACGGACGGCGGATCCCGATCCGTCGATCCCTGCCACGACGGCGCCCTCGGTGACCTTGCGCATGGTTCGCTCCCTTCGACTGGCTCACGACGACCGCGTCCTCAACCAGATTGCTGGAGCCGCGGGGCCCGCCTCCAGAGCCTCATGGGGTTCTCTCCACGCCGGAGGGACCGAACGCGAGGGACCAAAGTCCCTCGCGGGGCACGTCTTTCCCCCGGTCCGGGTCCACCCGACGACCATCACCGGGTCCGCGCCCGGAAGGCCTTGTGCAGGGTGTCCGCCAGCAGGACCACCGGAACGGTGGCGAACGCCAGCACCCAGCCGAGCGGCCCCGGGAAGGCGCCGCCGAGCAGACCGGGCAACGGCGGCAGCAGCAGGAACAGCGACAGCATCCCGAGTTCGAACACGAGGGCGTACAACAGGAGCGGGTTCCCCAGGACACCGACCCGGCCGATCCAACGTGACTCGCTGCGGCAGGCGAAGGCGTTGGCGAGCTGGCCGAGCACGATGGCCGCGAACGCGGTGCCCGACGCGACGGCGAGCAGATCGGGGTCGGGCGTATCGCCGAACCACCATCCGCCGGCGAGCAGCACGATCAGGAACCCGGCCATCGACATCAGGGCCTCCGCCGGCCCGAGCACGCCGAAGGCCCGGCGGGCCAGCCTGCCGTCGATGAGGGATCCACCCCGCGCGGGCCCGGCCATCGTGCGCTTGTTCGGGGGCTCCGCCCCGAGTGCCACGGCGGGCAGCAGATCCGTGCCGATGTCGAGCGCCAGCACCTGCAGCACCGTGATGGCGAGCGGGATCTGCCCGCCGGCGAGCGCCCACACCGCGAACGGCGTCAGCTCGGCGACGTTGTCGGTGAGGTGATAGGTGAGGAAGCGGCGGATGTTGACGAAGGTCGCCCGCCCGAGCTCCACGGCACCCACGATGGTGCCGAAGTGGTCGTCGAGCAGTACGAGATCCGCTGCTTCCCGGGCGACGTCGCTGCCTGAGGCCCCCATCGCGATGCCGATGTCCGCGGTACGGAGGGCGGGACCGTCGTTGACCCCGTCGCCGGTCATCGCCACGACGTGTCCCCGCGCCTGCAGCGCCTTGGCGATCCGCAGCTTCTCCTCCGGAGCCACTCGCGCCACGACGACACCGTCGACGTCGATCAGTTCGCCTAGCTCACCGTCGTCGGCGGGCAGGTTCTTTCCCTCCACGACGAGTTTTCTCTCGCCCATCAGGCCGACTTCGGCGGCGATCGCGGCCGCCGTGCCGGGATGGTCGCCGGTGATCATCGCCAGCCGGATCCCCGCTCGGCGGCAGGAGGCGATCGCGGCGCCGACGTCGGGCCTCGGCGGATCCTGGAGACCGACCAGCCCGAGAAGTTCCAGATCGCGCTCACTGTCCTCTGTGGATGCCCGGCCGCGGTGCGCGATGGCGAGGACCCGCAGGCCCTCCGCGCTCATCGCGGTGACGGCGTCCTCCGCCTCGTCCGGCACCCCCAGGCACAACGGCAGGACGCTGTCCGGGGCACCGGACACGTGTACTCCGTCCCGGTCGGTCGAGGACGAACGCCGTCGGTGCGGATCGAACGGACGTCGCTCGATCGGCGACGGCGGTGGCGGCACGTCCGCGCGTGCGGCCAGGACGTGCAAGGCCACCTCCATCGGATCGCCGACCGGCTTCCACTGTCCCGCCTGTTCGACGGCGTGGGCATCCGGCGAGCACCGCGCCGCGGAATCGGCGAGAGCCGACGCGGCCGCCACCGCTCCCGGCGTCCCGCTCAGCTCACCTGAAGGCCGGTATCCCTCCCCGGTGACCGTCACGGTCCCGGCGGGCGTCCACACCCGCACGACCGACATTTCGTTCCTGGTCAGGGTTCCGGTCTTGTCGGTGCAGATGAAGGTGGTCGCCCCGAGGGTTTCGACGGCTTCGAGCCGTCGCACCAGAGCCTTGCGGCCCGCCATCTTCTGCGCCGCACGGGCCAAGGACAACGTGACCGTCGGCAGCAGCCCTTCGGGGACGAGCGCGACCGTCACCCCGATCGCGAACAGGAGGCTTTCCGTGGCGGTGCGGCCGAGTCCGAACGCGGTGCCGAAGAAGACGCAGCCGACCACGACGGCGACCAGGGCGATCACCCGGACCACCAGGTGCAGCTGCGTGGTCAGCGGACTCCGGGGCCGCACCGCGCCCGCCGTCACCGCCGAGATCCCGGCCAGCCGCGAGCGGGCACCGGTGGCGGTCACCAAGGCGGCGGCGTGGCCCTCGGTGACGTAGGTACCGGCGTGCACCGTGCCGCCCGGCTCCAGCCGGACGGGGCGGCTCTCGCCGGTCAGCATGGATTCGTCCACCGAAAGCCGTCCGGCTTCGATCAGGCTCCCGTCGGCGCAGATCCGGTCGCCTGCTTCGAGCAGGACGACGTCGCCGACGACGAGGTCCACCGCGCCGACCACCTTCGCGCGTCCGCCGCGGCGCACCGTCGCCCGCACCGGCAGCAGATCGCGCAGGCGTTCGGCGGCGCGATCCGCGCGGTATTCCTGCGCGAAGGAGAACACGCCGTTCAACAGCACGACCACCGCGATCGCGATGGCGAGGGCGGGCATCCCGGCGACCAAGGCCAGCCCCGCGGCCACCCACAGCATGATCGCGAAGAAATGGACGAACTGGCCGGCCAGCACGAGCGCCGGGTGCTTCCGTTTCGGTGCCGGCAGGACGTTCGGTCCGTCCCGCCGCAACGTGGCCTCCGCCTCGTCGTCGGTGAGACCCGCCGGTTCCCGGGCGAGACCCGCGCCGATCACCGTTTCCCGTCTTCCCGTGCACGGGCGACGATCACCGGGCAGAGCGCGGCGGACAGGACCCGTTGGCCGGTCGAACCGAGCAGCATCCCGGCGACCCCGCCCCGGCCGCGACTGCCGACGATCAGCAACCGGGCACGGTCGGCGTATCCGAGCAGTTCGTCGGACGCCCGGCCCCGGGTGACCACCCGCTCGACCGGCACGTCCGGATGGGTCTCCTGCCAGCCTGCCAAGCGCTCGGCCAGGACCTCGCCCTCCCGCTCCTCGATGTCCCGGGTGTCCAGGGTCCATCGCGCCTCGGCGAACAGGGCCGAGAGGAAGGCGTCGTCCCAGCAGTGGAGGGCGACCAGCGGCGCGCCCCGCCAGGACGCCTCCTGGAACGCGAGGGCCAGCGCCGCCTCGCTCGCCCGTGAACCGTCGACGCCCACGACGACCGGGCCTTCGGCGGGAGCCTCGTCTTCCGCGACATGGGGACGCACCACCGCGACCGGGCATCGGGCGTGCGTCGCCACGGCGATCGCCACCGAGCCGACCAGCGCCCGGCCGAGCGGCCGGATCTGCTCGGCCCCCAGTACCAGCAGCGCCGCGTCCTCCGACGCCGCGAGCAGCGCTTGTGCCGGCCTCTCGTGCCGCAGGATCGCGACGACCTCGATCGAGGGATCGGCTTCCCGGGCGACCTCGCGAGCGTGGCGCAGCAGGCGATGCCCGCGCATCCGCGCCTTCTCGGCCAGGTCCTCGTGCAGCGGCAGCGAACGTGGATAGCGCAGCTCTTCGTCGTCGATCGCGTGGACCAACCGCAGTTCGGCGTGGCGGTGGCGGGCCTCGGCGGCCGCCCAGCGCACCACCCGCGAGGCGGATTCCGCACCGTCGATTCCGACGACCACGGCCTGACCCGAGTGTTCCGGCATGACTTCGTCCCCGTTTCCCTGTTTCCGTCTTACGTGGCCTGGTCTCAGAACCCGCGTCCGAGTAGTTCGTCGACGGCGCGGCGCGGGCTGCTCGGCACCGTCCCGGACGGATAGCCGAAGCGCATGAGTGCCTGGGCGAAACCCGGTAGTTCGAGGTCAGCGTCCCCGCCGCTCTCGCTCCACCATGTCCCGCCTCCGCTCCCGCACCGCTTCGGGTTCAAACGGTGCTCCCGGCGGAGAGCGGCGCGCAGGTACGGAGGACACCTATCGTCGGGACCTAAGCCCCGCCGGACCAGGCCAACGGCACTTGCCGGCGAATCGTCGTCCCCGGCCGCCGCGGGCCGCTGTCCTAAAAGGAGTGTCCTGACGGGACGGGTGGCGTTCCGGCGACACCGATTTTCACCCGGTCAGTCCACTTTCCACCGTTGCAAGCCTTCAGTCACTAGGCTTCGCAGCCGTGCCCGATCCGTCCACTCCGCAGGCGACACCAGCCGAGGCGACCGGCTACACCGCGATCGACCTCCGGCCGCTGGCCGACGGCGAAGGTACCTGCGCGTACGCCGTCAACGACGCGGGAACGATCGTCGGCGAGTCCGGTTCACGGCCCGCCCGCTGGGATCTCGACGGACTTCCCTCGGCGCTCCCCGCCCTTGACGGTTTCTCCGGCGGACGCGGCGGAAGTGTCAACGCGTCGGGCGTCGTCGCCGGAGCGCTTTACCGCGGCGAGGATCTCCACCCCGTGCGCTGGGATCCGGACGGCCGCGTGCACGGCCTCGTGCTTCCCGACGGCATGGTGTCCGGCACGGCGATCCGGATCAACGGACGCGGATCGATCCTGGGGAACGCGATGCGACCCGGCTACCACTCGCGAGCGCTGCGCTGGGATCCCGATGGCGAACCGGTATGCCTCGGCACGTTGCCGGGGAACGGCGAGACCCAGGCACACGGGATGAACGAGCTGGACGAGGTAGCCGGATCCGCCAGGGACGGGGCCGGTATCCGCGCCGCGGTGCGGTGGGACCGCACCGGCAAGATCAGCAAACTGCCTCCGCCTCGCCGCGCGACCGCCTGCGACATCAACGACCCCGGCGCGGTCCTCGGCGACGGCGTGGTGTGGAAGCGCGACGGCGGAACCACCTTGCTGGAAGGCGATCCGGGGTTCACCGCGGGCCAGGCCGTCCGGATCACCGGCTCCGGCGCCGCGATCGGATGGGGTGTGACCACCGACCGGCACGCGACCTGCGTCCGGTGGGACGCCGCCGGCCGGCCCACCAGACTGGTCCCGCTTCCGTCCGACGTCGCCACCACTTGTTTCGACATCGACGACGCCGGAACGGTCGTCGGGGAATCCGTGAATGACGGATCGGTCCGGCCCGTGCACTGGGACGCCGAGGCGATCCCGATCCCGCTGCCGTCGCCGCCCGGTCTCGTGGCGATGGTGGCCCAGCACATCAACCGGACCGGCACGGTCATCATCGGCTACGGATTCGACGCGGCGGGCGCCACCTATCGCGGGATCGCCTGGCTCCGGGTGTGAACCGGGAAGGTGAATCCCTTGACGAACAGCCAGATCGGCAGGACCACCTCGAAGACGCCGCCCGGGACCAGCGCGACGAGCCCGACGCCTTGGGTCACGTCGACCACGCCGAACAGGTCGAGGACGCATCCGGCCAGCAACGTCGGATAGCTGACGATGCCGAGGACCGCGAGCCAGCGCGGGACGAGTCCCGATCGGTGGAGCAGGATGGACATGCACAGGCCCGCCGCGGTGACGACCAGATAGATCAGCATGGTGGCGACGCCCTGCTGCGCTTTCAGCGAAGCGCCGAGACTCGCCGACGTGGAGGCGTCGATCGTGCCGTCACGCAGGCCGGCCCCGAGTTCGATCACCATCAGCGGGACGGCCAGGTAGAACAGGCTCGCGGCGAGTTCGGTGACTCGGAAGCCGATGTGCGCCAACGCCAGTGCTTCGCCGTGGTGTTTCACCAAGGGGAAGAGGAGGACGGCGATGCCCACCACCCCGAACTGCCCGGCCAGCAGAAGGGCACCGGTGGCCAGCGCTCCGGTTTGCGTGGAGGCGCCGGCCGGGAAGTCCGGGCTGCCCAGTACCCCGCTGGTGAGCGAGTCGGCGAAGATGAACGCGACCGTGGCGGCGAGGAACAGGAGTCCGATGAGGACCGCGGTCTTGCGGGTGGACGCCGTCGTCGGCCCGCTCGGCCGGTCGAGTGGGCCGGCGTCCGGAGGGCTGATCGATCTTTCTGGTGCAGCCATGGGAATTCACTCTCTATTCAGTTGGAGGAACCGGTCGAGGTGACCCGTCGGCCCTGGATCACGAGCCACAGCGCCAGGAGGAACTCGCCGAGGAACGTGTAGGTGGAGACATCGGTCCAGCCATTCGGGGAGAACAGCACGCCGAAGGTGTCGATCACGTAGCCGAGCCCCGCGACGGCCAGCAGGACACCCAGCACCCTCGGCACATACCCTGATCGATACGCCAGGTAGCCCAAGACGAGCAGATGGATTCCGAACAAGCCGAGGGACATCATCCACAGGTCGGCGAACGCGGTGATCTCCAGCAATGCCTGGGCATTCAGCTGATCCGCGTCGAACACCCCGAGGTAGGCATCGCCCGCGAACAGGCGAAGCGGCCCGAAGAGCTGACCGATCGCGACGAGGAAGACCCCCGAATACACGAGTCTGAACGCCGCCGCGACCATCGAGAGATTCCGGTTCACCGGGCTGAACACGCGATACAGTCCCCACGCCACGACGACGTCGAGCGCGATCACCAGGAAAAGACTGGCGATACCGAGCCGGAAAAGCCCCGCGGATTCGGTGATGTCCCTCGCCGTCCGCGCCGCGTCTCCTGGCGTCACCAGCCCGTCCACCGCGACGAACTTGCCGAAACCGGCCAGCACCGACATGAGCAGCAGACCGACTCCGGCCGTGACGCTCGCGGCGTGGATCGGCCGCTCGACCTTCACTTCGGACGAGGTTGACGACATATCCGCGGCCCCCTTGGGCGTCGGCGAAACCTGCCAGCGCCGCCGAAGTCCGGAGCGGATGTCCGGTGCGCCATCGAGAAAGGCGCGTAATCAGCCTAGACCTCGGCGGTACCGCCGAACAGGGCGGCACGGCTGACCGGCGCGGCACAGGCGTACCTGCGACACCGCCGGTCAGCCGGACCGGTCCGGCCTCAGCAGGGCTGTACGTCGGCGACGAAACTGAAGGTGGTCAGGGCCGCACCCGTTCTGGTGCCCGCTTCCGAACCGTCGGTGTCCCCGACGAAGGACCAGCCACTGACGAAGCTGTCCGTGACCTGACCCGCGAACGCGTCGACCGCGTGATCGGTGTCGCGATAGCGGATTTCCTCATATCCTCCCCGGCTGACGCTCCGGACGCACTGCCCCGGCGGTGCCACGTAGATCAGGAAGTCGGGCGACGTCCCCCTCGCGTGCGTGAAGTCGGCCCTCGTTTCGATCGCGTCCATGAAGATCCTGACCCGCAGGCGATTCGTGCCCACTCCCACCAGCGTCGCGCTGGCGAAGACGTCCGGACCGTGCCCGTTGAACTCGGCGTCTCCCCCGACCCGCGGCGGGATGTAGCGGTTGTCCACCGGGATCCGCTTGGCCGAGATGACCACCGACGCGAGCGTGCCGGCACCTCCTTGCCCCGCCGAGCCGGACGACGCGACGGCGGCAGGCGCGACGGACAGACCGAACACGGCCGCCATCGCCCCGATACTCAACACTGACTTTCGCATGGCATTCTCCCCTTATCCCTGTTTCCGTGCCGGATTTCGTTTCTAGGGCCAGTTCCCGTCGATCCGGTTCGAGACTTAGACCTCGTCGGCGAACTCACCGTGGCAGGGGCTGTCGACAAGCCGTCGACAGCCGGTCGACAGTCCTTCCGCCGGAGCGGCCGGCCCTGGCCGATCGGACGAGTCGACGTATCTGGGCCTGGCCACCTCGGCTCATGTCACCGACGCGTTTCTCGGCAGAGCAGGGCGGGTGGTGCGGGACCGTGGGAGAAGTCGGGCCGGTACCGGCACACGGTGAGTGGACCGTCGGCGTGCTCGGCCCGTTGGAGGTCGCCGTGGACGGCCGGGTCGTCGAGGATTTGGGCGGCCCCCGGTTACGTCTCGTGCTGGCGCTGCTGGCGGCCGACGCGGGCCGCGCGGTGAGCGTGGCGGCGCTGGTGGAGAGCCTGTGGAGGACGGAGGCCCCGCCGGACGCCGCGCGGACGACGCGCACCTATGTCTCGCGGCTGCGCAAGACGCTGCGGCGGACCGGGGCGGAAGATCTGATCGTGACGCGGCCGCCCGGCTACGCGCTGCGCCGGGAGCCGGACATGCTGGACGCGCGACGGTTCGAACGGCTTGCCGTGGCCGGGCGGCGGGCCCTCGACGCGGGGCAGCCGGACGCCGCCGCCGAACGGTTGGCCTCGGCGCTGGCGTTGTGGCGCGGCGAGGCGTACGGCGAATTCACCGACACCGCCGCGCTTCACGCCGAAGGCACCCCGCTGGAGCGGCTCCGCCTGACCGCCGTGCAGGATCGGATCGCGGCGGATCTGGCGACCGGGAAGAACGAGGTTCTGGTCGCCGAACTGGAGGGTCTGCTCGCACGGCACCCCGGGCACGAGCGGCTCTGGGGTCAGCTGATGACGGCCCTGTACCGGGCCGGACGCCAGGCCGACGCGCTGAGCGCGTTCCACCGGGCCCGCGAGGTGCTCATCGAGGATTCCGGCGTGGAGCCCTCCGCCGGGCTCTCCGAAATCCATCGGCAGGTCTTGGCCCAGGACTCGCGCCTGCTCCTCGCGCGCGCCACGTCTTCGGCCGCGGCCCGTCCGGCGCAATTGCCGCCGGCCGTGCGCTCCTTCACCGGCCGCGGCGGCGAACTGGCCGAACTGGAGGCGATCCTGCCGGGCAAGTCCGCACCGGTGGCGATCGCCACGGTGTCCGGCAGCGCCGGAGTGGGAAAGACCGCGCTGGCCGTGCACTGGGCTCACCGGGTCGCCGCCCGGTTCCCGGACGGGCAGTTGTACGTGAACCTGCGAGGGTTCGGCACCGCCGGATCCGCGCTCGACCCCGCCGACGCGCTGCGAGGGTTCCTCCGCGCTCTCGGTGTTCCCGAGGCGCGGCTCCCGGTGGATCGTGACGCGCTGACCGGCCTCTACCGCAGTGCGCTCGCCGGCAAGCAGATGCTGGTGGTTCTGGACAACGCGGGAGACCTCGAACAGGTCCGCCCTCTGCTCCCCGGTTCTCCGGGCTGCCTGGTCGTGGTGACCAGCCGACACCGGTTCACCCCTCTCGTCGCCGTCGAAGGCGCTCACGCGCTGGACCTGGGTCTGCTGCCTCATGCCGAGGCACGAGACCTCCTCGTTCACCGTCTCGGGCCGGACCGGGTGGCGAACGAACCCTTGGCGATCGAAGCGATCATCGAAGGATGTGCGCGGCTGCCGCTGGCACTGGCCATCGTCGCCGCCCAGGCCACCAGCCGTCCCGGCTTCCGGCTCGCCACGCTGGTGGCGCAGCTACGCGATGCCACCAGCGCGCTGGACACCCTCCGCGGTGGCGACCCGGCCACCGACGTCCGTGCCGTGTTCTCCTGGTCCTATCACGCGTTGAACCCGACGGCGGCGAGGATGTTCCGCCTGCTGGGCCTGCATCCCGGCGCGGAGATCGGGACGGCGGCCGCCGCCAGCCTCGCCGGTGTCCCGCTCCGGCAGGCGCGGACGCTGCTGGCCGAACTGACGGGAGCCAACCTCCTCACCGAACACGCCCCCGGCAGATTCGGCTTCCACGACCTGCTCCGTGCCTACGCCGCCGAGCAAGCCACCGCCCACGACGCCGACGACCCGCCACGGACGGTCCGGCACCGGCTGCTCGACCATTACCTGCACACCGCGCACGACGCGGCCCTGCTGCTCCACCCGCATCGCTTCCACCCTTTCGCCCTGACGGCACCGGAAGCCGGGACCACCGTCGAGCGACCGGCCGACGTCGAACGGGCGCTGGTCTGGTTCACCACCGAGCGCCCCACCCTCCTGGCCGTCATCGGCACCGCCGTCGGTACCGGGGCCGACACCCACACCTGCCGGCTGGCCTGGTCCCTTTCGACCTTCCTCGAACGGCAAGGGCACTGGCACGACCTGGCCACGGCACAACGCGCCGCGCTCGTAGGCGCGCGGCGGCTGGCCGATCGGCACACCCAGGCCCAAGCCCACCAAGACCTGGCGGGCGCCGAAATCCGGCTGGGCGGGTACTCCGACGCCCACACCCACCTGAGAGCCGCCCTCGCCCTGTTCTCCCGGCTCGGTGACCGTGCCGGACAAGCCCACACCCACCTCGACCTCGCCTGGCTGTTCGAACGGCAGAACCGCCACGCCGAGGCACTCGGCCACGCCTCGCAAGCCCTCGACCTGTTCACCGCCACCGGCCACCAGGACGGACAGGCCAGGGCCCTCAACCAGATCGGCTGGTGTCACGCCCACCTGGACGACCACCACCAAGCCCTCTCTCACTGCCGGCAAGCCCTTGCCCTGCACCGGAAACTCGGCGACCGGGCCGGCGAGGCGCATACCTGGGACAGCCTCGGCCACGCCCACCACCACCTCGGCGCCTCGCGGCACGCCACCGCCTGCTATCAGCACGCGCTCCGGCTGTTCCGCCAACTCGGCGATCGCTACAACGAAGCGGGCACCCTCACGCACCTCGGCAACATCCACCACGCCACCGACGACTCCGACGCCGCTCACACCATCTGGAACCACGCCCTCGCCATTCTCGGCGATCTCGACCGCCCAGCACCGACCGCGCTCATCTCACTTCCTGACGAGCCGACACAGGCCGCGGAAAGACCATGAGTCCCCGGAAAAACCCAGAACCCGGCGAACCCGACATGTGGGACCATCACGGGGTTTGGAGGCCGACCATGCGCTCACGGGCACACCTCACCTTCGAGACCGCGCTTCGATCCGCGATCGTCGACAGCGGTTTGACCCTGCACGCCGTCCAAGGCCGCCTCGCCCGCCGCGGCGTCCAGGTGGCGGTCGGGACCCTGAGCAGCTGGCAGACCGGCCTCAACCGCCCGGAACGAGCGGAGTCCCTGCGGGCGGTCGCCGCGCTCGAAGAGTTGTTCACCCTCGCCCCCGGCGCCCTGACAGCCCTGCTCGGCCCGCGCCGCCCTCGAGGCAGACTGTCCGCCGGAGGTCTGGAGCACCTGCGATTCGACGCCGTACCGGGCGGTCCGGCGGTCGCGAAGATCATCGGCGAGATCTGTCCCGAGATACCCAATGACGTCAAGGTCCTGCAGACGGAAGAAGAAGTGGTTCTCGCGCCAGGGCGGGTTCTCTACGAGATCCGGACACGGTTTCTCGCCCAGGCGGGCGCGGACGGTGTGGACCGGTGTTTCGCGGTGAACCTCGCCGACCGCGCCCACGACCTCGACACGGTTCAGGTGAAGGCCGTGCTGAACTGCCGGCCCGGCCGGGTCCGCAGGGACTATTCCCGGTGGCTGGTCGGCACGGAACTACTTCTCGACCGGGTCTACAACACGGGCGAAACGTTCTTGATCGAGTACTCGGCGGTCATCGACCAGCCGATCGACGAAGACGAATACTTTCGCGCCTTCGCCCGATCGGTCGGCCTCTACGTACTCCGCGTCCAGTTCGCCTCGTCGGAACTTCCCGTCCGGTGCTACCAGTTCCGGACCGCACACGCCGACGAACCCCGCGCCGAACAAGAGATCCACTTGACGAACGCGCACTTCGCGCTCATGGCGGCCCAGAATCCCAGGCGTGGCGTCGCGGGCATCCGCTGGGAATGGGAATAGGGCGACCCGGTCCCCTCACCGATCAGGCCGGCTCTCGCTGGCCCTCCCGCCGGACCCCGTCGGCCTGTCCGGTCGCCGTGTTCGACGTCCCCGTTCACCCGCCGGTGAAGTTGAGGACGAAGTCGTAGGTACCGACACGGCCGCCCCCGCCGTTGCTCATCTTCATCAGGAGCCGGGGGTCGAAGATGGTGTCCCTGCTGTTGCCCGGTTCGCCGGGAAAGTAGAGCTGGGTGGTGAGGATGGGCCGGTTGGGCGCCTGCACTTTGACGTGAAGGTGTCGTGTACGGCCCGGGTAGAGACCCGGAACGATGGTGCTCAGGGTGAACTTGCCCGCGCTGTCGGTGTAGAAGTGACCGCGTAGCCGGTATCCCCGGTTGTCGTAGTTGCCGCCGTTGTCGGCCTGCCACCAATCCATCAGCGCGTTCGCCACCGGAGTGCAACTCCGGTTGTAGACGAAGCCGGTGACACGCAGCCGGGTGCCCACCATTCCGGGCTCCACCAGTTCGGAGCGTCGCGGCGAGCCGGGAGTGAAGTACGGGCCCTCCGTCTGTGCCACGGTCGGCCGATCGCCGTCCTGGCATTCCGGAGTGGCAGGCAGCAGACCGTCCTTCGCGTCCGGTCGGATAACGCCTTCCTGCGCCGAACTCACTCCGATTCCCGCAGCCAGGAGGAGCGGGACCGGTGCCGCCATGGCCGTCATCTTCAGCATCTTCTTGCGGGTGATCTCGTTGTCCGTCGAGCCGGCGTCGGCTTGGTCGTCGTTCTCGATGTTCATCGGACTCCTAGGTTCGTGGTGGAAACAGCCGAGAGGGGGCGAGGTCACCATCGTTGATCGTTCGCCGGCGGCCGGGGAGATCCCGGCGGGATATAGCACTTCCGGGCGACGCGATAGCGGCCTGGGATTACGGGCCCCGCTCAGAAGGTCGGTACCGTCGAACTGCCTTCCTCCAGCCACCACTGGTTGAAATAGTCGTTGCACTCCCGGCGACGGTGATAGATCTCGATGATGTGCGCGCAGATCTCCTCGATATGCGCGGCGATCGACGATCGTCGCCGGTACACCGCGAGCAGCCGCTGACGGAGTGGATTCCCGGCGAGGCCACGCAGGGCGAGCTTCTCTTCACGCGCCAAGAACGTGGCCGAGGCGGGTGCGATGGACCTGCTTCCGGAGAGCAGGGCGAAGGCCGCGACATCGGACAACACCTCGTGTCGTTGCTCGAACGTCACGCCCCGCTGATGGCCGACGTGGTGCAGGTAGGCGAGCCAGTGGCTCACCCCGGCGGGCTCGTCCAGCCAAGGATGTTCGGCGACCGACTCCACCCGCACGATGTCGTGGTCCGCCAAAGGATGCTCGGGATCCATGATGACCAAGACGGGCTCGTCCGGCACGAGGATCACTTCCCGCAACCCGTCGGGTACCCGCACGCCGAATCCCGGCCAGTCGTGGATCACCGCCAGGTCCAGCGTCCCGTCGGCCACCTCGTCGACGGCGGCCTGCGGATCGTATCGGACCTGGAGCCGCGCGCCGTGGCCCCAGCCGGTCCGGGTCATCCATCGCACCAATTCGACCTGCGCGAAACCGCAGCGCCCTCCGATACGCGCCGCGGTACCGGGAAACCCGTCCGCCCGCCGCGCTTGCGCCTCCCGCTGGATGCTCTGAAGTCCCCGCATCACGACGTAGGCGTCGTTGAGCACGTGGTGCCCGAACGGTGTCGGACTCGAACCGCTCTCGGCGCGCAGGAACAACGCGCCGCCCAGCGCACGCTCGATGCGCCGGAGCTGTCCGACGAGAGTGGGCTGGGAGACCCCGAGCTGTCGGGCGGCCCGGTTGACACTGCCGGCTTCCGCGATGGCCACGATCACTCGAAGGTGCCGGACTTCGACCTCCATGAACTCTCTCCATCCGGTCGGCGGGTGGTGGTGGACCGAGGATCGACAACACACCGGCGAGTAACGGGATGGCGCTCGCCGGCTGGAGATTCACCAGATTATCCAGGCGCCCGCCAACGATGAACGACGATGCGAACACGGTGCGTATACGATGAATCGACTGGCTTTAACCGTTTTCCGGCCCCCTGTTCACCGGGACCGCCGGTCTCGCGACTCTGGAATAACTCTGAATTTCCCGAGTAGCCGTCGTCGCGCGACTCGATCCGTCTCATGTGGACGCGACAACCCGACTGGTATTATTATACCGACCCCTGCTAGGGTGCCGGTATAATAATACCAACCCTGACCGTGAGGTACCCGTGATCGAACTGAAGACGCCCGCCGAGATCCAGCGCATGCACGTGACCGGACGGTTCGTCGCCGAGGTGCTCACCGAGATCGGCCGGATCGCCGACGTGGGCGTCAACCTCCTGGATCTGGAACACCACGCGCGCGGGATGATCGAGCGGCGCGGGGCGGAGTCGTGCTACTGGGACTACGAGCCGTCCTTCGGCAAGGGCCCGTTCCGCAACGTCATCTGTCTGGCGGTCAACGACGCCGTCCTGCACGGTCTCCCCCACGACTACACCCTGCGCGACGGGGACGTGCTCACCGCGGACCTGGCGGTCAAGATCGACGGCTGGGCGGCCGACTCCGCACGCACGGTCATCGTCGGGACCGCCGCCGAGGAGGACCTGCGGATCATCCGCGCCACTGAGGAAGCACTGGAGGCCGCGATCGAGATGGCGCGTCCGGGCAACCGCCTCGGTGACATCTCGGCGGCCATCGGGGCGGTGGCCGCCGGCCACGGCTATCCGGTCAACACCGAATTCGGCGGGCACAGCATCGGCCGCGAGATGCACGAGGACCTGCACATCCCCAACAAGGGCAAGGCGGGCCGCGGCCTGAAACTCCAGCCGGGACTGACCCTGGCGATCGAACCGTGGTTCGCCCGCACCACCGACCGGATCATCTTCGACGACGACGGCTGGACCATCCGCTCCGCCGACGGTTCCCGCACCGCCCATTCCGAACACACGGTGGCCATCACCGAGGACGCCCCACTGGTCCTCACCCGGCGCGAGCACGAGAACCCCCTGGAGAGCAACGCTTCCGCCGAAAGGACGTCCACAAAGGAGTCTTGACGCACAGGGCGCCCGACCCGGATTGCCACGTTCTCTTGAGGGGTAAGGCAAACGTTTCGTGTCTCAGCTACCCGCTCGTCAAGGTTGCGAAAGCCACTTTCGCAACCTTCGACGTTGCGAGAGTGGCTTTCGCAACACCTGCCGCGCGGCCGGACGCAACGACCGGCGCCGACCACGCCACCTTTGCCTTACCTCTCAATAAGTCTGGCGCAGGAACACGGCGACCGTGTCCGCGTCGGGGAAACGCGGCGTCTCCGCTTCCGCGACCATGAGGTCGGCGATCCCGGCGCGCGGCGCCAGGGGCGGGAAGAGCCGGGGCTCGTACTCCTCGGCGCGCAGCAGATTCCCGTTGCCCCGATAGGACTTGTCGGTCAAGGGTCCGGCGTGGACGGTGGTCCCGCCGACGTCCCGGACCACGCGGCCTGCCTCGCCCTTCGCGTCCCATTCGTAGCGCAGAACGCGTTCGAGGAGCGCGCCGGTGAGGGTGCCGAGCGCTCCTTGGGTGGCGCCCATGCCCAGCGAGGTGAGCCAGATGACGCGGGGCGCGGCCGAGGCGATCTCCCGGGCACCGTCGACGAGGATCGCGGGATCCTGCGTCTTGGTGATACCCAGACCGCTCAGCACGACGTCGGCGCCTTCGACGGCGGCGGCGACACTGCCGGGATCGGCCACGTCCGCCCGGACCACCCGAAGGTTCCCGGAGATATCGGCCTGCTCCGGTCTGCGGGCCAGCGCGATGACGTCATGACCGCGCTCCAGGGCACGGGCGACCAGCAGCCTGCCGGTCCGGCCGGTGGCGCCCAGTACGGCGATTTTCATCCTGTTCTCCCTTCACAGCAGGAAAAGTGATCAGACCTGCTCGGACAGGACGGTGACGGCCCGCGCGTGCAGCCCCGGGGCGGATGCCAGGAAGTCCTTACTGGCCAAGGTCCACGGTTCTCCCCGGGTGTCGGTGACCATGCCGCCCGCCTCGGCGACCAGCAGCGCACCGGGCAGCAGGCCCGAACGCACGTCGGAGAACTGCCAAAAGACGTCCATGCGGCCGGCCGCGACGTGGATGAGCTGCATGGTCGCGGGTACGGAGACGCGAACCACCAGTGCGTCGAGGAGCATGGCGGTCACCGAGGAACCCATCCGGCGGAGGTCTTCCTCCTTCTCACCGGGTTTGGCCTGCCCGGTGCCGACGAGTGCCGCTTTCAGCTCTGATTTCGCGGAGACGCGCAACGGCACCCCGTCGAGGTGCGCCCCGCCGCCTCGGACGGCGGTGTAGGTCTCGCCGGTCAAGGGCACGTGCACGACGGCCAGCACCGGGACGTTGTCGCGCACCAGGGTGGCGGTCACCGACCACTCCCCCATGCCGTGGATGTGGTTGATGTTGCCCTCGGCGGTGTCCACCACCCACCATTCGCCCTCGGGCAGCGGTCCGCCCGCCAGTTCGTCTTCGGCCCACCGGGAACCGGGCCGCGTCCGCAACAGAGGTTCCTTGACGACTTCGAGGATCGCCTCGTCGTTGGCGTCGATTTCGCGGACGATCTCCCCGAAATCACCGGGACGGGCATCGACGTCGTATCGCTTGAGCAGGCGTTCGCCGGCTGCCTTCACCACGGCCACGACGGCGGGGAGAACGTCCATGATCACTCCTTGGGAAGGGATTTCGTAGTTTCTTGGCTCGCTTTCGACACTAAGAGCGGGCATCATTAACAGCAAATGCAATCTAGTTACGGCTGGGTTTACTCATATGCAACTGGACTTGAACCTGCTTCTCGCCCTCGACGCTCTGTTGGAAGAGGGCAGCGTGACCGGCGCCGCGGCCCGTCTCCACGTCACCGCGCCCGCGATGAGCCGCACCCTGGGCCGTATCCGCCGGGCCACCGGTGACCAGATCCTCGTACGCACCGGCCGGACCATGACGCCGACTCCGCGTGCCCTGGCCCTCCGCGAGACCGTGCACGACCTGGTCCAGCGGGCTCAGGTCGTGCTCTCCCCGGACACCGACGTCGACCTGGCCACCCTGGAGCGGACCTTCATCCTGAAATGGCACGACGCCCTGGCGGCCGCGGCGGGACCGGCTCTGCTCCATTCCGTGCGAGCCGAGGCACCTGGCGTCCGTCTCCGCTTCATGGCCGAAGCCGGCAGCGACGTCCAGGACCCGCGACGAGGGGACATCGACCTCGAAGCCGGGGCGGCCACGCCCTCCGCACCCGAGCACCGTCACGAGATCGTGGGCCACGACCGGCTCGTGCTCGCCCTGCGCCCGGAGCACCCGCTCAACGGTGGCGCCCTCACCCTCGATGACTACGCGGCCGCGGAACACATCACCGTGTCACGCCGGGGAAGGCTGCGGGACCCCATCGACGACGCCTTGGCGGCACAGGGCCTCGAACGGCATGTGGTCGCCGCCGCCCCGACCAACGTCGCGGCACTGCAGTTCGTCCGTCACCACGACCTCGTCGCGGCGGTCCCCGAGCTCGTCAGCCGCCCGCTGCTTCAGGACCTCGGGCTCCGCGTTGCGCCGTTGCCGGTGGCGATGCCCGCCATCCCCATCCAGCTCACCTGGCATCAGCGTTACGACAACGACCCCGCGCACGCCTGGCTGCGAGGCCGGGCCCGGGCCGCACTACGGGAAGCCGCCGGCCCGGGCGATACGTGAGTGCGTCAGCTGACGACTTTCTCCACCTCGTCGGAGATCTTGGCGACCAGCTCGGTGAACTGAGAGGCACCGGAAAGCAGGTTCTTCGCCTTCTCCCAGCATCGGCGCATCACGGCGGGCTCGCCGTCGCCCCGGCTGACGTCCGTTGCCAGATCGTCGAGGACGTCGTCGAGAACTTCCTGTTTGGGCAGGTTGCCGCCACGGAGTTCGGCCTGGAGACGGCCGATCAGGTCGAGCAGTTCCTTCGTCGTGTCGGCGGTATCGCCGGATACGCCGGTCTGGGTGATGTCCCCCGAGTTGTCCCGGCCCACGTTGATCTTCTGGTTGATCCGGTGCACGATCTTCTCCCCTACTGGCTGACCCGGCGTTGCCGGCGAAGCAGGCCGGCCTGGGTGATGGGCGCGTTGTTGTTGCCGGAGATGGTGATGTCCTGGTTGACGACCACCGCGGCCTGTTCCTCGAACTTCGCGGTGGAGTAGCCGGCGTCACCGAGAAGCTTCCCGATCGCGGGGAGCAGCCTGCTCTCGATGATCTTCTCGTAGCGCTCGATGTCGACGAGCTGGAAATAGTCGGCGAAGAGGTTCACCGAGGCGAGTTCCCGCAAGCTTTGCGCGACCCCGTAGCGGTCGGCGTCGATCACACCGTTCTCCCGCTTCGGAGGCCGGATCCACGACACCAGGTTCAGCAGTCTTCCCGGCAGGCTCGCCGGCAGTTTCAACCACATCAGCAGCCCCTGGGCGAGGGGTCGCAGGGAATCGGGACGCATCTTGTCGACCACTCGGTACTCCGCACGGATCGGCGGCAGCACGAAGGGCGTCCATTCCAGGTAGAGCGTGGTCTCGTCGACGGCCAGGTGCAGGAACGTGGAGAGCACCAGGTCCCTGTCCCACGTCTCGACCTCGAACCGCTGGTAGTAGCGCGCCCATTCGCGAGGTTCCTCTTTGAGGTGAGTCACTTCTGCCGGTGTCAGCCGCGTGCTGGGCGGTTCGGTCAGCGTTTGGAGGTAGCTCCGCGATTCGGGACTCGCGAGGTGATCGATCAGCTCGGCCGCCGGGGTGAAGACCATGTCGGTCACGCGCAGTCCGGAAAGGCGGCGATCAGGCGAGAGCGGTCCCGCCGTGCGCAGCCGCTCGATCGCGGCACGGACTCCGTCGTACAGCATGGCCGTCGAGAGCGGCCGAAGCTCTCCGGCATCCGGATCGCGTTCCAAGGGAATCGCCATCGACCAGGCACCGCGGCGGAATCCCGCACCGACAAAGGGGTTGTAGCCGCGATACACGACGAGAGGGGCGCCAGGGACGCCGTCCAGCCGTTCCGCACCGTGATAGCGGCCGAGTTGTTCGCTGAAGTCCTCGGTGAGAAAGCCGGTCATGCCGGGGACGCTCGAGTCGGCGTTCGCTCCGCGCCTGAATCTGGTGCTCAGCAGCTGCCACAAGGTCCACCGCTCATACGCCACGATGCCCCCTGCGGCGAGGGCGAGAATCACCGCGATCACCAGCCGGACGGTGTCTCCCTCCGACGGCAGCCCCCTGAGGAAGCTGGGGCCGCCGTCGAAGATGTCGTCGGCGTTCTCGACCATCAGGAGCAGGAAGGGGAACAGGAACAGCAGCAACATCACGCCCTTCGGGTTCCACGTTCTTTCACCTCCCGGCTTGACGCTGCTGAGCCACCCCGGAATCGAAAAGAGCACGGACAGGCCGATCCACGCGTAGAGCAGGGTGCTCCCCCATCCCAGGCCCACCACGAAGAGCATGACCAGGATGAGAAGCCCGTCGTAGTTCTTGCGCCGCGCTCGGGCCCGGATGGCTTCGGCGAGGACCTTTCCCGCGTCCAGTCCCGGCGAGGGCGGCACGGGACGGGTCGGCTCGACCAAGAACTCGCTGATGGCGCGGCCACCGTACGCGGGGTCCAAATAGGACGCCGCACAGAGATATCTCGTGGTGTCGTCAGCACCGGGGGCAGACATGTGTTCCTCTCAAGTGGTTTTGGCTCCGCGGCTACGGCGTCGACTGATCCACCATCGTCTGTACGATCGACGCGGTCTCCGGCCAGCTCTCGGCGGGCCCGTGCGCATACACGAAGAACTCGATGCCACCGGCCCGCCAGTACACGGCGCGAACGTGACGACGACCCTCGGGCGCGTTCCATTCGAACTGCCAGTCGACAGCCTCCTGGGCCCGCACCGACGTCGGCGTCAGAGCGTGAAGAACGTAACCGGAACGCTTCGAGACCTTGCGTTCGTAATCGGCGTGATAGTCGAAGATGCTCGAACTGTCGGTCGGAGGCGCCCCGCCGAACTTGATGACGCGGCGGTCGTCGAGGGGATCCGTGGCCTGCTCGCTTCCGGGTTCGGAGAGCGTTTTCGTCGGCCAGCCGCGGGGAATCACGGTTTCGAGCCCACCTGGCCCGTTCACCCGTTCCATGGACAGCGGTAACGAGTTTCCGCCGCCCGACGTCTCGGTGGTCGAAGGTGTCCGCGTCACCGTGGTCACCGGCGGAGGTCGCCGCGTCTCGGCGGTGGTGGTCGGAATGGCAGGAGGTTCACCGGTGCCGGTGAGATTCGCGGCGACTTCCGCCGGCCCCGTCCCCGGGGGACGGTCGAACAGCGCCCATGTCACTCCGACCAGGGAAGAGCACACCAGATTCACCACGACGGCGACAGCCGCGAGCCGCCGACCGTCGAGTTGCGCGATCCCAGGCATCCGACCCCCTCGTCGATCATTGCATTCTGCAAGTTGCAGACCGTAGCACGACGCCAAACAGGATCGAATAACGTTTCGGAGGATCCGTGTACGAAGAATACTCGCAACGACTTACCGAACTGGAACGGTTATTGGCCAACAGTCCGGCGGATTACACCTTACGACATGAAATGGCCACGGTTCTTTATCGGCGCGCGTCGGAAGCGCGTAGCGTCACACGTGATCATGGGCCGATACTGACCACCAGCCGTCAGCGAGAACTCTGCCGCGAGGCCGGCCGACGCATCCTGGATCTCCAGGTGAACGACCCCGAACTCGAGACGAGCGCACGAGAACTCCTTGCCACCGTGGAAAACGGTGACCGGTGGGTCTGGCAGCCCGCCGGCCCCGCCGCGTTGTCCGTCGCCGCGTTCTTCCTCGGCGGACTCGGCCTCGTCCTCCTGTCCATGGCGTCCGGCAGCATTCCGCTCGCCGTGGCCTCGGCCCTGCTGAGCAGCGCGCTACTGGCGGTCGTGATTCTGCGGTGCCGGCGACAACAGTGGCGAGTCGAAGCCGACCAGAAGTATCCCCTGATCCAGCACCACGGAATCTGATCCCGCCGGCACGCCATTCATGCGTCTTCAGCACTGAAAGCGCAGAGAAAAGTGGTCATTCGGATTTCAGAGGCTGTCTCGCAGCGGCACGGTGATCTGCTTCAGCCAGGTGCCGGTGGTGAAGTCGCGCGCCTTGATCACCACGGCGCGGTGGTACACCTCTACCTGGAGGCCCTGGTTGAAACCGCCGCCCAGGGACACCTCGCCGCCCTTGCCGTCGTCCACCCAGCCGGTCTGCACGGCTCCGGTGTTGACCACCGTGAAGCCTTCGAGATTGCCACTGCCCGGAACGACCCGGCGGGTGACCCAGTCGGACAGGTTGAGATCCCAGTGGGTGTGCCCGGAGAACAGGAACACGTCCCGGTATTTGCCGAGCACCGCGAGCAGGCGGTCGGCCTGAAGGTAGTCGCCGAGGTAGAGCTTGTTGCGGGTACCGGACACGGTGTTCGGCAGCGGGTGATGGGTCAGCACCATCACCGGCTTGCGCCACCGGTCCCAGTACGCGAGACGCTGTTCCAGCCAGGTGAACTGCCGGTCACTGAGCCAGACCTCGTCCCAGAGCTTCGGGTCGTGGTACTTGGCGTAGCGCTCGGTGCCCAGGCACAACACCGGCACCCCGCCGAACGAGGTCTCCGAGTAGACCGTGTTGCGCCTGGCGAAGTTGTAGAAGCTGCGGAACAACGACTCCTCGGTGGTGCCGTTGGGCCAGGTCTCCTGCGCGAGCGTGTCCGGGTCCCGCCACTTCGGCACGTAGAACTCGTGGTTGCCGATGGCCCAGGCCACGTTCTTCGGATGCGGGTGCTTGTCCAGCACCGACCGCACCTGCGCGTACTCGAAGTCGTAGCCGCGCGGGGTGATGTCCCCCGCCACGCCGAGCCCGGCACCGCGCGGGTTGGTGACCTCGATGTCGTTCAGCGCCTTGCCGAAATCGGCGAGGTCTCCCTGGATGTCGCTGATGATGTTGAACCGCACGGCCGGGCCGAGCGGATCCCGGCCGGGGGCGGCCTCCGCCGGAGCGCCGAGCACGGTGGTCGCGGCCACCGCGCCACCCGTGGCCAGCATGAACGACCTGCGATCCATCGAACACCCACATTCAGCTACACCCGATACCGACGGGCCAAAGGTAGGACGTCTGAAGTGATCACCGGTGACGTCGCACGAGCCAGAGCGTGTACGCGAAGGGAACTTCAGGCTCCTCAGATTAGTACGCATGTGCGTATGATCTACGGGTGTAGCTGCTTTCGGCCGAGCGACCGCGCCTAACCGGCCGACGAAGATGTCCTTGTGCGCCTTGGCCTTACCAGCGCAGCTCCCCGGCCTCGTCCTGGAAGGTCCCCGTCGGACCGTCCACGTCGAGAGTCGCCAAGCGCACGACGACCCCGGCGCTTTCCTCCGGTGCTCGCCCGATCCCGAAGGCCGCGGTCATGTCGGTGGCGGTGGGGCCGGGTTCGAGTGCGTTGAACTTGATGCCCGGCTCGGACTTGGCGTACTGGACCGTCAGCATGGTGGCGGCCGCCTTGGACGCGGAGTAGAGCGTCAGCGGCAGATGGAATTCCGGCCGGTCGGGGTTGTTCACCGCCCAGAACGAGCCGGCGCTGCTCGACACGGTCACCACGGTCGGATTCGAAGATTCGCGCAGCAGCGGGAGCGCCGCCTCCGTGACGCGCACGATCCCCACCGCGTTGGTGTCGAAGACCCTCAGAGCCGTGGGGCCGTCGATGACGTCGCTCTCGAGGACGCCCGCGTTGTGCACCAGAACGTCGAGCCTGCCCTCGGCCGAACCGATCGTTTCCAGGGCGCTGGCCACCGACGCGTCGTCGGTCACGTCGAGCTGCACGAATCGCGCGCCGAGCGACGCCGCGGCCTTCTCGCCGCGCTCGAGGTCGCGCGCACCGATGTAGACGACGTGTCCCAGCGCCAGAAGCTGTTTGGCGGTTTCGAAACCGATGCCCTTGTTGGCGCCGGTGATCAAGGTGACGGTCATGGCTCTCCTCGCGAAATACGCGGCCCGGATGGACCGTTGAGGACGGTATGAGCAGCTATCCGCCTCAGCCAGAGCCCTCTCGAACCCGGGGTGTGGCAGGACCCCCTCTGTCCACCTCGAACGCCCTCGGTGCGTTCCTTCGGGCCCGGCGCGAGCTGGTCACACCCCAGCAGGCGGGCATCCCCGATGTCGGCGTACGGCGGGTACCCGGACTGCGGCGCGAGGAGGTCGCCCTGCTCGCCGGCATCAGCGCCGACTACTACCTCCGGCTGGAGCGGGGCCGCGATCGCAACCCGTCCCCGCAGGTACTCGAGTCGATCGCCCGCGTCCTACGGCTCGACGACGACCACCTCGCCCACCTGCGGCTCCTGGTCGCGGAGGCACCCCGGCAGCGCGGACGGCGACCGGCCGAGGAGATCCCACCGGCCGGCGCGCTCAAGCTCTTGGACTCCCTCGCCCAGCCCGCCTTCATCGAAGGCCGGTATTTCGACATCCTGGCCTCGAACGCCCTCGCTCGGGCGCTCTCCCCCGGTCTCGCCGCAGGCGGCAATCAGCTCAGGGACCTGTTCCTGGATCCGGAGCAGCAGGCGCTGCATCCGGAGTGGAAGAACGTCACGGAATGCTTCGTAGCGAACTTGAGGCAGTCCGTGGGCAACGACGTCGACGATCCTCGCTTCGTCGAACTCACCGGAGAACTCGCCGAAGCGAGTCCACGTTTTCGCGAGCTGTGGGCACGCCACGAGGTCCGCGGGCAGCGCGGGACGCCGATCCGGCTCGATCACCCGCGGGTCGGAGAACTGACCCTCAACCGGGAACGACTGGGCATCGGCGGAACCGAGGGCCTGATGCTCGTCGTGTTCCACCCGGACGCCGGGTCCGCCGACGCGGAAAAGCTGGATCTCCTGGCTTCGGCCGCACGGTCCACGTCGCCCGCCATGGCCTCGGTCTCCTAGGCGGTGGCGCTCTGCAACTTCAGCGGATCACGGGGCGCCGACGGCTTCGCGTCGAGCATCCGCCGCCCGATTTCCTGCAGACGCTTACGCCCCATCGCTTCACGCACGTCCGGGAACCACTCCTCTTCCTCCTCGTCGACGTGGTGCCGGACGCTCTCGATGAGCACGGTGACCTTCGCGTCGAACCGCTCGTTTTCGGGATCCATCCCGGCCAGCTCGCTCAGCATCCACACCACGACGTGGTGTTCCTCCACGCTTTCGAGCACGTGATCCTTCGTATCCGGAACCGCCTCCCGGGCGACGGGATAGAAGATCTCCTCTTCGAGGTAGGCGTGCACCGTGAGTTCCTCGATGATCGAGTCGACGATCTTCCGCTTGGTGACGTACGCGTTCGGACCGGCCTTTTCGAACTCCTTGAACAGTTTCTCGACGGTGTCGTGATCGTTCTTCAGCAAGACGATGGCGTCGGTCGACATGGTGTCTCTCCGATTCGGCGAGTGGCGATATCCAGTCCGGAACAGAAAAAGGGGCACGCCCCGCCGGCCCGGTTCTGGACCGGCAGGGCCCGGATCGCGCACCCGTGCGAACGACCCACACGAGGTGTTTCCATTCCGCTTCGGGATAAACCCGATATCCCGAAAGAGCTCGAATCCCGGGCCAGCGTTTCAGGTGAGCGAGCGGGCCCCTGACACGCCCGGAACCTTCAGCCGGCAACGCACGAAGCACCGTTGAGGGCGAACGCGGACGGCGCGGTATTGATGCCGGTGTGCGAAGCGGTGAAGCCGAGGCTCACCGACCCGCCCGCCGGGATGGCCGCGTTCCAGCTTTCGTTGCGGGCGCTGACCCCGGCCCCGCCCTGGGTGGCGATGGCGCCCCACATCTGGGTGACCTGCTGACCGTTGGCGAACGACCAGGCGACCGTCCAGCCGTCGACGGCCGAGGTCCCGGTGTTGCGGATCGACACCTCGCCTTGGAAGCCGCTTTGCCACTGGCTTCCGACCTTGTAGGTCACGGCGCAACCGCCGCTCTCTCCGGTGCGCGTGGTCACCGCGACGAGGGCGGAGCGAGTCGACTTGTTGCCGGCCGCGTCCAGCGCGTAGACGGCGAAGCCGTAGCCGGTGGACGGGCGCAGACCGGTGATCGCCGCCGAGGCGCCGGTGGACGTCGTCGCGACCGTCTCGGTCACGCCGTCGACCCGGACGACCTGGTACGAGGTCACGCCGACGTCGTCGGTCGACGCGACCCAGGAAAGGCTCGCGGAAGTGGACGTCACCGCGGAGGCCACCGGCGTGCCGGGAGCGGTCGGCGGCGTCCTGTCGGCCGGGCCCGTGCTACCGCCGAAGACGCTCGCTTCGCGCGACGTGGCCTTGATTCCGTTGGCGCCGTTGAAGATGCGCTGCCCCCACGAAGTGAGCTGGGCGGCGTTGAAGTCGGTGACCATGTCCAGGTATTCGACGCCGCCGCCGTTGCCCGACCACGACCAGCCCAGGTAGCCCAGCTGGAGCCGCTGGGTGGTGGCGAGGATGGTGTCCTCGTCGGGGTTGCCGTCACTGTGGTCGAAACCGAACTCCCCCACGACGATCGGCAGCTTCGCGGCCACGAACCGGTTCAGGTAGTCGTCGATCTCGGCCGCCGTGTCGAAGACGCCGTACATATGGACGGAGAACACGGTGTTGGCCTGCGGGTCGGCCGCGAAGACGGACGCGGCGTTGTCGCGCATGGTGAACGACCAGTCCTGGCCCCACGTCGGCGCGTCGACCATCAGCGTATGTGTCAGGCCGCCGGAACGCAGCGCCTGGATGGCGTTCTTGGTGTCGCCGGTCCAGGCCGGGTAAGTGGTGTTGCCGTACGGCTCGTTGCCGATGTTCACGATGACGTACTTCTCTTGACCGACGAGCGCGCTCTTGACGCCGAGCAGGTACTCGGCCGCGCGGGCCAGGGTGACGGCACCGCTCTGCTCGCCGTAGCCGGTGGTGTCGTGCACCTCCAGCACGCAGATCACCTTGTTGGCCTTGCACTGGGCGACGACGCCCGCCACCTCGGAGGCCTCGTTCCTGGTCCACCGGTCGCCGGAGCTGAGCACCACCCTGACGGTGTTGGCGCCCAGCGCCTTGATGTCCTTCAACGACTGGGTGGTGGTGCTCGGGTACCAGGTGTGGGCGTGGTTGACCCCGCGCATCACGAAGTCGTTGCCGTTGGCGTCGAGCAACCTGCCGTTGCCGACGTGGAATCCGGCCGCGGCCGAAGCGGCGGATGCAGGGATAGCCACCGCGGCCAAGGCGACCGCCAGGAACATTACCCATTTCTTCAACATGGTTTCCTCACCGATGTCGGCATTGACAGTGAAGTGCGCAGAGCCGAAACGAGCAAAATGAGGGTGATCTAAGCCTCGGCGGTCGAGCGGCCGGCGAAAACCAGGGAGCGCTCCCAGAACAGGACCGTAGCGCCGTCGGAATGGCTTGTAAAGAGCCGTCGAATCGCCGACGGCTCCGGCCTGCCGAGTCGAGACGCACACCACACGCGTGAACCCGGCGTCGCCGGGGTATCCGTGCGTGTCACCCCCGACAGACAGAGGAGAAGCACCATGGTCGAAGTCACCCGGCGTTTCACCGTCGCGACATCGCCGGACGCCGTAGTGGACTACCTGCGGGACTTCTCCCGTGCGGTCGACTGGGATCCCGGCACGATGTCCTGCGAACGCATCGACGCGGGCCCGCTCGCCGTCGGCGCGAAGTGGCACAACGTTTCGAAGATCAGCGGTATCCGCACCGAGCTGACCTACGAACTGACCCGTCTCGAGCCCGGCCGGATCGTGTTCGTGGGCACGAACGACACCGCGACCTCGACCGACGACATCACCATCACCGCCGGCGAACGACCCTCGACGACGGAGTTGACCTACCACGCCACCATCGAGTTCTCCGGGGCCGCGAAACTGGCCTCCCCGATCGCCAAGGTCGTGTTCGAAAAGGTCGGTAACGACACCGAGAAAAGCCTTACTCGCATCCTTGGCGACGTCGCGGACTGAGCCCAGGGCGACAGACCCGGCCAGCGGGCATGCCGAAGGGCCCGTCGCCGGATCGGTGGCGGGCTCTTCGGATCCTGCGGGTCAAGCGGCGGCGCGGTGAAGCGTGTTGCGCCGAGGTTGTCGTAACGGGTCCCGATACTGGGGCGGGATGAACTCCGGCAATCCATCCGCGGCCATCCGCACCTCCCACTCACCATGGTGAATCAACCGATGATGAAAACCGCACAGCAGCACCAGGTTCCGGAGATCGGTCCGCCCGCCGTCTGCCCAGTGACGAATATGGTGAGCGTGACAATTCTTCGGCCGCCGACAACAGCCCGGGAACGCACAGCCCCCGTCCCGGATGTTCAACGCCCGTCGCTGGCCCGGAGTCACGAACCGTCGGAGCCGCCCCACATCAAGCGGTTCTCCCGCGGCGTTCAACACGACCGGCAGCATGAGACAGTCGCAGGCGGCCATCCGCGCCTCGCGGGCCGTCATCTCCCCGACGAAATCCAAACAGGCTTTCCCGATCCCGGTCTTCAACTCGTCGAGACCGACGGTCACGTGGATCAGGGTCCGGTAGCCGCTGGTGCCCGGCTGATCCGGGCAGGCGATCGCGAGATCCAGCAGTTCGGCCCAGGCGTCACCCTGCCGCTCGGCCTTGGTACGCCAATCAGCCTCGCCGAACTCGTCGACTGGGCGAGGCTTCGCATAAGCCTCAAGCGCGGCCGCGGTACGAGCACCCAACTCATCATCGAGCAGGCCCTTGATCTTCCAGAACCCGTCCTTACGGCGTTCCACGGTCAGTTCACGACGCGGCTGAGCGGGTTCGGGATCCTTCGGCTCCGCACCGTCAGGATCCAGCAAGCCCAGCAGAGTGTTCCCCAGCCCCGAAACTTCACTGGGACCCGCGTCCCGAGCCAGGTCGACGAGGGTCTTCTCCGTACGCTCCCGATCCTCAGCCGACACCTCAGCCGGGATCTCCTTCAAGATTCCCAGGACCTGCTTGATCCGTTCCTGCCCGATCGCACCGTCGGACGCCGCCACAGCCGTAGCCGGTGCGAACGCGGGAACCTCACGGCCGTCGAGAGCGCGCGTGGGATTCAGATCGATCGCCTGATTCACATACGGGCGCGCCTCAGTCTGGGACAAACCGGCGATATCGGCGAACCAAGCCAACGTCGTCCCATACCCGTACAAATCCTTGCAGCCCCGAGACTCGATCTCCGCCAAATACCGACCCAGACCAGCAGAGGCGACCCGCATCACCTGCAAGAACTGCTGCACGCCATGAGCAAGCTCCAGCTTGCCGGCGCGCCACAACTCCTGCGGCAACTCGGGAAGGAACGTCGTCTCGGACACGCCCCAAGAATACCAGAACCTGTCGAACACGTGTTCGCAATGGCGGGCAATAATGAAAGTGGTCCGAATAACCCCGAAGGGTGATTCCGCCACGCTAAGCCGACCGCGGACAGACATCCGCGTCCCACCCACCCTTGCGAACCAAGGACCCCCTGCGGTAAGACTGGGAGCGCTCCCAGGCAGTTCGTCGACCGTCAGAGCAGACGGAGGAGACCAGTCCGATGAGATCGCTTCCCCTTCCCCGCCGATGCCGCCACGCGACCGCCGCCCTGACCCTTGTCGTCCTCACCGCGTCGCTCGCCACCGGCACGGCCCACGCCGCCGACTACCAGCGGATCCTCAACGGCGCCTTCGACTCGGGTACCGCCGACCCCTGGTGGGCGAGCGCCGGGGTGACCAACCGTGTCGTCGACGACGAGCTGTGCGCGTCGGTCACCGGCGGCACGGCGAATCCCTGGGACGCCTTGATCGGCCAGAACGGTGTGCCGTTCGAGGCCGGACAGCAGTACACGATGTCCTTCGACGCCTACGCCACCACACCCCAGCCCATCGCGGCCAACGCGGGCGAAGGGGTCAGCCCCTATCGAGGGATCGCCCGGCACGAGGTCCAGCTGACCACGAGCAAACAGAAGTACACCTTCACCTTCACGTCGGATCTGGACTTCCCGGACTCGGGTAGCGGCCAGATCACCTTCCAGCTCGGCGGCAACGCGGCGAACAACACCGTCTGCGTCGACAACGTCTCACTGGTCGGCGGTGTGATCCCGCCCGGAGGTCCGGCCGCGCCGACGAAGAAGGTCCAGGTCGACCAGGTCGCGTACCTGCCGGGTCTGCCGAAGCACGCCACTCTCGTGTCCGACGCGTCCGCCGCGCGGACGTGGGCGCTGAAGAACTCCGCGGGTACGACCGTCGCCACCGGCCGGACCACGCCGAAGGGAGTCGACTCGCTCTCCGGTGATCCGGTCCACCTGGTCGACTTCTCGTCCTACGACACCGCGGGCACGGGTTACACGCTGACCGTCGGCGCTGAGACCAGCTTCCCGTTCGACATCTCCGCCGACCCGATCAAGAAACTTCGGTACGACTCGCTGGCGTTCTTCCACCATCAGCGCAGTGGAATCGAGATCGGAGCGCAGGACGTCGGCGCCACCTACGCGCGGCCCGCCGGCCACCTCAACGTCGCTCCGAACCAGGGCGACGACGACGTGCCCTGCCGGTCGGACCTGAATTGTGGCTACACATTGGACGTGCGCGGAGGCTGGTACGACGCGGGCGATCACGGCAAGTACGTCGTCAACGGCGGCATCTCGGCGTGGCAGGTGCTCAACACCTACGAGCGCGCCAAGCTGATCGGTGACACCGCCGCACTCGGCGACGGCAAGCTCGCCATCCCGGAAAAGGCCAACGGGGTGCCCGACATCCTCGACGAGGCACGCTGGGAGGTCGAGTTCCTGCTGAAGATGCAGGCGCCCGACGGCATGGTGCACCACAAGATCCACGACGCGAACTGGACCGGCCTGCCCACGCTGCCGCACCAGGACGGCCAAGTCCGCCGGTTGTCGGCGACCAGCACCGCCGCGACGCTGAACATGGCGGCGGTCGCGGCTCAGGCGGCCCGGATCTGGAAGACGATCGACCCGGCGTTCTCGGCCAAGGCACTCACCGCCGCGACGAGGTCGTACGCCGCCGCGAAAGCCACCCCGGACAAGATCGCCGACCCGGACGACGGCACCGGCGGCGGCTCGTACTCCGACAGCACACTGACCGACGAGTTCTACTGGGCCGCCGCGGAAATGTACGCGACGACCGGCGAACCGTCCTACCGCACGGACGTCACCGGCTCAGCGCTCTACAAAGGACAGTCGATCACCGATCGCGGCTACGACTGGGGTTCCACCGGTCCGCTGGGTGACATCACGCTGGCACTGGTGCCCACCGGCCTGCCGACGTCGGACGTCGCGGCGATCAAGACGGCGTTCGTCGCCATCGCCGACAAGCATCTGAACCAGATGGCGTCGCTCGGTTATCCCGCGCCGTACCGGGAACCGGATGGCAAGTACGTGTGGGGCTCGAACGGCCTGATCGCCAACAACGCGTCGGTGCTCGCGCTCGCCTACGACTTCACGGGTGCGGCCAGATACCGCGAGGGCGTGTTCGAAGCGCTGCATTACCTGCTGGGCCGCAACCCGGTGAGCTATTCCTACGTCAGCGGTTACGGCGGGCAGCCGGTGCGCAACGTCCACCACCGGCACTGGGCCAACCAACTCGATCCGACGACGCCCATCGCACCGCCCGGGGCGCTTTCCGGCGGTCCGAACAGCCGGCTGCAGGACCCGGTCGCCGCGCGCCGGCTTCAGGGCTGCGAACCGCAGAAGTGCTTTGTGGACCACATCGAGGCGTACTCGCTCAACGAGGTCACGGTCAACTGGAACTCGGCGCTGGCGTGGATCGCCAACTGGGCGGCGGAGAAATCGGTCTCACCCGACGCCACTCCGCCGACCACGCCGGGCACCCCGATGGCGTCCGAGGTGACCGGCACGGGTGTGACGCTGACTTGGACGGCTTCGAGCGATCCGGAGAGCGGGGTCGAGAACTACGAGGTCATCTCGATCGAGGGTGACACTTCGCGTGTGGTCACCACCGTCACCGGGACATCCGCGAAACTGACCGGGCTGCGGCCGAACGCCGCGTATCGGCTCGCCGTACGGGCCCGCAACGGGGCGGGACTCAGGTCGGCGTCGTCCGGTGTGGTCTCGGTGACGACCCGGCCGGACGGCCAGACGTCCTGCAAGATCGCCTATCGAGCAAGCGGGTGGAACACCGGGTTGTCCGGGAACGTCACCATCACCAACACCGGCGGCACGGACTGGGATTCGTGGACGCTCCGGTTCACCTGGCCGGGCGATCAGCGAATCACCCAGGGCTGGTCGGCGATCTGGACACAGGACGGCGCCGCGGTCACCGCGACCCCCACGTCGTGGAACAGCCGCGTACCGGCGGGTGGTTCGGTGCAGATCGGGTTCAACGCCTCGTCGACGCCGCCCCATCCGGAGCCGATCGGCTTGACGATCGACGGGCAGGCCTGCTCGCGAGGATGACCTGACCGGTCGGGCGCTGTCGGCGTCCACACCATCACGGGAACCGTTGCCCGCCCGCCCGCGTCAGAACGCGACCTACCGCGAGGCACCGGGCCGGTAGGTGCACGCGCCCGCTGTCCGAGGAGGAGCCGATGCCGTTCCTTGATCCCGAACCGCTCTACGCCAAGCTCACCTCGGGCGACGCGGCGGGCATCGTCGAGGTCGGCGCCTCCATCGCCGACGCCAAGGCGTCGTTGCGGACCGTCGCGGGCGGGATCTCCGACGGCGCGCTGCGGGCGGCACGTTCATGGCGCGGCACGGCGGCGGCGGAGTTCGTCGGTAAGGCGAAGAAGTCCTCGCGGGCCGTCGCCGAGGTGTACGAACAACTCCACACCGCGGAGTCGGCCATCGAAGGCGCCGCGAAGGCGTACACCGCGCTGCGGACGTCGGCCGAGACGGCCATCGCGCCTTGGCGCGAGCTCGGCCTGAGCGACCTCGCCGAAGCGCCGGAAATCGCCATGCGGACCGTTCGGGCGCTGACCGTCGCCCAGCGGAGCTACGAAGGCAAGCTGAACGCGCTGGCGGCGACCACCGACGGAGGCGGCGGTGACGGCTGGGACAGCGACGGCAACGCCCACATCGGCGGCGTCGATCCGGGACAGCCGTGGACGTCGCAAGGTTTGGCCTACGACGGCGAGAACCTGCTCGTGGGCTCGTATCACGACGGTGATGGGGATGGGAGCGGTGACAGTCCGATCGGGCCCGGGCTGACGCCGAGCCGGCTGACCTACGTCGACTACGAGACCGGCGAAGAAGCGGGGAACGTCTATCTCGACGGTAACGGCGAAGTAGGCGCGCCCACGCATACCGGTGGGGTCGCCACGGACGGCAAACACGTCTGGGTGTCGTCCAACGAACACGTGTACGTCTACGACAAGGCCGAACTCGACGCCGCGCAGGACAGCGGTGTGCCCGTCGACGCCGTGGACGTGGTCCGGACCCCGGCCCACAGCTATGTCACCTACGCCCAGGGCAAGCTCTTCGTCGGCGACTACGGCAACAACCGGTTGTACGAAATCCCCGTCGGCGAGAACGGCTCACCCGAACCGGACAAAGCCGGAGAACCGATCGAGACACCGAACAACGTCCAGGGTGTCGTGGTGCGCGACGACGAGTTCATCTTCTCCTCGTCCGACGGTCACAGCGGCAAGTTCTACCGGCAGGACCGGACGCCGGAATGGTACGACTTCAACGACCGCGAGGAAATCGAACTCAAAGGCGGCGAGCCGGGCAACGAAGACGGATACGACTCGCACGGCGTCGAAGAGGCCGTCGAGATCGACGGGGAAATCGTGCTGGCGCACGAATCCGGCGCATACGGCTACCAGAAGAACCCGGGCGAGAAGTGGGACGAGCCGGAACTGACCAGGATCTCCTTGGAGGAACTCGGCCTGGACCCGGACGGCGCGCTCTCCCCCGGCGACGCCGGATACGAAACCGATCCCGACTCACTGGTCGGTGCCGCGGGTGTCCTGGACGAGGCGACATCGACGTTGCGCAGTGCCGCGGGCGCGATGTCGCGGCTGCAACTGGCGTCGCACCTGCTCGGCGAGGTTCCCGCCGCCGCCACTTTCAGCGACGCGCTGACCGAGCACGTCTCCGCGGCCGGCGACCGGCTGACCGCGGGAGTGGAAACGATCGGCGGCATCGCGGACAGCCTGGTCACCGGCGCCGACACGTACCGGCGGATCGAGGACGGGATCGGCGAGGGATGGGACGCGCTCGGCAAAGTCCTCCTCTGACCGGGAAAGCCCGGCCATGACTCAACGCCCGCGGATACGTGCGGCCAGCGCGGCGAGCGGCGACCGTCGTGTTCGCACCGGGAGCCGCCCGGACGTGATGTCCTCCAGCAGGGTCGCGACGGTTTCCCGGGCGCAGGTGCGGTTCGCGCCGATCCCGCCCGAGGGACCGCGTTTGATCCAGCCGACGACGTAGGCGCCGCTGCGGTCCTCGACGCGGCCCGCGGTGTTCGGAATCGTGCCTCGGCCTTCGTCGAACGGCAGGCCCGGCACCGGCGTTCCGCGGTAGCCGACCGCGCGCACGACCTGGCCCGCGGCGATTTCGACCGGCCCGTCCGGACCGGTGACACGAAGGCCGCGCACCTGCGTGTCCCCCACTATCCCGGTGGGAGCGGAGTGAAAGCGCAGGACGATCCGGCGTGAGTCCGCGGCCGGCGGCGCGGTCCAGTCGACGGCCTCGCGGCCGAGTTCGCGCAGCAGCTTCGCTTTGCCGGTGCCCGCGTCGATCACGGCCGCGGTACGCGGATCCCCGTCGTCGACGACGAGCGGCACACCGGCACGCTGTGCCAGCGCGAGCAGTTCCGGCGAGGTGTAGGCGGCGTCCTCCGGCCCGCGCCGGGCGAGCAGGACGACCTCGCGGACCTTGCTCGTACGCAACCGTTCCAGCGCGTGCCGGGCGATCGTGGTGCCGGTCAGGCCGTCGGGATCGGCGGTGAGGATCCGGGCCACGTCCAGGGCGACGTTGCCGGTACCGATCAGCACGACGCGTTCCGCGGACAGGTCCACCGCGTTCGCGGGCACGTCCGGATGACCGTTGTACCAGCCGACGACGGTGGTCGCGGCGATACTGCCGGGCAGGTCCTCGCCGTCCAGGCCGAGGTCGCGCGCGGACGAGGCGCCGACGGCGTAGACCACGGCGTCGTGCTGCTCGGCGAGTTCGTCGACCGTGACGTGGCGGCCGACCTCGGTGCCCAGGCGCATCCGCAGCCGCGGATGCTCGTGGAGCCGCGAGAAGGTTTCACCGATCCGCTTCGTGGCGGGGTGGTCCGGGGCGACGCCGAAGCGGACGAGCCCGCCCGCGACCGGCAACCGGTCGATCAGGGTGACCCGCGCGTTCGTGTGCAGGAGCAGATCCTCGACGGCGTACATGCCGGCCGGACCGGTGCCGACGACGGCGATGTCCGGCGGCGTGAAATCGCTCGGGATGGCCCGGTCGAAGGTCGGCGGGCTCCAGCGGTGGAAGTTCGGCGCGGGATCGGCCGCCGTCCCGGTCTCGCGGCCGGCGTAGTACTCCGCGTTGAGACCCGCGTAGACCTGCAGCGATCCGGTCAGCAGATCCGCCGGGAAGATCGCGTCCACCGGGCAGGCGTCCGCGCACGCCCCGCAGTCGATGCACGTGTCCGGATCGACGTAGAGCATCTCCGTGGTGCCGAAGTCGGGCTCGTCCGGTGTCGGGTGGATGCAGTTGACCGGGCAGACCGACACGCAAGTGGCGTCGCTGCAACAGGTCTGAGTGATCGCGAAGGCCATGTCAGATCAGGTTCGCCCGCTTGTAGAACACCAGCGCGGGCCGGGTGAGCAGACCGCACGAGTTCAGGAACTCCATCAGGCCGGCGCAACTGGACCGCATCATCGCCTTGTGGTGTTCATTGGTCTTCGCCTCGCGCAGCGCGCGGGCGCTGTCGAGACCCGCGTTCTCGTAGACGTCGCGGTTGACCATGCTGCTGACGATGAAGTACGACGCGATCGCGACGACCAGCGCGTTGATCCGACGGCGCAGGAAGCCCGCGCCCTTCAGCTGTTCTCGCGTTTCTTCCCGGGCGAACTTCATGTGCCGGGACTCTTCGACGACGTGGATGTTGTTGATGGTGCGCACGAACGGGACCACCCGCTCGTCACGCATCCAGTCGCGCTGCATCACGTCCAGGACCTCTTCGGCGACGAGGATCGCCGCGTACGCCGCTTCGCCACTGGCCGTCGCCTTGAAGACGCGGCCGAGCTCGACGGCGAGCCGGCGCGGGCGATACGGCGGCGCGCCGAGTTTCTCCGCACCGCGGGCGAACATGATCGAATGGCGGCATTCGTCCGCGATCTCGGTCAGCGCCCACTGGAACGCCGGGTCGGTCGGATCCTTGGCGTAGAAATCGCGCAGCACCATCTGCTGCAGGATCATCTCGAACCAGATACCGGTGCTCGCGACCGAGGCGGCCTCCTGACGCGTGAGCTCCTTCTGCTGCTCCGGGGTCATCTCCGCCCAGTAGCTCGTGCCGTAGAGGGTGCTCCACTCCGGGCTGGCGCCATGGAAGTCCTTGTCCAACGGGGTCTCCCAGTCCACCTCGGTGGCCGGGTCGTAGGACAACATCGCGGAGGAGTCGAGGAGCCGCTGCGCGGTCTCCTGGCGACCGGCGGCGGCCGCTCCCGCGGTACGCGGCATATCGGTGCTGGTCATACGGACCCTCCCTGGCTGCGTCGGCAGAGTGTAGATTTAGGCGTTACCGTGATTCACTGTTACCCAAGGTAACACTTAAATGGCCGCGCCGCGAGTACGGAGTCCCGATCATGACCGCACCCCGCCGAGTCAACTCCTTCGATCACGACGGGCTCACCTTCGACGTGCGCGACACCGGCCCGCTCGACGGCGCCGTCGTCGTCCTGCTGCACGGATTCCCGCAGACCGGAGCTTCGTGGGCCGAGACCGCCGCACTGCTCAACGAGCGGGGATACCGCACGATCGTGCCCGACCAGCGCGGCTACTCGCCCCGCGCGCGTCCGCGCGGCCGCTTCGCCTATCGGTCGAGCCGCCTCGTGGGCGACACGGTCGCGCTGATCCACGCCATCGGCGCCGGACCGGTCCATCTGGTCGGCCATGACTGGGGCGCCAACGTCGCCTGGACGACCGCGGCCCAGCGGCCGGCGCTGATCAAGTCGCTGACCAGCGTCTCGGTCCCCCACGCGGGAGCGTTCCTGCGTGCGATGCTGACCAGCGACCAGCTCCTCCGGTCCTCTTACATGTTCTTCTTCCAGATCCCCTGGCTGCCCGAACTCGCCATCCGGCTCCGGCCGCGGGTGCTGGACCGCACGCTCGCGAAAACCGGGATGACCGCGGCCCAGATCGACCGGGTCCACCAGGAGATCCTCCTCGGCGGAGCCTTGACCGGCGGCCTGAACTGGTACCGCGCGATGCTCCTGCAGCGCCCGACGGCCCTGCGCACCCGGGTTCCCGCGCCGACCACGCACGTCTGGAGTGACGGCGACTCGGCCCTCTCCCGTCGCAGCGCCGAACTAGCCGGCCACTACGCCGCAGGCGCCTACCGGCTGGAGATCCTGACCGGCATCAGCCACTGGGTCCCCGAAGAGGCCGCGACGACACTGGCCGACATCATCGACAGCACAGCGGCTTCCGGTTAGAAGCCCGCCCACGGGGTATCCGGCGCTGAGTCACGTCCGTCTGGAAAGGACCTTGTGTCACATGCGTTCACCCCAGCCACGTGGTCCGATCAGCGCCACTCTGCTCGACCGTCTCACCGGAACGCCGGGCGAACTCGCGATTCCGGGCACCGACCTTCCCGGCGAGTCCCCGGAGACGGCCCTGTCGGACGAGGACCTGCAGCTGAGTCTGTGGGTCTGCTATGAACTGAGTTACCGCGGATTCGACGGCGTCGACCACGCTTGGGAAACCGAACCGACACTGCTCGCCCTCCGTACGGAGCTGGAACAGCGGTTCCTGGCCGCCCTCCGCCACCGGGTCGCGGTCCCCACCGCACCGGACGCCGCGTCGGTGCCGTCGGCCCTCACCGCGTTGATCGCCGCCGACGACGGACCGGAACTCGCCCTCTATCTGCAACGCGAGGCCACATCCGAACAGTTCGCGGAATTCGTGGCCCATCGCTCGCTGTATCACCTGAAAGAGGCCGATCCGCACAGCTGGGCCATTCCCCGCGTCGACGGGAAGGCGAAAGCCGCGCTGGTGGAGATTCAGGCGGACGAATACGGCGGTGGCCGGTTCGAGCGCATGCATTCGGAACTGTTCCGCGCGATGATGCGCGATCTCGGGCTCGACGCCACCTACGGCGCGTTCCTCGACCGGGTTCCCGCGGTGACCCTGGCGGTCAGCAACACGATGTCCTTCTTCGGTCTCCATCGGCGATGGACACCGGCACTGCTCGGGCACCTCGCGGTGGTCGAGATGACGTCGTCCCTGCCGAACAGGCGCTACGGCAACGGCCTGCGCCGCCTCGGTCACGACGCGAAGACCACCTACTTCTTCGACGAGCACGTCGAGGCGGACGCCGTGCACGAACAGATCGCCGCCAACGATCTGTGCGGCGGTTACGCCCACGACCATCCCGAGTCCGCGGGAGACATTCTCTTCGGCGCCGCGTGCGCGCTCACCGCCGAAGCCGCCATGGCCGATCACCTGCTCACCCGATGGGCAGCAGGCGAGAGTTCGCTACTTCGCGACAGCGCGGGGGTCGGCGCCGAAGGTCCGGTCCACGCCGCCTCAGCGGCGCGGTGACTCGTCGGCGGCGTCCACGTCCGGCCGAAGCGGATCACGCGACGGCCCGCTGGCCGCGCGGAAATTCGCGACCTTGTGCGTGCCGTCGCAGAACGGCTTGATCGCCGAGCGGCCGCAGCGGCACAGCGCGACCGGGTCGCGCCGTGCCTCGATCACCTCACCTGCCTGTGATCGCAACTCCACCGGCCCGCGCACCAGAAGCGGCCCGTTCTCGCACGGGGTGATCGTCACCTCCGCCGACGGCGAAGGGCGGTCCGGTCGTTCGGCGGGACGTTCAGGGCCAGGCTGGTTCATGGTCCCCGGCTACCCCCTGCGCGGTATGGCCACACGCCGCCCGGGAGGAGACCTGAGGCTACGCCGAGGTCGCGAGACCGGCTTCGAGGTCGATGTCGCGCTTGTCTTCGGCGTGCGTCCTCGACACCATGTTCGCGACCAGGTCGAAGATCGGCGTCGCCTCCTCAGGGAAGGACACGCTCTGCTGGTGCGCGCTCTCGGCGATCATGAACTGCTGCTCCTCAAGGGTGAAGGCTACGTCGACCGTTCACTCTAACGGCCGCACGACGCTCACGGGCCGTATTCGGAATCTTCGCACGATCCCGCCGCGGACGTTGGTCAGCGGGCGAGCGCGGCGATGAGCACGCCCGGATCGGGGTTCTGCGAGGTGCACTGCAGGATGACCGAGGTGGCGCCGGCTGCGGCCAGCTCGGCGACGAGATCGCGGGCGCGGTCGCCCAAGGCGGGGATGTCCGGTTCGATCTCGGCGAAGACGGTGACTTGCGGCGCCGGTCGCCCCGCGGCCTCCGCGGCCTCGGCGACGCGGGCGGCCTCCGACGCGACATACGCCGGTGTGACGAGCCCCGCGTCCAGGAGCACTCCGTCGCCTACCTCGCCCGCGAGCGCGACCGTCTTCGGCCCGCGCCCGCCGATGATGAGCGCGGGTACCTGCTCCGGCGGCCAGTCCAGTGTCACTGCGTCAAGCTGGACATACCTCCCGGCGACGCTGACGGTCTCGCCGTGCAACAGCCGCCGGACGGCGTCGGCATGTTCACGCAGCAGGGTCATCGGCGATGCCGCACGCGCGCCGACCTGCGCCATCCAGTCGAGCACCCCGTGCCCGACGGCGGGGACGAACCGGCCGGGGAACAGCCGCGCCAGCGTGGCGATCTCCATCGCGACGGCGGCGGGGTTGCGCAGCGGTACCGGCAACAGCCCGATCCCGACGGTCAGCCGCTCGCTCCAGGCCAGCGCGGCCGCGGAGGTGGAGATACCGCCTTCGAGGAAACAGTCCTCCCACAGCCACAGCTCGTCGATCCCGGCCTCATCGGCCGCGACCACTGTCGCCCGCAACTCTTCCGGCGGCGACTGCGGACGGAACACCACACCCACGCGAACTTCGGACATGTCCGCCAGCTTAGCTACCTGGAGATCCGGCGGCCGTAGGTGATCATGGCGAACACGTAGGCGACGACGAGGAGCCCCGAACACCAGGCCAGAGCGATCCAGAGATCGACGCCGACAGGCTGCTGGGTGAACAGGTCGCGGATGGCGTTCACGATCGACGTCACCGGCTGGTTCTCGGCGAAGGCGCGCACCGGGCCGGGCATCGTGCCGGTCGGCACGAACGCGGAGCTGAGGAACGGCAGGAAGATGAGCGGGTAGGAGAACGCGCTCGCGCCGTCCACGGATTTCGCGGAAAGGCCGGGGATGACGGCCAGCCACGTCAGCGCCAGGGTGAACAGGAGCAGGATGCCGCCGACCGCGAGCCAGGTCAGCACTCCGGCGCTCGAGCGGAAGCCCATGAGGAGGGCGACGCCCATGACGATCACGAGCGAGATCAGATTGGCGGCCAGCGAGGTCAGCACGTGCGCCCACAGCACGCCCGAACGGGCGATCGGCAGGGACTGGAACCGCTCGAAGATCCCGCTCTTCATATCGGTGAAGAGCCTGAGCGCGGTATAGGCGACGCCCGAGGCGATCGTGATCAGCAGGATGCCGGGCAGCATGTAGTTCACCGAGGAAACCGCTCCGGTGTCGATCGCGCCGCCGAAGACGTAGACGAACATCAGCATCATGGCGACCGGCATCATCGCGGTGGTGATGACGGTGTCCGCGCTGCGCGTGACGTGCTTCATCGATCGTCCCAACAGGACGGTGGTGTCGCCGAAGAAATGCCTGCTCATGGTCATCCCCTACTTGTCCGCGCCGACGATGGCCAAGAAGACGTCTTCGAGCGAGGGCTGCTTCTCGACGTACTCGACTTCGGCGGGCGGGAGAAGCCGCTTGAGTTCGGCGAGCGTGCCGTCGACGATGATCCGTCCTTTGTGGAGGATCGCGATCCGGTCGGCGAGCTGTTCGGCCTCGTCCAGGTATTGCGTCGTCAGCAGCACGGTCGTTCCGTGCGCGGCGAGCTCTTTCACCGCGCCCCACACCTCGAGGCGGGCTTCGGGGTCGAGCCCGGTGGTCGGCTCGTCCAGGAAGATCACCGACGGATTCCCGATGAGGCTCATGGCGATGTCCAGTCGGCGGCGCATCCCACCCGAGTACGTCGACACCCGCCGCGCGGCCGCGTCGGTCAGCGAGAAGCGTTCCAGCAGGTCGTCCGCGATCTTGCCCGGCCGCTTCAGATGCCTCAGCCGGGCGACCAGCACGAGGTTCTCGCGCCCGCTGAGGATCTCGTCGACGGCGGCGAACTGTCCGGTGAGGCTGATGACCTCGCGAACCTTCGCCGATTGCGTCGCGACGTCGAAGCCGTCGACACTCGCCGTCCCCGCGTCCGCCTCGATCAGCGTGGACAGGATTCTCACGACCGTGGTCTTGCCGGCCCCGTTGGAGCCGAGCAGGGCGAAGATGCCGCCCCGCGCCACGTCGAAGTCCACCCCGCGCAACACAGGCAGTGTTTGGTACGACTTCTCCAGGCCTCGCACCCGGATCGCCCGGGTTTCCGGCGTCGTCATCAGATCGTTCCCCCTTCACGGAGCCTGTCCAGGCGTTCCGAAAGAAAGCTCCACGTCTTCCAGAACTCTTCGAGGTGCTGTCGTCCCTGCGCATTGAGGGAGAAGACCTTGCGTGGCGGCCCCTTTTCGGAGGGGACCTTCTCCACGTCGACGAAGCCGCGCTGCTCGATCCTGACCAGCAGCGCGTACACCGTGCCCTCGGCGATGTCGGAGAAGCCCTGCTCGCGCAGCCACGCCGTGATCTCGTAGCCGTACGCCGGCCGGGCGGACAGGATCGCCAGGACGAGTCCTTCCAGTACGCCCTTGAGCATTTCCGTCATCTGCTTCCCCACCGAACGCGCCTCCTCGCACTACTAAGCGACACTGACTACCGGTACATAGTAACACTGACTAGCGAAAGAGCAAGGGCGGATCTCCGGAGTGTCAGTTTGCTGTCGGGTTCACCCGGACAGGTGTCAAGAACCCGTCAACGTCCACGAAGCGAGGAGAAGCAGAGCCCACGCTGACGGCGTGACCACAACACTCACCCGGACCGAGAGCGGCACCGACCACACCGAACGGCACCGCCTTTCCGTCGTCGGCGGGCTCGCCGCGCTGTCCCTGGACGCGATGGCGTCGGTCGCCTACGGGCCCGAGGCCATCGTCATCGTGCTGGCCGTCGCCGGCGGCGCCGGATTGGGCTTCACCCTGCCCGTCACGATCGCGATCGCCGTACTGCTGGGTGTCTTGACGCTGTCCTACCGTCAGGTGATCGCCGCGTTCCCCGACGGCGGAGGCGCCTACGGGGTCAGCCGGACCTACCTCGGGCGCCGGGCCTCACTGGTGGCCGCGGCGTCGCTGATCGTCGACTACGTCCTCAACGTCGCGGTCTCGGTGGCGGCGGGCGTGGCCGCGCTGACGTCGGCGTTCCCCGGTCTGCTGCCGTACACGCTGTGGCTGTGCCTCGGCGTCCTGGCGCTGGTCACCGGCGTCAACCTGCGAGGCATCGCAGAAAGCGCCCGGGTGTTCGTCGTGCCCACCGTCATCTACGTCGGCGCGATCCTGACCGTGATCGTCGCAGGGCTTTTCCGCTCGGGCCCCGCGGCGGAGCACGCCGCGCCGGAGCACGCACAGAACCTGCAGATGGTCGGGATCCTGTTGCTGCTCAAGGCTTTCGCGAACGGGTGTGCGGCACTGACCGGAGTCGAGGCGATCGCGAACGCGGTGCCGTCGTTCCGGAGGCCCCGGGTGCGCCGCGCCCAGCACGCGGAGATCGCCCTGGGCGGCCTGCTCGGCGTGATGCTGATCGGGATCGCCGTGCTGATCGCGAAATTCGGTATCCACCCGGTGGACGGCGTCACCGTGCTCTCCCAGGTGACCACGGCGTCGCTGGGCGACGGTTTCGGTTTCTATCTCGTCCAGTTCTCGACCGTGGTGCTGCTCGCCTTGGCCGCGAACACCTCCTTCGGCGGCCTGCCGGTGCTGGCGCAGTTGCTGGCGAAACACAACAAGCTGCCGCACGTGTTCGCCCTCCGCGCGGAACGCCAGGTGTACCGCTACGGCGTCGGCTTCCTCTCGATCACCGCCGCCCTGCTGCTCGTCCTCACCGACGGCGACATGAACACACTGGTCCCGCTGTTCGCGATCGGGGTGTTCGTCGGGTTCACGCTCTCCCAGTTCGGGATGGTCCGGCACTGGCGGCGCACCCGCCCTCCCGGATGGCACGGAAAGGCGACGCTCAACGGCTTCGGCGCGCTACTCACCGGCGTCGCCGCCGTCGTGGTGACGACGACCAAGTTCGCCGAGGGTGGCTGGCTGATCGTCCTCGCGCTGCCGCTGCTGGTGGCGGCCATGGAATGGGTGGAACGCGGCTACCGCCGGATCGGCGAGCGCCTCGAACTCGGCATGACCCCCACTCCCCCGCGGCCGGACCGCTCGGTCGTGATCGTCCCCGTACACACGGTTTCCCGCCTGACCCGCGACGCGCTCGCCGCCGCGCTCTCACTCGGCGACCACGTCGAAGCCGTCCACGTCACCCACCCCGAAGACGAGCGCGCGGCACGGGATTTCGTGGCCGCCTGGGAAAAGTGGCATCCCGACGTGACCTTGGTCCAGCTCCACGACGAACGGCGGCGACTCGGCGAACCGCTCCTCGAGCACATTCGCGGCGCCGGCGACCGGCACGTCTTCGTGCTGATCGCCGAAGTCGAACCCGCGCACTGGTGGGAACGGATCCTGCAGAACCAGCGTGGCGCGGTCCTCGCACACGCGCTCCGGCGCCGCTCGGACGCCGTCGTCTGCCGAATGCGCTTCCGCCTGGAAACCCGTCCGCGGCGGTAGCCGGTCGCCGGAATTCGCAGTTCCGGCGCGCGAAGGATAGATTTCGTGGATGGACAGATCCTGGGGGATTCTCGCCGCGTTCAGCCTGCTGCTCGCGGTCTCGGCCTGTGGTCCGGACGAAAGTCCCGCACCGCCGGCGTCGTCGTCGTCGAGCAAACCGTCGCCGAGTAGCACTCCGCCCACTTTCACCCCCACGGTCTCCCCCGCGAAGGTGACAGCGGCCTGCCCGTTCCTCGGCGCCGACGAACTCAACCGGATCACCGGCACCACAGCGGATACCGTCGCCCAGGAAGAGGCACCCGGAACGACCGAGGACGCGCCTCAGTACACCTGCGCCTACCTAACCGGCCAACAGCTGTCCGAAACGGCGCCGAGGCTCTATTTCTTCGCCCTCGACCAGGTCGAGCCCGACATTCCGGTCTCCAGCACCGCCGAGAACTGCCCCACCTCGAGCACCCCGCTGCCCGGAGTCGGGGACGCGGCGATGTACTGCGCCCTGGACAACTACTGGACCACGATCGCCATCGCCAAACGCGTCCACGGAGAGACCAGGATGGTGAATCTCCACCTTCATGAATACCCGAAGGACGTCTACGTCCGGGTTGCGAAACTGCTGGCCGAGCGGCTGTGATCCGCTCTAGCCCGGCGGCTGCTGAGCGGGCGGTTCGGACTGCGGCTGAGCGGGCTGGGCGTAGCCGGTCTGCGGAGCCTGGAACCCCGGCTGCGCCGCCATCGGGTAGGCGGCAGGCCCGGAATACGGTGCGGGGCCGGATTGCCGGGCCGGCCTGCCGGCCTTGATGACCGTGATCGCGACCAGCAGCCAGGAAAGCGCCGTGGCGACGTCGAGCGGGATGCCGACGCCCAGGAAGATCAAGCGGATCTCGTCGGCGCTGAGGTCCTCGCCCCAGGACGGCAGGTTCGACACCACGAACGGCCAGACGATGCCCGCCACCGTCGTGAGGAGCATGACCACGAAGGCGCCGACCATCAGGCCGGAGACCCCCCTGGAGCGTCCTTTGATCGAAAAGATCAGGCCGAGCAGACCCACCACGAGTATCAACGCTCGCGGGATGGTTTCGATGCTCGTGTACGCAAGGGGTGACATGTCCGCCTTCCACAGCGCTCCGCCGGAGATCGAGACGTCCGGGCGGACAGATCCTATGCGGTGACGACATCCCGCGTGGCGCGTTCAGCGAAGAACCCGGAAGGCCGCGCGCCGCCTGGCCGTACCGTCCGAACACGTTACGCCGTCCAGCGGTAAATTTGTTGTCGCCTTTGACAAATTCCACTCACCGAGGCGACCCTGGAATGGTCTGAACAACCTTCCCGGCTCCGCACCTTCCCGGTGCCCGCCCAGGCCTCGACGAGGAGTCCCTGTGCGTATCCGTCCTGTGTTCGAACGCGCCGTCGTCGCGCTCGCCGCCGTCGCTCTCAGCTCGACAGGCGTCGCCATCACCGCGTCGCCTGCCTCCGCCGTACCCGCGACCATCCCCCTCACGATCACCAACAACTCGGGCCGCAGCGGCCCGATCTACCTCTACAACCTCGGCACGTTGCTCGCGACCGGCCAACAGGGCTGGGCCGACGCCGGTGGCAACTTCCACGCCTGGCCGGGCGGTGCGGTCCCGCCGATCCCGGCGCCGGACGCCTCCATCCCCGGTCCGGCGAACGGGCAGTCGGTCACCATCCGGATGCCGAAATTCTCCGGCCGGGTCTATTTCTCCTACGGCCAGAAGCTGGTCTTCAAACTGGCCACCGGCGGGCTCGTGCAGCCGGCGATCCAGAACCCCAGTGATCCCAACGTGAACATCCTGTTCAACTGGTCGGAGTACACCCTCAACGACTCCGGGCTGTGGATCAACAGCACGCAGGTGGACATGTTCTCCGCGCCGTACGCGGTCGGCGTTCGGCCGGCCAGCGGTCCGACGCGGAACACCGGTCACTTGAAACCCGGCGGCTACAACGGTTTCTTCTCCGCGCTGCGCGGACAGCCCGGCGGCTGGGCCAACCTGATCCGCACCCGGTCGGACGGCACCGTCCTTCGCGCGCTCGCCCCCGGCCACGGCATCGAAGGCGGCCTGCTCCCGGCGAACATCATGAGCGACTACGTCAACCGGGTCTGGACCAGGTACACCACCTCGACCCTGACCGTGACGCCGTTCGCGAACCAGCCGAACACCAGGTACTTCGGCCGCGTCTCGGGCAACGTCATGAACTTCACGAACAGCTCGGGCGCGGTCGTCACCTCGTTCCAGAAACCCGACTCCGACAGCATCTTCGGCTGCTACAAACTCCTCGATGCACCGAACGATCTGGTCCGCGGTCCGATCTCACGCACCCTGTGCGCCGGCTTCAACCGGTCGACCCTGCTCACCAACCCCAACCAGCCCGACACCAGCGCCGCCGGCTTCTACGCCGACGCCGTCACCAACCACTACGCGCGCAAGATCCACGCACAGATGGTCGACGGCAAGGCCTACGCGTTCGCCTTCGACGATGTCGGCGCCCACGAATCCCTCGTCCACGACGGCAATCCGCAGCAGGCGTACGTGACGCTCGATCCCTTCAACTGATCGCGGACCCCGCCCCGTCCGGCTCGGAGCCGGTGGTGGTCTGGCAGGGCGACCGCGTCGCCATCCACGATCGGCGGCACCGTCGCCCGCCAGCCCACCATCGACAGATCACCATGGAGCCGGGGCCACTCGCCGGCGATCAGACCGGGATGTCCCCGGCTGTCCCCCACTGGGTGGTGAACAGGCCGAGGCCGTACCAGGTCCCGCTCGACGGGCGCCACACCACGAAGTCGGCCCGCGGATCGCCACCGAAATTGCCGGACACGGGAACGTCACCCGCGGTACCCCACTGCTGGGTAGCGATTCCGAGTACGTACCAGACACCGTTGCTCGGCCGCCAGACGGCGAAGTCGGTACGACCGTCCGCGTTGAAATCGCCGGTCAGCGGGACGTCACCGGCGGTACCCATTGCTGGGTGGCGATACCCCGCACGTACCAGACGCCGTCACCGGGCCGCCAGACGGTGAAGTCGGCGCGGCCGTCCGCGTTGAAATCGCCGGACACGGGAACGTCGCCCGCGGTGCCCCACTGCACGGTGGCGATACCGAGTACGTACCAGACACCGTTGCTCGGGCGCCAAACGGTGAAGTCCGAACGGCCGTCGCCATTGAAATCGCCGGTCAGCGGGACGTCGCCGGGTGTACCCCACTGCTGGGTCACCACGGTGCCGGTGCTGCTCTGGATGATGTACCAGACACCGTTGCTCGGCCGCCACACCGCGAAGTCGGCCAGGTGGTCGCCGTCGTAGTCCGCGGCGACCGGCACGTCACCCGAAACACCCCATTGCCGGGTCGCCACACTGCCGTTGCCGCTGCGGATGACGTACCAGGTGCCGTTGCCGGGACGCCACACCGCCTTGTCCGCGAACCCGTCCCCGTCGAAGTCTGCAGCGGGCTTTTGCGACGCGGGCGACGCGGCGATGCCGACGTCGGCGTCGTCGGCGCTCGCGACCGATGGCGCGACGAGCAGGCCCGCGAACAGACCTGTAATCGTCATCCCCATCCGAATGGTTCTTCGCATTTTCCGGAACCCTTTCCACTCTATTGATGTATGCTTCCCAGCCCGCTCCCCTTGCCCGAAGATACGCACCGGAATACCTACAGGCTGGCTCGCAAACGTGTCACTGTCAGCAAAGGTTCCATCCAGTGGACCAGGTGAGGGGGATTTCGATGGAGACCGGAAAAAGACCCAGAAGCGTCCTCGATGGCGCTTTCACCCTATTGGACGCCTTGGTACGACATAAAGGTGAAGCTGGATTGACCCAGCTGGCCAATTCCTGCTCGATGCCGAAATCCACCGCACACCGCCTGCTCGAGCAATTGACCGCACTGGAGGTCGTCCAGCGCAGTGAAAACCGCTACCGCGTCGGCGCGCAGGCATTCCGGCTCGGCCAATCGTGGCAGCCCTATCCACGATTGCTGGACCTCGCCCGCGGGCAGCTCCGTCGGCTGTTCGCGGCCACGCGAGCCAGCACGGTGTTCGCCGTGCCGTGCGACGGCGGCATCCTGATCGCCGTCGGCCTCACCTTGCCGGAACACGACCTCCTCCTGCGGCCGGGCACGATGATTCCGCAGAGCACCGGCCGGTTTTCGCCCGGCTGGCAGGCGAAGCACGGTCTCGTTGTCGTCGAAGCACCCGTCAGACTGCCGACCGGCGAGGCACTCGGTTCGATCGCGACCACGATCGAACCGAGCCGTCCGGCCGCGGCGGTGTCCGACGCCGTCGCCCGCACCGCCCGCACCCTCGGCGCGGCTCTGGTGCACTGACACTCACTTCGCTTGCCGCGATGAAACAGGTGAATGTAGCCGCGGCGAAGAATGCCTGTCCGAAAGGTGGAAATTCCGGCTCCGCGACAATACGGTTCTCATTCGGCGCCACGACGGAAGGCGGCCCGGTAGTCCCTCGGGCGTCGTCCGGTGTGCTTGGTGAAGAGGGCGGCGAAGGTTCCCGGATCCCGGTAGCCGACCGCGGAACAGATTCCGGCCACAGTGCGGTCCGTCGTTTCGAGGAGGTGGCGAGCGCGCCGGACGCGCGCGGAATGCAGGTATTCGAGTGGGCTCTGACCGGCTTCCTTCGCGAAGCGCCGCAGTAATGTCCGCGTGCTGACGGCGAAAGTTTCGGCCAGGGCCGCCAGGTCATAGCGGGCGGCAAGGTTCTGATCGAGCCATCGCATGACCCTGCGGGAGAACTCGTTGCCAGGTTGTGGAAGGAGCCGTGCGTCGACATAGGGAGTCTGGGACGACCGCGCGTCGTCCACCAGCGCCACCCGCGCCGTCGTCCGTGCCACGTCGGCTCCGCTGTGTTCGCGGATCAGCTCGAGAGCGAAGTCGTACATGGCGCTGAAGGCCGCCGTGGTCGTGACTCCCCTGTCGGTGACGACGAGGTGCTCACGCCGGACATCGGCCTCAGGGCGGCGTTGAGCGAGTTCGTCCGCGAAGAGCCATGACGTGGTGGCCCGTCGATGGTCGAGGAGTCCTGCCTCGGCGAGCAGGAACGCCCCGACACAGATCGAGACGACGACCTTGCCCGCGGCGGCGTGCGACCGGATCGCCGCGATTTCGCCGGCGAGTCCCGCGACCTTCGCGTCGATATCGAGGCCCGGCACGAGTTCGAAGCCCGGCACGACGAGGACGTCGACCTCACGCAGCGGGGAAACGGTCAACGCCATGCCGCCCGAGGCGACGACTCGACGACGAGGCGAGACGACGGACACCTCGTAGCCGGCGCGATCCGGGCCGGCCACGTGCGTGGCCATCGTGAGGAGATCGGGGACGCCGAACACCTCGGACGCGAAGCAGCCCGGATAGGCCAGGACCCCGACTCGCAGCATGTGGCGAGATTACCCCTGAAGATGGCTATCCGGCCCATAGCCGTCGGTGGACGCGGTGGTCCAGGCTGTCGATGTGCCCGGACATCCCGACGACGCGATCACCGACTTCACCCGCCGATCTCTGGAGGTGGACGGCGTGACCAAGACGGTCTACGTCGCGGGCTCCGGACCCGCGGTGGTGCTGATGCCGGAGATGCCCGGCATCAGCCCCGACGTCCTTCGGCTCGCACGCTGGGTGCGTGATGCGGGATTCACCGTCTTCGTTCCCTCGCTCTTCGGCTTCGACGGCGCCTATCCCACCGTCGAAGACGGTCAGAAGGTGGCACGCCGCGCGTGTGTCAGCGCCGAGTTCCGGGCCTTCGCCGGCGGCGGCACCAGCCCCGTCACGATGTGGTTGCGTGGGCTCGCACGGCTCGCCCACGCCGAATGCGGCGGTCCGGGGGTCGGCACGATCGGCCTGTGCTTCACCGGCAATTTCGCCCTCACCATGGCACTCGAACCCGCCGTCATCGCGCCCGTGGTCAACCACCCGTCACTGCCGCTGGACGACCCGGGCGGGCTCGAACTCGGCGACGAAGACGCGCTCGCGGTCCGGGACCGCGTCTCGCGCGACGGGCTCAAGGTCCTCGCCTACCGCTTCGAAGGCGACCGCTGGTGTACCGGCCGGCGCTTCGCCGCCTACCGAGCCCTCCTCGGTGACGCCTTCGACGGCCGCGTCCTACCGGGCAGCGCCGCGAACACCGCACCGCCCCCGTTCTTCCGGGAGGTGGTCGGCACACCGCACAGTGTCGTCACCGCCCACCTCGTCGACGCCGAGGGGCATCCGACGATGCGAGCCAAGGACGAAATCCTCGCCTTCCTCACCGACCGCCTGAGCCCGGGTGACTAGGCTTCCGACGGAAGATCCACATCCGAGCTCACGGGCGTGCCGTAATCGCCGGGAGGAAAGGCCGGACGGTCCCCGGCCCGATAGCGAGCGACCAGGGCCGCGCCGACCGCGAGAGCGGCATAGGCGATCATCCACCAGGTGAACTCGGCAGGAACCCGGCCGCCGAACATCACGTCGAGCAGGATCGCCACCGCGAAGATGGCGGGCTCGGCGAGACGGCAGTCCCAGAACCGAAGTTCGAAATCGACCGCGACCGACGCCGCGTCCTCGCCGCGCGTCCGGCGGAACACCGAACCGACGAGGATCGTCCCGGTGGACAATCCCGCCCAGCCGAGGGCGGCCAGCCAGCCCAGCGCGTAGCTCTGCGCCGCGGTGCCGGTGTACATCGCCACGGCCAACGCGGCGCCGCCACCGAAAGTGATCGCGTACGTCGTCAGATACCAGCCGCCCACGACCCGCAACGCGGAAGGCCGCCGGTCCAGCACCGGCAGACCACCCAGCTGTCGCTCACGGTAAAGCGAGGACACCCAGGAACCGAGCTGAGTCGTCGCGAAGACGACATAGGCGTACCGGCTGTAAGTCGGATCGGCTTCCGGTTCAGCGATGAGTTCCCGAAAACCGAAGTACATCATCAATCCCAAGCCGACGATCCCGAACCCGAGGTTCACGATCACCCTGCTCGCGGTGTTCGTGTACTGGCGCGCGCCGACCCGGACAGCGATCAGCCTCGTCGGCGTCTCGACCTCGACACCGCGCTCGCCCAGCCACACTCGCGTGGCCTCGATCTCCTCCGGCTTCGGCTCGCCTCGTTCGGCTCCCATACCGTCCCCCTCCGCTCGCGTAACCGGTGTACGCGCGGCGCCGAACGAGGGTTGCCTCGCCTCTGGTCGATCGATCGCCCCGGGTGAATCGGCTAGGTCGTGAGCTCGGTGAGTTCCGCGAGCAGTTCGGACGCGGTGATCGGGTCGAGTTCACCGAACGCCCGGGTCCCGCTCGGCCGCCAGAATCCGTCCTCGGTCTCGGAAAGCCAGATCTCCGTCAAGGTCTGTTCCGGTTCGTCGGCGACCATGCCGACGACGATCCCCGGATCCAGCCTCACGCAGACCGAACCACCTCCGGGTACCGGCCGCACCAGCCACGGCTCGACACCGTTGTCCTGCGGTGGGCACCGCCGCCAAACGCCTTTGGTGAGCCCGAGCAGCTTGCCGACCGGCACCGTCGCGCCCTCGAAACGCTTCAGTCCGGTCGCCGTTCGCTCGCCGTCGTCGAGGCCGTACGTCGAGCGGCCGAGCTGGGGGAACGGCTGCGCGATCTCGTGATCGGCGAAGATCCGCGCCCAGGCGGCGAGGTCTTCCGCGAGGTCCAGCGGATGCGCGACACCGACCTCGACGTCATCGGGCAGGACGAAGGCGTCGCCCGAGAGACCGGTGAACGTCCGGTCCTCGGCCACCCGGAAAGCGTCTCCGGCCGAAGTCCGCCACACCAGACGGCGAGCCGCATGCCACAGCAAAGGATGCCCGAGGAGCAGATCCCGCAATTCGACCGCGGTCCACCTGCGCTCGGTCACCATCGCCGTTTCGAGCCGGGCGATCTCGACCGCGGCCACCGACCGGATGTCCTTTTTCAGCGCGCCGAACCGCTTGTACTCCCCGGCCGCTCGTTCCTGGTCGTCCTTGACACCGGGTTTCGGCAGTGTCTTCAGCGGTTTCCCGCTCTCGTCGGTCACGAAGGGCTTGAGCTGTTCGTCGAAGCCCACGACGAACCGCCGGGTTCCGTAATCGATCACGGTCGTCGACGCTTCGTCGAGCCCGAACGTCGGCACCAGCCGGTCCGCGAGTTGTTCCGCGCTCAAGCCGAGTTCGGCGGCCACCACGCCGATCTTCTCCTGCGCGCGTTGCTTGAGCCCCTTGAACTTCGCCTTTTGCGCGATCGCATTCAACTGCGTCAAGGCGACGTCGGAGGCGATCGCCGCCAGCACGTCGAGGCCGGCCACCGCGCGGGCGTGCCCACCCTCCCCTGGCCACTCCTGGATCTTCACCGCGAGCCTGCGCGCGACCTCGTCGTCACCCAGCAGCCCCAGCGCGATGAGCGCCCAGCCGTCCTTCGACGGATACTCGGCCGTCCGCCACAGCTCGAACAGTCCCCAGGCGAAGTCCGTCAGCGACCTCGGGTCGCAGGTCTCCCGCACGATCCGGACACCGGCGTAGACATCGTCCTGTTTGGACAGTGCGAACATGGTGAGGACGTGGTGGACCGCGGCGGCGGGCAAGGCCAGTTCGGTGTCGCGGAGCCGGATCTGCGGGAGCAGTACCGGATCCGCCCAGGAGCCGGGTTCCGGCATCTTCGCGGGGAGGATCTCGAGCGGGTCGGTCGCGATGAGGCGGTCGATCGCCTCCCGTGCCTGAGCGCCATGGCCGTCCGCGGTCGCGCGGAGGTGATCGCCGTGCCGGGCCGCCAGCGAGCGCAACGCCGACTCCGCGGCGAGGCGCGGCGTACCGCGTTCACCGAGAGCCGCGGGCATGAGCAGTCCGATCGCGCTTTCGGCATGCCTTTCGAGCCAGGCCGAGGCGATCGCGCGGACCGATTTGAGACGCAGGTGCCAGTCCGCCATCAGTGCGGCGACTCGCGGGTCAACGAACGGCAGCAGCGCTTCGCCGGCCAGGGCCTGGCTCGTCCGGGCCAGATGCAAGACGACCGGGAGCGCGTCGAGTTCGAAGCGGGCGACCAAGGCTTCGAGCCAGCCGTCTTCGCCCCAGGCGTCGGCGGGCCGCCATTCGGCGAGCAGCGGCCGGACCGACTCCCGCGGCCCGTCCAGAAAGAGTTCCTTCTCCTTCCGGAAGTTGAGGCCTCCCTGGAGATACCACCCGATGGTTCGGGGCCAGTCCCGCTCGACGGTGCGCCTCGTGCCCGCCCACCGGACCCGCTCGTCGTCGCCGGACCACGCGATCAGCCGGATCGACGGCGGCTCGAGTCCCTTGAGGACGATCGGCTTCACCACGGCGCGCTCGCCCGTCCACGGGGGCTCGATCAGCAGCTTCGGCAAAGCGGCGGCAGGTGCCTCCGGAAGCAGCCCCGCGTTCGAGGTGGCCTGTTCGATCGCCGCGATCTGTCCGGTCGAGAGTTCCGCCGCGAGCTCGTCCGGAAGGGCCGGGTGGGCGGCGACGTGGGCCCGGAGGAGCAGGGCGGCCTGCGCGACGCCGTTGCTCGCGGCGGCGGAAAGGATGCGGAGAGCACGGGCGGGTTCCCGCTTCGCCAGGGCGGCGACCGTACCGTGGACGAATTTCCGCCCGAGGCGGTCGACCAGCAGGTGCATGGCCTCGTCCGTGGGGAGCCCGGCGAGGATCCCGAGCAGCAGCTTGCGGCTGTCACCACCCTGCGGGTCGTCGTCGAGGGCGCGTGCGAGCATCGGGGCGATCGAGGTACCCAGCACGTCCAGCAGCGTGCCCCGCACCTCATCGTCGCCCAGCCGCCACGCCAGGCCGGGCCCGACGGCTTCAAGCTGTTCGACGGTGTCGAGGATCAGCAGGAGTGTCCGGTCGGTCCCGTTTCCGACCTCCCGATTCACCCAGGCATCGATCAGCTCTGCGGCCCATTCGAGCCGGGTCGGCAGGAGATAGGAAACGACGAGCTTCGAATAGAGGTCGGTGCGGTACGGCGCGGCGGCCGCCAAGGCCGCCTCGTAGTCGGCGTCCGACACGTCGGCGAGGATCGTCCTGAGCCGCCAGAGGATGTTGTAACCGTTCACTCCCTGAGGGAAGGCGTCGCCGTTCACGAAAATGAGCGCGGAAGCGGACGACGACCTCGAAGGTGGCCGGTACACGCCCAGTCGAGCCAGCTCGACCGCGGCCTGGACCGCGAACGGCAGCCCGTGCTCGACGACCCAGGCGTCGACGATCCGCTTGATGTCCGCGAAAGGGATCGGCGCGGTGCCGGCGCGCACCAGGGCTTCGAATTCCAGCAACTCGGCGAACACCGCGGCGCCCAGTGGCGTCGCTTCTCCCGCCAGGTACGCCCGTCCCGCCTCCACGGCCTCCGCGGCCGAGGTGGGTTCGGCCAGTAGCTCGGTCACCGCCAGCACGTCGCCGCCGATCACCGATCTCAGGGACCCGACGGCTTCGTGATCGAGAGTGACGGGTACCCGCACCCGCCCGCCACGGCGGACATGGACATGCGCGCGCAGCGCTTCGTCGACCTCGAAAACCGTCGTATCCGGCCTTGTACTACTCATGAAAACCCCCATCGTTCGATGATCGGCACCCTATTCCAGAGGACCGACAAAACCCGGAGCGCTCGCGAGACGAACACTCCGCGTGATCATCTTGGATCGGAGATTCGCCACCGCCCTCCGAATGGCCGCAGCGGATGCCACCGAGAGTGTGTTTTTCCGAGCGTTATCCGAAAACGCGTTTTCACCCCGATCGAGTGAACTAAGCCAGGGCTTCTGACCTGCGAAAACTTGGGAAAACCGCAGGCAGATCCACTCTGATCACCTATCGTATTCGTTGATTAACGCACTGCCTTGCTGTTAGAGATGACCATTCCGGATTCGCATCCCGTTGCGGATGACCCTGCGTAAAGACAGGCACTGAATGACCGAACAGCAGACCTCTTGCGGTGGCGCACGCCCTCGTGCGGTCGCCGCGCTCCTCGCCTCGGTGCTGATGCTGCTGCCGTTGTCCGGCTGCGGCACCACGAAGGACGAAGGCGGCGCGGGAGCGGCGGCCCTCGTCGCACCGCTGAAACCGTCGCCCGAGACACTGGCCGCGCTGCCCGAAGCGAACACCTTCGGCCAGCTGAACTCCGCGCCCGCCGACCCGGCCACCGCACTCCCCGTCGGCGGTGAAGTACTGCATCCGACGACGGACGCAGTGATCTACCGCGCGCCGGGCGCGGAGCCGATCGCCCGGCTGCCGGAAACGCAGATCGGCTCACCGACCTGGGTTCCGGTGATCGCCCGCCAGGGCGACTGGGCACAGGTGCTGCTGCCCGCGCGACCCAACGGCGCGACCGGCTGGCTGCACGTCACTCCGGAAACCGTCGAATCGGCGCACAACGACTTCCAGGTCACCGTGGATCTCGACGAATTCCGTTTGGAAATCCTCGAAGCGGGCAAGCCGACCGGTTCCTGGACCATCGGCGTCGGCAAGCCCGAACACCCCACGCCCACCGGCCGCGCGTTCATCCTCGCCTCGATCAAGGAGAGCGTGAACACCTACAGCCCGATCGTGCTGCCGCTGAGCAGCCATTCCGATTCACACGAGACCTTCGGTGGCGGACCCGGCACGGTCGGCCTGCACACCTGGCCCGACGACAGCTTCGTCGGCAAGGCCACCAGCGACGGCTGTATCCGGGTCACCCGCGAGGCGCTGGACCGCCTCGTGGAGTTGCCGCTCGGCACCGTCGTGCGAATCACCTAGTGAGGAGTGGGTCGAACATGGCGTGCAGGGTCCGGCGGCACGCACTATCCACAAAGGACTCAGCCCTGTGACACGGAGGCCCGTTTCGAGCTACTTGCACTGTTCCAGGGCGACGCACTCGCGTGCTCGGGAACGGATCTCGCGTGCTTGAAGACGGATCTCGCGTGATCTGCGCCGGACAACCGAGGACGGTGCCCAGGCACGCGAGTCACGCCTCCGGGCACGCGAGTCACGCCCCCGCGCCCCCTGTCACCCAGAGCGAACAGAGCCCTCGGATGTTGCGAACGGCACTTTCGCAACCTTCAACGTTGCGTAGGTGTCCTTCGCGACACCAGCCGCGCGGCCGGACGCAATGACCGACCACGCCACACTCGCCTCATCCCTCAAGAGAATCCGATCACGGAGGTAATTTCGTTGTCCCCACGTACAACCGGTGTCCTCGCCTGCACGGCGGCGGCCTGTCTGGTCTTCGCCGCCACCCCCGCGACGGCCGCCCCTGCCGAGTCCGCGTACGCGATCGCCGCGTCCGGCCTCGTCAAGATCCCCCGCACACCCGCGGTTTCCGGGCCCGGTAAGGAATCGCTCGCCTCGGTGGCGCTGCCGACGGCCGGGCCGTCACTGCTCAGCGCGCAGGCGCTGAACGCCGAAGTGAAGCCGGGACACGCCAAATCGAGTGTCGCCGGCCTCGCGCTGAACCTCGGCGTGCTGCCCGCCGCGGCCGCCCTCCCCGGGCTCAGCGCCGAGGTGATCAAAGCGGAATGCCGTGACGGCAAGGGTTCGGTGTCGATCGCGAATCTGAAGGTCGGCGGCAAGACGATCAAACTCGACCAGGTTCCGCCGAACACCACCGTCCCGCTGGCGTCGCTGCTCGAACTGGTGGTGAACAAGCAGACCGCGAACAGCGACGGCACGCTCACCGTGACCGCCGTGTCGGCCAAGATCCTCGGCAAGACCCAGACCCTCGACATCGCGTCGGCCACCTGCGCCAAGTCCCCGGGCGAAACCCCTGTGCCGACGACGAAGCCCGGCGAAAAGCCCCGGCCCGGCGGGAAGGCGCCGAAACCCACCCCGGTTTCCGCGCATCTCGACGTCACCGGCTGACGTCCGCCGCACGTCGGAAGACGAAGCCCGCCAACGGTTCACCCCGTTGGCGGGCTTTACTCCCGCGGTCCGCTCGATGCCTGAAGTCCGCTGGCGGGCAACCGGTTCGCTCCCCAGCTCCGTTCGATGTAGTCGACGATCCGCGTGATGTCCTCGGGCGGCACCTTCCCCGGCTCCCCGTGTTCGAGCGGGTCGGTGTGGAAGATGTAGAGCCGCGAGGCGAACTGGTCGAACGGCAACGAAGCCTCGCCGAACCGCTCCCCGTTGCCCGCGGTCGAGACCACGACCCCGTCGCCCCAGTCCTGTCCGCTGTCGTTGTTGGGGTTGTAGAAGTACACCCGCGTGACCTCGTGCGGGTCGGGGGCGACCCGCAGGATGGTGATCGCGTGCCAGCCGACGTAACGGGCGGCGCTGTCGGTGACGGCGACCCCGGCGGGCTGCGGGTGGATCAGCGGCTGCCCCCCGTTGTAGGCCGGGTGGTAGCTCGCGTGGAACTGCCGCAGGAAGGTGTCGAGATCGATGAGGTTCCCGGTCTCGACGTCCACGTTGATCCGGAACCCGCGCGCGGTCCACCAGCCGTGGAACTCGGGGTTGACCCAGCGGTGCGGATCGCCGGGCCTGCCGATGCAGCGGCGCCCCATCTCGGCGTAGATCCGGTCCAGATGCGGCACCACGAGCAACGAAACCGGGTCCAGGTCGGACGGCGGGGTGCTCGCGAGGCCGGCGGCGCTGTCGTTCGAGGAGATCCGCTGGCCTTCGAAGTGCATGACGACCTCGTCGTCCCGCGCCGCCCAGACCACGATCTGCAGCAGGTAGTCCGGGTCGTTGTAGGCCCACATCGACAGCGCGCGAGCCGACTGGCAGGTCGGATTGTCGCCTTGGCCGACTCCCAGTGGCAGACCCAGCATCGACAGCACGCCCGCGATCAGCCGCGCCTCGGGCCCCGGCTCGTCGCCGAACACGGTCGTCAGCCGCTCGCGCGCGGACTCGGACAGCTCCAGCCCGAGCTGACGCCACAGCGCGGGCACCATCGGCGGGGAGTGGAGGATGCCGCGGTCGAGCAGCAAGGCCAGCCCGTAGACGCACTGGGCGGTCTGCGTATGCACCGCCACCTCGATCAGCCGGTGGATCAGGTCGCGGTGGCGCAGCAGGCTGTTGCGGCCGGTGTCGGACAGGCCGAGTGCCTCCCCGAGCAGGTAGTCGCTCTTGTGCCGCAGGAATCGCAGCAGCTCGGCGTGGTACGGCGAGACCAGCCCGGTGTCGTGCATCGCCCTGGCGAACCCGGTGGCCTCGTACTGCAGGCCGCCGTCGTCCATCGCCTCCAGCCGGGACCGGAAGACCTCGGTGCCCGGGTCCTCGCGGCAGGCCTCCGTGGTCCCGAACAGGGCGCTGATCAGCCTGTCGACGCCCTGCCCCGACGCGTTGCCGAGGTCGACCTCCGGATCCCCGCGGTAGACCGCGATCCGGGTGATCAGCGACTGCACCTGGTCGACCTGGATCGGGCGCTGGCGCAGGATCCGCCAGATCTCCTCGACCAGCTTGTCCAGCACGCTCTCGTAGCCGATCTCGTCGGCGACGTGCCGGAACAGATCCCTGATCAGCTGCGCGGTCCGGCCCTGCCGGGTCCGCTCCGCCTCGGTCGGCGGCGTGAACAGCAGTTCCAGGTTCATCGCGAGCACCTGCGACAGGAATTCGCTCGCGTCCTCGGCGGACAACGTCGGATGCGCGTAGTCACCACAGGCCACGGCGAGCGTGCGCAGCTCGCTGCACGCCTCCATCACCACGGTGTCCGCGTCCCCGGCGTGCAGCCCCGGTCCGACCAACGCCGGGATCAGGATCTCCGGGGTGGCCCAGTCCGTCCCCAGGAACAGGCCCGCCTCCTCCAGCGCCCGTGCCCTGGCCTGGACCGCCGCGGCACCGCCGGGCTGCACCAGCACCCGCCGCAGCGCCTCCAGCACCCGCCGCAGCTTCGTGTGCTTGCCGAAGTCGCGGGTCTCGGCCATCGCCCTGATCGCGTCGTCCAGCGAGGCCACGCGCTTGTCCAGCGTGGTGGCCACGCCGGGAACATCGCCGTTCGGTTTCAAAGACTTCCCTCGGGTCGGTCTCCTGGTCCGGGGTCGACCTCAGACGTAGAAGTCGAACTCTTCCTGTTGCTTCAGCAGCTCCCGCATCCGGTAGGAATCATCGCCGAAGAAGTACAACAGACCCCAGTGTGTACCGAACGCGGTCCGCTTGGTCACCGTCTCCTCCAGCGGTGCCGACAGGTCGTGCGACTCGTAGTAGTCGTGGTCCTCGGTTTCCGGCGGGATCCGCAGCTCGCTGACCACCCGGCGGCGCGGGTAGACCCCGAAGCAGCCCGCGACCCCGGCGGCGTCCTCGACCTCCCGCGGGAAGAAGGCGTCGATCTCCTCCTCGGTCGTCTTCGGGTCGAAGGCCAGCGCCAGTCCCTGGTAGGCGTTGAACCCGTAGGCGCGTTCGAGCAGCTCGAACACCTTGAAGCCCGGAGGCCGGTAGGCGACCTCGCCGAAGTACATCTCGCCGTCGTTCGTGACGAAGTACTCCGGGTGCACGAAGCCGAACTCGATGTCGAAGGTCTTGATCAGCTTCTCGATCTGCGCGGTGATCTGCGGCCGGTACCGCTCCAGCTCGGGGGTGGCGGGCACGAACACCGAGTAACCCAGGGTCACGTACTCGGAGATGTTGAGGAACTTGATCTTCCCGTTGTGGATCCACGCCTCGACGGCGAACTCCCAGCCGTCGAGATGCGACTCCATCAACACCGGGAACTCGTCCTCCGGGATCGCGTCGACGTCATCGGGGGTGCGGACGATGCGGTGCCCGAGACAGCCCGCCTTGTCGAAGGCCTTGAGGTGGATCGGATCGTTCGGATCGCCGTCGAGCTTGAGGAGTGTCTGGTTGACGCGCTTGAGGAAACGGATCACGTCGTCGCGGTCGTGGGCCTCCTCGAAGATCCCCACCCGGATCCCGCCGAGTTGCGCGCGGCGCTTCATCAGCGACTTGTCCCGCAGCAACATGGCCTGGCCGAACAGACGCGGATTGTCCAGCAGCACGGAGTTGATCGCCCCCGCCCACTCGACGGTTTCTTCGAACAGCGGGATCGCGACGTCGACGCCTTCGCGCTGCAGCGTCTCGGCGATCTCCAGCGAGCGGTCGTTGAGCCGCTCGAAATTCCATGGCAGATAGGGAATGTCATTTTCCACGCAGTACTTCTCGGCCCAATCCGGCGCCACGACGACGTACCGCCGATCGAACCGGTCGAGCGCCTCGACGGCGTTCAGGCTCCACCCTAAAAGAGCCACGTACCCTTTGTCTGGATTCTTCGTGGCCGGTTCGGGTCGCGTCATAGGACCGTTCCTCCGTGTCGGCGTCAGCTCCTCGAAAAGTCTGGGCCGATCAACCGTACCTGGAGAGTGACACCACCCGCTGAATGGATCGCGAGCCACCTTGCCGACGGATGCGTAGCGGAGACAGATTTTCCTTTGACTGCAGGGGTTATCTCTGCGGGAGGAGCAGGGATAACCTCTTGGTCACTCCAAAATGGACGCTTCGTCACCCAGGGGACAGCAGTGACCAGCGCCACTTTTATTGAGGGGTAAGGCAAACGTGTCGCGTGCGCAGAGACGGATCTCGCGTGCTCGGACGCCGTACACCCCGGGTGCGACACGTTTGCCTTACCCCTCAACACCTATCTGTCACCATGTTCTGTCACAGGGGGTGACGTCAGCTTTCCTGGGGAGCGCGGCCGAGACGGATCGCCGAGACCAGGAAGAAGATGCCCCCGACGACGGCGTACCCGGCCACGTTGGTCAGCGAAGGGTTCGCAGCGGAGGCCCCGAGGATGAAGGTGGCGCCCGCCAGAACGGAGATCCCGCCGCTGAGGATCATCGGCCACTGGCCACCCATCTTGCGACGCTTGACCGCCACGACCAGCTGGACCAGTCCGGCGACGATCGCCCAGGCGCCCCACACCCGCAAGACCGCCGGAATGTCCGAAGCCGCGGCGACGGCCAGACCGACCGCGGCGAGCGAACTGATCGCCATGTTCACATACAGGCCGCGAACCGATCCGCCGTCCTTCGCCGAGCGAGCGTCCACAATGGCCGAACCCACGTCGAACAGCGGATAGAGGACGACCAGGACTACGCCCGCCGCACCCAAGCCCGACTTCGTCGTCAGGAACACCAGGACCGCCCACACGATGGCGAACGCGAATCGCACGAAGTACAACCGGCGCAGCGCCGGCGCGAACCCGACGACGGCGGGCGAGTCGACAGTAGTCACGGTGACCCCTTCAGAACGGGAATCTCTTCCCAAGTAGACCGAATGTTCTATCTCATTCAGCATGGACGACCGTGTCATGCCTGTCAAGACCGAACGTTCTATCTCATCAGGAGTGTCCGATGCCCGCCGGCAAGGGGCGCTGTCGCGCGTCCTGGAACTATTTCGAGGCGGAGGTCATCCGGTGCCGCAGAATTCCGTCGACGCCTTGAAGGAACGTGTCGCAGACCTCCGCGGGGTCGGACAGGCAGCCCGACGCCATCGCGCCGTCCCGGAGCAGCATGAAGTGCCGTCCCGCGGGTTCCGGCGAGGTCTCGCCGACCTGCCCGAACTGGTCGGTGACGGCACGCAGGAGCCACTCGCGATGAGCGAGGACGACTTGGTGAACCGGGTGTTCGGGGTCCGGGAACTCGGCGGCGGCGTTGATGAAGGCGCATCCGCGGAACCGGGCCGACCGAATACCCCCGGCGATCGACTCGGCGATGGCTCGCAGTACGTCGGCCGCGGGAAGGCCGCTGGTGAGCGCCTTCCCGATCCCCTCGCGTTCCATCTCGGCGACGCCCTCCAGGTAGGCGACGACGAGCTCGTCCTTACTGGGGAAGTGCCGGTACAGCGTGGCGCGGGTGACCTCCGCCTCCGCGACGATCCGGTCGATCCCCACCGAGTGCACACCCTCGGCATAGAAGATCCGCGTCGCCGTCGCGAGCAGCCTTGTCCGGGCTTCGGAGACTTGGCCTCGAGTCTTGGTCACCATCCGGCCCAGATTAGCAGAGAGAACGATCGGTACCCTGCGCTCTCGTCGCCGGACCGGTCAGCAGAAGACCTCGGTGAGCAGCTTGCGGAACGCGTCGCCGGGGTCGCCCACGGTCGGCGCGCTCGTAGCCGAGAGCTCCAGCCGCTTCGTGGTGTCCGGCGTGGTCAGCAGCTGCGAGGAGTAGCCGGGAATGCCGCCGCCGTGGCCCCATACCTTGGTACCGCACGGCAGGGTCTCCACCTGCAGGCCCAGACCGTACTCGGGACTGACCGCGCTGGTCTTGGCCATCTCCTGCAGCTGCGCGGGCCCGAGCAACCTGCCGCTCGCCAGTGCCACGCCGAACGTGTCCAGGTCGCGGGTCGTGGAGATCATCTCGCCGGCGGCCCACGCGACCGACGGGTTGATGCGGGTGATGTCGTTCGGCTTGCCCGCCACGGTCACGTAGCCGTGGGCGTGCGGGCCCCTGATTTCGACCCTGTCTCCGGGAACCTCGGTGTCGTCGAGGCGTAACGGCTTCAGGATCCGCTGCTCGACAGCCTTCTCGTACGGCCTGCCGGTCAGCTTCTCCACCAGCAGACCCACGACGACGTAGTTGGTGTTCGAGTAGCTCCACCGGGTTCCGGGATCGAAGTCCAGCGGCCTGCCGGTCGAGATCTTCAGCAGATCCTCGGGATTCCAGTGCTTATAGCGGATCTTCTCGAACTCGTCCGGGTCGAGCGGCAACGCGTCGGTGTAGTTGTAGAGACCGCTGGTGTGCTGCAGTAGCTGGCGCGTCGTGATGCGGCCGTCGATCAGACCGGGCAGGTAGCGGACGACCGGCGCGTCCAGGTCGACCCTGCCTTCGCCCGCGAGCTGCAGCAGCACCGTCGACACGAACGTCTTGGTGATGCTGCCGACGCGGAACCGGCCGTTCTCCGGCACCGGGCGGTTCGAATCCAGCTCCGCCTTGCCCGAGCGCGCGGTGAACCGCTGGCGGCCATCGGTCACCCTGGCCTGCACACCGAGCGCTCCCCCGCTCCCGACGACCTGGTCCAGCGCCTCCTGCACGACCTTCCGGTCGGCGTCGGCATCGGCGAGCGCGGTACCCGTCGTGGCGACCAAACCCGCCACGGTGAGCGTGGCCACGAGCTTGATCCTCATCGAAGACCGCGAGAATTTTCTTTGCATAATGAGAAAATCTCCCCTCGAAGCCCGAAGGCCCTCCCCAAAGCGGCGGTCCACCGCCAGACCGGCCCGACGCTAGCGCCCGGCGATCACCGGCCACAGTACCGGAAACGACAACCACTCGAACAGAGCAGAACACCCGGCGTCACCTGATCCGTTCAGCGCATCCTCGTGCACCATCCGCAAACCCGCCCCAGCGTCGTGCGTCCACAGTGGATGGAAGGGACTTTCACGCCTGCTTGCCCCGGCCGTCGACGTGGCTCGAATATGCTGGCCGCGTGTACTCACCGATCCCCATCCTGAACGAGCTGAAAGACCTCTACGATTCGAAGGGCGACTTCCTCGCCGAGGGCTTCGAGTTGTACGGCTACGACGACAAGGGACACTTCCCCCAGGAGTTGAGCGACCCGCAGTTCCTTTCGCGGTTGATTCCCTTCGCCCAGGCGAACGGGACTGGAACGCTGTACGCCATCTGGCGCTCCTCGGACGAGACGGACCTCGCCCTGCTGCCTGTCGTGGCCTTCGGCGACGAGGGTGGTGAAGAGGTCGTCGCCCGCGACTTCCGGGATCTCCTGCGACTGTTGGGTTACGACGCCGAAATCACGGTCGACCACGACTCGGCTTACTACTTCCGTGAGGAAGACGACGACCACAGCGGCTCGCATGCGGCGTTCGTCGAGTGGCTTCGAGAACGTGGCCTGACACCGGCCGAAGACCCGGACGCCCTCGTGGCCGCCGCCCAGGAGGTCCACGGCGAGCGGTTCCGGGCGTGGATCACGCCGTTCTACGAACAAGTCGGCTGGGCCTGAGTCCCCCATGATGGATGAACGGCTACTCGGCCTGTGGTCGGACGAGATCCTGCATCCGAGCAGGGTCGAGTCCGTCGACCTGGCATTCCACGACGACGGCACCGGATGGCTCTACTGGTCGAGCTGGAGCACCGAGTTCTCGGTCGCCCGCTACACCTGGACGACCACCGCCGAGAAGAACCTCGGCCTGCGATTCCACCGCACTCTCGGCGGCACGTGGTCCGTCGACGACGACATCACCCACCATCACGTCGAAGCGGACGAGCAGGAAGAGTCCGCGGTCGACGTCGGCTACGACATCGCACCCGGCGAAGATCCCTTCGGCAACCCGATCACCCTGCTCATCCTGGCCCGGCCGTTGCACGGCCACCTCGCCGGTTCCCGATTCGGCCGGGTCGAGAATCCGCGGTCACTCGACGATCCGACCGCCGACGCTCCGCGCCGGGCCTAGCCTGTGCCCCCTCGCCTCCCGGCAGCCCAGGCGGACCTCAGTCGGTCGCGAGGATTTCGGCCAGCCGAAGGGTGTCTTCGAGGTAACGCTCATAAGGGAAGCCGGCCGCGATGAGGCCCTCACGGAACTCGTCGTAGAGCGGTTTTCCCGCGACATGGAAGGCTTTCCGGCCGAGCTCGGTAAGCCGGACCAGTCGGCGCCGCGCGTGTTCCGGGTCGACGGTGATCCGCACCAGACCGTCCGCTTCGAGTGGCCGCAAGGCCCGGCTGATCGCCGGATCGGAGATCGACAGCGCTTGGGCGAGCCGATGCTGCGTCGTCGGCTCGATTTCCTCGAGTGTGCCCAGGAGCCGCATCTGACTGTAGGTCAGACCGTCCGGGTCATCGGCGCGCCGCCGGGTCGCTTCGCCCATCAGCATGACCACGCGGTGCAGCAGGTCTGCGAGTCCGTCATCCACGACCTCACCATACCAGAGTCTTGACTTGTTAATATTAACCAGTTAAGACTGTTGCCATGGACAACCTCGCTTACCTCGCCCAATCCGCCTTCCCGCTGGTCTGGATCGTCGTGCCCGCCGTCGGGGCCTTCCTCCGAGCCCGCCACGCGACGTCACCTCAAGAACGGCTCGAGATCTGGCAGCGCTGGTGGGCCATCGGCGCCTTCGGCTGCGGCAGCCTCTGGATGACGGTCGCGTTCCTGGCCTTCCCGGACGTCATGGCCACGGCGATCGGCTTCGATCGGACGCCGTTCATGTTCGAGATCGCCTTCGCCAACCTCGCACTGGCCGTCATGGGCTTCCGGGCCGCCTCGGCGTCCGCGCGCGAGCGCATCACCATCGGCCTCGGTGGCGGGATGTTCCTCTGGGGAGCCGCGATCGGCCACGTCTACCAATGGTTCGCGGGCGGTGACCACTCCCCCGGCAACACCGGCGGGGTCCTCGTCAACGACATCCTGATCCCGGCGGTCATGATCATCCTGGCCGTGCGCTCCCGGCGGCTCGTGGCCGCTCCACGACCGGCCGCGGAATTCGCCGCCTGACACCGCGGGAGCTGATCCTCACCATGACGACAGCGACCGGCCCCGCCGACGCGAGCGGGCAGACGCGCGCGGCCGCCGCCGAGCGGCTCACCATCTTCGTCGACGCGGTGATCGCGATCGCGCTCACCTTGCTGGCCTTGGATCTCCCCATCCCCCGAGGCGACACCACCAACGCCATGCTGAGCTCGATCTCGGCCCACGGCAAGGAGTACCTCGCCTTCGCGCTCAGCTTCGTGGTGATCGCCGCCCACTGGCGCGCCCACCACGAGATCTTCCCCCATGTCCGCTCTGTGAGCAGCCGCCTGATCAGCCTCACCCTGGGCTGGTTGTTCATGCAGGTCCTGATGCCGTTCGCGACGCGGGTGCTCACCGCCGAGGGAGCGTTCCCGCTCCGGTTCAGCCTGTACGCGATGGTGCAGGTTCTGGCCTCCGCGTCGTTCGCGCTGATCATCCGGGAGATCCGGCGCGAACACCTGTACCGGACCGACGGCCCACCCAGGGTCTTCGCCCAAAGCCTGCTGCGCAGCGTCTGCTTGGCCGCCGTGTTCGGGATTTCGATTCCGGTCTCGTTCCTGACCGGCGACGCCGGCGCGTACCTGTGCTGGCTCCTGGCACCGATCGCACTCGCCGTCGCCCGCCGCGTGCAGGACCGCAAGCAGTCCGACACCTGACCAAGAACCCCTTGACCGGTAAGGAGCCTTGCCATGTCCGCCGAACCATTCGAGGTCAGCATCACCGAAGCCGAGATCACGGATCTGCGCGAACGCTTGCGACGGACGCGATGGCCGGAGCGCGAGCCGGTGGACGACTGGTCACAGGGCTTGCCGCTGGCGTATGCGCACGAGCTGTGCCGCAGCTGGGCCGAGGACTACGACTTCGGGTTCGCCGAGCGGCTGAACGTCTTCCCGCAGTACCGCGACACCATCGACGGGCTGGGCATCCACTTCCTGCACGTCCGCTCGCCGGAACCGGACGCCTTCCCGCTCGTGCTCACGCACGGCTGGCCGGGTTCGGTGCTGGAGTTCCTGAAGGTGCTCGGCCCGCTGACCGACCCGCGCTCGCACGGCGGTGACCCGGCGGACGCGTTCCACGTGGTCGCGCCGTCGTTGCCCGGGTACGGCTGGAGTGACAAGCCGTCGACGACCGGATGGGGCATCACGCGCATCGCGCGCGCCTGGGACACGTTGATGGTCTCGCTGGGGTACGAACGGTACGGCGCGCAGGGCGGCGACTGGGGTTCGGCGGTGTCCGGCACACTGGGCGAGGTGGCACCCGGGCGGGTCGCCGGCGTGCACCTGAACCTGGGATCCGTGGCGGCAGGCACGTTCGACGACCCGACGCCCGCGGAGCTGGTGAATCTCGAGGCCGAGAAGGAGTTCCAGCGCACCGGCCGGGGGTACTCGGCGATCCAGGCGACCCGGCCGCAGACGCTCGGCTACGGCCTCACCGACTCTCCGGCGGGTCAGGCTGCCTGGATCGCCGAGAAGTTCCGGGAGTGGACGGACAACGACGGCCATCCCGAGGACGCGTTGTCGCGGCAGACGATCCTCGACGAGATCTCCGTTTCTTGGTTCACCGCGTCGGCCACGTCGTCGGCGCGCCTGTATTGGGAGAGCTTCGCCGACTTCCGGGACAAGGTGACCGCGCCATCCGGGCTGTCGGTCTACCCGCGAGACATAACCCGCCCGTCGAGGCGGGAGGCCGAGCTGCGGTTCACCGACCTGCGCTGGTTCGAGGAGCTGCCGCATGGTGGCCACTTCGCCGCGCTGGAGCAGCCCGAGTCGCTGGTCGAGCAGGTGCGCGGGTTCTTCCGCCTGTTCCGCTGACTGTCCGGCTCGGCGAGGGACTCGATGGTCAGGTTCGGCCAAGGTCCCGCACTTCGACGACTACGCGGGAGCTACCCGGCCAGCCCGCGGAGCAAGCCCTCCAGATCGCGTTCGCCGTCGCGGGTCTGGGCACCGTGGGCCAGTCCGCCTCGGATCAACCGTTCGGCCGCGGGCGCGGCGATCTGACCCGCCCAAGCGTCGTGTTCACGCAGGAAACCCTCGGCCAGGTCAGCGGGGACGAGGGCGCGTTTGGCCGCGGCGACCACACCCTCGGGCAGTGCGGCGATGTTGCGGGCCAGGCGGTCGACGACGTCGTCGAGCTCATCGGCGGGGACGGCCCGGTTGACCCAGCCGTAGCGTTCGGCGGTCTGCGCGTCGTGCAGTTCGGCACCGAGCACCACCTCCAGAGCGCGGTTGCGGCCGATCCGGCCGGCGAGGTACTGGGTGCCGCCGCCCCCGGGGACGATGCCCATCAGGGCCTCGACCTGGCCGATCCCGGCGCGACCGATCGCCGCGAATGCCATGTCCGCCGCCGTGACGAACTCCGCCCCGCCGCCGCGTGCCAGACCGGCGAGCTTGACGATCGTCACCTGGGGCTGGTGCCGGAGCATCTCCCCGAGGGCCTGGAAGACGTTGAGACCGTCGGGTGTGTCGACCGCGAGCTCGTCGAAGGCGTCCGGCGCGTCGACGAGCGCCATGTCGACGTGGGCGATGAAGAAGTCCGGATCGGCGCTGTCGAACACGATCACCCGGACCGAGTCGTCGTCCCGCAGCCCGGTCAACAACCGCCGCAGGTCAGCCATGAGGGCGACGTCCAGGACGTTCACCGGCGGGTTGTCGAGGGTGACACGGGCGACACCGGCGTCGTGGCTCACTCGAAGGGTCGCGTAGGCGTCGTGGTGCACGAAGAATCTCCGATCAGTACCTGTCAGGCAGCTAAGTTCCTGATGTATACCTAGGCTGAAGCGGCGGCAGACCGGCGTCAATAACGCACTTTCGGCATCGCAAGGATCGTGGAGGATACCGACATGACCACTCCCGGCACCGACACGGACGTCGTCTACCGGGCCGACTGCCCCAGCCGCCCGATCCTCGACCAGATCGCCGACAAGTGGTCGATGATGGTGATGACCGTCCTCGACAGGCCCCACCGGTTCAACGCCATCAAGCGCCGCCTCGAAGGCGTGACCCAGCGGGTCCTGACCCAGACCCTGCGCCGCCTGGAGCGCAACGGGATGATCGAACGGCGCGTGCTGCCGACCTCACCGGTCGGAGTCGAGTACTCCCTTACCCCGCTCGGCGAATCCCTGCGCGAACCCTTCGGCCACCTGTACGACTGGACGACCGCCCACGCGGACGAAATCCAGAAGTGCCAGCAGGGCTACGACGAGCGTCATCACGCCGACCGATCGTAGTCCGCCACCCGGTGCGCCCCACCTTCTGAACACCGGCTCGCCAGCCGCGAACTCAGGCACTGACCCGGCCTGACCGCCGGTGTCGTGGATGAATTCGCGAAAAGCCGACAATGGGACAAATCAAGTGACGCCGGCGAAATGGCCTTCACCGCCGCATCAATTCGCCAGGGACACAAGTGTCCGTCGACGGAAACCCTGGACATTACTGACTCTGCGCATCGGCACCGACTGCTCGACGACCTCGAAACCGCCACTCTCACCTCGGGTTTCAGGTGCCACCACCTGAAAGTCAGGGCAGCCCTGACACGCCTGACCAGCAGCAGAAGGAAAAACGCACAACCGGACGTCGTGGCAGACATAAATGGGGATCGACCAGTGTGTTCCGAACGAATAACGTTGACGTCGATCACGTAGGCGAAACACCCCCTCCCAGAACGGCGAATAATCCGGGTTGCCGCCATTCGCCCATGAACCGATGAGGACCACGAGACCATGCGAGCAACGGCCAAGAGCAGACCGAGACCTCCGTCAACGCTCCGCGCACCGGCATCTCTCCCGCTGAAGGGACAGCCGTCACCGGGTTTGCGTCATCAAGGCTGCATCTACAGCACCGATGCGGAATTCCTCGCCATGGCCCTGCCGTTCGCGGTGGAGGGTCTCCGTCAGGAGGACCCGGTGCTGGTCGCCACGACGGCGCGCAACATGGAACTGCTTCGCGACGCGCTGGGCTCCGACGCCGACAGGATCGAGTATGCCGAGTCGGCGAGTTTCGGCCGACGGCCGTCGCAGTGGGCCGACGCGCTCCGTGGGCATTGGATGAACGGCCGACCCGGCGGCTCGACGGGCGCCGTCCGCGTCATCGCCGAGCCCTGCTGGGAGGGGCGGTCAAGGCGAGAGATCGCGGCCTGGCACCGGATGGAGGCAGGCCTTGACGTGTCACTGGCCGGCACCGGGATCTGGCTGGTCTGCCCCTACGACACAAGAGTCGTCGACAGCGGCATCGTCGAAGGCGCTCACCGCACTCACCCCCAGTGCGCGGTGGGGCGAAGAGCCGAACCTTCCGCGCGATTCATCGTGCCGGAGGAGTTCGCCGGATCCCATACGGCGATGCAGACCCTCGACAGCGTCACCGACCTGTTCCGCTTCGAAGGAGACCTGGTCGCCGTACGCCGGTACGTGCTGAATCGCGCCGCACCGATCTTGGTCGCCGAGACCACCGTGGCGATGTTCGACATCGCCGTCGGCGCGGTACTCGACAACCTGCTCAATCGCGGCGTCGACCGGGTGGCCGTCTGGGTACGACCGGTGGCCGGCCGCGTCCTGTGCACGCTGCACTGTGACCAGCCACTGGACATCCGGCCGTATCCGGATCCGCGGTCGCCGAATCCGGCGCGGCTGGACGACAGTCTGCGGATGACCGACCGGCTTTGCGAATGGCTCGAGATCAGCTCGGGCCCCTCGGGCTGCACCATCGAACTGGCCATGGCGGGGCAGCGGCTTTCCCGCCCTTGACCTGCCCGCGGACAGTTCTGTCCGATGGGCGGCTCGGCCTGTCCTGGCCCTGGCCGAGCCGTCCGGGCGTACCCGACCGTCTCACGGTTTCCCGGGCGGCGTCTGGTCTCCGGCGTCCGCGCCGTTCACCAGGGCCGCGACGGTGTCGTTCCAGGTGGGCAACGCGTGACGTGACTTGTAGCGCTGCAACGCGGCCAACGTCTCCCGGTCGAGTCGCAACCAAGCGCTGCCGGGGAAATGGAGATCGACGGTCTCCCGCCACACGTTCACCGGGAGACCGAAGGACGTCTCCTTGCTCCACGGCACCTGCTCTGCTGACAACCGTCCGTCACGCTTGCCGAAGACAGTGCCGCTGAACAGCAACAGCAGCGGGATGACACCGTCGGTGACGGAGTTGAAGTACTTGGCCGAGGCGATCTCGAGGTCGTAGGTGACCGGCACCGGCAGTTCGAGTGTGGTGCTCCCGGTGAATCCCGGCACCATGGCGGACACCGTGAGGAACTGCAGCGGCTTCACGGTCTCGGCCCACCGGCCGGTGTCTCCGAACAGATCGTGCAACTGCTCGGCCTCTTCCGCCGAGTAGCGCCGCCGATGCGGTTCGATCCGGATCTGGCAGCGCAGCGCGATCGCCTCCACCCGTTCACCGCCGGTCTCGGTGATCCGCAGCCGGAGGGTGAGGCTCGGTACGACGCCGTAGCGTTCGGGCTCGGCACCGACACAGTCGAAGGCCAGCTCGGCCACGCTTCACTCCCCCGCCAAGAACTGCCGGGACGCAGCCCGGATGTCGCCGAAGAACGCGTCGATGTGCTCGTGCGCCTCCTGGCCTCCGTCGAAGCCCTTCCAGTACCTCCGCACCGTGCCGACCAGCCGATAGCAGACGTCTATCGGAACGAGGTAGGTCTCGATCCGGTCGTCGGTGCGGTGGATCAGGATCGCCTCGACCTCGGACTCCGCCGCCGCCAGCAAGGGATGTGCCGCCGTCAGACCGGCCCAGGCGTCCAGGTTCAGCAGGCACTCGGTCGCACCCGCCGGGCTGGGATAGAACGCTTCGGTGCCCTCGGCTCCGCGCACCAGGAAGGCCACGCCCACCGGGATGCCGAGGCCTTCCCAGTCGGCCCTCGTCACCGTGCGTTCGTCGTCGCGCAGATAGCGGTCCGGCACTGCCCGGTACCTGCCACCGCCCGCCTCCGGAACGGTGAACAGCAGGAAACAGGCACGGCAGACGCACTGAAGGGAACGGTGCCCGGTATCGACCACGTGACCGTGCCACTCTCCGGTCGGCTGGGCGCACAGTTCGCAGCCGTCCTCTTGCGGGTGCGACGACCGAGGAGACACCGGAGCGGGCTCGGCGGCACCGACGAAGCGCCGCAGGCCGGCTTTCCGGATCATCACGGCACCGCCTTCGGCGCCGGGCTCCACTCCGCTCGGGCAGGCTCGGGGGCGTTCCATCCCGGAGGCGGCCCCATGCCGATCTGGAGCACTGTGACCGGTTCCGGGACGCTGACGCCGTCGACCACGACACCGGCGATCTCGGGCGCCGCCTGGGCGATGGCGCCCTCGATCGCCGTTTTCACGGTCAGCGTCGAGGACGGGCAGCCCTGGCAGTTGCCTTCCAGCCGCAGCTTGGCCATCCCGTCCTCGTCGACGCCGAGGTACTCGACCCCGCCGGCGTGCGAGCCGAGATAGGGCCGGACCTCGTCGAGCGCCCGCTGGATCCGGGTGTCGACGTCGACCGGGTGCAGGTCGTGCAGCAGGAACAGACTGCCGACGAGGTCGTCATCGGTAAGGCGGAACAAGGTTCCCCTGTCCACGAGCGCGGCGACCCGTTCCAGGCCTTCGCCGTACATCCCGACCAGCAGCCGGATCAGCTCCTCCGCGATCTCCTTGCCACGGACATCCGGGATCTCGCGAAGCAGTGTTTCGATCCTGTCCCCGATGTCGGCCGTTGTCGACATCCGGTCATCACTCCTGGTATTCGGCGTTGAAGGCATGGGGCGTGTGGTACTTCGTGATCTCCTTGCCCGCCCCGACCGACATGTGCACGCCGCACGGCAGGCAGGGATCGAAACTTCGCACCGCGCGCATGATGTCGATGCCCTTGAAGTTCTCCGGCGGGTTCTCCTCGAAGATCGGCGTGTTCTGCACGGCGTCCTCATACGGGCCCGGCGTGCCGTAGGTGTCACGGACACTGCCGTTCCACGGCGTCGGTGGGTACGGGTGATAGTTCGCGATCTTCCCGCCCTTGATCACCATGTGATGCGACAGCGCACCGCGGACGGCCTCGGTGAACCCGACACTGGCGGCCTCCTCCGGGACGACGAACTTCTCCCACGTCTTCGTGTTCCCACCACGGATCTCGGCCAAGGCCTTCTCCGCGAAGTGCAGGGCCATCCCGGCGGCATAAGCCTGGAAATAGCTTCTCGCACGGTTTCGTTCCAACGCGTTGCTCCATTGTGGAATCTTCCACTCGAAGCTCACCGCGGGTTTCAAAGCCGTTCTGGGCAGGTTGATCTCTACACTGTGCCCGGTCGACTTCACATAATCCGTATCGACCAGTCCCGCCAACGCCGTCACCCACAGGCGGGCCAGTGGGCCGCCGCCGGTGTCGAGGGCGAGGTGGTCCTTGCCGTCGAACCAGCGCGGCGACATCGTCCACGAGTACTTGTCGTCGAAGTCGCGTTTCGCCGGCCGCGGAATGGTGTGCTGGTTCCACGGATGCCGCCGATCCACCGGATTGCCCAGCGGATCCCGCTTCACGAACATCTCCTGATCCTCCCAGTCCTCGTAGAACGAGTGACCGAGCAGAATCCGGATCCCCAAGTTGATGTCCACCAGGCTCGTCGTGACAAGCTTCCCGTCCACCACCACCCCCGGGGTCACGAACATCTTCCGACCCCAGCTCTCCATGTTCTCGTAGCTGAAGTCGCAGTGATCGGGGTCGTTGAGGCTGCCCCAGCAACCGAGCAGGATCCGCCGCTGCCCGACCTTCTCATACCCGGGCAGGGCCTCGTAGAAGAAGTCGAACAGGTCGTCGTGCATCGGAACGACCTTCTTCATGAACTCGACGTACCGCATCAACCGGGTCAGATAATCGGTGAACAACTGCACCGTCGCCACCGTCCCCACCCCACCCGGATACAACGTCGACGGATGCACATGCCTGCCCTCCATCAAGCAGAACATCTCCCGGGTATAGCGGGAGACGTGCAACGCCTCACGGTAGAACTCGCCCTCCAGCGGATTCAGCGACCGCATGATGTCACCGATCGTCCGCATCCCATGCTCAGCAGCATGCGGAGACTCGGTCCGGTTCGCCAGCTCCAGCACCCCCGGATTGGTCTCAGCCACCATCCGCTCGCAATAATCCACCCCGACCAGGTTCTCCTGGAAGATGTTGTGATCGAACATGTACTCCGCGGCCTCACCGAGATTGATGATCCACTCACCCAGATGCGGCGGCCGCACCCCGTAAGCCATGTTCTGGGTGTACACCGAACACGTCGCGTGATTGTCCCCGCAGATCCCACAGATACGACTCGTGATGAAATGCGCGTCCCGAGGATCCTTACCCTTCATGAAAATGCTGTAACCACGGAAGATCGACGACGTGCTATGACACTCCACGACCTCCTTCTTCGCGAAATCGATCTTCGTGTAGATACCGAGACTGCCCACGATCCTGGTGATCGGATCCCACGCCATCTCCACCAGGCCTGAGGTCCGTTTGTCAACCATCGATGAATCTCGCTCCGTTCACCAGTTCGATTTATAGCCGCTAGTCAGGGAATCTCCCTTGTGCCGCCACTTCGGTTCCTCATCGGCGGTCTTCTTCGTGAAGCCGCGCAGCGCGCGGATCACCGTCCCGTAAGCCGTACTCGCCGCGGCCGCCGGCTTCGACCCCGGCGGCTCGTCCATGAACGGCATGAACTTGTCCGGGAAGCCCGGCATCGTGCACGCGATGCAGATCCCGCCGACGTTCGGGCAACCGCCGACACCGTTGATCCAGCCACGCTTCGGGACGTTGCACTTCACCACCGGACCCCAGCAACCCAGCTTCACCAGACACTTCGACGAGCCGTAGTCGACCGCGAACTCGCCCTGCTCATAGGAACCCGCTCTGTCACAGCCCTCATGAACGGTCGCGCCGAACAGCCACTGCGGGCGCAGCGCCTCGTCGAGAGGGATCATCGGCGCCTGCCCCGCGGCCTGGAACAGCAGGTAGAGGATCGTCTCGGACAGGTTGTCCGGGTGGGTCGGGCAGCCGGGGACACAGACGATCGGGATGCCCGCCTTCGAACGCCAATCCCAGCCGAGATAGTCCGGCACACCCATCGCACCCGTCGGATTCCCCGCCATCGCGTGGATACCGCCATACGTCGCGCACGTGCCCACCGCCAGCACCACCAAAGCCTTCGGCGCCAACCGGTCCAGCCACTCACTGGTCGTCATCGGCTGCCCCGTCGCGGGGTTGTTGCCGAACCCGCACCAATAGCCCTCGGACTTGATCTTCTCGTTGGGAACCGAACCCTCCACGACCAGCACGAAGGGGTCGAGCTCACCACGGTCGGCCTTGTGCCACCACTCGATGAACGTGTCGGCACCGGTCTCCGGCCCGCACTCGAAATCGAGCAACGGCCAGTGCAGCGCCACCTTCGGGAGACCCGGCAACGCCCCCAGCATGATGTCCTCGATGCTCGGCTGGGTCGCCGCCGTCAAGGCGACCGAATCACCGTCACAACCGAGACCACCGTTCATCCACAGGATATGCACGACAGGTTCGTCGGGTTCCCCTGCCTTCGAAGCTCCCACTGCCCTGTCGGCCGTGGTCATCGATGATTACCTCCTAGCAGGCGGCTTGGCCGCCTCAAGACGGGCTGACGAGCAATGAGAATGGTGAAAGACCGACAAGACGGCCGCTGGATCAGAGAGAATTAATCACTGGGAAGATCGGCATTCACGGTTCCGACCGGAGACACCGTAGACCCCGCGCGTATGCAGCACAAGGACACTACGGTCCGAGCACCGGACACAACTGTCCTTTCCGGTAACCCGGTCCGCCTCTGGGGAGCCCACGGTTTCCCCTGTACGCTGTCCCGACCTGGCAGACGGGCGGGTTCACGTGGAAGTTCCGGAATTTCCAGACCAAAGGACACCCATTGAGCTTCTTCCGGTGGTCGTTCTTTCCAAGATCTTTCCGGCTCGACCTTCGTCGATCCCGGACATCCGCGAATTCGTCCGGCATTCCCTCTCGGACTCGCCACTCACCGACCAGGCCAACCGTGAGGTGAGCCAGACGGTGTTCCGCGCGCTACTCGACGCCGCCGGACCGACCGGCTCGATCCAGATCTCGTTCCGGATCTTCCCGGAGCATGTCGAGGTCGACGTTCTCCATTCACACACCGGACAACCCGGCGAGCCCACTCTTGAGCAGGTCAGCGAGCTGGAAGCCACCATGCCGCCGCCTCCCGCGCAGGCAACGCATCCCGGGCAGCCGGCGAGCTTCTCCGAGTGGATGGCCGGCGCCCTGAGCCGAGAGGGGCTCACACAGGAGGCTGCCGCCCGGCAGCTCGGAGTCTCGGTGAAGACGGTGGGACGCTGGCTGGGAGGCGAGACCGAGCCGCGGATGCGGGACCTGCGCCGACTGCAAGAACGCTTCGGTCAGCCACCGCTGTGATATCGCCGATCGGTTGTCTCGCGTCACCGAGATGCCCGATTGACGGATCGGTGACGGCGGCGAACACTAGTGCCTCATTCAGCAGAGGTGGCGACCAACGCCCACGAATTTCCCTGAGGCTCGAAGTAGATCTTGATCATCGGTGAATTTCACACCGAACGGAACCGCCTGCCCGTCCTAAACCAATTAAGGAATCCGGTCTTGACAGAACCGTCGCGCTCCGGCGGCGTCAATGTTCTCGAAGCATTCGTCGATCGTCGTATCCGACCCTTGAATGATCTCGCCGAGCACGCCGCGGACATCGCGCACGCCTGCCACGGTATGGCCGCCAGATTCCACCGCGGCGGGAAACTGCTGATATTCGGCAACGGCGGCCCGAGTACCGACGCCCAACACGTCGCCGTCGAGTTCGTGCATCCCGTAATCGTGGGCAAACGGGCCTTACCTGCCCTTTCCCTGACTTCCGACGTCGCCACGCTCACCGGGATCGCCAACCGTGAAGGCCTGGCCGAAGTCTTCGCGCACCAGATCCGCTTCCTCGCGGACCCACAGGACATCGCACTCGCGCTGTCCACCCAGGGAAACTGCGTCAACGTCTTGCGTGGCCTCGGGCAGGCCCGCGAGCTCGGGATGCTGACCGTCGCGCTGACCGGCGGCGACGGTGGCGTCATCGCCGATTACCACGCCGCCGACCACGTGCTGATCGCCTCCTCCACCGACCCCAGAGTGGTCAAAGAGGTACACGTGACGATGTACCACCTTCTCTGGGAGTTCGTCCACGTCCTTGTCGAACGGCCCGGTGTGCTCGAAAAGGACGCGACCGCTTGAACATCCCGGAATGCCGTGACGACGTCTGCCTGACCTGCTCCGACTCCGCGAGCCCCGTTACCATCCTCCGCCTGCTCGAAGAGGAACTCGCCGTCGTGAGCGGGGTCGACGGCGGCGAAGAGCAAGTGAGCATCGCACTGGTCACCGCACAGGTGGGCGACACCATCCTGGTGCACGCCGGCGAGGCGATCGCACTCGTGAGGACTGATGGCCGATGAAGCGGAGTGACGAATCCCCAGCGCCCACACCGGACATCCAGTCACTCTACCCATTCCTGTACTCGGATTCGTCCGACATCGACGCGGTATTCGAGCAGGTCCGCAAGTCCACAAGAGACAAAGCACGGGAGATCGTCGAGCTGCGAAAGTCGGTCTTCGACCGTGACGGCGGGCGTCTGCTGGAATGCACCGCGGCGATGGCCCGGCGATTCGCCGACGGCGGACGTCTCCTCGCCTTCGGCAACGGTGGAAGCTCCACCGACGCGCAAGATCTGGCCTCGCTCTTCCTCAGTCCGGCGCCTGGGCCCGGCGGCGCCTTTCCCCCGCTGCCGGCCTTCGCGCTGACCAACGACGTCGCGGTGATCACCGCACTGAGCAACGACGTCGGCTTCGACGTGGTGTTCGCCCGGCAGATCGCGGCCTTCGCGAGACCTCGCGATGTGGTGGTCGGCCTGTCCACCAGCGGCAATTCCCCCAATCTGCTCCGGGCGTTCGACGAGGCGAAGAAGCAAGACCTGCTCACGATCGGCATCGCGGGCTACGACGGCGGCAAGATGGCCGAGCTGGACAGCGTCGACCATCTGTTCGTGGTGCCGTCACCGTCGGTACATCGCGTCCAAGAAGCGCAGACCACGCTGTACCACGCGTTGTGGGAGCTGACCGTCACCTACCTCAGGGAGCGGACGAAACCGTGACGAGCTCCCTGAACCGGGCCAGGGCGGTGGCCGACGCCGTTCTGTACGAGGGCTACCTCCTGTATCCGTACCGCGCGTCGGCCGCGAAGAACCAGGTTCGCTGGCAATGGGGTGTGCTGATGCCCGAGTCCTACGCGGGCGACGAAATCGGCGAACATGCTTGTGCCCAGGCCGAACTGATCGCGGAACCGCCCGCGCAGGGCGTACTCCACCTCCGGTTGCGGTTCCTGCAACTGCAGAAACGGGTCGTCGAGACGAGCGATGAGCCGGTGCCTTCGCTGACCGTCGACGACGTCGAATACACCACGTGGGACGAAGCCGTCGAGCGCGAGTTCGAGACCGTGCTCCCCTTCAGCGTCCTGCTCCGGGGAACGGCTGTTCCGTTCCAAGTGGACGGTGGCGAAGACGTCGAGCCGATCGTAGGCCGTGACGACGCACGGCTGGTGCGTCGTCGTGCCGGTCTGCGAGGAGAGCTACGAATCCAAGGCCACGCGTTACCAGGGCCGTTCGGCGGCGTGAAACTGCGAGTGCGTGTCCACAACAGGTCTCACTGGGACGTCGGGGGCGCCGGACGGAACGAGGCGCTGGCCCATGCGATGATCGCCGCCCATGTGCTGCTCTCGATACCGGACGGGGCCTTCCTTTCCCTGACCGATCCGCCTGAGTGGGCTTCGCTGGTGACGAAGGAGTGTGTCAACGAGCGTCTGTGGCCGGTGCTCGTCGGGCGCGACACCGTTTTGTGTTCGCCGATCATCCTCTCCGACCATCCGGAAATCGCCGAGCAGAGCCAGGGTCCGCTCTACGACGGGTTGGAGATCGACGAGATCCTGACCCTGCGCACCATGACGTTGACCGATGAGGAGAAACGTCAGGCGCGCGCGACGGATGCTCGTGCCGCCGAGATCATCGACAGGGTCGACGGGATGCCGCCGGAGTTGCTGGATCGGTTGCACGGCACCATCCGGTACCTGCGCACGATCACCGGTGAGGAGCCGGTCGACGTTTCCGTAGTGACGGAGCCGCCATGGTGGGATCCGGAAGCGGACGCGTCGATGTCACCGGAGACCGACACCGTGACCGTGGCCGGGGTCGCGATCGGCAAGGGCAGCCGGGTCCGGTTGCGGCCGGTGAAGCGGGCTGACGCGCATGACATGTTCCTGGCGGGC
>NZ_JACBXD010000020.1 GCF_013870525.1 Amycolatopsis pittospori
CCAGCACTGGGACGGCCGGACGTGGACGAATATCGAGCGCCCGAAACCGCCCGCGGGCATGGAGGGCTTCACCAGCGACATCGCCGCGTTCTCACCGAAATCGGTGTGGCTGGTCTCCTACGACTTCGACTTCGCCACCGGCAAGGCCGTCCACCATCTCGAACACTGGACCGGGAAGGCCTGGGAGAACGTCGAAATCCCGATGATCGGCGCCCGCCCGCTGCAACCCACCCGGGTCACCGGCACCGGTGACGACGATCTGTGGGTCGGGGCGACCTCCGTGGCGGACGGCGGGAAGGAGACGCCGTACCTGCTGCACTGGAACGGCAAGGGCTGGCGGCAGGTCGAGGTTCCGGTGCCGTCGGACTACCGCACCGGCTGGATCCTCAACCACGTCGTGCCCGACGGCCGCGGCTCCGTCTACGTCGTCGGCCGGGTCAACGAATGGAACTCGACCGGGATCCCGGCCTTCGTCGACCGCTGGGACGGGCAGAAGTGGACTTCGCTGCCCGCCGTCCCGTTCGACGAGATCAACGCCGCCGCGCTCGACGGTTCCGGGAAGCTCTGGACCGCGGGTTGGATGCCCGGTGACGGGCACGTCCTGATGTCGGCCTGGAACGGGACCGAGTGGCGGAAGGACGTCCTTCCGCCGGAGGTGGCGAAGACGGCCGAGGGCAGTTCGATCCTCGGGTTCGCCGCCGTGCCCGGGACCGCGGGCATGCTGACGTCGGGGCTCGGCAGTTCGAGCGGGCTCGGGAGCACTTGGGGCGTTCTCGCCTCGCTCGGCTGGCACTGACCATGTACGTGAAGGCCCCTTCATTGCGCCTAACGCAATGAAGGGGCCTTCACGTACTTCGAGGGCTAACGCTCGGGGTTCGTGCCGCCGTAGCTGTCGGGGTCGGCGAGATAGCGCTCGAACTGGTTGCCCAGCTCCTCCGCGGTCGGCATATGCTCGACCGACTCCGCGAGCAGGCTCTCCTTGCCGGACGCCTCCATGAACGTGTCGTACTGCCGCTCCAGCGCGCGCACGACGTCGGCGACCTTCTCCGACTCGGCGACCTGGCGGTCGATCTCGGCGTCGGCCTCGCGCGAGGCCTCCCGCAGATCCCCGTCCGGCAGGTTCAGCCCGGTCGCCCTGGCGACCGCCTCCAGCAGGTGCAGCGCCGAACTCGGGTACGTCGACTCCGCCAGGTAGTGCGGCACGTGCGCGGCGAATCCGGCGGCGTCGTGCCCCCACTCGCCGAACCGGAACTCCAGGAGTCCGGCGATGCTGCCCGGCACCTGCATCCGGTTGGGCAGGGGCCGGTGCTCGCCGACCAGGTCGTCCCGCGTCGCGTGCGCGGTCACACCGAGCGGGCGGGTATGCGGGGCACCCATCGGGATGCCGTGGAAACCGGTGGTGAGCCGGACGTCCCAGCGTTCGACGAGCCCGCGCACGGCCGCGCAGAACCGCTCCCAGTCGTGGTCCGGCTCCGGGCCGGTGAGCAGCAGGAACGGCACGCCGTCGGCGTCGTGCAACAGGTGGACGACCAGCTCGGGCGCGTCGTAGGCCTCCCAGCGGTCGATGGCGTAGGTCATCGTCGGGCGGCGCGAGCGGTAGTCGATGAGACGGTCGACGTCGAACCGCGCGATCACCCGGTGCTCCGAGGTGTTCAGCAGGTGCTCGGCGACGAGTTTGCCCGCGGAGCCCGCGTCCATGAACCCGTCGAAGTAGTGCAGCAGCACGGCCCCGCCGAGGTCGGGGACGTCCGAGTCCACCTCGTACAGGTCCTCCGGGTCCAGTGCCACCAGATCCTCCAGCTTTCGTGCGTACAACCGGCCATGGGTGGCAACGCCCCGATAGGGGGTATCCATTCCGCCGACGGTGGCATCGATCCTATCGGTCCGTGACAGTCGTCGTGGGCGGTCCGCACCCGGGTGGTGCAGGCTTGTGGGGTGACTGAGGAGACAGCGTCCGTGGAACGGCTCAGCCTGCGCCCGCCCGCCAACCGGGTCAGCCGCCGGGCCATCGGCTACTGGACGGTCTGGGCCGCGGTCGGCTGGGCGGTGCTCATCGGCGTCCAGACGGTGTTCGTGCTCACGAGCGACGACCCGCCCACTTGGCTCACCGTGACGCTGACGATCTCGTGTGTACTCGCGCCGCTGCATCTGCTGGTGATGCCGCAATGGCGCTACCGGATCCACCGCTGGGAGGTCACCGGCGAGGCCGTGTACATCCAGGAAGGCTGGCTCAAGCAGGAGTGGCGGATCGCGCCGATCTCGCGGATCCAGACCGTCGACATCGAGCGCGACCCGGTCGAGCAGCTGTTCCGGCTGGCGACGATCACCGTGACGACGGCGTCGGCCGCGGGACCGGTGAAGATCGCCGGCCTCGACCGCACCGAAGCGCTGGCGCTGGCCGCGGAACTCACGAAGACCACCCAGTCGACCACCGGCGACGCGACATGACCACCGACGTGGCGCTGGAAGCCGAACTGGAGCAATGGCATCGCCTCGACCGCCGGATGCTGCTGATCCGGCCGGTGCTCGACGTCGTCAAATCGCTCCCGGTGCTGATCGGGACGGTGATCCTCGGCCGCGGCAACGGCTGGGAGTGGTTCGGGCTGGGCATCACCGCGCTGACCGTGTTCGTCGGCGTGTCGCACGTCCTCACCTCGCGCTACCGCGTCACCGGCGGCCAGGTCGAATGGACCACGGGTCTGTTGCTGCGCAAGCATCGCGCGATCCCGCTGGACCGCGTCCGCACGGTCGACGTCACCTCCGAGCCGAAGCACCGCCTGTTCTCCCTCAGCGCCGTGCGCATCGGCACCGGACGGCATTCGCACGGCCAGGGCGCGGGCGGCGACCAACTCGTGCTCGACGCCGTCAGCCGGACCGAGGCGCACCGGCTGCGCACGGTCCTCCTGCACCGCAAGGAAGTCGACGTCGCCGAGACCGCGCCGCCGCCGGAACAGGTGGTGGCGGAGGTGGACCGGAAATGGCTGCGGTACGCGCCGTTCACACTGTCCGGGCTCGCCGTGGTGGGCGCGGTGTTCGCCGCCGTCTGGCATTTCGCGCACCAGCTGCACATCGACCCGGTGAGCGTCGGCCCGCTGCGGGATCTCATGGACGACCTCGCGAACACCGCGGTGTGGCTGATCGTCGTCGTCGCGGCGGTCGCGCTGCTGGTGGTCGTCTCGCTGCTTTCCGTCGGCGGATACGTGCTCTCGTTCTGGAACTTCCGGCTCACCCGCGAAACGGAAGGCACCCTGCACGTCCGGCGCGGGCTGATCACCACGCGTTCGGTTTCCATCGAAGAGGACCGGCTTCGCGGCGTCGAGGTGAAGGAACCGCTGCCGCTGCGGATCGCGGGCGGGGCACGGCTCACCGCGATCGCGGGTGGGCTGCGCGAAGGCAAGGGCGGTGACAAGGGCGGCGGTCTCCTGCTGCCGCCCGCGCCCGTCGGCCGGGTCCACGAAGTCGCGGCCGAGGTGCTGCGGGAGAACTTCGACCCGGCCACCGTGCCGCTGAACCGGCATCCGCGGCGAGCGCTGACCCGGCGGCTCACCCGCGCCGTCGGCGGCGTGCTGGTCCTCGCGGCCGCGCTGTTCGGTCTGGCGTGGATCGATTTCCTGCCCTGGTGGATGTGGCAGGTCGCGCTCGGCCTGGTGCCGCTCGCGGCGCTCGTCGGCTGGGACCGCTACCGCAACCTCGGTCACGCGATCGTCGGGCGGTACCTGGTCAGCCGTTCCGGTTCGCTGGCGCGGGCGACGGTGGCGATCCGGCGCGAGGGGCTCACCGGGATCGTCGTCAGCCGCTCGTTCTTCCAGCGCCGCGGCGGGCTGATCACCGTGACCGCCCCGATCGCCGCGGGCAAGGGCGCCTACGCGGTGATCGACGTCGGCGAATCGGACGGGCTGGCGATGGCGGAGCAGGCCGCACCCGGTCTGCTCACACCGTTCCTCCGGCGGACGGCTCAGCGGTAGCCGGTGACGTCCGCCGGCTTGCCCGGATCCTGGACCTCGACGAGATACCGCCAGCAATCGGGACGGCTGCCGTCGAGGTCGGTGAAACCGTAATCCTTCGCCAATTCGCCGCTGGACACCGATTTCCCGTTCCAGCGGGCCACTTCGGGGTCGGCGGCCAGTGCGGCGACCGCACGGCCGACGAACGCCGGGCTTTCAGAAATGGCGAAATGCGGCTGCACCTTCGTCGCGTCCCGCCAATTCTCTTCGGTGACCTGATAGGCGTCGAGCATCGCTTCCGAACGCAGCCATCCCGGCGTGACCGCCACCGCGGTACCGCCATGCGGTTCCAATTCGTGTGCGAGCGCGAAGGCCATCCGGTTCACCGCCGTCTTGGCGAGATCGTAGAAGAACGAAACCCGGTAGTTCTCCGAGTTGTACGCGGTGGTCCCGTCGTTGACCTCGATCACCAGCGCGCCCGGTTTCCCGATCATGAGCGGGAGCGCGAAATGACTGGTGATGGCATGGGTGTCGATCGCCAGGCGCAGCGTCCGCAATCCGGTGTCCAAAGTGGATTCCCAGACCGTCTTGCTCCATTCGATGGGCGCGCCGTAGATGTCGTTGACCAGGATGTCGAGCGCGCCCTGTTCGGCGTCGATCCGGGCCACCAGCTCGCGAACCTCGTCCGCCACCAAGTGATCCACGCCGACCGCGATCCCGTTCCCACCCGCCTCGTCGACGAGTGCCGCGGTCTCCTCGATCGTCTCCGGCCGATTCATTTCCGATCTTTTCGAAGCCGTGCTGCGACCGGTCACGTAAACGGTCGCCCCGGCGGCCCCCAGCCTCACCGCTATTCCACGCCCGGCACCGCGAGTCGCTCCGGAGACCAAGGCGATCTTGCCTGCCAATGGCTTCTCCATGATCCGAACCTAGCAAGAAGTCCGCTTGTTCATGGACCAAAGACCCTGGTCGCTAATTCACACAATGTGCTACTTTCTTGACTCTTCGTGATTGCCCCGGCGAGAGGTCGAGATGACGCCTGCCGCACGATCCCTGGACAGCACCGCTCCCCCGAAACGCACGCCCGGCGCCAGCAGCTCACGCAAAGTACTGCAGCTGCTGCTTTCGTTCTCCGAACGCCGTTCGGACGCGAGCGTCGCCGAACTCGCCGCGATGATCGGCACCCCGGTCGCCACGACGTACCGCTATGTGGCACTGCTGAAGGAACTCCAGCTTCTCGAAGAGGGCAAGACCGGCCGCTACCACGTGACGAGCCAGGTGATGCCGCTCGCGCGGGCCGCGCAGCTGGCCAACGACCTGGCCCGGCTGGCGCGCCCCACGATGGAGGAGGCCGCACGCGACCTCGGCGAGACCGTCCTGCTGTTCCAGCATTTCGGTGACGCCGCGGTCTGCGCGGACCGGGTCGAATGCGAACGCGCGATGCGGTTCACCTTCCAGCCTGGCCATTCCGTCCCGCTCGGCGCGGGCGCGTCCGGCAAGATGCTGCTCGCCATGCTGCCGGAGGGCGAACGCGAAAGGCGGCTTTCGACGATCGTCCAGCATCGCGGGCCGAGCGTGCGGGAAGAGGTCAAACGCGCCGGTATCAACCGGTATTCGGTCAGCTGGGGCGAACTGGACGACGGCGTCTGGTCGTGTTCGGTGCCGATCCCGAGCCCCGGGCACCGGCCCGCGGTCCTGAGCCTGGCCGCCCCGGCGACCCGGATCGGCGACGACGCGAAACGGGCCGCCATCGTGGCGCTGCAGTCGTACGCGGGCAGGATCCACCGGGCCGTTTCGTCGTTTTCCCTCTGACGCGGCGGTAAATCGCGCGCTTTCGCTTCGCTGGCCGGGTAGAACTCGATCCGTGATCCGACCCGCCACCTCAGCAGACCTGCCCCGGCTCCAGGACATCGAGCGCGCGGCGGGCGAACCGTTCCGCGCGCTCGGCATGGCCGCGATCGCCGACGACGACCCGCCTTCGATCGCGGACCTCGCGGCCTACCGGAACGCGGGCCGCGCCTGGGTCTTCGACGACGGCGACGGACCGGTGGCGTACCTGCTCGCCGACGTCGTCGACGGCCACGGCCACGTCGAGCAGGTGTCCGTCCACCCGGACCGCGCCCGGCAGGGCCTCGGCCGCCGGCTGATCGAGCACGCCGCCGAGTGGGCGACGCGCGAAGGCCTCGCGGGGCTGACGCTGACGACGTACGCCGAGGTGCCGTGGAACGCGCCGTACTACGCCCGGCTCGGCTTCGCGACCCTCGGCGAGGAGGAGCTCACCGACGGCCTTCGAACCATCCGAGCCCACGAAATCGCCCGTGGCCTGGACGCTTGGCCGAGGGTGACTATGCGGCGATAACCCTGACGGGGGGTTCGGTTGGCGGCACCTCTCGAACGTGTGTTCTACTGTCGACGCCGGCCCCGGAGGGGGAAGCTCCGCGGGCCGGCACTCGACTTCAGGAGGCACGAATGGCGGTCAAGATCACCCATCTCACCAATGGCCAGCAGGTGCGCTTCGCCAACGCGGACGGCGCCCGGCGCTACGCCGAGATCATCGGTGGCGGCGTCGACAAGTGGCAGTTCACCGTGGTCAGCGGATATGAGTTCCCGGAATTGTCGGGGCGGGTGGTTAATGTGCCGGTATGGCCTCTGACCTCCAGGTGACACCTCGCGGTGCGAAGTTCCCGCACCGCGGCGACCAAGGACCGTCCGCGTGGATCGCCCTCGCGGACCCCGAGGGCGACGCACTCTGCCTCACCTGAGGCGGGCCTACTCGGGCCCGCCGCACTGGGGGTGTCATGAAGGGACCTGGTCCCGTCGGCTGATCCCTTCATGACCGAGTGCGTGGCCTTCGTGCGCGTCACACTCCGCTCCTGCTCACGTCGGACGCGGAGGTGATGACCTGAAGGGGCCTTTCATCGCGGAACTCGCGATGAAAGGCCCCTTCATCGCATTCGGCACCGGGGGCGTGAGGGGCAAGTGACTTTCCTTTGCGGGGAAGGTCGACATGGCGTGTCCGCACGCCTTGGCGCCCGGCCGGCCGCGCAAGGGGTTGCGAAAGCCACTTTCGCAACGTTGAGGGTTGCGAAAGTGGCTTTCGCAACACGACGCACGTCACGAACAGATCGCCGGCTTCCTCGGCGCGACCGGGACCGATACCCGCGGCCTAAGCCAGCTTGTCCAAAGCCCTGGGCAAAGCGGAAGTGAGCAGATCCAGTTCGGCCTCCCCGGCGATCAGCGGCGGCGACACCGCGATCCCCTTGGCCAGGTTCCGCACCAGGACCCCTTCGTCCCGCGCGATCCGCTGCAACCGGTTCGGCGCTCCGGGATCGGCGGCCAGGAAGTCCGCCTTCAGCTCGACGGCGGCCAGGAACCCCAGCCCAGCACGGACTTCCGCGACCAGCGGATGCGAAGTCAGGCCGGAAAGCGCGTCCGCCAACGGTTTCTCCAGTTCGCGGCCGCGCGGGATGAGCCCGTCGCGTTCGTAGATGTCCAGCGTCGCGTTCCCGGCGGCGCACGCGACCGGATGCCCCGCATAGGTCGCGCCGTGCCGTAGCACCGGCGCGCCCGGCTCGCCGGCGAAGAACGGCTCGGCCACGTGGGGCGCGACGATCAGCGCGCCCAGCGGGATCGTCCCGCCGGTGATGCCCTTCGCCGTCGTGATCATGTCCGGTTTCACGGCCCAGCGGTCGATGCCGAACCAGGTCCCGAGCCGTCCGAACGCGGCGATCACGCAGTCCGCGACGAACAGCACGCCGTGTTTGCGGCAGATTTCGGCGACCGTCTCGAGGTAGCCGTCCGGCGGCGGCAGGACACCGCCCGCGCCGATCACCGGCTCGCAGAAGAACGCCGCGACCCGCTCCGGGCCGACGCGCTGGATCTCGGCTTCAAGCGCCTCGGCACTGTCGTACGGGATGTGGGAGACGTCGCCCGGCAGCGGCCCGAAACCCGCCGCGTTCGCCTCGATCCCGCCGACGGCCGTACCGAACCCGTGCGTGCCGTGATACCCCTGCACCCGCCCGATGACGTGCACCTTCTCCGGACGGCCGGTGTGCGCGAAATGCGATCGGGCGATCTTGACCGCGGTGTCGATGACGTCGCCGCCACCCGAACCGAAGAACACCTTCGAGCCCGGTTCCGGAGCCAGCGCGGAGACCCGCTCGGCGAGTTTCAACGCGGGCTCGTTGGCGTTGTAGCCGAACAGGTTGTACGAATCGAGTGTCCGCAGCTGGTCCGCGACGGCCTGCGCGATCTCCTCACGCCCGTGCCCGAAGTTGGCGTACCAGAGCGACGCGGTCGCGTCGAAATACCGCTTCCCCTCGTCGTCCCAGACGTAGGAACCCTCGCCGCGGGTGATGACCAGCCGATCGCCGTCGACCGCTCCCATGTCCGCGAAGGGGTGCCACAGCGGATTGCGCGCGGACGCCGACGACACCATGATCTTCCTCCTCTGCTCGTGTCCCCATCCTCACCCGGATCCGGCCGGGACGCGAACACTCCATCGTGCACAGTTCGTGCCGCCGACCTGTCCAGTCCGTCACGGCAACCTCCGGTGAATTTCCAACACCATCCCATCGGCCCTTGACCCGCCCCGTCCCCTCCTGTTGGTTGATGAGTGAGTTTGTTCAGAGTTGAGCATTCTGGGAGGAACTTATGCGTCGTCTCGCTGGCGCGCTCGCCGCCGCCTGCACGCTCACCACCTTGTTCGCCGTCCCGGCGGCCGCGGCCGAAAATCCACCGGGACCTGCGGAAACACTGGCCGCGACGCCACCGATGGGCTGGAACAGCTGGAACAAGTTCGCCTGTGACATCAACGAACAGCTGATCCGGGAGACCGCCGACGCCATGGTGTCGTCCGGGATGAAGGCGGCCGGCTATCAGTACATCAACCTCGACGACTGCTGGGCGGAGAAGAACCGCACCCCGGAGGGGAAGTACGAACCGCACCGGACGCGGTTCCCCAGCGGTATCAAGGCTTTGGCCGACTACGTGCACGGTAAGGGCCTGAAACTCGGCATCTACACCAGCGCGGGTACGGAAACCTGCGCGCGAACCATGCCCGGTTCGCTCGACCACGAAGAGGTCGACGCGCGAACGTTCGCCGATTGGGGCGTCGATTACCTCAAATACGACAACTGCCACAACCAGGGCCGACCGGCGCTGGAGCGGTACACGAAAATGGGCGACGCGCTGAAGAAGACCGGCCGCCCGATCGTCTACGCCCTCTGCGAATGGGGCGAGAACAAGCCCTGGGAATGGGGTAAGGACGCCGGCGCGCAGTTGTGGCGCACCACCGGCGACATCAGCGACACCTGGTCGAGTATGACCCGCCTGCTCGATCTGCAGGTCGGCCTTGAGGGTTATGCCGGACCCGGCGGCTGGAACGACCCGGACATGCTCGAAGTCGGCAACGGCGGGATGACCGACACCGAATACCGGTCGCATTTCGCGCTCTGGTCGCTGCTCAACGCCCCGCTGCTGGCGGGCAACGACCTTCGCTCGATGTCGGACGCGACCAAGAAGATCCTGCTGAACAAGGACCTTCTCGCGGTGAACCAGGACTGGGGCGGCGAGCAGGGTCGCAAGATCCGCGACGACGGTGACACCGAGGTCTGGGCCAAACCGATGTCCGACGGCTCGAACGTCGTCGTGCTCTTCAACCGCGGCGGCGCGCCCGCGACCTTGTCCGCGACCGCCACGGAGATCGGCGCTCCCGCCTCGCCCGGCTACCGGGTGCGGGATCTGTGGACCGGCGGCGAAACCGAATCCGCCGGCGTGCTGCGCGCCGGGTTGCCGAGCCATGGTTCGGCGACGTTCCGGGTCTGGCCGTCGAAGCAGCCGAAGGCCGTGCCGCATACGACGCTTTCCTTGCAGACGCCCGAATACGCGGCCGTGGACAAGCCGTTCACCACGACACTGCGGGTGTTCAACGACGGCCGGACCCCGGTGACCGCGGGCAATGTGAAACTCACCGTGGGGCCGGGCTGGAAACCGGACGGCCGGACCGAGACGTGGATTCCTTCCGTCGCACCGGGGAAGTCGTGGGAGCAGAGCTGGACCGTGCGGCCCGTTTCTCCCGCCGGGGGCCGTGTCGACGTTTCCGGAACCATCGACTACCGGACGTCCTTCGGTAAGCGATCGTTGTCCACCGGCGGCAGCGCTCCCCTGGTGAAACCCCCGTCGGTGGGTACGACAGCGCTGTCCAAGGCCACGTTCATGACGGCGGAAAACGGCTACGGCCCAGTGGAACGCGGCACCAGCAACGGCGAATCGGGTGCCGGGGACGGCCACGAGATGAGCATCGGCGGAGTGACCTACGACGACGGTTTGGGCGTCCACGCGCCGTCGAAGGTCCGGCTCTACCTCGGCGGCGGATGCACGTCGTTCGGTTCGTCCGTCGGCGTGGACGACGAGAAGGCCGGCGGCAGCGTGGCTTTCGAGGTCCTCGGTGACGGCAAGCGGCTCGCCGGGACCGATGTGCTCAAGCGCGGCCAGGCCGCACAGCGGCTTTCCGTGCCACTGGACGGCGTCCAGGTGCTCGATCTCGTCGTCACCGACGGCGGTGACGGGGTCGACTCCGACCACGCGGACTGGGCCGCCGCCGCGCTGAACTGCTGACGCGCTTTCGGTCGTGAGTGGCGATTCGGGTTAGAACACGAATCGCCACTCACGACCACCCTGACCCGGCACCTCCCGCCGCTGCCCATGCTCACCTGAAGTCCGTGAAGGCCCCTTCGTGTACAGGGGAAGGTGTTGCGAAAGCCACTTTCGCAACCTTCAAAGTTGCGAAAGTGGCTTTCGCAACCCTGTGTCCCTGCGGACCGCACAGGGCCCAGGTGGTCGTGAGTGGCGATTCGGGTTAGAACACGAATCGCCACTCACGACCCGCGGCGATCGTAAGCGGCCAGAAGCTGCTTCTCCGCATCCCGCAGGTATTTCTCCAGTGCCGTCTCCGCGGGCCCGAACCGCCCGCGTTCCAGGTCGCGCAGGATCCGCTCGTGCCGCTCCAGGAACGGCTCGAAGAACGCGCGCGTGTTCTCCGCGAGCACGAAGAAGAGCCGCGTCTCCGCCAGCACTTGCCGCATCGTCGTGCTGACCCGTTCGCTGCCCGCGAGGTCGCCGATCGCTTGGTGGAAAGCGATACTCGCGGTCCCGACGGCCTGCCAGTCACCTTCGCCTGCCGCGGCGCGGCCTTCCAGCACAGCCTGCTCGACGGCGGAAAGATCCACAGTGGACATCTCGGAAGCACGCCGTAGCGCGCCGCATTCGGTGACGCGCCGCATGACGTAGAGGTCCGCGATGTCCTGCGCGGTCAGTTCCCGCACGAATACACCGCGGTTGAGTTCGTGCACCGCCAGCCGTTCGTGCGCGAGCAGCTGAAACGACTCACGAAGGGTGTTGCGCGAGACGCCGAGCGCCGCGCTGATCGACGGTTCGGAGAGTCGCGTCCCCGGCGGGAAGACGCCTTCGGTGATGCGCTGACGCAAGATCTCGGCGACACGCTCCGCCGTCCCGCTCCGTTCGAGCAGGTAACGGTCGCCCGAAAGCGCCTCCTCCGCGGCAGGAGTGGACATGGCGTTACCTGACGCCGAGTTCGAAATCGAGACTGTACCGGTTGCCCGGCATGGCACCGGCCGCCTTCGCGCCGTCGATCGGGAGCGCGACCCCGTTGATGAACCGGGATTCGTCACTCGCCAGGAAGACGACGGCCTTCGCGACCTCCCATGCCTCGCCGACCCGCCCGGCCGGGGTGCTCGCGACCAGTTGGTGTTGCTTGGCTTCGAAGTCCTCCGGTGACGCGAGTGTTCCACGCAGCATGTCGGTGTCGATCGCGCCGGGGTTGACCGTGTTCGCCCGGATGCCCTGGTGCGCGTGCGCGACCGCGAGCGACTTCATCATGCCGACCAGCGCGTGTTTGGTGGCGTTGTACACCGGGTCGCCGGGGCGGCCCATCACACCGCCGTTGGACGACGTCGTGATGATGCTGCCCGCCTTCCGCGCGATCATCTGCGGCAGAACCGCCCGCGTGGCCAGGAAAGCGGCGCGTACGTTCAGGGCGAAGATGTTGTCGAACTCGGCCAGCGTGGTGTCGGCCAGCGGTTTCCCGAGGTGGATGCCGACGTTGTTGAACAGGACGTCGATCCGGCCGGTCCCGGCCAGCACGCCGCGCACGAACTCGTCGACCTGGTCTTCGTCCGTGGCGTCCACAAGGGAGTGTTCGACGCCCTCGACGGTCTCGGTCTGCTCGCGGATGTCGCTGGAGAACACGGTCGCGCCCTCCGCGACGAACTCCTTCACCGTGGCGAGACCGATTCCCCTCGCGCCGCCGAAGACCACCGCGACCTTGCCGGCCAGCCGACCCATGCTCATCTCTTCCCTCTCGACGAAACCGCTGTGTAGTCCTCCGGGAGCCGCACCAGGGCTCCGGGTTCTCCGTGGTAGGTGACCTCGACGCCATACAGTTCGCGCGCGGCCTCCACCGAGACGTAGCCGTCGACGACGTCGGCGAGGACGGCCTCGGGCTCCCGCTCGAACGGGTCGCCGTATCCGCCACCGCCGGGCAGGATCACGTCCACGACGTCGTCCGGCCGCAGACTCACCCGGCTCTTCGACGGCAGGTCGGTTCCCTCGGAGAGCCCGAACCGGCCCGCGGCCCCATCATGCCCCGAGTCCACACCGGACGCCGGTCGAAGCACCCGATCGACGTTCCCGTTGACACTCCACGAAATCTCGCCGCGGGCGGCCATCGCCGTACGCTGGCCGAGACCTCCGCGCCGTCGCCCGGCGCCACCCGAATCCACCCTCAGCACGCGCTCGCGCTGCACCAGCGGCGCCATGGTCTCGATGACCTCGGTCGGCGTCGACCGCAGACCGCTGGGGAAACCGGTGGTGCTGAGACCGTCCTTGGTGGCCCGTGCGCCGATTCCCCCGGTCTGGAAGACGTTGAGCATGAACTCCTCGCCCGCCGCGTCGGCGCCGCGCCAGATCGTCATCCACAACGCGTCCGCGCTCTGCGCCAAAGCAGTGCCGGGTAACGCTTCGTGCAGTGCGGTGATCAGCAAGGAGGGCAGGAAATGCCCGATCAGATGCCGCGACGCGACCGGCGCCGGCGGCCTGCAGTTGAGCACCGAGCCTTCGGGGGCGGTGACGTGCACCGGCCGGAACGAACCCGCGTTGTGCGGCACCTCCGGGGCGATGGCCGCCTTGACCGCGAACGAGGCATAGGCCCGCGTGTAATTGAGGACGACGTTGATCCCGCGACGGCTCTGCGGCGACGAACCGGCGAAGTCGAGGTGGATCTCGTCGCCGTCGATGGTCACGGCGACCTTGAGGACGACCTCTTCGTCATCGAATCCGTCGGTGACCAATTCGCTGGTATAGGTGCCGTCCGGCAGTTTCGCCAGGGCGTCCCGCAGCGCGCGTTCGGACCGGTTCATGATCTCGGCGGCGACGTCGTCGAGCGAAGGGAGTGCGAACTCCTCCAGCAGGCGGACCAGGCTCGCGGCACCGACCTCGTTGCCGGTGACCTGTGCGTACAGGTCACCGATCGTCTCCTCGGGAGTGCGCACGTTCGCGCGGATCAGCAGTTCGAGATCCGCGTTGACCTCGCCCGCGCGGAGGAACTTCATGATCGGCAGGCGCAGCCCCTCTTCGAAGACCTCGTTCGCCTCGGCCGAGACCAGCCGTCCGCCGATGTCCGGTGCGTGGCAACAGGAAGCGAACCACGCGACCAGCCGTCCCCGCAGGAACACCGGCGTGGCCACGGTGATGTCGTTGATCTGCCCGGCGGTCTGCCACGGATCGTTGGTGAGCAGGACGTCACCCGGTTCGAGGGTTTCCGGCGGGTACGCGGCGACGAAGTGGTGCATCCCGGTCGCCATCGCGTTGATGTGGCCGGGAGTCCCGCCGACGGACTGTCCGATCATCTCGCCGCGTGAGTCGAACACCGCGCAGGCGAGGTCGAGCGATTCCCTCACCACGGAGGAGAACGCCGTGTCGACGAGCGCGTTCTGTTGTTCGGCCAAAATCGAGTGCAGCCGGTTTCCCAGTACCCCGACCAGGATCGGGTCGACGCTCATACGGTCACCACCAGACTGGCGTCCTCACCGACGACACACTGAGCGCCCGGCGGAACGACCACGGTGGACTCGCGTTCCTCGACGATGGCCGGTCCCGCGACGCGGTCGCCGGACTTGAGCCGATACCGGTCGTACACCGCCGTGTCGACAAAGCCACCTTCGGCAGGGAAGTACGCCGGGCGACCGCCCTTGCGTGCGTCGCCTTCCGTCACGTCGGCGGCGAGTTTCAAGGTGACCTCGGGGGCCGGGCCACTGGAGACCACCCGCCAGTTGAGCACCTCGATCGCGACGTCCGGTCCGGTCCGGCGGTACAGCGTCCGATAGGTCTCGGTGAAGGCGTCGATCAGCGACCCCGGCCAGTTCCCCGGCTCGACCGGGACCCGGATCTCGTAGCCCTGCCCGGAATAGCGCATCTCGGCGATCCGCCGATGACCGACCGATGAACCGTCCACACCAGACTCTTCGAGCAGTTCCGCGCCCTCGGACTCCATCTCGGCGAACAGCGCGTCGACCTGCTCCCAGGACAGATCGAGCACCGCCGCTCGCGCGGAACGCACGAAATCGAAAGCCAGTGGCGCGGTGAGAAAACCGGCGGCGCTCAGCACGCCGGCCGCGGGCGGCGCGACCACTTCGGGTGCCCCGAGCGCCCGCGCGACGCCGACACCGTGCACCGGTCCGGCGCCGCCGAAGGTGTACATCGGCAGCTTCGCCGGATCCTTGCCGCGTTCGACGGCGTGCACGCGAGCGGCGTTCGCCATGTCCTCGTTGACGCTGGTGTGAATGCCCCAAGCGGCCTCTTCGACGCTGACGCCGAGGGGTTCGGCGATCTTCGACCGGATCGCCTCGCGCGCGCCCTCGGCGTCCAAGGTCATTCCGCCGCCGAGGAAATAGTCCGGATCGAGATAGCCGAGCACGAGGTCGGCGTCGGTCACGGTGGGCTCGGTTCCGCCACGGCCGTAGCAGACCGGACCGGGTTCGGACCCGGCCGAATCGGGGCCGACGGTGAGCAGGCCGAGCGCGTCGATACGGGCGATCGAGCCGCCGCCGACGCCGATCTCGATCATGTCGGTGACCGGGACCTTGACCGGCAGCCCGGATCCGGGGAGCAGGCGGTACTTCCGGTCCACTTCGAACTCATGGGTCACCAGCGGCGCGCCGCCGGAGATCATGCACAGTTTCGCGGTGGTGCCGCCCATGTCGAAGGCCAGCAGGTCTTCCACACCGGCCGCGGATCCGATGGCGGACGCGGCCAGTGCCCCGCCCGCCGGGCCGGATTCGAGGATACGGATCGGATAACGCGCGGCGGTGTCGACGGTCGCGATTCCGCCGTTGGACAGCATGATGTGCGGCGACGGCCGCACTCCGGCGTCGTGCAGACGTCGTTCCAGATCACGCAGATAGCGTTCGGTGAGGTCTTGGACGTAGACGTTCGCTACCGTGGTCGACGTGCGTTCGAACTCACGGATCTCCGGGACGACCTCGCTGGACAGCGCGACCCGCAACCGTGGCGCGACGGCCTTGAGCACCTCGGCGGCGCGCCGTTCGTGCGCCGGATTCGTGAAGGCGTGCAGGAAACAGATCGCCACCGCGTCGATCCCGCGGGCGTCGAGTTCGCGGCCGAGGCGTGCGACGTGGTCCTCGTCCAGTCCGGTGTGGACGGTCCCGTCGGCGAGAATCCGCTCGGGGACGTCGAAGCGCAAGTGACGCGGCACCAGCGGCGTCGGCAGCTCGATGAGCAGGTCGTACAGTTCGTACCGGTGCTCGCGGCGCATCTCCAGCACGTCGCGGAATCCGGCGGTGGCCAGTAGCGCGGTCCGCGAGCCCTTGCGTTCGATCAGCGCGTTCGTGACCAGTGTGGTGCCGTGGACGAACTGCTCGACGTCGGCCGCGTCCAGCCCTGCATCCGCGAGTGTCCTTTTCAGCCCCTCTTCGACCGCGCGAGCGGGCTCGTCGTGCGTCGTCAGCACCTTGCCCACGGCGACGACCCCGGTCCCGTCGAGTACGCAGAGATCGGTGAACGTCCCGCCGATGTCCACGCCGACGCGCAGCCCGGTCACGAAGAGCCCTTGCGGTACCACCGTGGCGAGGTGTTGAGCGGCGGCGCCATCTTCGCCCGGACGACCAGCACGTTCGGCTCGTCGGACTCGACGAACTCCCCGAGCAGCCGCCGGAACGCCCGTCCGAAGCCGGAGACGCGGTCCGCGTGCACGCCGAAGGACCGGGCCAGGCCGACGAAATCGGGGCTGTCCCAGTCGACACCGCGGCGCGGCAACCCGGCGCGGTCCTGGTCGTAACGCAGCATTCCGTAGCCGCCGTCGTCGACGATGATCACGGTGACCGGCAACTGTTCCTGCGCCAGTGTGGCGAGATCCCCGCAGCCGAACAGGAAACCCCCGTCGCCGCTGACACAGATCGCCCGTCCACTACCCGCCGCGCCGGCGCCGAGTGCCGCCGGGAAGCCGTAGCCGAGGGTGCCCCAGCCCATCGGGTAGGCGAGTTTGCGTGGCGCGCGGACGCGGTGGAATCCGCCGATCCAATATCCGGCCACGCACATGTCGGCGACCAGGACGGCGTCCGCCGGCAGCACCTCGTCCAAAGTGGACAGCAGGTCGGCGGCCTGCGGTTCCTCTTCCTTGATCCGCTGCCGGACGCGTGCGGAGACCTTGGCGAGTCTGCCGACGAGCGCCGCGATACCGGGCCGTTCCTCGACCTTCAGTGCCTCGGTGAGCGCACGGGCGTCGCCGACCAGCGTGATGTCCGGTTTGTAGTTCTTCGCCGCGTCGTCCGGGTCGACGTTGATCGCGATGAGCTTCTTCGGCCGCGGCATCAGCCAGTTCTGCGTCATCAGCCCGTCGAAATCGGTGCCGATGGCGAGGACGACGTCGGCCTCGTCCCACAGCGCGCCGACCTCGGGCGCGTGCACCGGGTTCGGGGCGAGACACGGATGGTCGACCGAGAGGAGCCCGCGGGCGCCGAACGTGGTGAGCACCGGCGCGGCCAGCCGTTCGGCGAGTTTGCCGATCGCCTCACCGGCCTCGGCACGCAGCGCGCCGCCACCCGCCCAGATCAGCGGCCGCTGGGCGGTGGCCAGCAGCGCCTCGGCCTCGGAGAGATCCGGGATCTCGGACGGCCGGGCGTGCGACGAGGGCGGACGGCGGCCGGGTGACCGCTCGGACAGGAAGTCGGCGGGGATGCCCACGTAGACCGGCCCGCTCTGGGGCTGGAGGGCGAGTTTGGCGGCGCGGTGGATCGTGCTCGCGACCTGGTCGGCGCTGACGACGGTGAAACCGGCCTTGGTGACCGGCGCGAACATCGCCTGCTGGTCGGAGTTCTCGTGCAGTACGCCGCGGACCACGCCGGGACGCCGCAGCGTCGACGGGATGTCGGTCGCGATGACCAGCATCGGCGCCGCAGACGCCATCGCCTCGCCGACCGCGGCGAGCGTGTTCGCCGCGCCGGGTCCGGTGGTCACCAGCGCGATGCCCAGCTTGCCGGTCGCGCGCGCGTACCCGTCGGCCGCGTACCCGGCCGTCTGCTCGTGCCGGACCCCGATGAGCCGGATGTCCGTATCGGCCAGCGCCTCCCATAAGGGCAGGTTGTGCACCCCGGGGAGACCGAAGACGACTTCGGTCCCCAGAGCGGTCAGCGCGTCGGCCAGATGCTGGGCTCCGGTGGGTGAAGGCACCCCGCCGATAGTGCCAGATCGTTCAACGATCCAGCAACCATCGGACGTGTCAGGTGTAGAGGCCCTGGGCGTAGGCGGGACCGTAATAGGTCTCGAGGTCGGCGAGTGAATCGTCCGGACGTTCGAAGGTCTTGGCGATCACCGCGCGCGACGGCATCGCGTCCGGCGTCCAGGTCTCGGGCGCCCAGAGCCTCGACCGCATGAAGGCCTTCTGGCAGTGGTGGAAGACCTCGTCGATGTCCACCACCAGCGCGAGCTTCGGCCTGCTCCCCTTGACGATCATGTCGTCGAAGAACGGCGCCTCCCGCACCAGCCGCGCCCGTCCGTTGATCCGCAGCGTGTCGCCGCGGCCGGGGATGAGGTAGATCAGCCCGACGTGCGGATTCGACAGCACGTTCCGGAATCCGTCGGCGCGGCGGTTGCCCGGACGTTCCGGGATCGCGATCCGCGTGTCGTCCAGGACCAGCGTGAACCCGGCCGGGTCGCCCTTCGGCGAGACGTCGCAGGTGCCGTCCGCGGCCGACGTCGCGATCAGTACGAACGGCGACTCCGCGAGCCACTGGCGGTCCATCTCGTGCAGCTTCGGCCTCGCCTTGTTCGCCGTCCGCTCCAACGGCGGCGGCAGGATCTCGCGCAGCTCCGCCTCGCTGGTGACCTCGACGATTCCGTCAGACAATGTTGTGCTCCCTCGTCACGGCCCGGTCGCCGGCGAACCGGCGGACGTCGAGCTCGGTGATGTCGATGGCCGGGGCCCGGCCCAGGTACAGGTCCCGCACGATCTCCCCCACGGCCGGGCCCATCTGGAACCCGTGTCCCGAAAACCCGGTCGCGTAGAAGAAGCGCGACAGGTGGACGCTTTCCCCCACGATCTGGTTGCGGTCGGGGGTGACCTCGTACAGCCCGGCCCAGCCGCTGCGGATCCCCGCGCCGAGCACCGCGGGCACCCGCCGCGCGGCGATCTCGGCCAGCTTCGGCAGCCAGTCGCCCGGCTGGTAGCGGGTGTCGAAGCCGGGGTCGCCGTCACCGTCGCAGAAGGACATCGCCAGGCCGAGGCCCTCGCGATGGAAGTAGAACGCCGACGGCATCTCGATGGTCAGCGGCACCGATTCGGGCAGGTCCGGGACCGGGCCGGTGAACACGACCTGGCGCCGGAACGGTCGCACCGGCAGATCGACGCCGGCGAGCTCGCCCACCCGCCCGGACCAGGCGCCCGCCGCGCAGACCACGGACGTCGTCCGCACGAACCCGTCGGTGGTCCGGACGCCGGTGATCTCGTCGCCGTCCCGCTCGATCCCGACGACCTCGACGCCGGTCCGCAGCACCGCGCCGTGGCGGCGGGCGGCCCGCGCGTAGCCCTGGACGGCGGAGTCCGGCGTGGCCTTCGCGTCGTCCGGCGACCACAGCGCCGCGACCACGCCCTCGCTGTCGATCAGCGGGGAGAACCGCCTCGCTTCGGCCGGTTCGACGAGCCGGCTGCGGACGCCGTAGGAGTTCTGCAGCGAGACGCAGCGCTCGAATTCCGGCAGGTCGGCGGGGTCGGTGATCAGATACAGGTAGCCGTCGCGGCGGAAGTCGATCTCGGTGCCGTACGTCTCGGCGAACGAGGCGTACTCGGCCAGCCCGCGCAGCCCGATCTCGATGTTGACCCGGGTGGTGAACGACGACCGGATGCCGCCGGCCGCCTTCGCCGTCGAACCCGCGCCGAGACCGTCCCGTTCGAGCAGGAGCACCGAGGCCCCCGCGGCGGCGAGCCGGTACGCGCAGCTGACCCCGATGATGCCGCCTCCGATGACGACGACGTCGGTCTGTTCAGGAAGTGGCTCCATCCGTGTCCCCGATCCGTTCGTCCTCGGGCGGCGGACCCGGCGGCGTACCGTCGCCGAACGGGCGCCCGCCCAGTTGCTCCCGGTGATGCGGAGCCGTCCAACCGGACAGGTCCGGTCCGAGTGGGACGATCCGCGTGGGGTTCACCTGCTCGTGAACCTGGTGGTAGTGGCGTTTGATGTGGTCGAAATCCACCGTGTCACCGAATCCCGGCGTTTGGAAGAGGTCACGGGTGTAGGCCCACAGCACCGGCATTTCGGTCAGTTTGTGCCGGTTGCACTTGAAATGCCCGTGATACACCGCGTCGAAGCGGACGAGCGTGGTGAACAACCGGATGTCCGCTTCGGTGATCGTGTCGCCGACGAGATAGCGCTGTCTTTCCAGACGCTCGGAAAGCACGTCCAGCATGGTGAAGAGCCGGGTATAGGCGTCGTCGTACGCGGCCTGTTTGCTCGCGAAACCGGCTTGGTAGACGGCGGCGTTGACGTCCGCGAAGACACCGGTGTTGACGTCGTCGATCTCGTCACGCAGCCGCTCGGGATAGAGGTCGGGCGCGCCGGGCCGGTGGAGACTGGTCCATTCGGTGGAAAAGTCGAGGGTGATCTGTGGATAGTCGTTGCTCACCAGCCGCTTGCTCGGAATGTCCACAATGGCCGGAACACTGATCCCGCCCATGTAGTGCGGGTCGGCGGCGTGATAGGCCTCGGCCAGGTACTTGATGCCGAGCACCGGGTCCCGATCATCGGGATCGAGGGTGAACCGCCAGCTCTTGTCGTCCTGGATCGGGTCGGCCACGGCCACGCTCAGCGCGGACTCCAGGCCGAGCAGCCGCCGGACGACCAGCCCCCGGCTCGCCCACGGGCAGGCGCGGCTCACCACCAGCCGGTATCTCCCCGCCTCGACAGGCCACCCTTCGCGGCCGTCGGCGGTGATACGAGCGTCGAAATGGTTGGCGGACCGACGGAACTCACCCGTCTTCGGATCGGTCGGGATCGTCATGTCAGCCACCCTAAAGCGTGAGAAGGTGGTTTCGGTGTGCGTAGACTCTCGCACCCGGCGTGCTCGCACGCCGCCGCGCGGAAGGTGGTCCCACGATGCCGTTCATGCCCGTGACCGACTCGATGTTCCTTCTCGTGGAGACGCGCGAACATCCGATGCACGTCGGCGGATTGCAGTTGTTCAAGAAACCCGAGGACGCCGGGCCGGACTACCTGCGTGACCTTCGCCGGAAACTGCTCGATTCCGACAACATGCGCGACGTGTTCCACCGCCGTCCCGCCCGGCCGGTCAACACGGCGGGTCACATCGCCTGGGCGACCGACAACGATCTCGAGCTCGATTACCACTTCCGGCATTCGGCGCTGCCCCAGCCCGGCCGGATCCGCGAACTGCTGGAACTGACCGGACGCTGGCACAGCACCCTGCTCGACAGGCATCGGCCGCTGTGGGAGATCCACCTGGTGGAGGGCCTGCAGGACGGCCGGTTCGCGATCTACAGCAAGATCCACCACGCGCTGATGGACGGCGTCTCGGCGCTGCGTCACCTGCAGGGGACGCTGTCCGACGACCCCACCGACCTCGACTGCCCGCCCCCGTGGGGACAGCGCCCCAAACCCGACGGCGGCCGCAACGGCAAGGCGGTGCCCTCGGTCTTCCAGACCGTGGGGAAGACGGTCAACCAGCTCGCCGGCATCGCGCCGGCCGCGATGAAGGTGGCGCGGGAAGCGTTCCAGGAGCACACGCTGACGCTGCCGGCGCAGGCGCCGAAGACGATGCTGAACGTCCCGATCGGCGGGGCCCGGCGGTTCGCCGCGCAGTCCTGGTCGCTGGACCGCGTGCGCAAGGTGGCGACCGCGGCCGGGGTGTCGCGCAACGACGTCGTCCTCGCGATGTGCTCGGGCGCGCTGCGGGACTACCTGATCGAACAGAGCGCGCTGCCCGACGCGCCACTGACCGCGATGGTGCCGGTTTCCTTGCGGCGCAAGGACAGTGGCGACGCGGCGGGCAACAACATCGGTGCGCTGCTGTGCAACCTCGCGACCCATCTGACTGATCCGGCCGCGCGGCTCGCGACCATCAACGCGTCCATGCGCAACGGGAAGAAACTGTTCTCGGAGCTGACGCCGCTGCAGACGCTGCTGCTGTCGGGGATCAACGTCGCGCAGCTCGGCGTGTCCCCGATCCCGGGCATCGTGAACAACACGAAACCGCCGTTCAACCTGGTGATCTCGAATGTCCCGGGGCCGCGCAAGCAGATGTACTGGAACGGCGCGTCGCTCGACGGCATCTACCCGGCGTCGGTGCTGCTCGACGGGCAGGCACTGAACATCACGCTGACCAGCAACGGGGACAACCTGGACTTCGGCATCACCGGTTGCCGCCGGAGCGTCCCGCACCTGCAGCGCATCCTCGTCCACCTGGACACCGCGCTCGCCGAACTCGAACACGCGGCTTCGGTCGGTCGCGGCTGACCCCTCCCGCGTTCAGTCCTCTACCTGCGGTGGTTCGACGCTGAACTACCGCATGCAGAGGACTGAACGCGCCGGTCAGCTACCGTCGGAGACGTAGATGGCGCCCGGGGTGATCGTGTAGTGCTGGCCGTCGGGACCGGCGACGGCGTCACGCGTGCGGCCGAGGTCGGTCCAGAGCTTCCCGCCGTTGCCGTTCAGGTCGAGCTTGTAGGTGCCGCCCTTGAGCGACGCCATGTACAGCGAGCCCTTGTAGGTCGAAATCCCGCTCGGCGTCGCCGACGACGTCGGCCACTGCTTGACCGGGTTGGTCATCCCCGCGGTGCCGCAAGAGCCCTCGCAGGTGGGCCAGCCGTAGTTCTTGCCCGGTTCGATCCTGTTCAGCTCGTCGACCTTGCTCGCGCCGATGTCGGAGATGTACAGCTGACCGTTCGCCCAGGTCAGACCCTGGACATTGCGATGGCCGTAGGAGTAGACGCGGCTGTTGAACGGGTTACCCGGCGCGGGCGCGCCGTCGGTGGTCACGCGGAGGACCTTGCCGCCGAGGGAGTTCTTGTCCTGCGCGTTGGCACCGTTCTGGCCGTCGCCGGTACCCGCGTACAGGTAGCCGTCCGGCCCGAACCTGATCCGCCCGCCGTGGTGGTACTGCGCGCCGCGCGGGATTCCGGTGACGATCGGCGTCGGCGTCTGCCCCAGTTTCAGCTTGGCGATGCGGTTGTCGGAACCGGTCGTGTAGTAGATGAAGACCGTCTGGTCGGTGGCGTATTTCGGCGAGACGGCGATGCCGAGCAGCCCCGCCTCGGCGGTGACGCTCACCCCGGGGATGGTCTGGACCGTGGTGACCTTGCCCGCCTTGTCGATCTTGCTGATCGTCTTGGCGTCCTTCTGTGTGAAGAGGCCGGTGCCGTCGGGCAGGAAGTCGATCGACCAGGCCTGGTTGAGGCCGCTCGCGATCTGTTTGATCGCCTGGACGGACGGTCCTTCGGTGGCCGCGGCCGGAACGGCGGCGATCGAAACGGCCGTCGCGGCGGCGAATGTGGCGGCGAGAGTACGACGTAAGGGCATGGGACGCCTCCTTCGGCTACACCCCTGGAGCTCGGATGGCGGCGGTGGACGGGCGGCCGGGGAACACCCGTCGAGTTGGATACAAACACACCACCGGACGAAACGGACACCACTGGACGGGGTAAGGAAAGCGCTTACCTTTAACCGTTGTATGCGCCGAGCGTGACGATCCGGACGGCCCGATCGCCCATAGGTAGGAATCCTTACAAAATCTCCCGGGAAGTTCGCCCTTACGTCTGGTCAGAATCGGCGGGCCGCTTCTAGTGTGCAGGGGCTCGGCCCGGTTCGTTCCGTTGTGGACGTTAGGAGCAGAAATGATCGAAACCATCGAGGTATGGACCACACCCGACTTCGTCGAGTACGAAACCCCCATGGAGGTCACCGCTTACGCGGCCCGCATGGAGGACTGATTTCCATCCCGGTGGTGGGGACCCTTTCCCCACCACCGCGCCGCCGTCCCGATCAGCGAGCCGTTGGAGGCAGCACGGTGCCCCTCATGTCGTCGTCGGACTTCATCGCGGCCCTGCGCGGACTTTCGCACCGGTACTGGGGAACACATCCGTTCCACCACCGGATGCACGGCGGCGAGCTGTCCGAGTACGAAATGAAGATCTGGGCCGCGAACCGCTGGTACTACCAGTGCATGCTCCCGCAGAAGGACGCGGCGATCATCAGCAACTGCCCGCTGCCGGAAATACGCCGGGAATGGCTGGATCGCATCGTCTATCACGACGGCGCGAAAGCCGGGGAAGGCGGAATCGAGCGATGGCTCCGATTGTGCACCGCCGTCGGCCTCGACCGCGAAGAGGTTCTCGATCAGCGGCACGTCGCCCCCGGAGTTCGCTTCGCCGTCGACGCCTACGTGAATTTCGCCCGCACGAAACCGTGGCTCGAAGCGATCGCCTCCGGGCTGACCGAGATGTTCGCCGGCCACCTCATGCAACGGCGTGTCGCCGACATGCTCGCGAACTACTCGTGGATCGCACCCGAGGACCTCGCCTATTTCACCAATCGCATCGACAAGGTTTCGGGCGAGGGCACGGAAACCCTCGACATCGTCGTACGGCACGCCGTCACGCGTGAACAACAGGAGAAGGCGATCGCCGCGCTTTCGTTCAAGACGGACGTGCTGTGGTCCATGCTCGACGCCATCGAACGCGCCGCGGCCAAGGGGTAGCGATGGCCACCATCACCACCGGATCCGTGCCACGGCTACGGCGCGGCGTCCGGCTGAGCTACGACCAGACCCGGGAAACGCATGTCCTGCTGTTCCCCGAAGGCGTGCTCGTCCCGAATCCGACGGCCGCCGCCGTGCTCAAGCTCTGCGATGGTGCCGCGGATGTCGCGGCGATCGCTTCGGCCTTGCGTCACCGTTATGCCGGAGTACGCGAGGAAGAGATCTTGGACGTCCTGTCCCGGCTGGGAGATCGGCGGATCGTCGAATGGACCTGAACACCTCCACCGCGGCCCCGCCGCTCGGGATGCTGGCCGAGCTGACGCATCGCTGCCCGCTGCACTGCCCGTACTGCTCGAACCCGGTCGAGCTGGTCACCCGGGACGGTGAACTGTCCACAGAGGAATGGTTTTCCGTGCTGTCGCAAGCACGAGAGCTGGGCGTCCTCCAAGTGCACATGTCCGGCGGCGAACCACTCGCCCGGCCGGATCTGCCACTCCTGGTCGAACACGCGACGAAACTGGGGTGCTACGTCAACCTGGTGACGTCCGGACTCGGGCTGACCGAGTCCAGATTGGACGATCTGATCGAACGCGGTATCGCGCACATCCAGCTGTCCGTCCAAGGCGCGACGGCACAGCGCGCGGACCGGCTGGCCGGTGCGCGGGCACACGACCGGAAACTCGTCGTCGCGGACCTGATCAGGAAGGCCGGCCTGCCGCTTTCGGTGAACGTCGTCCTGCATCGGCAAAACCACGACCAGCTGGCCGGGATCATCGACCTGGCCGAGAAAATGGGCGCGGACCGGCTCGAACTGGCCAATACGCAGTACTACGGCTGGGCCTTGCGGAATCGCGACGCCCTGATGCCGACCCGGGAGCAACTGACCGACGCCGAGCCGATCGTCCGCGCCGCCACCGAACGGCTGCGTGGTCGCATGGAGATCATCTACGTCGTCGCCGACTATTACGAGCCGTACCCGAAGCCGTGCATGTACGGCTGGGGCGCGCGGCAATTGACCGTGGCGCCCGACGGGAACGTGCTGCCGTGTCCGGCGTCGACAGCGATCGAGACACTGGAATTCGACAACGTCCGGGACAAACCGCTGGCCCGGATCTGGTACGAATCCTCGTCCTTCAACGCCTATCGCGGCGAGGACTGGATGTCGGACACCTGCCGCACCTGCGATCGGCGCTCGGTCGACTTCGGCGGCTGCCGCTGCCAGGCGTTCCAGCTCACCGGCGACGCCGCGGCGACGGACCCGGTGTGCTCACGTTCGCCGCAACGCGACGTCGTCGACCTCATCCTCGCCACGCCGCCCCGGACGGACGAACTCGTGATGCGGGCGCCGCGATGAGGGTGATCCTGCTCGGCACCGCCGCGGGAGGTGGCTTCCCGCAATGGAACTGTGCCTGCGCGCTGTGCACTTCGGACGCTCCTCCGCGCACTCAGGACTGCGTCGCGGTAAGCGTCGACGGCGAGAGCTGGTACCTGCTCAACGTCTCCCCTGACATCCGCGCGCAGATCCTGGCCACGCCGGCACTCCGGGCCGGCCCCGGACCGAGGGAGATCCCGCTGCGCGGGGTGCTGCTCACCGACGCCGAGCTCGACCACTCACTCGGCCTGCTCCTGCTGCGCGAGGCCGGCGGGCTCCCGGTGTGGGCTCCGGACGCGGTGCTGCACGCGCTTTCGGAGCAGTTCCCGGCGCGGTCGATCATCGACGGCTACGGCGGCTGGGACTGGCTCCCGGTGTCGGAGATCGAGATCGACGGGCTTCGGGTGAGCACGCTCCCGGTGAGCGACAAGCGGCCGAAGTACGCGCGTTCGTCCACTGAGGACGGTCCCTGGGTGGTGGCCTACCGGATCGAGGACGTCCAGACCGGCGGTGTCCTCGTGTATGCGCCGTGCCTCAAGAGCTGGCCGGCCGGATTCGACTCGTTGACCGAAGGCGCGGATCTGGTCCTCCTGGACGGAACCTTCCACGCGCCGGACGAGATGTCGGGTGCGACGGCGGCCGAGGTCGGGGATGGGGCGCAACTGGCGATGGGACACCTACCGATCACCGGCAGTCTCGCGAAGATCCGGCCTGGCCCGCGTTGGGCCTACACGCATCTGAACAACACGAACCCGGTCGTCGATCCGGCGTCGCCCGAGCACGCCGCCGTACTGGACGGCGGCGCCTGGCTTCCTTTGGACGGAACCGAATTCAAGCTCTAGGCGACGCCTTCGGGGCTGGCGCCGGCAACGGGGACGGCGTCGGCGGTGAGGCTGTCGATCTCGGCGAGGTCGGCCGCGGTCAGGTCGATGTCGGCCGCCGCGAGGCTCGCTTCGATGTTGGCCGCCTTGCGTGCCCCCACGATCGCGACGTCGACGCCCGGCTGCGCGAGCGTCCACGCGATCGCGAGCTGGCTGACGGAGATCCCCTTGTCTCCAGCGAAATCCTTGAGCCTGTCGACGATCGCGAGATTGCGGTGGAAGTTCTCGCCGGTGAACGCCGAAGACCGCGAACGCCAGTCGGTCTTCTCGAACCTCGTCTCGGGTGTGAAGGAACCGGTCAGCAGCCCGCTGCCCAGCGGGCTGTACACGAGCACACCGATGTCGTTCTCCCGCGCGTACGGCAGCGGATCGGTCTCGATGTGCCGCCGGAACAAGTGGTACGGCGGCTGCAGTGTTTCGACCGGGCGGGTCTTGTCGAAGTCGGCGAGCTGGGCGGCACTGTAGTTGGAGACACCGACATGCCTGATCTTCCCGGCGTCGACGAACTCCTGCAGGATCCCCGCGGTCTCCTCGGCCGGCGCGTCGGAATCGGGCCAGTGGATCTGGTAGAGGTCGATGTGGTCGACGTCGAGGAAGCGAAGACTGTCTTCGATCCCGCGCGTCAACCACTCGCGCCGGGAATCGCGAGGCCGGCCGGAACGCGGGTTGATGCCGCCTTTCGTGGAGATGACCAGGTCGTCGCGGTCGCGCTTGAGTTCCTCGCGCAGCGCCTTCCCGAGCATCGCCTCGGACTTGCCGAACCCGTAGGCCTGTGCGGTGTCGAAGAAATCGACCCCGAGCTCACGCGCGTGGTGGATGGCGGCGATCGCCGCGTCCTCGTCGAACGAACCCCAGTCCCCGCCGAGCTGCCAGGTGCCGAAGGCGATCCTCGACACCTCGAGACCGCTCCTGCCCAATGTCGTCGTACGCATACCTCCAGCACAGCACAGACATCGGACCATTGCACCGGATCTCCCGGCCAACGAAACCCCCAAATAACTGTTTGACGGTTGCCGTCCCGGCAGTCGATACTCGGCCGCATGCCCGAATCTCCCGACCTCGACGGACTTCGCGTCCTCGCCCATCCGGTGCGGCTGCGCATTCTGTCTCTTTTGACCGGTGTCGCGATGAGTGCGGCCGAGGCCGCACGCGAACTCGGTGAGACACACGCGAATGTCAGCTATCACCTGCGGCGGCTGCACGAAGCCGGGCTGCTGGACGTCGCCGAAGAGGTCCGGATCCGCGGCGGGATGGCGAAACGGTACCGGCACGATCCGGAGTCCGGGATGCGGTTCAGCTCGAAGAATCCGGGCGAAGAGCAGCTTCTCGTCGCGACGATGGCGGAAGAACTCAAGCGCCGCAGCGAATTCCGCGCCGTCGGCAAACGCGGGTCGACGACCGACGCGGAGATGTGGGTCGACCGCGAGACCTGGGAAAAGGCGCTCGGGCACGCGCGGGAACTGAGCAGAATCCTGCACGAGGCCGCGCGACCACCCCGCACCCGCGGCACGATCCCGGTCAACGCGACCGTCTCGTTGTTCGAGATGACGAAGCCGTGACGACACTGCGCGCACCCCTGCGCCATCACAGTTTCCGCTGGCTCGCGGCCGGCCGGACGTTCGGGGAGTTCGGCAACGCGGTGGCGCCGCTCGCCCTGGCGTTCGCGGTGATCGACCTGACCGGCTCGGCGGTGGACATCGGCATCGTCGTCGGCGCCCGGTCGGTGGCGAGTGTGCTGCTCTTGCTGTTCGGCGGCGTCCTCGCGGACCGCCTGCCGCGTTCGGTGATCCTGCAGGGCACCGAGCTCGCGGCGACGTTGACCCAGGCGACCATCGCGGCGAGCGTCCTCTGTGGATTCGCGTCGATCCCGTTGCTGGTCGGGCTGAGTGTCGTGAACGGCGCGGTGTCCGCGATCTCCCTGCCCGCGGCGGCGTCGATCACCCCGCTGACGGTGCCCGCCACCCTGCTGACACAGGCCAACGCACTCGTCCGGCTACTGTCGAACACCGGCCGGATCGCCGGTGCCGGACTCGGCGGCATCCTCGTGTCCGCCGTCGGCCCCGGCTGGGCACTCGGCGGGAACGCGTTGCTGTTCCTGGGATCCGCCCTGTCCTACCGGCGTATCCGCCTGGACCGCCGGGAACGCGCCACCGCGAGCCGTCCCCTGGCGGAACTGGCCGAAGGCTGGCGCGAGTTCCGTTCGCGGACGTGGGTGTGGGTCGTCGTCGTCCAGTTCATGGTGGTGAACGCCGTTATCGCCGGAGGGATCGCGGTACTGGGCCCCCTCGTAGCCGACGGCACCTTCGGGCGCTCCGGCTGGGGATTCGCCCTCGCGGCGCAGACGATCGGCTCACTGGTCGGCGGCATCCTCGTCGCACGATGGCAACCGCGGCGGGCACTGTTCGTCGGAGTCGCGGTGATCGTGCTCGAAGCGCCTCCGCTGCTCCTCCTCGGCCACGCGCCCTGGCTACCGCTGCTGCTCGCGGCGATGTTCGTCTCCGGCCTGGCGATCGAGCAGTTCGTCGTGGCATGGGACGTGTCGCTGCAGGAGAACGTGCCGGAGGACAAACTCGCGCGCGTCTACTCCTACGACATGCTCGGTTCCTTCATCGCCCTACCGCTCGGGCAGATGGCGGCGGGACCGCTCGCCCAGCACTTCGGCACCAGCGCCACCTTGACCGCGTGCGCCGTGCTGGTCGTGGCGACCACCTTGCTCGCGCTGTGCAGCCGTGAGGTGCGGGGCCTGGTCCGCAAGACCCACGCCGCCGCACCAACCGCCTGACCCGAAAGTGATAGCAAAGGTCCCTTGCTATCTTTCCGCAGGTCACGGCCAGGGACGGACCTCTTCGAGGAGCTTGGCGACGGCGAGGACCAGGTCGTCGGAGTGCCTGGGGCCGACGATCTGCAGGCCGACCGGGAGCCCGCTGGACGTGCGCCCCGCCGGGATGCTGATGGCCGGCTGCTGGGTCATGTTGAACGGGTAGGTGAACGGCGTCCAGTCCGGCCAGCCGCTCAGCCCGCTGCCCGGCGGCACTTCGTGCCCGGCTTCGAAGGCCGGGATCGGGATGGTCGGCGTGATCAGCACGTCGTAGCGCGTGTGGAACTCGCCCATCAGGATGCCCAGCGCGGCGCGTTCGGCGTTCGCGCCGAGGTAGTCGCTCGCGGAGAAGGTCTTTCCGAACTCCCACACCTTCCGCAGCCCGGGGTCGACCAGCTCGTCCGAACCGGCGGGGAAGGTGTCCAGCCACTTGGCCGCGCCCGTCGACCAGAGCACGTCGAAGGCGGCCTTGGGGTCGGCGAATCCGGGGTCCGTCTCTTCGATGTGCAGGCCCGCGTCGCCGAGCGACTGGACCGCGGACTTGACGATCGCCGCGACCTCCGGGTCGACGTCGACGTAGCCGAGCGTCGGCGAGTAGGCGGCGATGAGGCCGCGTACGTCGCGACGGACGGCTTCGCGGTAGGTCGCGACAGGCGGAGCGAGCGCGGCGGGGTCGCGGTAGTCGGGCATCGCGAGAACGTCGAGGAGCAGCGCGGTGTCGTCCACCGAACGCGCCATCGGGCCGGCGTGCGACAGCGGCCCGAACGGGCTCGCCGGGAACAGGGGGATCCGGCCGTGCGTCGGCTTGAGCCCGACGATTCCACAGAACGAAGCCGGAATCCGGATCGAACCGCCACCGTCGGTGCCGACGGACAGTTCACCCATCCCGGCCGCGACGGCCGCCGCGCTACCGCCGCTGGAACCGCCCGCCGTCGTCGACAGATCGTGCGGATTGCGGGTGATCCCGGTCAGCGTGTTGTCGGTGACGCCCTTCCAGGCGAGCTCCGGCGTCGTGGTCTTTCCCAACAGCACCAGGCCGTTTTCCCGCAGCCGAGCGGTGACCGGGCTGTCGACCTCCCACGGCTGCGAGGGGTCGATACAGCGCGAACCGCGCAACGTCGGCCAGCCCTGGGTGAGGAACATGTCCTTGATCGAAGCCGGGACACCGTCGAGCCAGCCGATCGGATTGCCGTCCCGCCAACGGATTTCCGACGCCTTCGCCTGCTCCATCGCGCGATCGGCGTCGACCAGGCAGTAGGCGTTGACATCGCCGTCGCGTTCCTCGATGGCACGCAACGCGTTCTGGGTGGCCTCGACCGGTGACAACTCCCCGGTGGCATACGCGGCGACCAGCTCGCTGGCGGTCAACTTGGTGTCGTTCATCCGGCCCCTAACCTTGGCGAAGCGTCTCCGACGGCACGTACCCGAGCTGCTTGTCCACGACGTTGCGCAGCGGCTCCCCCGCGCGCCAGCGACGGAAGTTGTCCGCGAACACCTCTACCAGAGTATTACGCCAGCCGATGAAGTCGCCCGACATATGCGGAGAGATCAGCACGTTCTCCATCGTCCACAAAGGACTATCCGTCGGCAGGGGCTCGGTGTCGAAGACGTCGAGCGCCGCACCGCCGACCGGCCCGTCCCGCAGCGCCGCGACGAGGTCGGAGGTCACCACGAGTTCGCCGCGGCCGACGTTGACGAACCGCGAGCCTGGCTTCATCGCGGCGAAGGTCTCGGCGTCGAACATGCCCTTTGTCTGCTCGGTCAGCGGCGCGACCGCGACGACGTAGTCCGCTTCGGGAAGATGCCGAGCCAGGTCCGAGGAGGCGTACACGTCCCCGAAGTCGGGATCGTCCTCGCGGGAACGGCGCCCGACACCGGCCACCGACATCCCGGCGGCCCGCAGCATCCGCGCGATCGACCGGCCGATCGGCCCGGTGCCGACCACGAGCACCCGGCGACCGGCGATCCGTTCACTCTCCCGATGCTTCCACTGCTTCTGCCGCTGCAGGTCCCACGAACGGACGAAATCCTTGGCGAACGTGAGGACGACACCGAGCACGTACTCGGCGATCGCGCCGTCGAACACCCCACGCGAGTTGGTGAGCACGACGTCGCTGTTCTGGAGTCCGGGGAAGAGCACGGGGTCGACACCCGCGCTGGCGATGTGCAGCCAACGCAGCCGATCAGCCGCGTGCCAGGCACCCGGAACGGCGGTGGAGAGGAAGTCGTAGACGAAGAGCGCGTCGGCACCGGATAACGCATCGGCCAACCCCGCCTCGTCGGTGTAACGAACCACCGCTCCGGCTTCGATAGCGCGCATATCCGGTGGGCGTGCGTCTCCGCAGAGCACCGCCAGCACAGGGGTCTCCGAGGCGATCACGTTGACACCGTAAAAGTGGCTCGTATGATTGTCAACAATCCGAGGAACGACCCCCGGAGCACCGGACTGTGGCAGCAGAAGTTTTCCGGAGGCTGAGACTTGGATTTCGACTTACTGGAGTTCGAAGGGCCGTTGGCGCAGCGCGGCATCGGCGTCATCGCTCCGTTCGACCTCGCCCTGGAACGCGAGCTCTGGCGATGGGTGCCGATGGAGGTCTCCCTCCATCTGGCACGGACGCCGTACGAACCCGTACCCGTCAGCATGGAGATGGCCCAGCTCGTCAGCGACAGCAGACACCTCGCCACCGCCACGAGGGACGTACTCCACGTGGAGCCCGAAGTCGTCGCCTACCTGTGCACCTCCGGCAGTTTCGTCAACGGGGTGGACTACGAACGCTCCTTGACCAAGGCGATCTGCGACGCGGGCGCGCCGGACGCCGTCACCACCTCCGGCGCCCTGGCCGAGGTCCTGCACCAGCTCGACCTCCACCGGGTCTCGGTGCTGACGCCCTACGACGCCGACCTGACCGGGAAGCTGCACGAATTCCTGACCGAACTCGGCGTCCACACCGTGTCGAGCGACCACCTCGGGCTGGGCGGCGGCATCTGGAAGGTCAGCTACCGGACCATCGCCGAACGCATCCTCGCCGCCGACCACGCCGACGCGGAGGCCATCTTCGTCAGCTGCACCAACCTCCCCACCTACGATCTGATCGAGCCGCTCGAAACGGCGCTCGGCAAACCCGTCCTCACCGCGAACCAGCTCACGATGTGGGCCTGCCTGCGGCGGATGAACCTCCCGATCGTCGGCCCCGGCAAGTGGCTCCGCGAGGTCGCTTGACCCCCTCCCCTACGATTGTCGACAATCTGCCTCCGGAGGTCCCGTGTCCATCTCGCTCACCCCGCCCGAGCCGCCGTCCGAGACGACCACGATCGGGTTCATCTACCCCGACCACGCCGCCGAGGACGACTACCCGCTCGCGGAGCAGCTCCTCGGCGGGGACCTGGCCGGGATCAAGCTGCCGGTCGAGCACATCTACGGCACCGACCTGCACGCCGTGCCCGAACTCCTGGACCTGGGCAGTGAAGCCCGGCTCGCCGACGGCGCCGCGCTGCTGGCCAAGCACGAACCGGACGCGGTGGTGTGGGCGTGCACCAGCGGCAGCTTCGTCTACGGCTGGGAAGGCGCCCGCCACCAGGCCGACCGGCTGGCCGCCGTCGCCGGCGTCCCCGCTTCGAGCACCTCCTTCGCCTTCGTCAACGCCGCGCAGGCGCTCGGCGTCCGGCGGGTCGCGGTCGCCGCCAGCTACCCGGACGACGTCGCCCGCCTGTTCGTCGAGTTCCTCGGCGCGGGCGGGATCGAAGTGGTCTCGATGGGCAGCGCGGACATCGACACCGCCGCCGAGGTCGGCGAACTCAGCCCGGAGGCCGTCATCGCGCTCGCGGTGAGCCGCGACCACGCCGATGCCGACGCGCTGCTCGTCCCGGACACCGCCATGCGGACGCTCGGCGAGATCAACACGCTCGAGACCCGTCTGGGCAAACCGGTGCTGACCGCCAACCAGGTCACCGTCTGGGAGGGCCTGCGACTCACCGGGAAATCCCCGCTCGTCCGCACCCTGGGCGCGCTGTTCGGGCAGAGAGGCAACTGAACCATGTCCTTGCCGGATATCGAGCCGGTCAGCCGGGAGTCGACCGCCGGGATCATCGCGCGCCAGTTGCGCGACGCGATCATGACCGGCGCTCTTCCTCCCGGCACCCAGCTCGGTGAAACCGACCTGGCGTCCCGGTTCCAAGTCTCGCGGGGGCCTCTGCGAGAGGCGATGCAGCACCTCGTCTCCGAAGGGCTCCTTCGCAGCGAACGCCACCGCGGCCTGTTCGTGATCGACCTCGAACCCGGCGACGTCTACGACATCTATTCGGCGCGCTCGGCCATCGAGCGTGCCGCGATGCTGCGAGCGCTGCGCGGTGACCGGGAGAAGGTCGCCGCCGTCCTCGAAGAGGCCGTTGGCGCCATGGCCGTCGCCGCCGACGACGACGATCCGACCGCGCTCTCCTGGGCGGACCTCCGGTTCCACGAAGCGCTGATCGCCGCCTCCGGCAGCAAACGCCTCGTGCGCATGGCACGGACCCTGCTCATCGAGACCCGCATGTGCCTCACCGCGCTGCAGGGGACCTACCAGCGGGTCGAAGAGCGGGTCACCGAACACACCAGGATCATCGAGGCCCTGCGGGAGGGTGACGAGGAAACCGCGCTTTCGCTGCTGGAAGCCCATATGGAGGACGCCGTCCAGCGACTGGCCCCGGGGACCAGCCTGCGAGAGGGCGAAGCTCCCGCCGTGCCTTAGGGAGTCAGCCACGGATCCGCGCTCCCAGCACCGGCTGCCCGCCGGTTCCGCCGCGGAATTCCCTGTCCCACGGCCAATTCCCGTGCTCGTCCTCGTAGACCAGTTGCAGGGCACGGAAATCTTCGCCGTACATGAGGACCGCGGTGAGCAGATGCGCCGACGGCGCACCGAGCGGGACGACCTCGAGCGCGGGCCACCCCACCGCCGCCGGCAGCACCTCACCCGGTCGCGGCTCTCCCGACCGGACCACCTGTTGAGCGAAGAAATTCAGCAACTGCCCGGATCTTCGCTCCCGGAGACCGGTGACGACCAGTTCCGGCATACCCGCATCGGTGAGCCCGACCGTGTAGGCGAAGGCGGGATGGGCGCCTTCGGCCTCGACGGTCTGCACCATCCAGCCGTGTTGCCGGATCAGCGGGCGGACCTCCTCGACGAGGTAGTCGTCGCAGGTCTTCCCAGGGTTGTCGCAATGCCAGCACATCGGTGCTCCTCCAGTCGTCGACTCCGATGATCGACACTGTGCACCGAGGCACCGACAAGAAAGTCCGCCGTCCGCTCAAGGACCGGATCTTCTCCTTTGAGGGCAAGAAAAATTCGTTTTCACGAGCACGTTCCGCGAGGGCTCGCGAGTGGCGATTCGGACTGTATCGACGAGTAGTCGATGAAAGCCTCCTTGCCTACTCTGAAGGTAGCGAAGGGGCCTTCATGTACTTCGGCAAGGCCTTCACCTTGCCTACCTATCGCCACTCGATGACCCACGCACCACGATGCGTTCCCATGGGCAAGCGGCGTTGCGAAGGGAGCTTTCGCAACACGCACGGCTGATAAGGCCAGGCGGGCGTGAGTGTTTCAGGTCGTTCTGACGACCTGAAACACTCACGGCCTTCGCCGAAGTCATGAATGGACCATTCATGACATCACGGACTTGACACACCTCTGGGCCGATGGTTCATGATAGAGCGGCGACCACCGCGGACCCGAGTTCGGCGGTGGTGGACTTACCGCCGAGATCCGGGGTCAGCACCGCCCCTTCCGCGAGAACCCTTTCCACCGCAGCGTGAACACTTTGTGCCGCAACGGTTTCTCCCAGATGGTCGAGCATCATCGCACCCGCCAGGATCTGCGCCACCGGATTCGCGATGCCCTGCCCGGCGATGTCGGGAGCACTGCCGTGCACCGCCTCGAACATCGAAGGGAATTCACCAGGAGGATTGATATTGCCCGAAGGCGCCATTCCGAGCCCGCCCGTCACGGCCGCCGCCAGGTCGCTCAGGATGTCACCGAAGAGATTCGACCCGACCACGACGTCGAGCCGGTCCGGCGCCTGGACCATCCGCGCGGCGAGCGCGTCGACGTGGCACTGTTCGGCCTGCACGTCCGGATAGTCCGCGGCGATTTCGAAGAAGATCTCGTCCCAGAACGGCATCGAGTGGATGAGCCCATTGGACTTCGTCGCCGAGCAGACCCGTCCCGTCCGTGTCTCCGCCAGGTCGAAGGCATAACGGATGATCCGCTCGACCCCGACTCGTGTGAACACGGATTCCTGTAAGACGAACTCGTTCTTATGGCCACGATTGTGACGGCCGCCGATCTCCGAGTACTCGCCCTCGGAGTTCTCGCGGACGATCACCATCTCCAGTTCTTCGGCGCTCCGGCCGGCCAGCGCCGAGGTGGTCCCCGGCAGCAGCCGGACCGGCCGAAGGTTGACGTACTGAGAGAACGCGCGCCGCACCGGGATGAGGAGGCCCCACAGCGAGACATGGTCCGGCACACCGGGAAAGCCGACGGCACCGAGGAAGATCCCGTCGAAACGGGACAGCTGCTCGATCCCGTCGTCCGGCATCATCGAGCCGGTCTTGGTGTACCGCTCACAGCTCCAGTCGAACTCCGTCCAGGACAAGGAGAAGCCATGCGACGCCGCCGCCCGGTCGAGGACCTTGCGGGCCTCGACCGTGACGTCGACACCGATCCCGTCACCGGGGATGGAGGCGATCCGATACGAACTCACAGAGCCACCGCGATGTACTTGGTCTCGAGGAACTCGTCGATGCCGACGGTGCCGCCTTCACGACCGAGGCCGGACTGCTTGATCCCGCCGAACGGTGCCGCCGGGTTCGAGACCAGTCCCTGGTTGAGGCCGATCATGCCGGCTTCCAGCCGTTCCGAAACCCGTAGCGCCCGCTTGAGATCGGAGGTGTACACATAGGACACGAGCCCGAATTCGGTGTCGTTCGCCGCCGCGATGGCCTCGTCCTCGGTGTCGAACGCGGTGATCGGGGCGACCGGCCCGAAGATCTCTTCCGACGCGAGCCTGGCTTCCTTCGGGACGTCGGTGAGCACCGTGGCCTGATAGAAGTTGCCCGGACCGTCCACGGTCGACCCTCCGGTGAGGACGCGCGCTCCTCGCTCGGTGGCGTCGGCGACCAGGCCGCTGACCTTCTCCACCGCGGCTTCGTCGATGAGTGGGCCGACGACGACCCCCTCCTCGGTGCCTCGCCCCATCGGCAGGGCCTCCATGCGCTGGGTCAGGCGACGGGAGAACTCGTCGACGATGCCTCGCTGGACGTAGAAGCGGTTGGCGGCCGTACATGCCTCGCCGATGTTGCGCATCTTCGCGGTCATCGCGCCTTCGACGGCGGCGTCGAGGTCGGCGTCTTCGAAGACCAGGAAGGGAGCGTTGCCGCCGAGCTCCATCGAGGTACGGAGCACCTTGTCCGCGCACTGCTCCAGCAGCTTCCGTCCGACACCGGTGGAGCCCGTGAAGGAGAGCTTGCGGGCACGGCCGTCACGGATGAGGGGTTCCATCACACCGCCGGAGTCCGACGTCGTGAGCACGTTCAGCACACCTTCCGGCAGTCCCGCTTCGGCGAGGATCGCCGCGAGGGCCAGCATCGAAAGGGGAGTCTGGGCAGCGGGTTTGATGACCATCGTGCAGCCGGCCGCGACCGCGGGACCGATCTTGCGGGTGCCCATCGCCATGGGGAAGTTCCACGGCGTGATGAGCAGGCACGGCCCGACGGGCTGCTTCGTCACCAGGAACCGGCCGGTGCCGTTGGGCGCGACGGCGAAGCCGCCGTCGATCCGGACGGCTTCCTCCGCGAACCAGCGGAAGAACTCGGCCGCATAGGTGATCTCGCCTTTCGACTCGGCGAGAGGCTTGCCCATTTCGAGGGTCATCAGCAACGCCAGTTCGTCGGCGCGCTTGATGAGCAGCTCGTAGGCGCGGCGCAGGATCTCGCCGCGTTCGCGTGGGGCGACGGTCGCCCAGTCGGCCTGTGCGGCCACAGCGGCGTCCAGCGCGCTGACGCCGTCCGCCGGTGACGCGTCGGCCACCTCGCACAGGGCTTCACCCGTCGAGGGGTCGAGAACGGGGAAGGTCTTCCCGTTCGCGGCGGGCACCCACTTGCCGCCGATGAACAGTTCCTTGTCGACCGCCGCGACTACGCCGGCCTCACTGATCGAGCTCATCCCAACGCTCCTCCATGTTGTCCCGAACGCCATGCTATGGATATTGTCAACAATCGACAACAGCTCAGCCGACCTAGGAGCGCAGCCCATGGCCCAGCTATCACCGCTGCTCAAGCAGGCAACGCCGGTCGTGGTCGACCACGGTGAAGGGGTTTACCTCTACGACACCGATGGCAAACGTCACCTGGATTTCACCGCCGGGATCGGCGTGACCAGCACCGGGCACTGTCACCCGCACGTGGTGAGCGCCGCGCGGGAGCAGATCGGCAAGCTCATCCACGGGCAGTACACGACGGTCATGCACAAGCCGATGCTGGAGCTGACCGAGAAGCTGGGCGGCGTCCTGCCGGAAGGTCTGGATTCCCTCTTCTACTCGAACTCGGGCAGCGAGGCCGTCGAGGCGGCGCTCCGGCTGTCCCGTCAGGCGACCAAGCGGCCCAACGTGATCGTCTTCCAGGGCGGGTTCCACGGCCGGACCGTCGCGGCGGCGACCATGACGACTTCGGGCACCCGGTTCAGTGCCGGGATCTCGCCGCTCATGTCCGGCGTGCACGTCGCGCCGTTCCCATACGCCTTCCACTACGGCTGGGACCAGGAGACCGCGACGAAGTTCGCCCTGCGGGAGCTCGACTACCTGTTCGCGACGGTCTGCGCGCCGAACGAGACGGCCGCGTTCTTCATCGAACCGGTGCTCGGTGAGGGCGGGTACGTCCCGGCGAACCCGGAGTTCCTCGCCGGACTTCGGGAACGCGCGGACAAGCACGGGATCCTGCTGGTGATGGACGAGATCCAGACCGGCTTCGGCCGGACGGGCAAGTTCTGGGGGCACGACCACTTCGGGGTGCGCCCGGACATCGTGCTCATCGCGAAGGGCCTCGCCAGCGGGTTCCCGATCTCGGGCATCGCCGCGTCGGAGGAACTGATGGCGAAGGCGCTCCCCGGTTCCCAGGGCGGGACCTACGGCGGCAACGCGGTGGCCTGTGCGGCGGCCGTCGCCACGCTGGAGGTGATCCAGCAGGAGGGCCTGGTCGAGAACGCCGCCGAACGCGGACGCCAGTTGCTCGAAGGCGTGCGGGTGATCGCGGACAAGTCGCCGTCGATCGGCGACGTCCGCGGGCTGGGGCTGCTGGTCGGCTCCGAGTTCACCACCCCGGACGGCGAGCCGGACACGGCGAAGGCCCAGGCGGCGCAGAAGGCCGCGTCCGCCAACGGGTTGCTGCTGCTGACCTGCGGGGCGTACATGAACGTGGTCCGGATGGTTCCGCCGCTGATCGTCAACACCGAACAGGTCGACGAAGCGCTCCGGATCTGGGGTGACATCGTGGCGGAGGTCGAGTGATGGCCCGCTACATCACGATCACCCTCGACAAACGCGGGGTGTCCTGCCGGGCCAGGCTGCTCGACGCCGAAGCCCCGCGGACCTGCCGCGCGGTGTGGGACGCGTTGCCGCAGAGCGGTTCCGCCTATCACGCGAAGTACGCCCGCAACGAGGTCTACACCCTCGTGCCGCCCTTCGCCGAACCGAAGCCGGGCCGCGAAAACCCCACGGTGACCCCGATTCCGGGTGATGTCGTGTACTTCGGCTTCGAGGCGTGGGAGATCGGCAACCCGGCGTACGGCTACGACGACGACAGTGAGGCGCACAGCGATCAGGGCGCGACCGATCTCGCGATCTTCTACGGCCGCAACAACCTGCTGATCAACGGCGACGCGGGCTGGGTGCCCGGCAACGTGTTCGCGACGATCGAAGAGGGACTGGCCGAAATGGCGGAAGCCGCGCAGGACCTCTGGCTGCGAGGGGTCGAGGGCGAGACGCTTTCGTTCGCACGCGCGTGAAAAGCCCGTGGGCTGTGAGGGTTCCCCACCCTCACAGCCCACGAGCCCGGCACCCCTCCGTGGCTTACTGCCGCTCGGCGGCCAGACGGTATTCGACGCCGCCGACCTCTTCGCCGCGCTGATCGACCTGGGTCACGTTGACGGTGTACTGCCCGCCGGCCGCCTCGGCACCGGCGGTGAAGCTCAGCTGGGCGGGCACCTGCTCGCCCGCCTTGAACGTCAGCCCGCTGATCCGGGCCCGCTGCGGATCCACGATGGCCAGTTCGGTCTCACCGACCCGTTCGATGCCCTCACCCTTCGCGCCGCCTGCCCGCCAGCGTGCGGCGAGGTCGGCACCGAGGTCGATGGTGATCCGGCCCGGGCCGGTGAACGGCTTGCCCGGCTGGGTGAAGACGATGTCGCCGATCGTCGTGGGGTCGGGGCCGTGCCAGCCGAACACGATCGGCCGGATCACCGGGACCTTGATCTTGAACGGGACCGCGTTCACGTTGTGCCAGGCGATGTTGTTGTTGTTCCGCGTGTTGGCGGAGGTGCTGACGCCTTCCGTCGGCAGGTCGGTCGGCGAGAGCCACCGGGCCAGCAGGCAGAAGTGCGAGCCGATCGGGACCTTCCACGGGATGACGACCCGTTTGGTGCCGTAGGGGACGCTCACGTTGGTGGCCGAACCGATGTAGTTCCATTGGCTCGTCCACTGCGCCACAGTGCCCTGCTTCGTGTAGTAGACCTGCAGCGTTCCCTTCTCGAGTCCGTCCCCGTACGGGCCCGGGTTGTTCAGGGTGACGTGGATGTAGGCGTTGCCGCCCTGGACGATCGGATCGTCGGTGGCGCACAGGATCGTCGCCGAGAAGCACACGCGGATGTCGGGACTGGAGTAGAGCGAGCCGGACGAAGGCTCGAACCCGACGTCGGACGTGTTGTCCCGGATGAAGACGTCGCTGCGTCCCTCCGGCGCGGCCTGAACCGCCGGTGCGACACCCGCGAACAAGGTCGCGACGGCCAGCGCCGCCGCCGCGATCAAGGTTCTCCGGCGCCGCGGATTTCTGGTGATCATGTACCCCTCCTTGGGCGGAACAATCGACCTACCGACCGTCGATCACTCCGGTTGTGGCGCGGTTGTCGGGATCGTGTGCCCCTGATCGGCCGATTTCGGAGGGTCTTCGCCCGGATACGCTCACCGAGGTCACGAGCCGGAGGGAGCAGGGTGCCCGGGCCAGGGGAACTACGGGTGCTGGGCCCGGTCGAAGCGATCGGCCCCACCGGGCGGGCGGAGTTCCACGGCGCCCGCCAGCGAGCCGTGCTCGGCGTTCTCGCCCTGCACGCGGGCACGGTCGTGCCGATCCCCCGGCTGGTCGACGTGCTCTGGGGTGAGGATCCGCCTCGTACGGCGGTGAAAACCCTGCACAGCCACGTCGCGAGGATCCGGCAGGCGCTCGAGGATTGCGGCTTCCCTCCGGTGTTGCTGACCCGCAAACCCGGCTACGTCCTCACGGTCGCACCGTCCTCTGTCGACGCGCTCCGCTTCGAAGAGGAGCTACGTGCCGCTCAGCGGGACACTCCGGGGCAAGCGGTGACGGCCTTGCGTGAGGCGTTGCGGCTCTGGCGCGGCGAAGCGTTCGCGGACGCCGAACTGGACGGTTGGGGGCGCCGAGAGGTCGAACGTCTCCAGGAACTGCGACTGTCGGCTTGGGAAGAACTCTGGGACGCCGAGCTACGGCTCGGTGATCACGACCAGGTCGTCCGGGAACTGCCTCGGCTGCGAGCCGAGCATCCCTACCGTGAACGGCTCGCCGCATTGCACATGCTCGCGCTGCATCGCTGCGGAAGGCACGCCGAAGCACTCGAAACCTTCCAGTCCGTGCGGCGGGGTCTGGCCGACGAGTTCGGTGTCGACCCCGGTCCGGAACTGGTCGCGTTGCATACGTCGATCCTGCGTCGCGCGCCCGAACTGGACGCGCCGACGACGGGCACGGCACCCGCGCAACTTCCCGCCCGCGTCGGGCATTTCACCGGACGGCAGCAGGAACTCGCGTCCCTGGACCGGCTTCTCGACGAACCGGAGCGGCCGGTCGTCGTGATCTCCGGCGCGGCGGGCATGGGGAAATCCGCGCTGGCCGTGCAGTGGGCACATCGCATCGCCGACCACTTTCCCGACGGCCAGCTGTTCCTCGACCTCGCCGGGCACGACCCGCATGAGGCACTGTCGCCGGGTGACGCGCTCGCCCACCTGCTGCGCGGTCTGGGGTTGCCCGACGATCGGCTGCCCGACGCGACGGCCGAACGTGCCGCGCTCTTCCGGTCGCTCCTGCACGGCAAACGGTGTGTGGTCGTCGCGGACAACGCCGGCGGCGTCGACCAGATCCTGCCGCTCGTCCCCGGCACGGCGAAGACGATGCTGATCGTGACCAGCAGGCAGACCCTGGCCGCGCTCGGCAGCAGGCACGCCGTCCACGTGCTCGCGCTCGACGCGCTGGCCGATCCGGAGTCGATGACCCTGCTCACCCGCGTACTGGGCACCGAACGGGTCGCCCGCGAACCCGCGCAGGCCGCGCGACTGGCCAGGCTGTGCGACGGGATGCCGCTGGCACTGCGGATCGCCGCCGCGCGCCTGACCGGGGAGCCGGGACGGCCGATCGCGGAGCTCACCCGCGAGCTGACCGGCGCCGGACGGTTGGAAACCCTTGCCGTACAAGGTGATTCACGAACCGTCCGGACCGTGCTCGCGAGCGCCTACCTCCCGTTGGACCCCGCGTCCGCACAGCTGTTCCGACTGTCCGGGCTGACCCCGGGAGCGTCGTTCAGCTCGGCTCTCGGCGCCGCGTTGTGCGGGGTGCCGCCGGAAGCGGGCCGCGCCGCCGTCGCCGCGCTGTCCGCCGCGCATCTGATCACCCCGGCCGGCGCGGATCGCCATCGCTTCCACGACCTGATCCGTGAATTCGCCGTCGCGTGTGCTCGTGCGGACGAAACGACGGCGAGCCGCGCAGAGGCGGCGGACCGGCTCGTCGACTGGTACCTGTACGTGGCCGCCGAGGCGAACCGGATCATCGACCCGAACCGCGATCTGGTCACCCCGGCGTTGCGCCACCCCGCGCCCGAACGGCCGTTCCCGGCGGAAAGGCGTGCGGCACTGGCGTTCCTGAGCGCCGAACGCGCGAATCTGCTGCCCGTGGTGCGGTTCGCTCGCGAGCACGGGCGCAACACCGCCGCCTGGCAGCTCACCTATCTGCTCACCAGTTTCTACGACACCATGGGCGGCTGGAACGAGCGGATCGGGTTGTGCCGCGAGGGCGCAGCGGCCGCCGCCGAACTCGCCGACCCCTTGGCGGAGGCGGAAATGCTGCGTGCGCTGGGCGCCGCGTACTTCATGACCCGCAGGCTTACGGACGCCCTCGAAACCAATGCCCGCGCGCTGAAGGCCGCTCGCGCGGCGGGTGATCTCGAAGGCGAGGGCCATATCTACAACAACACCGCGAACGCCTACGCCGCCCTGCGCCGGTTCGACGAGGCGATCACCGCGTACCGGCTGGCGGTGGAACGGTGTACCTCGGCGGGCAACCGGCTCGGCCGGGCGCTGTCGCAGCGGAACCTCGGTCATGCCTACGTCCGCCGCGGTCAGGCGATGGACGGACTCGGCCCGCTGACCGCGGCACTGGCGACGTTCCGCGAGCTCGGCAACGCCCGGCTGGAGGCCGCCACCTTGGACACCCTCGGCGAGGCCTACGAGGAACTCGGCGATCACGACGTCGCGCTGGAGCATCTAGGCAAGGCGCTGGCCGCGTCACGGGCGATCGGCGATCGGTGGCAGGAATGGGAATCCCTGCTGCACGCCGGCCAGGTCCATCTTTCCCGGCGCGATTTCCCGGCCGCGCGCACCGATTTCGACCAGGCGTTGCTGATCAGCCGGGACGTGGGGAACCGGCACAGCGAAGCCGCCGCGCTCGATCGGCTCGGCCGCGCCTGCCTGGGACTCGGCGACCTGGCCGCGGCGCGGGAGAACCTCGAACGCGGTCTCGCGGTCCGGGCCGGGGTCCCGGATCCCTACGAGGAGGCTCACCTGCGCCGCGACCTCGGCGACCTCGAGGCGCGCTGTGGTGACACGGCCGCCGCGGCCGCCCACTGGGCCAGAGCCGTGGAGCTCTACCGGCGGGCGAACGCGACGGCCGACGCCGATCTGGTCACCGGCCGGGGCTGATCACCACATTCGAGGTCGCGTGGACGAGTCGCCCCTGCGACGGCTGGAAGAACTCGATCCGCGCCTTCCCCGCCTCACCGGAGAGCGGCGTGAATTCGGCGTATCCCCGCGTCTCACCGCGCGGGATGGTGACGACCCCGTCCTTCACGGGCACGTGGCCGGAGCCTTCGGTGCGGTAGCGGATGGTGAGCGGTCCCGTCCAAGGCCGGGAGAGGACGACCGGCACCTTGCAGGACGTGCCCTGCGCGTAGCCGAGCGGCATCGACCAGCAGATCTCGCCCTCCTGAGTGGTGATCGCCGGTGAGGTCTTGACCGCGTCGTCGTCGGCCACCCAGGCGACGCCGACACTGTGACCGATCCGGACGCCCTTCTCGCCGTACAGCTGGAGGGAGAACATCTCGTCGTTCTCGACGAGGGAATCGGCGCGGACCTTGACCGGGACGGTCTGCGTGTCCGACCTGCCTGCCCAGGTCAGCGTGCCGGTGGCCGGCGCGTAATCGGGGCCTTCCTTGGCCACGAACGCCGGATCGACGGGCGAACCGTTCCCGTCGATCGTCCGGTACTCGACCGAGCCCTGGGGCGCGCAACCGCCGTCGGCCAGGGAGACGGTGAAGAGAAACGTGGTGTAACCGGCGCTCGTTCCCTCGGCCTGGCTGACGCCGCTGACGTTCACGACGGGCGCCGTGCAGCCCGCTTCCCTGCCTTCGGCCGCCGGTACCGCGAGCCCTGCTGCCACCGCGAGCGCCGCCACCAGCGTCGCGATCCGTCTCATCCTTGATCCCATCGAGCGTCCACCCCTTCCGGCGGGCCGTCGGAGGACCCGCTGCGACATGGGTAACCGAGTGAGGTTGTCGCGAGGTTGTGACCAGCGAACATGAAAATGATTCATGGCCACGGCCGCCCACTACGTACTACGCTTCGGTAACCAGGCAAAGACGCGTGAGGAAGGGCTTGTCGATGGGCGATGTTGCGGCACGGTTCGCCGAGATCGTCGGGGACACGAATCTGCTGTCAGGCGAGGCGATCCCCGAGGACTACGCACACGACGAGGCGTTGACGGCCGCCCCGCAGCCACCCGCCTACCTGGCGAAACCGGGGACCGCCGAGGAGGTCGCGGAGCTGCTGAAAGCGGCGGGCGAGCACGGCGTTCCGGTCACCGCGCGAGGATCGGGCACCGGGCTGTCGGGCGCCGCACGGCCTCGCGAAGACGGTTTGGTGATCTCGTTCGAGCGCATGAACGCGGTCCTGGAGATCGACACCGAGAACCACGTCGCCGTCGTCCAGCCCGGCGTCACACTGTCCGAATTGGACGAAAAGACCGCCGTCGCCGGGCTCGGCTACACGGTTTATCCGGGTGAGTTGAGCGCGAGTGTCGGCGGCAACGTCGGGACGAACGCGGGCGGGATGCGCGCGGTCAAGTACGGCGTCACCCGGCACAACGTGGTGGGTCTGCAGGCGGTGCTGCCGACCGGCGAGATCATCCGGACGGGTGGCAAGACCTCGAAGGTCTCGACCGGCTATGACCTGACCCAGCTGATCATCGGCTCCGAGGGCACGCTCGCGATCGCGACCGAGGTCATCGTGAAGCTGTATCCGCGCCTGCCCCACGGCGCGACGGTGCTCGCCCCGTTCGAGACCTTCGACGAGGTGATGACCGTCGTCCCGAAGATCATCTCCAGTGGCCTCGCGCCGCATATCGTCGAGTACATCGACAACCTGACCCTCGCCGCGATCAGCTACAACGAGAAGCTCAGCCTCGGCGTCCCGGACCAGATCCGTGACTCCGCGCAGGCTTATCTGGTGGTGGCGCTGGAGAACCGCGACAACGATCGGCTGCATGCCGACATCGAGGAGCTCGGCGGCCTGCTGGGCGATCTCGGCGCGATGGACGTCTACGTGCTCGAAGGCGGCTCCGCGCGCAAGCTCATCGAGGCTCGCGAGAAGGCGTTCTGGACGGCCAAGGCCGTCGGTGCGGACGACGTCATCGACGTGGTGGTCCCGCGGGCCGCGATGCCGGAATTCCTGCGCCGGACCAGGGAAATGGCGCTTTCGCGCGAAGCGGGCGCGCTCGGCTGCGGGCACGCCGGCGACGGCAACGTCCACCTCGGCATCTTCTGCAAGGACCCGGAGAAGCGCAAGAAACTGCTGACCGACATCTTCGCGCTCGGTATGGAACTCGGCGGCGCGATCTCCGGCGAGCACGGCCTCGGGCAGACCAAAACCGAGTATTTCCTCGACCTGGAGGACCCGGCGAAGATCGCGCTGATGCGCCGGATCAAGGAAAGCTTCGACCCGGCCGGGATCCTCAACCCCGGCGTTCTTTTCCGCTGAGAGGGCTTGAAAAGTGAGTGAGATGAACGGCGCCCAGTCCCTGATCCGCACGCTCGTCGACAGTGGCGTGGACGTGTGCTTTTCAAATCCGGGCACCTCGGAGATGCACTTCGTGGCCGCGCTCGACACCGTGCCCGAGATGCGCGGCGTGCTCGGCCTGTTCGAAGGCGTGGTCACCGGCGCCGCGGACGGGTACGCGCGGATCGCCGACAAACCGGCCGCCACGCTGCTGCACCTCGGCCCCGGCCTCGGGAACGGGCTGGCGAACCTGCACAACGCGCGCCGCGCGCACACCCCGATCGTCAACGTGATCGGCGATCACGCGACCTACCACAAGCAGTACGACGCCCCGCTCGAATCGGACATCGAGGCCGTCGCCGGTTCGCTCGAAGGCTGGGTCCGCCGCTCCGAGCACACGAAGGACGTCGGTGCCGACGCCGCCGCGGCGGTCGCGGCCGCCCAGGACTCCCCCGGGCGGATCGCGACGCTGATCCTCCCGGCCGACGCGTCCTGGGGTGAGGGCGGCGAGGCCTGCGCTCCCATCCCGCCGCGGATCCCGCAGGCCGTCGACGCGACCACGGTGAAGGACATCGCCGACGTCCTGACCAGCGGCGAACCGGTCGCACTCCTCGTCGGCGGTAGCGCCTGCCGTGAAGCCGGGCTGCGCGCGACCAGCCGGATCGCCGCCGCGACCGGGGTGAAGGCGTTCGTCGAGACGTTCCCCGCGCGGCTCGAGCGCGGAGAAGGCCTGCCGACGATCGAGCGGCTGGGCTACCTCGCCGAGCAGGTCGCCTACCAGCTCGACGGGATCAAGCACGTGATCATCGCCGGGACGAAGGCGCCCGTGTCGTTCTTCGCGTACCCGGGCAAGGCGAGCAACCTCGTGCCCGAGGGCGCGCAGGTCCACGTGCTGGCCGACATCGGGCAGGACGTTCCCCGCGCGCTGAACGAGGTCGCGGACCTCGTCGCGGCGGAGACGGAACCGGTCCTGCAGGAAGCGGCCCGGCCCGCACTGCCGTCCGGACCGCTGACACCGCAGAACTGGGTCGAGGTGATCGGCGCGCTGCTGCCCGAACGCGCGATCATCGCGGACGAGGCGAACACCTCCGGCCTGCTGCTGCCGGCGGCGACCGCGGGGGCGCCGCGGCACGACGTGCTGACGCTGACCGGCGGCGCGATCGGTTATGGCATGCCCGTCGCGACCGGCGCGGCCGTCGCCGCCCCGGACCGGCCGGTGATCAACCTGCAGTCCGACGGCAGTGCGCTGTACACGATTTCGGCACTGTGGACGCAGGCCAGGGAGAACCTGAACGTCACCACGGTTCTGCTGAACAACCGGGCGTACGCGATCCTGCGGCTGGAGTTGCAGCGCGTCGGGGCGGACGCCAGCGGTCCCAAAGCGAACGAACTGCTCGACCTTTCGCGGCCGGACATGGACTTCGTCAAGATCGCCGAAGGGATGGGCGTTCCCGCATCACGGGCGACGACCGCGGAGGAACTGGCCGAGCAGTTCCAGCGCGCGTTGGCCGAGCCTGGTCCGCACCTCATCGACGCGATCGTGCCGACGCTGTTCTGACGCGCTCGGGATGAGCGGCTTGAGATGAAAGGCCCCTTCATCGCGAATTTCGCGATGAAGGGGCCTTCCTCTCACTGGGCTAGTGGACCGAGGCGGCCATGGGTTCGGGCTGCCGTTGCTTCGGGACGATCGCGGTCAGGACGAGCCCCAACAAGGCGGCACCGGAGGCGACGATGAAGCTCATCCGGAACCCGTCCGCGGACGGGACCGAGACCCCGCCGACGGTGATCGCCAGCGACGCGAGCATGGTCGCCATGACCGCGCTGGACGTCGACGTGCCGACCGACCGCATCAGCGAGTTCAGGCCGTTCGCGGACGCGGTTTCGCTGATCGGCACCGAACCCATGATCAGCGCGGGCATCGCCGCGTAGGCGATACCGACACCGCCGCCGATGATGATCGACGCGATGATCAGCTCGACGGCGTTGTCCATCAGCACGGTGGCGAACGCGTACCCGGCCGCGATGGTGACGGCACCGGTCATGAGCGTCGTCCGCGGGCCGTAACGCGTGATCAGGCGCGCCGACACCGGTGACAGCATGAACATGACCAGCCCGTTCGGCGCCAGGCAGAGTCCGGCCTGCACCATCGTCAGGCCGAGGCCGTAGCCGGTCGACGCGGGCGCCTGCAGCAACTGCGGGAACGACAAGGCCATCGAGTACAGCGCGAAGCCGATCATGATCGACGCGAGGTTGGTGAACAGCACCGGACGCCGTGCGGAGACCCGCAGGTCCACCAGCGGATCACGACGCCGCAGCTGGTAGCCGCCCCAGATCAGCAGGATCGCCACCGCCGCTCCGGCGAATCCGAGCGTGCGGCCGCTGCCCCAGCCCCATTCGCTGCCCTTGACGATCGGCAACAGCAGGCAGACCAGTCCGGCCGTCAGCCCCACGGCGCCGAGGTAGTCGAAGGGCGCCGGTGTCTTCACCGGCGACTCCGGCACGACGAACAGGATCAGCAGGCCGCAGACCAGTCCGAGCCCCGCCGACGCCCAGAAGAGGACGTGCCAGTCGGCGTTCTGCGCGACCAGCGCCGACACCGGCAGCCCGATCGCGCCGCCGACGCCGAGCGTCGAGCTCATCACCGAGATCGCGGCACCGACGCGTTCCGGCGGGAGTTCGTCGCGCATGATGCTGATGCCCAGCGGGATCGCGCCCATCGCGCAGCCCTGCAACCCGCGGCCGACGACCATCAGCGCGAGCGAACTCGTCAGCGCGGACACCACCGAACCGGCGACCAGGAAGCCCAGGCTGATCAGCAGCAACCGGCGTTTGCCGTACAGGTCGCCGAGCCTGCCGCTCACCGGCATCACCACGGCGCCGGCGACCAGGGTCACCGTGACCACCCACGACGCGTCGGCAGGGGAAGCGTCGAGTAGCCGCGGGAACGCCGGGATCAGCGGGACGACGAGCGTCTGCATGAACGAGGCCACCAGGCCACAGGTGGCGAGCACGACGACGAAAAGCCGGGGCGAAGGTGCCCGGTCGACCGGATTCACCATGCGGATCCCATGATCCGACCTTACACAGCACCATCCTCTCAAGTGAATGGTTGACCGACGGGATCACAGCCAGGTGCGAACCCCACCATGTCCCGAGCAAGTACCGCGGCGATTCTGGCTGTAGCTATAGGAACCGTCCTTGCACAGTGCCGTCGCCCCGTCGGCCGCTCCAGGACCGGTCGCCGGCCGGTGCACGCAGTCGCCATCGGCGTTGCGGTAATAGTCGCCGCCGCAGTCCACGGGATTCGGCGCTTTCGCCGCACTCGTCGCTTTCGGGCGCGGTGTCGGCTTCGGCGTCGGGACGTTGACCGACGTCGGAACCTCGACCGGTGCCGTAGTCGGCGGAACCAAGGCCTGCGGTGTGGCCGTGGTCGTCGGCGCTGTCGTGGGCGGGGCCCAGCCGCTGGTGGACGTCGGCGTTGTCAGCACCGTGCCGCTCGGCTGCGTGACCCGCCCGGTCGGCACGGTTTCGACGCCGCACCCCGCGGCGACCAGCAGGCCGATCGCCAGCGAGATCCCGAGCTTCATTGCTCTCTTCGGCAAAGCAGCCTCCCTCGGCACGTGGTGGTGCCGCGTAGTCGGGAGAGAGTTCGCCGGTGTTACCGCCGGGAGAGGATCAGTCGACCATCGTGCCGCAACTGATGTTCAGGGCCGTCGCCGTCATGCTGCGCGCGTGATCGGACGCGGCAAAGGCGGCGACGCGGGCAACGTCCTCCAGTGACGCCGTCCGCTTGAGCATCGTCATCTCGACCATGTCGCGGATGGCGTCGTCGAGTCCGGCCCCCGCGGGGATCGTCTCCGGGATCCCGCCGGTGCGCAGGGTCACGACACGGATCCCCTGCGGGCCGAGTTCGCACGCCAGCCCTCGCCGCAACGCCTCCATCGCGCTGAACGCGACCTGCAATCCGCCGAGGTGATACCCCGGCAACGGATCGCCGTCGCCGCCGAACATCAGGATCACCCCGGAGCCTTGCGTGATCATGTGCCGGGCGGCCGCCCGCGCGGTCAGGAAGTTCGTCCGTACCGCGGTCCGGACCGGACTTTCGAGGTCCTCCAACGACATCTCGACCAGCGGGGTGCCCTGGACGTCGTTGTGCGTGATCACGTTCATCGAGATGTCGACGCTGCCCGCCGACGCGGCCACAGCGGCGGCATGTTCGTCGATGGCCGCTTCGTCGAGTGCGTCGAACTCCGCCGTCTCGGCTTTTCCACCGGCCGCCCGGATCTCCTCGGCCAAGGCATCGAGCTTCTTCAGCGTCCGGCCGGTGAGGTGCACCGTCGCACCTTCCCTGGCGAACCCATGGGAAACCGCGCTCCCGATTCCGCCCGCCGCCCCGTAGACGATCGCGTTCCTGCCTTCGAGCAACATCGGATCCTCCTACTTCCCGTCGATGGTGATGAGTCCGTCCGGCGTCCCTTCGAGGTGGACGTCGACCCACATGGGGATCCAGGTGTCGATCTCGTGGAACCGGCGCAGTTCCGCCAGGCCGCTGAGCCAGCCCATCCACGAACCGTACGGCGGCTTCTCGTCGGAGAATCCACTTTGGACGAACGTGAGTTTCGTGCCACCACCGGAGTCTTCGAGTTCCCAGGTGGCGACGATGCCGTCCTCGTAGGCGAGCGCCATCTTGCCGTCGGGGACCAGGTCGACGATCTTCGCCGGCCTCGGATCCATCTCCAGCGAGCCCATCGCCCAGCGACCACCGACGTGGGGCTCGGCCTCGATCCGCGCACCGAACCAGCGCGTGAACTCGGCGGGATCGGCGATCGACGCGTAGACCTCCCCGCGCGGCGCGTCGATCCGCACTTCCTCGCGCATCCGCGGGGAGGTGAGATCGCAGCGCGCGGTGATCGGGCGGCCCTCGACGTGGTCGACGAGGTTCGAGACCGCAAGCGCCCAGAACGTGTGCATCATGCCGAGCGGCGAATCGGGGTCCGCGAGCAGCGCCTGGAAGTCGGGCAGACCGGTCTGACTGAAGTCGATCAGCGTCCCTTCCCCGTCCTCCGACAGCTTGAATTCGACGACGGTTTCCGTGCCGTCGACCTCCCAGGCGAACTTCAGGACGTTGCCTTCGGCCATCAGCAACTTCTGGGCCGGCGCGTCACCCGCCGGCGTGTAACGGCCCCAGAACTCGTACCGGCGCGGCAGATCGGCCACGGCGTGTTCGGAGAGCCAGATCCGCATGGACCCGGCATCGGTCAGCGCGTGCCAGACCTCGTGGATCGGCGCGCGCACGCGGATCCGGAACCCTTGCGACTCAGCCATGGGGTTCTCCCTTCGGATAGCAGGCCACGGCGAGTTTGAAGGCATCGCCTTCCGCTCCGCCGTAGCGTGTGAACAGGTCCTGCAATGTCGTCTTCACTTCGTCGAGGAACTCCTGGCGCCGCTCCGGTTTCACCCGGATCTCGCCGGAGACGCCGATCGACGGGAGTTCCGGTGCGGCACGGTCCAGCGCGGCGATGTCCGCCTGGACCTCCTCCATGAGGTCCACCAGGTACCCGAGGCTCAGTTCGTCCCGAGCCGCCCGCGGGCCGATCCGGCCGACCAATCCGGGCGACAACCAGTACGAACGCGCGCTCGCCTGATACACACCTTCACTGATTCCGCGCACCTTGCGCTCCGACACCTGACTCACGAGACCGGCTTCCACCAGGCGTTTCACGTGGTAGTAGACCCGCTGCGGGGTCTGGTCGAGCGCCGCCGCCACCTCGGTGCACGAGCTCGGCTCGGCGAGCCGCCGCAGGACGTCCACCCGCTGCGGTTTCAGCAACGCCTCCGCCTGGTCCAGCCGCTCCAGGTACTCCACGTCCTTCACCACGCCACCTCGATCACAAAAACAAGTTTGAACGTAAAAATCAATTTTGTCAATCGGCTCGACGAGGCCATGTGAGGACCCGATCCTGTGAGCATCGGCGATGGAGGCCCGCCTGCCGCCGCGCCGGCTCCCGTACGGGGCGCTCGAACCGTCGTCCCGCTGAACCTCCGACTGCCATGAACGGCTCGTTACTTGCAAAATTTGCAAGTAACGAGCCGTTCATGGCCCGGGCTCATCCGTGGCTACGGACGCGCCACCCCTTTGCCGTACAAGAAAGGGGCCGCCCCGGACCCGGTCCGGAGCGACCCCTTTCAGCGAGGGTTGAAACCCTTTACAAAGCGCTTATTCGTAGATCTCGCCCTTCGCGGCCTTCTCGACCAGCGAGGCGGGCGGGGTGAAGTGATCGCCGTAGCGCTCCGCGAGCTCACGAGCGCGGTCGACGAAGCCCTGCAGGCCACCCTGGTACTGGTTGATGTACTGGATGACACCGCCGGTCCACGCCGGGAAGCCGATGCCGAAGATCGAACCGATGTTGGCGTCGGCGATGGTGGTCAGCACACCTTCGTCGAAGCACTTCACGGTCTCGAGCGCCTCGGCGAACAGCATGCGCTCCTTGAGGTCCTCGAAGGGAACCTCGGCGCTGCCCGACTTGAACGCGTCGCGCAGGCCCGGCCACAATCCGGTCCGCTTGCCGGCCTCGTCGTAGTCGTAGAAGCCCGAGCCGGTGGAGCGGCCCTTGCGATCGAACTCTTCCACCATGCGATCGATGACGCCCTCGGACGCGTGCGCGTTCCAGGTGCCACCGGCCGCCTCGATCGCCTCACGCGTCTCCTTGCGGATCTTGCGCGGCAGCGTCAGGGTCAGCTCGTCCATCAGCTGCAGCGGCGGGGCCGGGTATCCGGCCTGCGAACCGGCCTGCTCGATCGACGCGGGCTCGACACCCTCGCCCAGCGCGGCGACGGCCTCGTTGATGAAGGTGCCGATGACGCGCGAGGTGAAGAAGCCGCGGCTGTCGTTGACGACGATCGGGGTCTTCTTGATCTGCAGCGTGTAGTCGAAGACCTTCGCCAGCGTGGCGGACGAAGTCTTCTCACCGCAGATGATCTCGACCAGCGGCATCTTGTCCACCGGCGAGAAGAAGTGGATCCCGATGAAGTCCTCGGTCCGCTGGACGCCCTCGGCGAGCGAGGTGATCGGCAGGGTCGAGGTGTTGGAACCGAGTACGGCGTCGGGGTTGACGATGCCCTCGATCTCCTGGAACACCTTGTGCTTCAGCTCGACGCTCTCGAAGACGGCCTCGATCACGAAGTCGACGCCGGCGAAGTCCTCCGCCTTGTCGGTCGGCGTGATCTTGGCGAGCAGCGCGTCGGACTTCTCCTGAGTGGTCTTGCCGCGGGAGAGGGCCTTCTCTTCGAGCTTGACCGCGTAGCCCTTGCCCTTTTCGGCGCCTTCGAGGGTGACGTCCTTGAGCACGACGTCGATACCGGCCTTGGCCGAGACGTACGCGATCGCGGCGCCCATCATGCCCGCGCCGACGACGCCGACCTTCTTGGCGGTGTACTTCTCGAAGCCGTCCGGCCGCGAGCCGCCGGAGTTGATGCTCTGCAGGTCGAAGAAGAACGCCTTCGTCATGTTCTTCGAGACCTGGCCGGTGGCGAGGCTGATGAAGTAGCGGGTCTCGACGGTGATCGCGGTGTCGAAGTCGACCTGCGAGCCCTCGATGGCCGCGGACAGGATCGCCCGCGGGGCCGGCATGTTCGCGCCCTTGATCTGCTTGCGCAGGTTCGCCGGGAACGCGGGCAGGTTCGCCGCGAAGCTCGGGTTCGACGGGGTGCCGCCCGGGATCTTGTAGCCCTTGACGTCCCACGGCTGCACGCCGCCCTCGGGGTTGGCCTTGATCCACGCCTTCGCGGCCGGGACCAGTTCCTCGACGGTGCCGACGAGTTCGTGCACGAGGCCGAGTTCCTTGGCCTTGGCCGGGCGGTGCCGCTGGCCCTGCAGCAGCACGTTCAGCAGCGCGCTCTGGATGCCCAGCAGGCGCACGGTGCGGACGACGCCACCGCCGCCGGGGAGCAGGCCGAGGGTGACCTCGGGGAGGCCGATCTGGCTGCCCTTGACGTCGGCCGCGATGCGGTGGTGCGTCGCGAGCGCGAGTTCGAGGCCGCCGCCGAGCGCGGCACCGTTGATGGCGGCCACGACCGGCTTGCCCAGCTGCTCGAGCCGGCGCATCTGGCCCTTCATCAGGGCGCTGCTCTCGGTGATCTCGGCCGCGTTCTCCGGCTTGGCCTGGATCAGGTCGTTGAGGTCGCCGCCGGCGAAGAAGGTCTTCTTGGCCGAGGTGAGGACGACACCGGTGATGTTGTCCTTCTCCGCCTCCAGGCGATCGACGACCACACCGAGCGACTCGCGGAAGTCGGCGTTCATCGTGTTGGCGGACTGCTTCGGGTCGTCCAGGGTGAGCACGACGATGCCGTCGGCGTCCTGCTCCCAGCGGATGGTCTTCGCTTCAGTCATTGTCTCTTCCTCAGACCCGCTCGATGATGGTCGCGACGCCCATGCCGCCGCCGATGCACAGGGTGACCAGGGCGCGGCGCGCCTGACGACGCTCCAGCTCGTCGACGACGGTGCCGACCAGCATCGCGCCGGTGGCGCCCAGCGGGTGCCCCATCGCGATGGCGCCGCCGTTGACGTTGACCTTCTCCTCGTCGAGGTGCAGGTCCTTGATCCACTTGAGGACGACCGAGGCGAAGGCCTCGTTCAGCTCCCACAGGTCGATGTCGTCCGGCGTGAGACCGGCGATCTTCAGGACCTTCTCGGTGGCCGGGGTCGGGCCGGTGAGCATGATCGTGGGCTCGGAGCCGACGGTCGCGGTCGCCACGATGCGGGCGCGCGGGGTCAGGCCGAAGTCCTTGCCGATCTGCTCGTTGCCGACCAGGACCACCGCGGCGCCGTCGACGATGCCGGACGAGTTGCCGCCGGTGTGGACGTGGTTGATGCGCTCGACCGAGTGGTACTTCTGCAGCGCGACGGCGTCGAAGCCGCCCAGTTCACCGATTCCGGCGAAGGCGGGCTTCAGCTTGCCGAGGCCCTCGACGGTGCTGCCGGGACGACGGTGCTCGTCGTGGTCGAGGATCGTGACGCCGTTGATGTCCTTCACCGGGACGACGGACTTCGCGAAGTAGCCGCCGGACCAGGCCGCTTCGGCCTTCTCCTGCGAGCGGACGGCCCACGCGTCGACGTCCTCGCGGGAGAAGCCCTCGATGGTCGCGATCAGGTCGGCGCCGGTGCCCTGCGGGACGATGTAGTTGTCGTAGGCGGTGGCGGGGTCCATGAACAACGCACCGCCGTCGGAGCCCATCGGCACCCGGGACATCGACTCGACGCCACCGGCGATGATCAGCTGGTCCCAGCCGGAGCGCACCTTCTGCGCGGCGGTGTTGGTGGCTTCGAGGCCGGAGGCGCAGAAGCGGTTCAGCTGTACACCCGCGACGGACTGCGGCAGGCCCGCGTTCAGCGCGGCGGTGCGCGCGATCACGGCGCCCTGCTCACCGACCGGGGACACCACGCCGAGGACGATGTCGTCGATCACGGCGGGGTCGAGGTTCGGGTGACGGACCTTCAGTTCCTCGATGAGGCCGACCACGAGATCGACCGGCTTGGTGCCGTGGAGGGCACCGCCCTTGTTCTTGCCGCGAGGCGTACGGATCGCCTCGTAGATGTAGGCCTCGCTACTCACAGAAAAAACTCCTCCGCGTACGGCGCTGTATCTGGGACGAACACAGCCGGATCGTACCGGCCAGTAGCCATGCTAATGCCGATTAACATAAACCGCGATAACCCCATGGTGTCAATGGGTTGCGATGCACGCAACCGGCGCTATCGTGTGTTCACCTATGGATCACCCGACCGAGCGTTCAGCCCGACCGCGCGACCGCAAGGCCCAACTGGCCGGCCTCGCCGCGGAGCTCTTTCGCGCCCGCGGGTTCCACGGCGTCGGCATCAACGACATCGCCGCCGCGGCCGGGATCACCGGGCCCGCGTTGTACCGGCATTTCGCGGACAAGCAGGCGGTGCTGTCCTACGTCGTCCTGTCCGGCATCGACGACATGGAGACGGCCACCACCGAGACGCTCGCCGCCGTCGACATCCCGGTTCCCGCCCAGGTCAAAGCGCTGCTCGGGACGCTCGCCGCGCAAGCCGTCGAGCGTCGTGAGGTCGCCGCGCTGTGGCGCTGGGAGGGCAGGCATCTGCCGCGGGAGGGCCGCCGGGAGATCCGACGCCGGTCGGGGGCGGTGCTCGCGGCGTGGTCCAAGGCGCTGCTCGCGCTGCGCCCCGAACTGATCCCCGACGACGCCGAACTGCTCTGCTGGGCGGGGCTGAGCGTCTTCGGCAGCGTGTCCGTGCATCACACGTCGGTGGCGAAGAAACGCTTCGCGCAGATCCTGGTGCAGCTGGCGGAGTCCGTGCTGCATGTCACACTCCCCGTGCCCGGCGAACCGTCCCCCGAGACGCCGTCGATCGCGCTCGGCGAGCCGTCCCGGCGCGAGCAGATCCTCGCGGCCGCGACCGACCTGTTCGGGCAACGCGGCTTCCGCGCGGTGAGCATGGAGGAGATCGGCGCGGCGGCCGGGATCGCCGGGCCCAGTGTGTACCGGCACTTCCCCAGCAAGGCCGCGCTGATGGTGGCGATCGGCCACCGCGCGGCCGACCGGCTGGCGCTCGCCGCGGAACGCGCGCTTCGGACCGACGACGAGCGGGACGCGCTGCGCAGACTGGCGGCGTCCTATGTGCACACCCTTTTGCGCACGCCCGAGCTGCTGGTGTCCTTCTCCGGCAGCCCGATGGAGCTGCCGGAACGCGACAAGGCGGATCTGCTCCGGGTCCAGCGGGACTACGTCGCGCGCTGGATCGCGCTGACTTCGGAAGTCCGTCCGGAACTGAGCCTGCGCGAAGTGAAGATCACCGTCCACGCGGCGCTGACCATCGCGAACGACCTCGCACGCACCCGGCGGGTCAACGGCCGCCCGAACATCGAGGCCGAACTGACCACGCTGACGCACGCGGTCCTGGGCGTCTGAAAGTCAGCTTTGAGCAAACTCGCGTGTCCCGCAAAGGCGCGAGGGGCACGATGTGCGCGTGCCCACGAAACGCGGCCTGCATCTGGTGACCCGGGAAGAAGACCACAAGGTCACCACGCTGGAGCTCTTCTTCGACCTGGTCTTCGTCTACGCCATCACCCAGACCACTCAGCTGATGGCCGACCACCTCACCCCGCTCGGCATCGGCCAGGGGGTGGCCACGATCGCCGTCCTGTGGTGGTGCTGGTGCGCCTATGCCTGGCTGGCCAACACCGTCCACGTCGACAAGGGCATCGCGCAGCTGGCGATGTTCGCCGCGATGGGGACGATGTTCCTCGTCTCGCTGACCATCCCCGAGGCGTTCACCGATCTCCCGGGCGGGCTGTACGCGCCGCTGATGTTCGTCGGCTGCTACTTCCTCGTGCGACTGCTGCACCTGGTCGCGTACTTCGGCGCCGCCCGGAACGACCCGGATCTACGCAAGGTCGTGCTGAGGATGTTCGTCGGCCTGCTGCCGAGCGTCGCGCTCCTGACCATCGCGGCGTTCTTCACCGGCTGGGTGCAACTCGGCATCTGGGCCGTCGCCCTGCTCGCCGACTACGTCAACGTCTTCCGGACGCGCTCCTCGGACTGGCGGCTGCACCAGCCCGGCCACTTCGCCGAGCGGTTCGGGCTGATCGTGATCATCGCGCTCGGCGAGTCGATCGTGGCGATCGGCATCGGGATCAGCTCGTACCCGATGTCGTGGCCGATCACGGTGGCCGCCGTCTTCGGGCTCGCGCTGGCTTCGGCGATGTGGTGGATGTACTTCTCCGTCGTCGCGCACGTTTCCGAGCACAACCTGAAGCGCGCGGACGGCGTCGAGCGGGTCCGGATCGGGACCGACACCTACACCTTCCTGCACCTCCCCCTGATCGCCGGGATCGTGCTCGTGGCGCTGGGACTGAAGAAGTCACTGCTGTACGTGTCCGACACCGAGCACCACAGCCTGTCGGACGGGCTGCACGGCACGCCGATCTGGGCGCTCACCGGCGGGCTCGCGCTGTACCTGATCGCGTTGAGCGGGATGCGGCGCCGGAACCTCGGCTCGTGGAACGTGCGGCGGCTGGTCCTCGCGGTGGTCCTGCTGGCGGCGACGCCGCTGCTGGAGCTGGTGCCGGCGGTGGTGCTGGTCGGCGTCGTGGCGGTGGCGGCGGTGGGGTTGGTGACGGTTGAGCGAGTCGTGAGTGATTTGGGTCGTTCTAACGACCCAAATCACTCACGAGCGTGACGTTCGCCTCCCCCCTGGTGGCGCATCTCCTCGAAGGGAGTTAACCTACTCACGAGTAGGTAAGCGAGGCAGGGAGACTCACCGTGGGTGCGCCTAGGAAACGAGACGCGATGGGCTTCGGCCTGTCCGCGCTCACCCGGCTGGCCGGGAGCAAGGTCATCGAACGGGCCGGACTGCGCAAGCCCGTGCAGAACCTGGTCAGCGCCGGGACGCGCAACGGCTTCCGGGTCGCCGGGGCGGCGGGACGGACGTTCAAATCCGCCCAGCGGCTCGGCAAACCCGCGCGGCTCGCGCCGGCCGAGGACACGGGGCTGTTCGACCTCACCCCGAGTGAGGACCAGCAGCTCATCGTCGAGACCGTGACGGAGTTCGCGGCCGAACAGCTGCGGCCCGCGGCGGCCGACGCCGACGCGAAGCTCAGCGCGCCCGAAGGCCTGCTGAGCCGCGCCGCCGAACTCGGCATCTCGCTGGTCGGCATCCCCGAGGAGCTGGGCGGTGTCGGCACCGAACGGTCGGTCGTCACGAACGCGCTGGTCGCCGAGGCCCTCGCGCACGGCGACCTCGGGCTGGCTGTCGCGGTGCTCGCGCCGTCGGCGGTCAGCACGGCGCTGGTGTCCTACGGGGACGAGCAGCAGCAGGCGGACTACCTGCCCGCGTTCGTCGGCGAGAACGTCCCGGCCGCGGCGCTGGCGCTGCAGGAGCGCACGGCGCTGTTCGATCCGTTCAAACCCGCCACCAAGGCCCGCCGCACCCCGAAGGGCTACCAGCTCGACGGCGTGAAGTCGCTGGTCCCCCGTGCCGCGGACGCCGAGCTGTTCATCGTGTCGGCCGACCTCGAAGGACGTGGCCCGGCGCTGTTCCTCGTGGAGTCGTCGAACGCGGGCGTCACCATCGAAACCGAACCGGCGATGGGCCTGCGCGGCGCGGCGACCGGGAAGCTGCACCTGGAGAAGGTCGCCCTGCCCGCCGGAGCACTGCTCGGCGGCGGCAAGGCCGAAGTCTTCACCGAGGTCGTCCGGCTCTCGCGGCTCGGCTGGGCCGCACTGGCCGCCGGTACCGCGAAGGCCGTCCTCGACTACGTGGTTCCTTACGTCAACGAGCGCAAGGCGTTCGGCGAGCCGGTGAGCCACCGGCAGGCCGTCGCGTTCTCGGTGGCCGACATCGCCATCGAGCTGGAAGGGCTGCGGCTGGTCACGCTGCGCGCCGCCGCCCGAGCCGAACAGGGCAAGCCGTACGCCCGAGAGGTCGCGCTGGCCCGGAAACTGGCCGCCGACAAGGGAATGCAGATCGGCAGCGCCGGTGTGCAGCTACTCGGCGGGCACGGGTTCGTCAAGGAACACCCCGTCGAACGCTGGTACCGCGACCTCCGCGCGATCGGCGTGATGGAAGGCGCCGTCCTTCTCTAGGCTTTCGAAAGGCGATCATGATCAACCTTGAGGTTCCGAAGAAGGCCGGCACCCTGATCAACCAGGCGTACCAGGCCGCGGCCGAGGTGTTCCGGCCGATCTCGCGCAAGTACGACCGCGCCGAGCACACCTACCCGGCCGAATTGGACATGTTCGCGGCACTGCTGGACGGACTGAACTCCTCCGGTGAGGGCGGCGCGGGCGCGGCGGGTGTCCGCCGGTCCGAGAAGAACGAGAAACCGGGCAACCGCAACGGTTCCAACCTCAACATCGTGCTCGGCACGATCGAGATGTGCTGGGGCGACGTCGGTCTGCTGCTGTCGATGCCGCGCCAGGGTCTCGGCAACGCCGCCATCGGTTCGGTCGCCACGGACGAACAGCTCAAGAAGTTCTCCGGGCTGTGGGCCGCGATGGCGATCACCGAACCGGACTGCGGCTCGGACTCCGCCGCGATCACCGCCACCGCTCGCCTCGACGGCGACGAGTACGTGATCAACGGCGAGAAGATCTTCGTGACCGCCGGCGAGCGCGCCGACGCCGTCGTCGTCTGGGCCACTCTGGACAAGACGAAGGGCCGCGCGGCGATCAAGTCGTTCGTCGTCGAGAAGGGCACTCCCGGCTTCGAGGTGGTGCGCGTCGAGCACAAACTCGGCATCCGCGCCTCCGACACCGCCGTGCTGCGCTTCGAAAACGTCCGCGTGCCCAAGGAAAACCTCCTCGGCACACCGGAAATCGACACCGCCAAGGGTTTCGCCGGGGTCATGCAGACCTTCGACAACACCCGTCCGCTGGTCGCCGCCATGGCCATCGGCGTCGCCCGCGCGGCACTTGAGGAGACCCGGAAGGTCCTCTCCGAGGCGGGCGTCGAGATCGACTACGACAAGCCGGTGCACAGCCAGCACGCGGCCGCCGCGACGTTCCTGCAGCTGGAGGCCGACTACGAATCGGCGTACCTGCTGACCATGGAATCGGCGTGGATGGCCGACAACCGCAAGCCGAACTCGCTGCAGGCTTCGATGGCCAAGGCGAAGGCGGGCCGCTCGGTCGTCGAGATCACGCTTAAGTGTGTCGAGCTGGCCGGAACCTTGGGCTACACCGAGGAATCGCTCCTGGAGAAGTGGAGCCGGGACGCGAAGATCCTCGACATCTTCGAAGGCACGCAACAGATCCAGCAGCTGATCGTGGCCCGTCGGATTCTGGGCAAGACGTCGGCGGAGCTCAAGTAGGGCGTCGGGCTCGTGAGTGGTAAGGACGGTTAGAACCGTCGTCACCACTCACGAGGCCCGTTTATTTCCACCACTTCGACAACACCTTCGAGGCGGCTCCGAGGTGGCGGCACCGGGGTACTCTCATGGTTTTCCCTGCCAGCCGAGGCCCGGAGTCGCGATGAGGCCCGCCGCTCGAAAGCCGTCCCCCGCGGCACACTGGTGCCTCATCGTCCTCGCCGTCACGGCCTGCTATTTCATCACCGGCCAGATCGGCATCCAATGGGCGATCGTGCGGGAGCAGATCTCGCCACTGTGGCCGGCGGCCGGGGTCGCGTTGGCGGTGCCGATGCTCCTCGGGCCGCGTTACTGGCCGGGGATCGCGCTCGGCGCGCTGCTGACGAACATCGCCCTCGGGCCCTCGCTGCTCGCGGTCCTGGCGATCTCCGCGGGGAACACACTCGGCCCACTGCTGGGCTACTACGTCATGCGACGGCGCGGTTTCCGCACTCGGCTCGACGGGCTCCCGGACGTCGTCCTGCTGGTCGTCGTCGGCGCCATCGGCGGGACGGCTATCAGCGCCGTCGTGGGCACCGGCGCGCTGGTCCTCGAAGGCGCGCTCGTCCCCGGCGAGTTCTGGACGACGGCGCTGGTGTGGTGGACCGGCGACGCGATGGGCGTCCTCACCCTCACACCCTTGTTGCTGCTCGCGCCGAGATTCCGCCTGCCGAACCGGGTTCCGTTCGCTCGCTGGGCCGAAGCGTCCGCGCTCGGCGTCTGCGTGCTCGGCACGTCGCTCCTCGCCAGTACGACGCCGCCCAAACTGTTCATCGTGTTCCCGGTGCTGGTCTGGGCGGCCCTGCGGTTCCGGCAGGCGGGCGCGCTCCTCTGTTCCCTGTGCGTCTGCGCCTTCACGATCTTCGCCGCCGCGCGCGGTCTGGGTCCCTACGGCCCGTACGCCTTGGCCCCCAGGATGCTGCTGGTCCAGGCCTTCGACGCCACCGTCGGGATGACGGCGCTGGTGCTGTCCACGATCGTCCTGCAACGCGACCGCGCCACTGCCGAAATCGCCGACGCCTGGCGTCAGGTCACCGAAATGGTCGACCTGATCGCGCCACGCCAGTCGATGCGCAGCGCGATGACGAACCAGCGCAAAAGCGACGATCGGGCCGGCTGAGGCTCAGGCGACCTGTTCGTCGAGGAACCCGTCGAGGTGACGCCAGGTGGTCCCGCGCGCCTTCCGGCCGGTGAGGACGCCGAGATGCCCGCCGGGCGCGGTCTCGAACCGCACCGACGGCGAGTTGTCCAGCAGGCCGGTGAGCCGTTCGACGGCCGCGCGCGGGGCGATCGTGTCGTTCTGGCCCGCGATGACCAGCGTCGGCACCTTGACCCCGGACAGCGAGATGATCCGGCCGTTGAGGTCGACAGTGCCTTCGGCGAGGTCGTTGGCGCGGAAGAACCGGTGGTAGATCTGGCCGAACGTCCGCCCCGGGTAGGCGATCATGTTGTCCATGAAGTGGTCGACGGCCTCGATCTGCGCGAGATAGTCCCGGTCATCGAGATTCTTCAGGATCGCCAGCGGCTTGGTGATCTCCTTGCTGATCCCGGTCGCGCGGAAGACCCGGCTGACCAAATAGGACGGTGCGCCGCCGAGGACGCGGTAGATCGGGGTCAGCAGGTGCCCGCCGGTGAGGTCCACCAGCGGGCGGAACGGCGCGATCAGCGGGATCGCGGTGAAGTCGAACGGCGACGCGATGGTCGCGACCGATTCGATCGGCAGATCGGGCTGGTCGGCGGCGGTCAGCAGGGAGAAGATCCCGCCGAGGCACCAGGCGATGATGTGCACGCCCTGGCCGCCCGAATCCTCGCTGACCTTGCGGATCGCCCGCGGCAGCACCTCGTCGATCCAATGCTCGATGCCCAGGCGACGGTCGGAGAACGCGACGTTGCCGTAGTCGACCAGGTAGGTGTTGCGGCCGCCGTCGACCAGGTGCTCGGCGAGGCTGCAGCCGCGGCGCAGGTCGAAGCACAGCGCGGGCGCGGCCAGCGGCGGCACCAGCAGCACCGGCGGGCCGTCCACGGGCTTCCCGCTGTTGCGCAGCCGGTACAGCGAACGGTTGGGGCCCTGGTCGATCAGGACGCGCGGGACGGGGCGGAGATCGGCGACACCACCGTGCAGCACCTTCCCGACGACGTTCGACGCGGCGGCGGCGAGCCGTGCCGGGGGTGTTGCCATGAGGTGCCTCCTGGAGGAATGAACGCGGTAATGAGCAATCTTGCCGTTTACCGGCGCACTACTCAACACCGCCACCGGTCCAGGCCGTCCACTTCGGACGGTCATTAGGCCGTCCGAGCTAAGAATCGGCGTCCTTTTCGACCGCCGGGGCACTGCGCGCCGCCCGCGATTCGTACTCCGCGCGAGCACTGGAATGCGTTGCGGAAGAAAGAATCTTGTCGCCGCCGAGGGCGCGAAGCAGCCCTTCGCCGACGCGCCTCGGAAGCAGCCGTGTGATCCTGCCCATGGCGTCCAGCGATGCGGGAACGAAGACGTCGAACTTGGGACGGCGCAACGCATCGGCAATGGCCTGCGCCACATCTTCGGGCCGCACGGACTTGAAGAACTTCGCCTCGCCGAGCCCGCTGGCCAGTTCCGTGCGCACCACGGCGGGCATCACGCAGGAGACCAGGACGCCCGTTCCACGCAATTCCAGATGCACCGATTCCGACAGACCGACGACGGCGTGTTTCGTCGCGCAGTAGGTCGCGGCGCCGGGGAATCCCGCCTTCCCGGCCATCGAGGCGATGTTCACGATGTGTCCGGTGCCACGCGGGCGCATCCGCTTGACCGCCTCACGGGTGCCGTGGATGACCGCGTGCAGGTTGATCTCCAGTAGCCGCCGGGTCGCCGCGTCGTCCTCCTCGTCGAGCGGGGCGAGCGGCATGATCCCGGCGTTGTTGATCAGCACGTCGATCGGGCCGACGCGCCGCTCGACCTCGTCGAGGAACTCCGTGAAGCCCTTCGTGTCGGTGACGTCGAGCGGCAGCGCCTCCGCGCCCAGTTCGGCCGCGGTCTTCTCGGCGAGGACCTGGTCCAGGTCGCCGATGACCACCTTGGCGCCGAGCCGGGACAGCGCCGTCGCGGTGCTCGCCCCGATGCCTTGGGCGGCTCCGGTGATCACGACGACCTTGCCTGCCAGGGAACGTTCACGCTTGGCCATGGGAGCTCCTCTGCGACTTCACTGTCCGGGGCACTGTTGGCAATGTGTCAACTATGGTGCACCCCCAGGCGCCGGATCGCCAGCCCTACGGCCGCTGCTCGAACACCTGCCCGATCCAGCCGTTGACGTCGAACCGCTCGGTCGGCTTGAAGCCTTGGCTCTCGTAGTAGCGCTGCAGGTCGCCGTCGCCGCCGGCCCAGCAGTCGACCCGGACCAGCCCGATCTCGCGTTTCCGGGCCTCGGCCAGCGCGAACTCGACGAGTCGCGAGCCCACCCGGTGCCCGGCGAACCGGCGCGAGGTCAGCAGCAGGCCGAGGTAGATCTCGGGCTCTTCGACCGGCGGGACGTGCGGGAACCGGTCACCGAGGACGATCGCGCCCGCCGCCTCGCCGCCGACCTCGGCGATGTACAGCCCAGGCCCGTCGGCCATCCCCCGGACCCGCTCGATCCGCTTCGGGATCGTGGACCACGGCTCGGTCCCCCACTGACCCTCACTACCGCGCTCGACCAGCCAGGCGACGGCCTCGTCGAACATGTCCAGCAACGCTTGGAAATCCCCAGAACCACCCTCGCGGATGATGAATTCGCTCATCCTTCCGTTCTACAACATCGTGAGGTCGCGCGGGTATTTCGTCGGGTCACCGGGGGTCGTGAGTGGCGATTCGGGTTAGAACCCGAATCGCCACTCACGACCAGCTGTACCGAAGTCTCAGGCGACGCCGAGGTGCCGCGCGATCAGCATCCGCTGCACCTCCGAGGTGCCCTCGCCGATCTCCAGGATCTTCGCGTCGCGGTAGAAGCGGCTCACCGGGAACTCGTTCATGAAGCCGTATCCGCCGAAGATCTGCGTCGCGTCGCGCGAGTTGTCCATGGCGGCGTTCGACGCGACGAGCTTCGCGATCGACGCCTCCTTCTTGAACGGCTCGCCGCGCAGCATCTTCGACGCCGCCGCGTAGTAAGCCAGCCGCGCGGTGTGCGTGCGCACCTCCATGTCGGCGATCTTGAACTGGATCGCCTGGTACTCGCCGATCTTGTGACCGAAGGCCTCGCGTTCCTTCACGTACCGCAGGCATTCGTCGACACAGCCCTGCGCGAGCCCGACGCTCAGCGCGGCGATCGCGACCCGGCCTTCGTCCAAAATGGACAAGAACTGGGCGTAGCCGCGGCCGCGCTCGCCGACCAGGTTCTCCGCCGGGACGCGGACGTCGTCGAACGAAAGCTCGTGCGTGTCCGAGCAGTTCCACCCGACCTTGGAGTACTTCGGCGCGACGGCGAAACCCGGCGTGCCGGACGGGACGATGATCGCCGAGATCTCCTTGCGCCCGTTCTCCTTCACGTCGGTGACGGCGGTGACCGTGACCAGTTTCGTGATGTCGGTGCCGGAGTTGGTGATGAACGACTTGCTGCCGTTGATCACCCAGGTGTCGCCGTCGAGTTTCGCGCGGGTGCGGGTGGCGCCGGCGTCCGAGCCGCCGCCCGGTTCCGTGAGGCCGAAGGCGCCGAGCGCGGTGCCGGCGCACAGCTCCGGGAGCCACTTCTCCTTCTGCTCCTCGGTGCCGAACCGGTAGATCGGCATGGCACCCAGGGACACCCCGGCCTCGACGGTGATCGCGACCGAGGAATCGACGCGCGCCAGCTCCTCCAGAGTCAGGCAGAGCGCGAAGTAGTCGCCGCCCATGCCGCCGTATTCTTCGGGGAACGGCAGACCGAACAGGCCCATCTCGGCCATCTTCGCGACGATCTCGTACGGGAACTCTTCCCGCTCGTACAGGTCGCCGATGACCGGGGCGACCTCGGAGCGCGCGAATTCCTCGACCGTCTTGCGCAGCGCCTCGTACTCGTCATCCAGCCGAAAGTCGATCATTGGCCATCCTTTTGGGGTGTCACAACGGCTACCGTTTCGTCCAGCGCGACCTGTTGGCCCGCCCGGACGGGGAGTTCGCTGACCACGCCGTCGATCGGCGCGGTGATCGTGTGCTCCATCTTCATCGCCTCGACGACCACGAGCGGCGTCCCGGCGCTCACCACGTCGCCCGCGGCGACCTTGACCACCAGCACGGTGCCGGGCATCGGGCTGGTGACCGGTCCGGCCCCGCCCGCGGCGCCGGCGGCCGAGCGCAGCCTTTCCCGCTCGCCGATCGCGAAGCTGTGGCCGTCCCGCGCGAGCCAGACGGTCTTCCCGCGTCCGGCGGCGTGCCGGTAACGGTGGAATCCGCCGGGGTGCCGGACTTCCAGCAGATCGCCCTCGCGCCGCGCGGAAACCCGCACGGGAACACCGCCGTCGACGCTGACGAGAGCGTTCGCCGGGGTTCCCTGCACGCGCACGACGGCTTCGGAACTTCCCGACTTCAAAGCGAAATCGATCCCACCGGACGCGCCGAGCCGCCAGCCGTCGGGAACATCCCACGGGTCGACGACCGATCCCTGCGGCTGCAGGGCGAGCAACCTGTCGAGCGCGGCCGCGACGTAGAACTCCGGCGGCACCTCTTCGGAGACCAAAGTGGACAGTTGCCGGTCGACGAGCCCGGTGTCGAGTTTGCCGTCACGGACGTCGCCGTCGGCCAGGAGGCCGCGCAGGAACGCGATGTTCGTGCCGAGGCCGAGCAACGCGGTGTCGGCGAGCGCCAGATCGAGCCGGTGCAGCGCGGCCGCGCGGTCCGGGCCCCAGGCGATGACCTTGGCCAGCATCGGGTCGTAGTTCGAACCGATGACCGCGCCTTCGCTCATCCACGAGTCGACGCGCACGCCCTCGCCGGACGGCTCGTGGACCGCGAGCACGGTCCCACCCGTCGGGATGAAACCGCGAGCGGGGTCCTCGGCATAGACACGGGCTTCGACGGCGTGGCCGTCCAGCCGGACGTCGTCCTGCGACACGGTCAGCACGTCGCCGGCGGCGATCTTGACCTGCCACTCCACGAGATCGAGTCCGGTCACGAGTTCGGTCACCGGATGTTCGACCTGCAGACGCGTGTTCATCTCCATGAAGAAGAACTCGTCCGGCGCGGTCGCCGAAACGATGAACTCGACCGTTCCCGCACCGACATAGCCGACCGACCGCGCCGCTTCGACGGCGGACGCGCCCATCTTCGCGCGCGTCGCCTCGTCGAGCAGCACCGACGGAGCCTCTTCGATGATCTTCTGGTGCCGCCGCTGCAGACTGCACTCACGCTCACCGAGGTGGATCACGTTGCCGTGCGTGTCGGCGAGCACCTGGATCTCGATATGCCGGGGCGTGGTGACGAACCGCTCCATCAGCAAGGTGTCGTCGCCGAAGGACCCCTTGGCCTCACGGCGGGCGGACTCCACCGCGGCGTCCAGTTCGGACAGTGCGTTCACCAGCCGCATACCCTTGCCGCCGCCACCGGCGGACGGCTTGATCAGCAGCGGGAACCCGACCTTCTCCGCGGCGGCGGCGTAGCCACCCTCGGGAATGTCCACATCGGACGCTCCCGGGACCACCGGGACACCCGCCTTGGACACCGTCGCCTTGGCACGGATCTTGTCGCCCATGGCGTCGATGGCCTCGACCGGCGGGCCGATGAAGATCAGCCCCGCGTCGGCGCAGGCACGCGCGAATTCCGCGTTCTCGGCGAGGAAACCGTAGCCGGGGTGGACGGCCTGCGCGCCCGTGTCCAGCGCCGCCTGGACGATCGCCGGAATGGACAGATAGCTTTTCGCCGCTTCGGCGGGGCCGATGCGGACAGCCGTATGCGCCTCGCGGACGTGCCGGGCGTCGGCGTCCGCGTCGCTGTAGACCGCGACCGATCGGATACCGAGGCCCTGCAGCGAACGGATCACGCGGACGGCGATCTCCCCGCGGTTGGCGACCAGAACCGTGTCGAACATGCTCACATCCGGAAAACGCCGTAGTTGACATCGGACAGGGGCGCGTTGGCCGCCGCGGACAGCGCGAGACCGAGCACCGTGCGGGTGTCCGCCGGGTCGATCACGCCGTCGTCCCAGAGCCGCGCCGTCGAGTAGTACGGGCTTCCCTGCGCCTCGTACTGCTCGCGGATCGGATCCTTGAAGGTCTCTTCGTCCTCTGTGGACCATTCGCCGCCGCGGGCCTCGATGGCGTCACGGCGGACCGTCGAAAGCACCGACGCCGCCTGCTCGCCGCCCATCACCGAGATCCGCGCGTTCGGCCACATCCACAGGAACCGCGGCGAGTACGCACGGCCGCACATCGAATAGTTGCCGGCGCCGAACGAACCGCCGATGACGACGGTCAGCTTCGGGACGCGGGCACAGGCCACCGCGGTGACCATCTTCGCGCCGTGCTTCGCGATACCTCCGGCTTCGTAGGCCTTGCCGACCATGAAGCCGGTGATATTCTGCAAGAACAGCAGGGGGATGGAGCGCTTGTCGCACAGTTCGATGAAGTGCGCGCCCTTCATCGCGGACTCGGCGAACAGGACGCCGTTGTTCGCGACGATGCCGACCGGATGCCCGTGGATCCGGGCGAATCCGGTGACCAGCGTCGAGCCGTACTCCTTCTTGAACTCGCCGAACCGGCTGCCGTCGACGATCCGGGCGATGACCTCGCGGACGTCGTAGGGCACGCGCGGGTCGGTCGGGACGACACCGTACAACTCGTTCGGGTCGGCGACCGGCGCCTCGGTCGGGAGGACGTCCCACGGCCGCGGGGTCCTCGGACCCAAAGTCGACACGATCGAGCGAACTATGCGGAGCGCGTCGGCGTCGTCCTCGGCCAGGTGGTCGGTGACGCCGGACTGGCGCGAGTGCACGTCGCCGCCGCCGAGTTCCTCGGCCGTGACGACCTCGCCGGTCGCGGCCTTCACCAGCGGCGGGCCGCCGAGGAAGATCGTGCCCTGGTTCCGCACGATGACCGCTTCGTCGCTCATCGCCGGGACGTACGCGCCGCCCGCGGTGCAGGAGCCCAGCACCGCCGCGATCTGCGGGATACCGCGCGCGGACATCGTCGCCTGGTTGAAGAAGATCCGGCCGAAGTGCTCACGATCCGGGAAGACCTCGTCCTGCCTCGGCAGGAACGCGCCGCCGGAGTCCACCAGGTAGACGCACGGCAGGTTGTTGTGCAGCGCGACCTCTTGCGCGCGCAGGTGCTTCTTGACGGTCATCGGGTAGTAGGTGCCGCCCTTGACCGTGGCGTCGTTGGCGACGATCACGCATTCGCGGCCCGAGACCCGCCCGATCCCGGTGATGATCCCGGCCGACGGCGCTTCGTCGTCGTACAGTCCGGTGGCGGCCAGCGGGGACAGCTCCAGGAACGGCGAACCCGGGTCGAGGAGGGTGTCGACCCGGTCGCGCGGCAGGAGTTTGCCCCGCTCGACGTGGCGGGTGCGGGATTTCTCCGGGCCCCCGAGCCGGGCCGCGGCGAGGCGCTTGCGCAGGTCCTCGACCAGTTCGGCATGGGAGATGACGCCGCGGGCGTATTCGTCGCTGCCCGGATCGGCCGAAGTGCTCAGTACGGGTGTGTCCATGGCTCCTCGTCGCCAAGTTAGCCGTCGTTAACTCGCCCCCGTAGGTTAACGGCCACTAACCTCGCTTGTCCACCGCACCCCGTAAGTACATGAAGGCCCCCTTCCTTGCGCCCAAGACAAGGAAGGGGGCCTTCATGTACTCGGAGCTAGCCGATGGCCGAGACCAGCGGGTTGTAGTAGCCACCGCGCTGACCGGCGGCCGTCGGGTGGTACGAGTTCACGATCGGCCAGGTGAGGCTGTGCAGGTAGTCGTTGGCCGACGAGCAGATGTTGTGCCCGGTGAAGGCACCGCGCACGTCGACGAACTTGGCGCCGTGCGCGGACGCGCGGGCCGAGAGCACCGAGGCCAGGGCGTCGGAACCCGAGTTGATGGCGGACCGCTTGGTGTCGCTCAGCCCGACCGAGCACGAGCCCGGCACCGTGTAGAAGCGCGGGTAACCGAGGACGACGAGCTTCGCGCCCGGCGCCTTCGACTTGATCGTGCTGTAGACGTTGTTCAGCAGTCCGGGCAGCGTGTTGTTGACGTAGTTCTTGGCGGTGTTGACCCGGTTGATGCAGGTCTGGTCGCTGCCGGTGGTGCAGGTGGTCATGACGTCGGCGAAGCCGGCGTCATTGCCGCCGACCGACACCGTGACCAGCGTGGTGCTGGAGGTGACGTTCGCGGCCTGGCTCAAGACGTCGCCGGTGCGCGCCCCCGAGCACGCGACGAACTTGAACGTGGTCCCGGCGTGGGCGTTGGCCCACAGCTGGGGATAGGCGTTGGTGCTGCGCATGCAGTCGCCCGAGTTCCCGTAGCTGCCGGCACCGACGCCGGAGGAGTACGAGTCGCCGAGGGCGACGTAGTTGGTCGCCGCTTGAGCTGTACCGGCGAGACCGAAGGTGGCAAGGACGGCGACCCCCAGGGCCGCGACTGAACGAGTGAAGGAAAACGCTTTGATCCGAGCAGGGACGGCCATGGGTCACTCCTTCGTGACAAGTTAACGAGACACAGCATTACCAGGTGGTAGCTCCACGCAAAAGGGTCATTTCCCCAGGTAACCCGCTTGGCTCAGGCTGGAAGTACGGCCGCGTGTTAGCGAGCGCTAACCCGCGGCCTTAATATGGCCAGATGCCGGCGAACCCCACCCCACTCGTGAACGGCGAGAAGGCGAACAGGCGCGAACAGATCATGGCCGCCGCCGCCGAACTGTTCGCCCACCACGGGTTCCACGGCGTCGGCATCGACGACATCGGCGCCGCGGTCGGCATCTCCGGCCCGGCGCTGTACCGGCATTTCCGCAGCAAGGACGCCATCCTCGGGGAGATGCTGAACTCGATCAGCCGATACCTCCTCGACGGCGGGACGGCACGGGCGAGCCAGCGGGACGAGCCCGGCGATGTTCTCGAAGCACTGGTGGATTTTCACGTGGACTTCGCGCTCGCGCATCCCGCGTTGATCACCGTCCAGGAGCGCAACCTCGCGAATCTCACGGACAGCGACCGCAAGCAGGTCCGCGCGATGCAACGTCAGTACGTCGAGGTATGGGTGCGTGCGATCAGTGACGCCGTGCCCGGGATCGGCGAGCGGCAGGCCCGGTCGGCCGCGCACGCCGTGTTCGGGTTGATCAACTCGACGCCGTACAACCGCCATCTCGGTGACAGCGAACTGGCCGAAATGCTCTGCCGCCTCGCGCTGGGTGCACTGCACGCCGCCAAGTGACCACGTCCGGGTTTCGGCCTATCGCCACTTTTCCATCCTCTGGTGTTTGATAGGCACGTGGAGCCGGACAGGAGCGAGTACGAGCGGAGGCTCGTCGAGAAGGCGCAGCGCGCGCTCGTGGCGATCAGCCTCGGGGACGACGCTGAGGCCCTCGACGAGCTCACGCCGACGGCTGCCGAGCCCGTGGCCCGCTCCGAGGAGACCAAAGAGCTCGTGATGATGCTCTTCGGTGAATGCAGCGCGATGGTGTCGACTTTGGGCGACGGCGGCAGCGCGCCGGTCAAGGTGCAGGTGTTCGACGAGGACGGCGAAGAGGTGTCCATCGATCAGGCCGACCCACCGGTCCGGACGGCCGTGCGCACGCTGCTGGCCGAAGTGCACGGCAACAGCGAGGCCGCGCAGGAGCAGGTCGAGATCGCCCTCGCCAACGCCGCGCCGGACGAGGTCGACAGCCTGGTCCTGCAGGCGCTGCGCTGGACGATCCGGCTGTCGGCGGAATGCCTCGACCGGGATCTGCCGGTCGCGCCGTGGATTTCGGACGCCGTCGCCGACTAGCCCAGCAGCAGCCGGACCAGTTTCGCGATCTGCTCGGTCTCGATCAGGAACGAGTCGTGTCCGTAGGGCGAGCCGATGACGGCGAATTCCGCGCCCGCGACGGCGTCCGCGATCGCCTGCGATTGGTACAGCGGGTAGAGACGGTCGCTGTCGACCCCGGCGGCGACCGTGCGCGCGGTGATCCGGCCTAGGGCGTTCGCGACACCGCCGCGCCCGCGGCCGACGTCGTGGGTGTTCATCGATTCGGTGAGCACCACGTAGCTGCCGGCGTCGAATCGGCGGGACAGCTTCCCGGCGTGATGGTCCAAATAGGACTCGATGGCGAAACGGCCGCCGCGCAACGGATCCTCGTCATCCTGGTGACGACGGCCGAAGCGTTGCGACAGCTCGGCTTCACTGCGATAGGTGACGTGGGCGATCCGGCGCGCGATGCCGAGACCGGCGTCCGGTCCGCCGCCGGGGACGTCGTGGTAGTCGCCACCGTGCCAGCCCGGATCGGCCCGGATGGCGTGCAGTTGCGGCGCGGCCCAGGCGATCTGGTCGGCCGACGCCTGCGCCGTCGACGCCAGGACGAGCAGCGACGCGACCCGCTCCGGCTCGCTCACCGCCCACTCCAGCGCGCGCATCCCGCCCATGGAGCCGCCGAGCACCGCGGCCCACCGGCCGATGCCGAGCGTGTCGGCGAGGACGACCTCGGCGGCCACCTGATCCCGTACGGTGACGGCGGGAAACCTGCCGCCCCAAGGCCTTCCGTCCGGATGCGAGGACGACGGGCCGGTCGATCCCTGGCAGCCGCCGAGCACATTCGGGACCACGACGAAGAATTCGGTGGTGTCGATCGCCTTGCCCGGGCCGATCAGACCGTCCCACCAGCCGGGGCTGACGTGCCCTTCCTCCGCCGGGCCGACGGCGTGACTGTCGCCTGTCAGCGCGTGCTCGACGAGAATCGCGTTGGAGGCACTGGGATTCAGCGTCCCCCAAGTCTCGTACGCGATGGTGAAAGGCAGTTCCGGCCCGGTTTCGAGCACCTGGGAGCCGGTCACGAACCGGCGCCGCCCAGGCGGATCCCCCTCCCGCCACGCACCGGTGACGGGAGGGGGAACGGGAGCCTGCGTCACAGAGCCGCCTTGGCCGCCCGGAATCCGGCCTCGAGGTCGGCTTTGAGGTCTTCGATGCCTTCCAGCCCGACGGCGAGCCTCACGAGCCCCGGCGTGACACCGCTCGCCAGCTGCTCTTCCGGCGAAAGCTGGCTGTGCGTCGTCGAAGCCGGGTGCACGATCAGGCTGCGGACGTCGCCGATGTTGACCAGCTGGCTGTGCAGTTCCGTACCATCCACAAAGGCCCGTCCGGCGTCGACACCGCCGCGCAGGTCGAAGGAAAGGACCGCGCCCGCCCCCTTCGGCAGGTACTTCTTCGCGGCCGCGTTGTGCGGGCTCGACGGCAGCCCGGCGTAGTACACCTTCTCGACCTCGTCGCGCTGCTCCAGCCATTCGGCCAGCGCCTGCGCGTTGGACACGTGCCGCTCCAGGCGCAACGACAGCGTCTCGATCCCTTGCAAGATCAGGAAACTGTTCAGCGGTGCGATCGCGGCGCCGGTGTCGCGCAGGATCTGCACCCGGGCCTTGGCCGCGTACGCGCCGGGACCGAGCGCTTCCCAGTACTTGAGACCGTGGTAGCTCGGGTCGGCCTCGTTGAAGCCGGGGAAACGCGCGGGGTCCTTGCCGAAGTCGAACGTGCCGCCGTCGACGAGCACGCCGGCGACGGTGGTGCCGTGGCCGCCGAGGTACTTGGTGGCCGAGTGGACGACGACGTCGGCGCCGTGCTCGATCGGGCGTACGAGGTACGGCGTCGGCACGGTGTTGTCCACCACCAGCGGGACACCGGCTTCGTGCGCGGCGTCGGCGACCGCGCGGATGTCGAGCACGTTGCTGCCCGGGTTGGCCAGCGTCTCGGCGAAGAACAGCTTGGTGTTGGGCCGGACCGCGGCCTTCCACTGCTCGATGTCGTCCTGGTCCTCGACGAACGAGACCTCGATGCCGAGCTTCGGCAGCGTGTAGTGGAAGAGGTTGTAGGTACCGCCGTAGAGCGACGGGCTGGAGACGAAGTGGTCACCCGAATTCGCGATGTTGAGGATGGCCGCCGTCGTCGCCGCGGTCCCGGAGGCGAACGCCAGTGCCGCGACACCGCCTTCGAGCGCGGCGAGGCGCTGCTCCAGGACGTCCTGCGTGGGGTTGTTGATCCGGGTGTAGATGTTGCCCGGCTCGGCGAGGCTGAACAGATCGGCGCCGTGCTGGGTGTCGCGGAACACGTACGAAGTGGTCTGGTAGATCGGGGTCGCCCGCGCGCCGGTGGCGGTGTCGGGCGCCGCACCCGCGTGGATCTGCTTGGTCTCGAACGACCATCCGTCCGCGCTCATCGCGATTCTCCTAGCGGTTCAAGGGGTTCGGCTGTTGCCACGAAGCTAGCTCCGCCGAACGGAGCACCCAACCGCTCTCAGGAGGTGGGAAGTGCGTCACCCGTTCGAGCGTTCTTGTAACGCGAATCGGTTGCCCTCGGAGTCGACGAACATCGCCCACCATCCCCACGGCTGCTTCTCCGGACGGGCCGGGAACTCGACACCCTCCGCCGAAAGCTCCTCGTAGGTCCTCTCGATGTCGTCGGCGTAAAAGAAGAAGTCGGCCGTCGGCAGTTCGTCGCGCACCTCGAAACGCTTGAGGTCCTCCGGCGCGGTGCTCAGCACGAGCGCCGTCGCGCCGTCGGCGGAGGTGACCTCGACCCACCGGTTCCCCTTGTCGTCGTAGGGCACGTCCGTGGTGATCGAAAATCCGACGACGTCGGACCAGAACCGCTTCGCCCGCTCCTGGTCGTGCACCCCGAGGACGATCTTGTTGACCCCTTGAATCGCCACTTCCGGCTCCTTTGTATCCATAGTGGATATAACGAGATCGGAGTGTATGCTCCCCGCATGGCCGACGGCAACCCGCAACTCACCCCCGCGGCGTTCCAGACTTTGCTGGCGCTCGCGAAAGGTCGTGCGCACGGCTACGCGATCATGGGTTTCGTCGACGAGGTCAGCGGCGGCACCGCCCAGCTCGGGCCGGGAACGCTGTACCGGACGTTGGCCCGGCTCGCCGCCGACGGCCTGGTCGAGGAGGCGCCCGACGCGAGCGAGGACCAGCCGCACGAGTCGCGCCGCCGCTACTACCGGCTGACCCGGGCCGGCCGCGAGGTCGCCGCCCGCGAGGCGGAATTCCTGAGCAGGCTCGTCGCCGTAGCCGGTCAGGCAGGCTTGCTGAAGCGCGCGGAGTCGGCGTGAACCGGGCGCTCGGCCTGGTGCCGCATCTGTTCGTCAAGGACGTCGACGCGTCACTTTTCTTTTACGGCAAGGCGTTCGGCGCGGTGGAGCTGTTCCGCAACGTGCTGCCGAACGGTGTCGTGCTCTTCGTGGAACTCGCCGTCGGCGACGCGCGGCTGCTGGTGAGCGAAGAGATCCCGCAGCTGGACGCACTGGCTCCCGTCACGCTCGGCGGTACGCCGATGCTGCTGACGCTGGAGACCGAAGACCCGGACGATCTCGTGCGGCGCGCGGTCTTCGCGGGTGCGCGGGTGGAGGCGCCGGTCGAGGAGATGTTCTTCGGGGAGCGGTACGGCCGGATCGTCGATCCCGACGGGCACCGGTGGGCGCTGACCACCAAACGCGAGCAGTTCACCCCCGAGGACATCGATGCCAGGACGCCACCCGAGGTCTGACGTGTGCGCGGCTCCCACCTGCTGGACAATCGCAGGATGGTGTCGGTGCGCAGTGTCGTAGACCGGGTGGGTCCGACGCTGTTGCACGCCCTCCAGGTCCCCGAGGAGTCCCCGGCGGTCGGCGACGTCGTCATCGCCGAACCCGGCACCACCCTCGCGGCGGGCGACCTCGTGCTGGGTGTCGCGATCACCGAGACGTCGGACGCGGCGGAACTCGTCAAGCTCAGCGCGTCGAAAGGCGCCGCCGCCGTCCTGCTGAAACCCCCGCTCGCGGCGAAACCGTCGGTGAAGCGGGCGGCGAAATCGGCGGACATCGCGTTGATCGAAGTGCGCTCGGCGACGTCGTGGGCCCAGCTCGTCTGGCTGCTCCGGACCGTCCTCGACGCCCTCGCCGACGAGTCCGACGCACTGGAAGACGGCGGCGGACCCGGCTCCGGCGACCTGTTCCGCCTCGCGGACGCGGTCGCTTCGGTCGTCGACGCGCCGGTGACCATCGAGGACACGAACTCGCGCGTGCTCGCCTACTCGGCCCGGCAGGACCTGACCGACTCCGCGCGCGTGTCCACGATCATGGGGCGTCGCATCCCCGACGACGTCCTCGCGCGGTTCCGGTCGCGAGGCGTGTTCCGCGAGCTTTCCCGTGGGCGGCAAACGATCTTCGTACCCGCACAGCGCGACGGGACGCTGCCGCGGCTCATCGTGCCGATCCGGATGGGCGGCGAACTGCTCGGTTCGATGTGGGCCGTCGTCGCCGGCCCGGTCTCCGACGAACGCGCGGCCGCGTTCGCCGACGCGGCGCCCGTCGTCGCGCTGCACCTGCTGCGCCGTCGCGCGCACACCGACTCCCAGCGCCGGGTCTCGGCCGAGCTCCTGCGCGCCGTCCTCGAAGGGAAGGCGAGTCCCCGCAAGGCGATCGCGGAACTCGACCTGTCCGAAGAGCCGCACCGCGTCGTCGTCATCGAGGTCTCCGGCGGCGACGGTCGCGACGACGAAGGGCTACGGCTCGCTCTTCTCGAGCGGATTTCGCAAGGTGTCGGACAGCGTCCCGTGGCGACCGAACTCGGCGGCGTGCTCTACGCCGTCGTCCCGGACGGCGACGGCTGGAGCGAACTCCGCGCCGCGCTCGAGGCGCTGCCGGCGTCGCGTCGCGGCGGGACACCGCGCGCGGCGGCGGGGTCAGCCTGCGAAATCGGCGAACTCGCGACGTCGCGCGCGCAGGCCGACGAGGCACTGAGCCTGCTTCGCGCGAAGCTCGTCCCCGGCCGCGTGGTGGTCTTCGACGAAGCGTGGACGGCCCTCTCGCTCCATCGCGGGGCGACGGCGGCGAGTACCGCGAAGGTCGCGGAGCTCGGTCCGCTCGGGTTGCTGCGGACACACGACGAGACCCACGAGACCGGCTACGTCGACACTCTCTACCAGTGGCTCCGGCATCCCGGAGACCCGCGCGCGGCCGCGAAAGAACTCAGAATTCATCCGAACACCCTGCGATACCGGATGCGGCGGCTGCTCGATCTGGTGCCCCTGGATCTGGACGATCCCGACGTCCGGCTCGCGTTGATCACGCAACTCGTTTCGGTCCGGTGGAGCTGACCGGTATTCCACTTCATTCTGTTCGATAACGAACACTTTGTCGTGCGACAGAACCGTGCGCAGACGTCAGGAAAGGGTCTTTCATGACACGCTTTGAAACAGCGTCGCAGTCGTGAAAGACCCTTTCCTGACATCCGGCGGCTAGTGCGCGCTGGCGCGATATCCGTCCTCGATGGTCTGCCGTACCGCGGCGAGCAGATCGGCGCCGGGGTAAAGCGGCAGAAGGACACTGGGGCCACCGTCGACCCGCAGCGCGGCTTCGTAACCATTTCCCGGAGTTTCGACCAGGCCCACGACGACATCGGCCGGATTGCCTTCGGTGTCGACGGTGCGGACGCGCCGCTCCCGACGCCAGTCCTGATTTGTCATGCGCAACAGAATGGCAGCTTACCGGCCAGTAAGATCAACATCTTGACTCGATCGTGCTGCATTTCCCGTTTCGCAGGTTGCAGGCCGCGACCACCCCCAGCGGTCGCGGCCCGCCGGACGACCTCTTTCACCTCGGGATCATCGTGCGGGTAAGAACGAAAACGCGCATCCCCTTTGATCTCGTCGGCGCCGTCCACGTGGGACTTCGACCATCAGACCTCGAGCAGCGTCTTGCCGACCGCGCCCCGTGACTGCATCACCGCATGCGCCTCCGCCGCCCGGTCCAAGGGAAAACGTTGTCCGATCACGGGTTCCAGCCGCCCGGCGGCGGCCTCGGCGAGCGCGGACTCGGTGAAGGCCCGCATCTGGACCGGACCGCCGATCTCCCGGATCACCGTGACCCCGCGGGCGGAGGCGTCCTCTTCGGACACCTCTGTCCACGAGCCACTCGACAGTCCGTAGATCAGCATCCGGCCACCGGGCTTCAGCAACCCGAACGCCGTCGTCCCGATCTCACCGCCGACGCCGTCGAACACGACGTCCACATCGCCGGCCTTGGCCGCCCAGTCCCTCTCTCTGTAGTCGACGGCCAGATCGGCGCCCCGCTCCAGGACGTGCTCGACCTTCGCCGGACCACCGGCCGCGCCGACGACCTCCGCGCCCGCCGCCTTGGCGAGCTGGACGATCAGGCCGCCGACACCCCCGGCGGCCGCCTCGACCAGCACGCGCTCCCCCGGCTGGATCCCCGCGGCCGTCACCAGCGCGGTCGCCGTGCGGCCGTCGGCGAGGATCGCGACAGCCGCGTCGAGCGCCAGACCGTCCGGCACCTCGAAGACGGCATCGGCCGCGACGGCGACGCGCTGCGCGTACGCCCCGGAGCCGCCGGTAGACGTCACGACGCGCTTCCCGATCAGGCCGAGATCGGCCCCGTCGCCGACGGCGCTGATCACGCCGCCGACGCCGTTACCCGGGATCATCGGCAGCTCCGCGCGGAACGGTCCGCCGCCACCCGCCCGGAACTGCGTCTCGACGAACGTGATGTTGGCGAAGGCGACCTCGATCAGCGCCTGGCCAGCGGCGGGGATCGGATCGGGTGCGTCCCCGGCGACGAGCACTTCGGGCCCGCCGAACTCTTTCAACCACACGGCTCTCATGTGACCCAAGGTGCAAGCTCCAGCTGACTGGAGGTCAAGCGATTGTACGGCGAGGACCACGATCGCCCGCCAAGACTGTCGCGGCAGCACGATGACACCGCCGTCCGGGTGCATCACCGTGAGTGGCAGCACCTTGTGCACGCCCGTACATCCGTAGACCGCCGCAGGAGGCACGCAGTGCGTATCGCCGTCCCCCGTGAAATCAAGAAGCACGAATACCGGGTGGCGCTCACCCCGGCGGGCGTGCACGAACTGACCGTGCGCGGCCACGACGTCTTCGTCGAAACCGGCGCGGGCCTCGGCTCGTCCATCACCGACGAGGAGTACGTCGCCGCGGGCGCCAAGGTCCTCGCGACGGCCGACGAGACCTGGTCCGAGGGCGAGCTCGTGCTCAAGGTCAAGGAGCCGATCGCCGAGGAGTACCCGCGGTTGCGCGGCGACCAGGTGCTGTTCACCTACCTGCACATCGCCGCGGACCGGCCGCTGACCGACGCGCTGCTGGCCGCGGGCACCACCGCGATCGCGTACGAGACGGTGCAGACCCCGAACCGCGCACTGCCGCTGCTCGCGCCGATGTCCGAGGTCGCAGGCCGGCTGGCTCCGCAGGTGGGCGCGTACTCCCTGATGAAGCCGAGCGGTGGCCGCGGCGTGCTGCCGGGCGGCATCCCCGGCGTGCACCCGGCGCGGGTGGTCGTCATCGGCGGCGGCGTCGCCGGCATCAACGCGGCCCGCGTCGCGCTCGGCCTCGGCTCGGACGTCGAGATCCTCGACACCAACGTCGACCGCCTCCGTCAGATCGACAACGACTTCGGCGGCCGCATCCGCACGGTGACCTCGAACGCCCTTTCGGTCGAGCAGTCGGTGCTGGAAGCCGACATGGTCATCGGCGCGGTGCTCGTCCCCGGCGCGAAGGCCCCGAAGCTGGTCTCGAACGACCTCGTCTCGCGGATGCGTCCCGGCAGCGTGCTGGTGGACATCGCGATCGACCAGGGCGGCTGCTTCGCCGACTCGCGTCCGACCACGCACGACGAGCCGACCTACCGGGTCCACGAGTCGGTGTTCTACTGCGTCGCGAACATGCCGGGCGCCGTCCCGCGTACGTCGACCTACGGCCTCACCAACGTGACGCTGCCGTACGCCGTCCAGCTGGCGGAGCACGGCTGGCACAAGGCGCTGCAGGCGGACGCTTCGCTGGCGAAGGGCCTCAACACGCACGCGGGTGCCCTGACCAACGCCCCGGTCGCCGCCGCGCACGGGCTGCCCGCCACGGAGCTGGCCGCCGTCCTGGCCTGATCCCCAAGCCACACTCCCACGCGAGGGGCCTTTGCGACCCCCAGTGCAAAGGTCCCTCGCTCCTAAAACACCGAAGGCCCCCTCGACCACGAGGGGGCCTCACCCTTTTTTGGAACCTTCATCGTCTTCGGAACCGAGTCAACCTCGCCACCGCCGCGTACCGCACCGTGGGGTCTGGGGCTCGGGCCCCAGAAGATAACGGCGGCCCGCTCAACCAACCTGGGGGTCATTGGGAGCGGGCCGCCTCCTACATCGTAGGTAATAAGTCGCCGGAGCGCTGCATGGGGTTGCCATGTCTTCGGAAATATTTCTTCACGGACTACCCCCGCAGTCGGTGAACTTCCGCGTTCGAAGGCGCATAACCGGTGTTCAGCGGCCGTTCGGCCCAGTGGCGGCCGCGCTGAGGGACGGAGTCGTCACCGCACCGAACGTGATGAAGGTCGCTTTCGGCGGATTGACCCCTTCCGCAGGTGCGGACTCACCGCGTACGGCAGGATGTCGCGTGATCGGCCTTCGTCAACAAAAGGGGACGGTATGCACGACGGAAGTGGCCGCATCGCGGTGCAGAACCTGAGCAAGCAGTTCGGTGCGGTCAACGCGGTCCAGAACCTGAGCTTCACGGTGGAGCCCGGTTCGGTGACCGGCTTCCTGGGCCCGAACGGGGCCGGGAAGACGACCACGCTGCGGATGCTGCTCGGTCTGGTGACGCCTACGACCGGCACGGCGACCATCAACGGGCGCCCGCACGATCAGCTGGGGAATCCGGCGAGGATCGTCGGTTCGGTGCTGGAGAACGAGGGCTTCCACCCGGCACGCACGGCGCGGAATCACCTGCGCGTGTACTCGGCCGCGATCGGGATGCCGGATCAGCGGGTGGACGAGGTGCTCGGCCTGGTCGGCCTGTCGTCCGCGGCGGACCGGAAGGCGGGCGGTTTCTCGCTCGGTATGCGGCAGCGGCTGGCGCTGGCGACGGCGTTGCTGGGCAACCCGCAGGTCCTGGTGCTGGACGAGCCGACGAACGGTCTCGACCCCGAAGGCATCCTGTGGCTGCGTAACTTCCTCCGCGCCTACGCGCGAGAAGGACGCACGGTCCTGGTTTCGAGCCACCTCCTGAACGAGGTGGAGCAGACGATCGACCAGGTCGTCATCATCAGCCAGGGCATGACGCGGTACAACGGCTCGCTCGACCAGTTGCGCAAGAGCAACCAGTCGCGGGTACTGGTGCAGTCCGCGGACGCGAACGGTCTCGTCTCGGCGCTGCAGGAGGCGGGCATCACGCAGGTCTCGCCGATGCCGGACGGCCGGGTCGCGGTCTCCGGGGCCACGGTCCAGCAGATCGGTGACATCTCCGCGAAGGCGAGCATCGCCGTCTACGGCATGCAGGAGGAGACCGCGGATCTGGAGCGGATGTTCTTCCAGCTGACGCAGGGCCAGTACGCCGCGCCGCAGCCCGGGTTCCAGCAGGGACCGCCGCCGGGCTACCAGGGTCCGCCCCCGGGGTATCAGGGCCCGCCGCCCGGTTATCAGGGGCCGCCTCCGGGCTACGCCCCGCAGAACACGCCGCCGCCCGGGTTCGCTCCGCCGAACACGCCGGCTCCCGGTTTCGCTCCGCCGAACACGCCGGCTCCCGGTTTCGCTCCGCCGCAGCAGCAGTTCCAGCAGGGCCAGCAGCCGCCGCAGCAACAGCAGTACCAGCAGACGCCGCCTCAGCAGCCGGCGCAGCAGCAGGGCCAGAACGAGGGCTGGGGAGGCCAGGGCTGATGGGCAACCTGATCAAGGCGGAGTTCCGCAAGACGCTCACGCTCAAGGCGTGGTGGGCGCTGATGATCCCCGCGGTGGTCTTCGCGTTCGCGTTCGCCCTGTTCTGGGGCATGGTCACCAACGACTTCAGCGACTTCCTCGGGCGCTCGGACACCCGCGAGCTGACCGAGGCGCTGGGGATCTCGACCGGTGAGCTGCCGGTCGGCCTGCTCGCGCTCGGGCACGGCATCAACATCGGCACGATGATCCCGATCATCTTCGGTGTCTTCGCGCTCGCGGGCGAGTACACGAAGAAGACGATCACGACGACGTTCCTCACCGCCCCGAACCGGGTTTCGGCGCTGAGCGCGAAGATGATCACCTACGTCGCCTGGGGCGCCATCTACGGCGTGATCATCGTGGGCGCGGCGAGCCTCGGCACCGTGATCACGGTCGACAGCTCGCGCCTGCCGACGGCGGGTCAGTGGCTGGGTGTGCTCGGCGCGGGCGTGCTCGCGACGATCCTGGCGACCCTGTTCGGCATCGGGGTCGGCGCTGTCTGGCGCAGCGTGATCGGCAGCATCATCACGCTGACGATCTGGATGCTCGTGGTCGAGAACGTCCTGGTCTTCGTCTCGTTCGGCGCCTGGGACATCACCTGGCTCGGCGGGGTCCTGCCGAACGGCACGGTCAACGGCATCGTGGGCGCCATCGGCGCGGAGGCGTTCGGCGCCGCCGGCGTGAAGGTGCCCGGCCTGCAGGACGAGACGGCGTGGGCACTGCAGTACGCGGCCGGTGCCCCCGGCGCCTTCTCGTGGTGGGCGTCCGCGCTCATCTTCTTCGGCTGGACGATGATCTTCTTCCTGGGCGGCTGGGCCGTGAACCAGAAGAAGGACATCACGTAGTCCTTCTCCACGTGTGACATGAAAGGCCCGTTACTTGCAAATTTTGCAAGTAACGGGCCTTTCATGTCACACGGCCGCCCCCAACCGGGCCGGGCTTGTCGGTGTGGCCGCCTAGGCTGGCGGGGTGACTACTGCTCCACCGCGTCCGCGTCAAGCCAGTCCGGCTCGTGAGACGACCCCAGCACCCTCCAGCGGCTGGATCCGCCGCCTGGCCGCTTCGTGCTGGAAACATCCCTGGCTGGTCGTCCTGTCGCTGGGCGCGGCGATCATCGGTGTCGGGCTGCAGGCCGCCGGTCCGCTGCTGATCCGCGAGGCGCTCGACGGCGCCGTCGCCGGCGACACCTCCCGTCTCGGCCTGCTCGCCGCCGTGATGGCGGTGGTGCAGGTGCTGACCTTCGGCAACGCGTTCGCCCGACGGTACGTCGGTGGACGGCTGGCGCTCGACGTCCAGCACGATCTGCGCCGCCAGGTGTTCAACGCGGTCTCCCGGCTCGACGGCGGCAAGCAGGACGCGTTGCGCACCGGCCAGGTCGCCTCGCGCGCGATCTCGGATCTGCAGCTGGTCACGTCGGTCCTGATGCAGGTGCCGCTCTCGGCGGGTTCGGTGATCTTCGCGCTGCTTTCCCTCGGCGCGATGCTCTGGATGTCGCCGACGCTGACCCTGATCGCGATGGTGGTCGCCCCGGCGATCGCGATCATCATGGCCGTGAGCCGCAAACGGCTCTTCCCCGCGACGTGGGCGGCGCAGCAGCGTGCGGCCGATGTGGCGCAGCAGGTCGAGGAGACCGTCACCGGCGTACGCGTCGTGAAGGGCTTCGGCCAGGAAGCGCGCGAAGTCGCGAAGCTTGAGAAGACGGCGAGGAAGCTCTTCGCCGAACGCATGCGCGCGGCACGGCTGTCCTCGTTGCCCACGGCCACGACGGCGGCGCTGCCCGCGGCCGGTCAGGTCGCGGTGCTGGCCGTCGGCGGCGTGCTCGCGCTGAAGGGCGAAGTCAGCCTCGGCACCTTCCTGGCGTTCGCGACCTACCTCTCCATCCTGATCGGCCCGGCCAGGATGATCTCCAGCCTGGTCGTGCAGGCCCAGCTCACCCGCGCGGGCGCGGAACGGGTCAACGAACTGATCGACGCGCAACCGGACGTGGTGGACGGCCCGGACGCGCGGCCGCTGCCCGAAGGCCCGCTCGGCGTCCGTCTGGAGGACGTCTCCTTCGGCTACACGCGATCGGATCCGGTGCTCGACGGCCTCACCCTGGAAGCCCGGCCGGGCGAAACACTCGCCCTGGTCGGTACCGCCGGTTCGGGCAAGTCGACGATCTCCCTGCTGCTGCCCCGGTTCTACGACGTGCACAGTGGTTCGGTGCGGGTCGGCGACCTCGACGTGCGCGATGTCCGTCAACACGACCTGCGCAGCGTGATCGGCGTGGTCTTCGAGGAGGCGTTCCTGTTCTCCTCGTCGGTACGCGACAACATCGCCTACGGCAGGCCGGACGCGAGCGACGAGGAGATCCGCGCGGCCGCGCGCGCGGCGGAAGCGGACGAGTTCATCCAGCGCCTCCCCGACGGTTACGACACGCTCGTCGGCGAACGCGGACTCACGCTCTCGGGCGGGCAGCGGCAACGGCTCGGCCTGGCCAGGGCGCTGATGACCGATCCGCGCGTGCTCGTCCTCGACGACGCGACGTCCGCCATCGACACCGTCACCGAAGCCGCGATCCACGACACCCTGCGCTCGGTCACCGCGAGCCGGACGACGCTGCTGATCGCGCACCGCCGCTCCACACTCGCCCTCGCCGACAGGATCGCCGTCCTGGACAAGGGCCGCGTCGTCGACGTCGGCACGGAGGACGAACTGCTGGCGCGCTGCCCGCTGTTCCGTGAACTCGTCGCGGGACCGGGTGACGACGTCGAAGAGCCGCACCGCTGCGAGGGCCTCGACTGCGATCCCACGGGAATCACCCCCGCGCTGTGGCCGGAGCAGGACAAGGCCGACGAACTGGCGGGCGAGCGGAAAGGTTCCGGCGGCGAATGGGACGTCGACCTTCCGCCGACCGGCGAACTCCTCGAAGGCGTCCGGAAGCTCCCGCCGGCCACGGATACACCGAAGCTCCCCGGCACCGACGTCACCGCGCCCGAACCGAAGTTCCGCCTCGGCCGCCTGCTGAAGCCGGTGCGCGGTCCGCTCGCCGTGGTGATCGGGCTGGTCGCGGCCGACGCGCTGGCGACCATCGCGATGCCGGCGCTGTACCAGTACGGCATCGACAACGGCGTGCGCACCGGGCTGGAAGCGGTGATCTGGCTGGCCGCCGGGATCGGCGCGCTGGTGATCGTCGCGGACTGGCTGGCGATCTACTTCCAGACCAAGATGACCGCGCGGGTCGGCGAAACGGTGCTGTATTCCCTGCGGGTACGCAGTTACGCGCATCTGCAACGGCTCGGGCTCGACTTCTACGAGCGCGAGCTGTCCGGGAAGATCATGACCCGGATGACGACCGACGTCGACGCGCTTTCGACGTTCCTGCAGACCGGCGTCGCGCAGGCCGTGGTGAGCGCGCTGACCCTGGTCGGGATCGCGGCGGCGCTGATGATCACCGACATCGGGCTGGCGGCATACGCGCTGGCGGTCCTGCCGATCCTCATCGTGGCGACGGTGATCTTCCGTCGCGCGTCCTCGAAGGCGTACACCGAGGCACGGGAACGCGTCAGCGTCGTCAACGCGGACATGCAGGAGAACGTGAACGGGCTGCGGGTCGCGCAGGCGTACACGCGCGAAGAGCGCACGGCGGAGAAGTTCGCTTCCCGCAGTGACGAGTACCGGCGTTCACGGTTGCGGGCACAACGTCTCGTCGCGACGTACTTCCCTTTCGCCGCGATGCTTTCCGGACTGGCCGAGGTCGTGGTGCTGATCGTGGGCGCGAACCGCGTCGCGGCGGGAACGCTGTCGGCGGGTGTGCTGGTGGCGTTCCTTCTGTACCTGGGCCAGTTCTTCTCGCCGATCCAGCAACTGTCCTCGGTGTTCGACGGTTACCAGCAGGCGCGGGTCGGCCTGTCGCGCATCGGAGATCTGCTGCGCACGCCGACTTCCGTTCCGGAGGCGGAGAAACCGGTCGCGGTGCCGGAACGACTGCGGGGCGAAGTCTCGTTCAAGGACGTCGATTTCGCTTACACCGCAACGGACGAACCCGCGCTGACCCAGCTCTCACTGGAGGTTCCGGCCGGAGAGACCGTCGCCTTGGTCGGCGCGACCGGCGCCGGGAAGTCGACGGCGGTGAAGCTCGTCGCACGGTTCTACGACGCTACAGGTGGCGTGGTCCGCATCGACGGTGTCGACATCCGCGAGTACGACCTCGCCGCGCTACGCACCCGAATGGGCGTGGTGCCACAGGAAGCGCATCTGTTCTCGGGAACCGTCGCGGACAACGTGCGCTACGGCAGGCCTTCCGCGACGGACGCGGAAGTCGAGGCGGCCGTGCGGTCCGTCGGCGCGCTCGACGGCGTCGCCGCGCTCCCGGCCGGTTTCCACCAGCCCGTCGGCGAACGCGGCCGGTCCCTCTCGGCCGGACAGCGGCAACTCGTCGCGCTCGCCCGAGCCGAACTCGTCGACCCGGACGTCCTCCTGCTCGACGAGGCGACCGCCGCCCTCGACCCGTCCACGGAAGCCGCCGTCCTGCGCGCCACGGAACAACTCGCCCGGCGCCGCACGACCTTCGTCGTCGCGCACCGCCTCGCGACCGCCGCCAAGGCCGACCGGATCGTGGTCCTGGACCACGGCCGGATCATCGAACAGGGCACCCATACGGAACTGCTGGCGGTGGGCGGGCACTACGCGCGGCTGTGGTCCTTGGGCTGAGTCGGTCGTGAGTGTTTTGGGTCGTTCTAACGACACTTTCCACTCACGACCACCGGCACCGACGCTCACCAGCACACAGCTCCCGGGAGCGTTGCGAAAGCCACTTTCGCAACGTTGAAGGTTGCGAAAGTGGCTTTCGCAACGCCGTCCGGGCCTCCGCCGCCGAGCACCGCCCTGGCGGGCAAGGAAATTACGGTCGCGCGCCGACACCCGGACCTGTCACGCTGTACCGCAAATGAAAGAAGAGACACCGGCGTGGCAGATCCGCGCCGTCCACACCGAAACCACGATCCGCGTCTATCAGGCGTATTCGCCGTCCATCGCCGACGCCGCGCTGAAGGCTGGCACGTTCGTGCCGCCGTTCAAACGCGAACGCATGACCTGGATCAAGCCGTCCTTCCTCTGGATGGCGTACCGCTGCGGCTGGGCCGCGAAACCCGGTCAAGAGCGGGTGCTCGCCCTCGACATCACTCGCGAAGGTTTCGCCTGGGCGCTCGAGCACGCTGCGCTCAGCCACTACGACGCGGGCGTCCACGCCGACCAGAAGGCGTGGCGGATAGAGGTCAAGACCAGTCCGGTTCGCATCCAGTGGGATCCGGAACGCAGCATCCGGCTCGGTGCGCTGAAGCACCGTTCGCTCCAGATGGGGCTCAGCGGCGAAGCCGTCGATCGCTATGTCGACAAATGGATCACGGCGGTCACCGACGTCACCCCGGTCATGCGCGAGATCGGCGCCCTGGTCGCGGCGAACCGCATCGAAGACGCCGAAGCGCTGCTACCCGCGGAGCGCCCGTACCCCGGCTAAGGCCGCCACTTGAGGCCGCTCATCCCGGCGACCTCGAGATCCCGCTCCGAGGCCCACCGGAAGGTCCCGGGCCGGACGTGCACCCCGGCCGTCACCGCCCAGTCCGGCTCGTCGGGCTCGACGTGCTCCATCTCCTCGAAGTCGGAGAGCGTCGGCCAGACCGCCTCGCACGAGTCGCACCTCAGCACGACCTTGCCGGACTCGGTGACCAAGGGGCGCACGCGGCCCTCGTCCCAGAACGACGGACATTCATCCAGCCACATCGTCTGCCCCCTCGCGGGTGACCGGCGGCCGGCACGACACCGGCCGCATCCTTCACCCAGCGAAGCCCCCCGACGTGAACTCCAGGCTGTCCGGGCACGACCACCCAGCCAACCTTTACCGACGATTCAGTGACCTGACCTGCACAGACGGTGAAGCGACAGCAAAGGTCCCTTGCTCCCCCGGACGGCCGAGGCAGGGCCCGGCGAGCGGTACGGTTTCGATCTCTTGATCGAGACAGTGACCCATCACCTAGTGCGCCACGCCTCACACAGGCCAGTTCCATCACACGGCCGCCACCGAGGGGGTTAGCCTGGTAGGCGCATCAGCGGTGTTCAAGATCTCGAGACGGATAGAGGCGAGTCCAAGCCGTGTCCAGCAGCAGCCCTGCGTCACAATTCGGCCCCAACGAGTGGGTTGTCGAGGAAATGTACGACCAGTTCCTCGCCGACCCCACCTCAGTCGATGCCGCCTGGCACGACTTCTTCGCGGACTTCAAGCCAACGCAGGCCGCGCAGGACAAGGCTGACGACGCGCGTCAGACCTCCGGGGACCCCGGCAAGGAGGGCCCTGGTTCCAACGGCCAGACCGCCACCGCGCCGTCCGCGCAGACGGTCCGCAACGCCGAGTCCACCGCGAAGCAGACCTCCCCGAAGACCGAGGCGAAGGCCGCAGCACCTGCGAAGCCGGCCCCGAAGACCGAAGCGAAGGCGGCCGCACCCAAGGCTGCCCCCGCGAAGGCTCCCGCCAAGGCCGTCGAGAAGGACGCCGAGCCGGAGTCCAAGCAGCTCCGTGGCGCGGCCGCGGCGATCGCGAAGAACATGGACGCGTCGCTGTCGGTGCCGACGGCCACGAGTGTGCGCGCGGTGCCGGCGAAGCTGATGGCCGACAACCGCATCGTCATCAACAACCACCTCAAGCGCACGCGCGGTGGGAAGATCTCGTTCACGCACCTCATCGGGTACGCGATGGTGCGGGCGCTGAAGAACTTCCCGAACATGAACCGGCACTACCAGCTGATCGACGGGAAGCCGTTCGCGATCACGCCGGAGCACGTGAACTTCGGTCTCGCGATCGACATGAAGGGCAAGGAAGGCTCCCGCACGCTCGTCGTGGCCTCCATCAAGGCCACCGAGAACATGACCTTCATGCAGTTCTGGCAGGCGTACGAGGAGATCGTCAAGAAGGCCCGCAACGGCAAGCTGACGGCCGACGACTTCGCCGGCACCACGATCTCGCTGACCAACCCGGGCGGTATCGGCACCAACCACTCGGTGCCGCGGCTGCAGGCGGGCCAGGGCGCGATCATCGGCGTCGGCGCCATGCAGTATCCGGCGCACTTCGAGGGCACCAGCGAGAAGGCCCTGGTCGATCTCGGCGTCTCGAAGATCATGACGCTGACCTCGACGTATGACCACCGCATCATCCAGGGCGCGGAGTCGGGCGAGTTCCTCAAGCGCATCCACGAGCTGCTGCTGGGCGAGGACGGCTTCTACGACGACGTCTTCACCAGCCTGCGCCTGCCCTACGAGCCGATCCGCTGGGTCGCCGACATCCCGGACGGCCCGGTCGACAAGACCGCGCGCGTGATCGAGCTGATCGACGCCTTCCGCATGCGCGGTCACCTGATGGCCGACACCGACCCGCTGAACTACCGGCAGCGCAGCCACGCCGACCTCGACGTCCTCTCCCACGGCCTGACCCTGTGGGACCTCGACCGCGAGTTCCCGGTCGGCGGCTTCGCCGGCCAGGAGCGGATGAAGCTGCGTGACATCCTCGGTGTCCTGCGCAACTCCTACTGCCGCACCGTCGGTATCGAGTACACGCACATCCTCGACCCCGAGGAACGCCGCTGGATCCAGGACCGCGTCGAGATCCCGCACGAGAAGCCGGACCCCGCGGTCCAGAAGTACGTGCTCTCGAAGCTCAACGCCGCCGAGGCGTTCGAGACGTTCCTGCAGACCAAGTACGTCGGCCAGAAGCGCTTCTCCCTCGAAGGCGGCGAGACCGCGATCCCGCTGCTGGACACGCTGCTGGACAAGGCGGCCGAGCACGAGCTCGACGAGGTCGTCATCGGCATGCCGCACCGCGGCCGCCTGAACGTGCTCGCCAACATCGTCGGCAAGCCGATCGCGCAGATCTTCCAGGAGTTCGAGGGCAACCTCGACCCGGGCCAGGCGCACGGTTCCGGTGACGTGAAGTACCACCTCGGCGCCGAGGGCAAGTACTTCCGCATGTTCGGCGACGGCGAGACCAAGGTGTCGCTGACCGCGAACCCCTCGCACCTGGAGACCGTCGACCCGGTCCTCGAAGGCATCGTCCGCGCGAAGCAGGACCTCCTCGACAAGGGCGGCGAAGGCTTCACCGTCCTCCCGGTCCTGATGCACGGCGACGCGGCCTTCGCGGGCCAGGGTGTCGTGGCCGAGACGCTGAACCTCGCGCTGCTGCGCGGCTACCGCACCGGCGGCACCGTGCACGTCATCGTCAACAACCAGGTCGGCTTCACCACCGCGCCCGAACACTCGCGTTCGAGCCAGTACGCCACCGACGTCGCGAAGATGATCGGCTCGCCGATCTTCCACGTGAACGGCGACGACCCCGAGGCCGCGCACTGGGTGGCCAAGCTGGCCGTCGAATACCGCCAGGCGTTCCACAAGGACGTCGTGATCGACCTGATCTGCTACCGCCGCCGCGGCCACAACGAGGGCGACGACCCCTCGATGACGCAGCCGGCGATGTACGACATCATCGACACGAAGCGTTCGGTCCGGAAGACCTACACCGAATCGCTGATCGGCCGCGGCGACATCTCCGTCGAAGAGGCCGAAGCCGCGTTGCGCGACTTCTCCAGCCAGCTGGAGCACGTGTTCAACGAGGTCCGCGAGCTGGAGAAGCACCCGGCGAAGGCCAGCCCCTCGGTCGAAGAGGAGCAGCAGGTCCCGGCCAAGGTGCCCACCGCCACCACCACCGAGGTCATCGAGCACATCGGTGACGCGTTCCTCAACGTGCCCGAGGGCTTCACCCCGCACCCGCGGGTCAAGCCGGTCATGGAACGCCGCCACAAGATGTCCCGCGAAGGCGGCATCGACTGGGCGTACGGCGAACTGCTCGCCTTCGGCTCGCTGGCCATGGAAGGTCGCCTGGTGCGGCTGTCCGGCCAGGACTCCCGCCGCGGCACCTTCACCCAGCGCCACTCGGTGCTGATCGACCGCAAGACCGGCCAGGAGTACTCCCCGCTGGCCAGCCTGGCCGAGGGCCAGGGCCGCGTCATGATCTACGACTCGGCGCTGTCCGAGTACGCGGCCGTCGGCTTCGAATACGGCTACTCCGTGGCCAACTCCGAAGCGCTGGTCATGTGGGAAGCGCAGTTCGGTGACTTCGTCAACGGCGCGCAGACCGTCATCGACGAGTACATCTCCTCCGGCGAGGCCAAATGGGGCCAGCTCTCCGACGTCGTGCTGCTGCTGCCGCACGGCCACGAAGGCCAGGGCCCCGACCACACCTCCGGCCGCATCGAACGCTTCCTCTCGCTGTGCGCGGAGGGCTCGATGACCGTCTCGGTGCCGTCGACCCCGGCGAACTACTTCCACCTCCTCCGCCGTCACGCCCTCGACGGCGTGAACCGCCCGCTGGTGGTCTTCACCCCCAAGTCGATGCTGCGCAACAAGGCCGCCACCTCGGCGGTCGAGGACTTCACCGGCCAGACGAAGTTCATGTCGGTCATCGACGACGCCGACGTCGACCCGTCGAAGGTGCGCAAGGTCCTGCTGACGTCGGGCAAGCTGTACTGGGAACTGGTGGCCGAGCGGACGAAGCGCGAGGCGAACGACATCGCGATCGTGCGCGTCGAGCAGTACTACCCGCTGCCGAAGAAGAAGCTGCTGGCGGCGCTCGAGCGCTACAACGGCGCTCCCGCGGTCTGGGTCCAGGAGGAGCCGGAGAACCAGGGTGCGTGGCCGTTCTTCGGCCTCAACCTGCCGCGGAAGCTGCCGGAGGTGTTCTCCAGCCTGGACGTCGTTTCGCGGCGCCCGATGGCCGCGCCGTCGGCCGGTTCGTCCAAGGTGCACGAGGTCGAGCAGAAGGCGCTGATCGCGCGGGCCTTCGACTGATCGCCTGACCGTCCGTGAAGGCCTCCTTCCCTACTCTCAAAGTAGGGAAGGAGGCCTTCACGGCGTTCGGGTGTCGAAACCGGTGGAGCCCGTTCGTATAGGGGTAAACGAACCGAAGGAGACACCATGAAGACCCTGCTCGACGGCCTCAAGCTCCCCGAATCCGCCCGCTGGCACGACGGCCGTCTCTGGCTGGCGAACTGGGGAACCGGGCAGATCCTCGCCGTCACCCCCGGCGGCGAGAGCGAGGTCATCGCGAACGTGCCGTCCGCGATGCCGCTCACCTTCGACTGGCTCCCCGACGGCCGCCTGCTCATCGTCGACGGCCCGAAGGCCAACCTGCTCAACGCGGATCTGAGCGTCTACGCGGACCTCAGCCCGGTCGCCGGCTTCTGCAACGAGGTCGTGACAGACGGCCGCGGCAACGCCTACGTCAACGGCTCCCACGACCTGCAGGCGCCCGGCGCCATCGCCCTCGTCACCCCGGACGGCGAAGTACGCCAGGTCGCCGGCGACATCCTGTTCGGCAACGGCATGGTCATCACGCCCGACGACTCGACGCTGATCGTCGCCGAGTCGTACGGGAACCGCCTCACCGCGTTCGACATCGCCGAGGACGGTTCGCTGTCCGGACGGCGTGTGTGGGCCGACCTCGGCGGCGATCACCCCGATGGCATCTGCCTCGATGCCGAGGGCGCCGTCTGGTACGCCGACGTGGCGGAAAAACACTGCGTCCGCGTCCGCGAAGGCGGCGAAGTACTGCAGAAGGTCGAAGCCGATCGCGGTTGCTTCGCCTGCACACTCGGCGGCGAGGACGGGCGTTCGCTCTACGTCCTCGCCGCGGAATGGCACGGCTGGGAAAACCCGTTCGGCGACGGGCCGACCGGGCAGGTCCAGGTCACGGAGGTCGGCTAGCCGATCGCCTCGGAGGTCGCCTTCGCGACCTTCAAGGCGTTCTCCTTGCACAGCTCCTGGTCGAGCACGCCGGACGGATCGGAGCCGGTCACGATGATCTCCGCCTCCACGTTGCCCTGCTGGAGCTTGATCTGGCACTGGCTCGTGGAACTGAGCTTCGCGTGCACGGCCTTGGTCGCCTTGGCCATGCCGGGGATGACCACGCCGCCGTCCTTGACGGCGTTCTCGATCCCGGCCTTGGCCCAAGCCTCCCCAGCGCCCGACCCTGGTTCCTTCGACTTCGCCAGGTACATGCTCACCGTGGCCGAAGGCGCGCCTGCCTCACGCCAGCTGCAGGACGAACGCGTGTAGACGATCTCGTTGTTCGAAGTGCTCGCCGGTTCCTCGCCCTTCGGCGTTTCGAGCGGCGGCAGGTTCCTCACGCCGGTCCCGATCTTCTCGCAACCGGGCATGGAGGTGTACTTGTCCGGCGGCCCTGCCTTCTTGGACGGCGCCGCGGACGACGACGATCCGGAGTCGTCGGACAACAGCAGGAAGGCCGCGACCCCGCCACCGCCGAGCAGTACCACCGCACCGATCGCGATCCCGACGATGAGGCCGGTGTTGGACTTCTTGGGCGGCGGCGGACCGTATCCGGGCTGCGGGTATCCGGGATATCCCTGCTGCGGGTACCCCTGGTGCTGATACGGCTGCTGTGGCCCCTGCTGATAGGGCGGTCCGGGCTGCATGCGCAGAGGCTAAAGCCTCACGAAGGTCCTTAGTGGACGAACGCCCCAACTGGGGGCCGAATCACCCCGCCGGATACGCCGAAGGCCCCCTTCCCAGCAGGAGGAAGGGGGCCTTCGGGTATTTCAGGGGTGGATCAGAGGGTCAGCGACCAGCTGTTGAGCGTGCCGGTGTCGACCCGGTACACGTCCTGGACCTTCAGCTTCCAGGCGCCGTTCGCGGCCTCGGTCGAGGCGTTGACGGTGTACGTGGTGTTGATGTTGTCGGACGAGTCGTTGCTCGACCCCTTCAGGCGGTACGAGGAGCCGTCCGGCGCGACCAGGTCGATGACGAGGTCACCGACGTAGGTGTGCGTGATGTTCACCGCGACCTTGGTGGTGGCCGAGGCGTTGCGGGCGCAGTTGGCGACGGTGACCGTGCTGGTCACCGCGGCACCGGCGTCGGGGATGGCGACGGCGCCGCTGCTGGTCTGCGTGCCACAGGGCGTGGGCTCGGGGCCGGGGCCACCGCCGGTACCGGTGTAGAGCAGGACGTTCGGCGAACCGGTGCCCGGGTTGGTCACCTTGTTCTTGGTTCCGGCGTTGACCAGCGCGTCACGAACCTGCGCGGGCGTGGCCGTCGGGTTGGCCGAGGCGTACAGCGCGGCGGCGCCGACGACGTGCGGGGTCGCCATCGAGGTGCCGCTGATGGTGTTGGTGCCGTTGTTCAGCCATGTCGACGTGATGTTGCTGCCCGGCGCGAAGATGTCGAGGCAGGTGCCGATGTTGGAGAAGCTCGACCGCGCGTCCGTGTTCGTCGTCGAGCCGACCGTGATCGCCTCGGGGGTGCGGGCGGGCGAGGTGTTGCACGCGTTGGCACCGGTGTCGTTACCGGCCGCGACACCGTAGGTGACGCCGGCCGCGATCGACCGCTGGACGGCCTGGTCGAGGGTCGCCGAAGCGCCGCCGCCGAGGCTCATGTTCGCGACGGCCGGCTTGACGGCGTTCGCGGTGACCCAGTCGACACCGGCGATGACGCCGGCGGTGGTGCCGGAACCGGAGCAGTTCAGCACGCGGACGGCGACGAGTTTGACGCCCTTGGCCAGACCGTGCGCCGTGCCGCCGATGGTGCCGGCGACGTGGGTGCCGTGGCCCTGGCAGTCCGTCGCGTCGTTGTCGTTGTCGACGGTGTCACGGCCGTGGGTCGCGCGACCGCCGAAATCGGGGTGCGTGGTGAGGATGCCGGTGTCGACGACGTACGCGGTGACGTTGGACGCCGTGGTGCTGTAGCTGTACTTCTGGTCCAGCGGAAGGCTTTGCTGGTCGACCCGGTCCAGGCCCCACGACGGCGGGTTCAGCTGGTCCGTCGAGATCGAGACGGTCTGGTTCTGCTCCACGTAGGCCACCGCGGAGTCGGCGGCGACGCGCTTCGCCTGCTTTTCGGTCAGTGCGCCGGAAAAGCCGCGGACCGACGAGGCGAAGGTCTTCTCGACCGTGCCGCCGTGACGGTTCGTCAGGCTCTTCGCGGTGGCTTCGACCGACGAGCCGTCCTTCAGCACGACGATGTAGCTGTCCTTGATCGCCTTGGCGCTGCCCGCGTTGACGATCGAGCCTTCCGCCGCGGACGCGACGGTGGTGCCGCCGAGCGCGGTCAGCACGGCTACGGCAGCCGCGACACCGAAGGCAGGCAGACGTCTCTTCAGGGTTCCCAGGGAATTGTTCAAGATATTCCTCCCAGGCAGGGTCGACCCATGGGCATGAAGCGGCCCACCGGATCGTTTGGGGTGTTCTCAGAGGTGAAGCGCGTTCCACTTAGGAGCGCAGGCTGAGACTAAGTCGCGGATTCACCCTAAGGAAGACCTTGCATTACGGACATCTCGGTAGTATTGGGCACTCTTCCGACGCAGGTCGGGCACCGTTCAGCCCCCGCCTTTAGTCGCGTTTTGCACCGTACGGCCCACGAAGAATTGGGGATCCGCACATCCGGTGGTCGTTTTCCCGCCCACCGGTCGTTTCCGAGTCGTGCAAGAACACACGGATGGCCGCCTACTAAAGTCGCGACGTCGCGATGCGGAAAACGATTTCCATCCTACCTTCGGATGGACCACACTCGGCCGCATGCTGCTCCGACAGGAAACCCCGGCCGATCGCGAGGCGATCCACGCCGTACATCTGGCCGCGTTCGCGAAACGCAGTGTCCCCGTGGTCGAGGCGAAACTCGTCGACGAACTCCGCGCGGACGGTGATCTGCTCGGTGCACTGTCCATCGTGGCCGAACGCGACGGCGAAGTCGTCGGGCATGTCTGCTGCAGTCCCGCCCGGCTCGGCTCGGACGACAAGGCGACTGTCGGACTCGGCCCGCTCGGCGTCCTGCCCGAGTATCACGCTTCCGGTATCGGCTCGGCTCTCGTGCACGCGGTGCTCGGTGCGGCCGACGCGCTCGGCTACGGCGCCGTGGTCCTGCTGGGCGACCCGAACTACTACTCCCGTTTCGGCTTCGTACTCGCCGGACCGCTCGGGATCACGCCACCGGTCGCGGAATGGGCGCCGCATTTCCAGGTCCGCACCCTGGCCGCCTACTCGGACGACCTTCGAGGCGAGTTCCGCTACTCGCCCGCCTTCGATCGCCTCTGACCCTGTCGGTACCTCGGGTCGTGAGTGGCGATTCGGGTTCTAACCCGAATCGCCACTCACGACCACTTCGGCCAGGCGGTGCTCAGGTGATGGGCGTGACCCGTTGCCGGCGAGGCGTGACTGGATCCTGCCGCCTGACCCGCATCCAGAGGACTAAACGCGTGGGTCAGGAGGGCGCGAGGAGGTTGTTGCGGCGCAGGAACTCCTCGGCGACGTCGAGCGGGTTGCGCTTCTCCTCGCTGAACTGGACGTTCAATTCTGTCAATTGATCGGTGGTGAGCGCCGCCGAAACCCGGTTCAGCGCGTCGACCTCCTTGGGCGAAAGCGTCCCCTTCGCGACCAGGGGCACGATGTTCTGCGCGGGGAACATGTTCTTGTCGTCCCGCAGCGGCACGAACCCGTTCGCGGCGATCGTCGAAGACGTGCTGAACAGGTCGGCCACCTGGATGTCCCCGGACTTCAGCGCGGCGACCGTGACCGGGCCGCCGGTGTCGGTCGTCCGGATCTCCTTGAACTCGCAGCCGTAGAGCGTCTTGATCTTGTCCTTCCAGCGGCTGCTCCACTGGCCGGGACCCCCGAAGACGAGGTCCTTGCAGCGCGCGCCGAGGTCGGAGAAGGTCTTCACGCCGGAATCGGCGAGTTCCTTCCGCACCACCAGGAGGTCCTTGTCCTCCGCCGGCGCCTGTTCGAGCACCTCGAACCCGGATGGCAGCTTCTGCTTCAACTGCGTGTAGACGTCCTGCGGTGTGGTCGCCTGCGTCTCCTTATCGAAGTAGCGCAGCAGGTTCCCGCTGTAGTCCGGAACCACCGAAAGCGACTTGTCCTGCAATGCCTTGACGACGACCTCGCGGCTGCCGACCGGCGGGCGCACGGTGACGTTCTCCGCTCCCGCGTTGCGCAGCGCGCCGGCGTAGATCTGGGCCAGCAGAAGGCTTTCCCCGACGTCGGACGCGCCGATGATGATGTCGCCGGTCGCGCCGCCCTCGGCTCCACCGGCGAGCGGGTTACCGCAGCTCGTTGCCAGCAAAGCGATCCCGGCGAACAGTGCCGCCACCGTCCGCCTCATACTTTCGCCTTCTTCCCGCTCGCGGCCTGCGCCAGCCGTACTCCCTTGGGTACCAGCGCCCGCTGGACGCCTGCCAGGACGAGGTCCAGCACGACGGCGAGCAATGTGGTCAGGACGGCGCCCGCGACCACCTGCGGATAGTCCAAAATGGCCAGTCCGTCGAGCAGGAACCGGCCGAGGCCGCCGAGCCCGACGTACGCCGCCACGGCGGCCGTCGCCACGAGTTGCAGCACCGAGTTCCGCACCCCGCCGAGTACCAGCGGCAGCGAAATGGGCACCTCGACCTTCCACAGGCGTTGCCAGCCGGTCATCCCGATCCCCTGCGCCGCGTCGACGACGCCGTGATCGGTCGCCTGCAGTCCCGCGTACGTCCCGGCGAGGATCGGCGGGATCGCGAGCACCACGAGCCCGATGATCGTCGAAATCTCGCTTTCGGTGAAGAGCAGGAAGAGAAAGGTCACCAGGCCCAGCGTCGGCAGCGCGCGGATCGCGTTGCCGCCGCTCACCAGGAGCACCGCGCCGCGGCCGGTGTGCCCGACGTAGAGCCCGAGCGGGATCGCGATGATCAGCGCGAAGACCAGCGCCAGCAAGGTGTAGCCGAGATGCTGCAGAAGCCGGTTGAGGATGCCGTCCGTGCCCTGCCAATGGGCCGGATCGCCGAACCAGCTCAGGACGTCGCCGATCATTTCGCCCCCGCCGTGGTCGCCACCCGGTCCCAGGGTGTGAGGAGATCACGTAGCCGCACCAGCAAGAGGTCGACGATCAGCGCCAGCAGCAGCGTCGCGACGATGCCGACGACGATCGGCGAGAAGTACTCGCGCTGGAAACCGTCGGTGAAGAGCACGCCGAGCCCGCCAGTGCCGATCAGCGCGCCGACGCTGACCAGGCTGATGTTGCTGACCGAGGCCACCCGGACGCCGGCCGCGAGCACCGGCACGGAAAGCGGCAGTTCCACGGTGAGGAATTTGCGCGCGGGTTTGTAGCCGACGGCGGTCGCCGCCGCGACGACATGCGGCGGGACGGCGTCGAGCGCGTCCAGTACCGGGCGCACCAGCAGGGCGGCGGTGTAGACGGTCAGCGCGACGATGACGTTGACGCTGTCGAGGATCTTCGAGCCGATGATGCCGGGGATCACCACGAACAACGCCAGCGACGGGATCGTGTACAGCAGGTTCGACACCACCAGCAGTACGGAGCGCACCGCGGCGAACCGGTGGCCGAGCCAGCCCGCCAGCACCGCGATCACCAGGCCCAGCACCAGCGGGACCAGGGAAAGGTAGATGTGGTCGAGCAGGTCGCCGAAGAACTGCGAGCGGTTGTTGGCGCTGCCGAGGTAGCGGCCTAGTTCCGCGAAGAAGTCCCCCATCAGGAACCCAGCGGCAGCGCTTCGATCACTTCGAGAACTTGTTTGGCTCTGACCACGCCGAGGACCTTGTTGCCGGAATCGACGACGACGCCGAGACTCGCGGGCGACGACAGCGCCGCGTCGAGCGCGCCGCGGACCGGGGTCCCCTGCACGTACAGCGATCCGCCCGCGACGAGGTCGCTCTCGGCCAGCTCGCCGTCCACAGTGGACTCGGGCCGCAGCCAGCCACGCGGCTGCCCGTCGGCGTTGACGGCGACCCGCCAGGCTTCGGCCGGACCCGTGACGGGCTTGCCGACCTCGACGCGCTCGACGTCCTCGACGACGATTCCGTCCGCCGAAAGGAAAGAGAGGCCGCGGTAGCCGCGGTCCTTGCCCACGAACGACGCCACGAAGTCGTCGACGGGGTGACGCAACACATCCGACGGCGTGCCGTACTGCGCGAGCACACCTCCGACACGGAGGACCGCGATCTTGTCGCCGAGGCGCACGGCCTCGTCGATGTCGTGGGTGACGAACACGATCGTCTTACCCAGCTGCGACTGGAGGCGCAGCAACTCGTCCTGCAGTTCCTCGCGGACGATCGGGTCGACGGCGGAGAACGGCTCGTCCATCAGCAGCACCGGCGAATCCGCGGCGAGCGCCCTGGCGACGCCGACGCGCTGCTGCTGGCCGCCGGAAAGCTGTGCCGGGTACCGCTTGCCGAGTTCCGCGGGCAGGCCGACGGTCTCCAGGAGCTCGGCCGCGCGTTTGCGTGCCTTGCCCTTGTCCCAGCCGGACAGCAGCGGCACGGTGGCGACGTTGTCGAGAACCGTCCTGTGTGGAAAGAGTCCGGCGTGCTGGATGACGTAGCCGATACCGCGGCGCAGCAGCGCCGGGTCCCCTTCGCTGACGTCCTTGCCGTCGAGCAGCACGGCACCCGAAGTCGGCTCGACCATGCGGTTGATCATCCGCAGCGACGTCGTCTTGCCGCAGCCGGACGGCCCGACGAAGACGGTGATCGTGCCGTCCTCCACGGTCAGGTTCAGGTCGTTGACCGCGACCGTCCCGTCCGGATACCGCTTGGTCACGCCACGGAACTCGATAGTCACGTGTCTCTCCCCATGTCTGGTCGAAAAACCGTAGCCCAGATCCTGCCTGTTGGCACGGTGTCTCAGGGAGCGGGTCACTAGGCTGCCCGCTGTGAGCTCTCTCGTCGACGACGTCCTCGCGGCGCACGGTGTCCACGTGCGACCGCTCCATCAGGTGATTTCCCTGCTCCGGACGGATTGGCGTGACCTCGGCGAACTGGTCCGGATCAGCACCGCGCCACGCCGGAGTGTCGAAGACGTCCTGAACGCGCTCGGCGACGACCTCGAGCGGGACGGCTCCCGCCTCCGGTTGGCCCCGGCAGCCCGCGAGAAGTACGCGCGTTTCGAGGCGAAGGACCGGAAAACCGATCCCGACCTGCTGAAGACCATCACGAGTTACGTCGAGAACGTGCCGCCGCCGCTGGCCGCGCTCGACCACGTGCAGGCGACGCCGGAGACCGTGCTGAACCGCGCGCTGTGGCTGGACGAGCGGTACGACCTCGGTACCGCGAAGCTGCTCTTCCTCGGTGACCATGACCTCACATCGCTGGCCGTACGCGCACTACGTCCCGACGCGGACCTCACCGTCGTCGACCTCGACGACCGGGTGCTGGCCTACATCGACGAACTGAGCGAGCGGTCGATCCGCACGCTGCACACGGATCTGCGCGTCGGACTGCCACCCTCGGTGACCGGCCGGATGGATCTCGTGTTCAGTGATCCGCCTTACACCCCCGAAGGAATGGGGCTGTTCGCGGCGCGCGGGGTCCAGGCGCTCACCGAACCCTCGGACGGACGACTGCTGCTCGCCTACGGCTACAGCCCCCGGCATCCCGCGTTGGGCGCACAGGTACAGCGCGCGCTCGCGACGCTCGGGCTGACCTTCGAAGCGATCCTGCCGGACTTCAACCGCTACTTCGGGGCGCAGGCGATCGGGAGCGCGGCGGACCTCTACGTCTGCCAGCCGACCGCGAAGTCGAAGAAGAACCGCGGAGGCAAGGGGAAGTCCGCGATCTACACGCACGGACCGCAGTCCGTGGAATCCGCGGGCGCGGCCAAGCCGTCGCTGCTCGACAAGCTGCACGAGATCGCCACCGAGGGCGGGCTGGCGCTGGAGTCGCGGCCGGTCGACTGGTCCGTGTCCGGACCGGAGGGCGACGCCGTCGCGATGGACCTCTCGGCCGACCCCGGCCCGTGGCTGCTGCGGACACTGCTCGGCACCAACGCCCGGCGGCTGGCACTGCTGGTCCCGAACTCGCATCCGGATCTGACGAACGCCGAGGCGCAGGGCGCGCTCAACCGGCTGGTCGGGGCGAAGTACAAGCTGCGGCTGCTGCGGAGCACCCCGGACAACCGGCACGCGATCGTCGTCGCGGACTCCGTCGAGCATCCCGAGGAGCTGCTGACCAGGGCGCACGCGCGGCTGGCGAACGTCTCCTTGGACGTCCCGTCCGACCTGACGGACGCGCGGCTGATCGACCTGCCGCGACACCGTCTCACCGAACTGCTCGCCTGACCGCACCGCCTCAGGACGTTATGAAAGGTCCGTTCATAACAAGATCTGTTATGAACGGACCTTTCATAACGCGTTCGCGAGCGTGAAAGGGCCGGTCACACCACGCCGTCGGCCTCGGCGGCCTTCGCGACCGCGGCGGCCACCTCGGGCGCGACGCGCGGGTCCAGCGGGCTCGGGACGATGCGGTCCGGGCCCAGGTCGTCCTGCGCGACGGAGAAGATCGCGTCGGCGGCGGCCAGCTTCATGTTCTCGGTGATCGCCCGCGCGCCGGAGTCCAGGGCGCCGCGGAAGACACCGGGGAAGGCCAGCACGTTGTTGATCTGGTTCGGGAAGTCGCTGCGCCCGGTCGCCACGATCTTGGCGTACCGCGACGCCGCGGCCGGGTGAACCTCGGGGTCCGGGTTGGACAGCGCGAACACGATGGCGTCGTCGGCCATCCCGGCCAGCAGGGACTCGTCGATGGTCGCCCCGGACAGGCCCAGGAAGACGTCGGCGCCCTTCAGCGCCTCGCCGAGGCCTCCGCGCAGGCCGGCCGCGTTTGTGGTCTCGGCCAGCTTCTGCTTGATCGGGTTCAGGCCCTCGCGTCCTTCGTGGATGATGCCGCGCGAGTCGAGCACGGTGACGTCCGCGACGCCGGCGTTCCGCAGGATCTTGGCGCAGGCCACACCCGCCGCGCCCGCTCCCGAAACGACCACGCGCTGGCCGGAGATGTCCTTGCCGAGGACCTCGTTCGCACCGCGCAGCGCGGCCAGCGTGACGATCGCAGTGCCGTGCTGGTCGTCGTGCATGACCGGGCAGTCGAGGACCTCCTTCAGGCGGTCCTCCAGCTCGAAGCATCGCGGCGCCGAGATGTCCTCCAGGTTCACCGCGCCGAACGACGGGCGCAGCCGGACCAGGGTCTCGATGATCTCGTCGACGTCGGTGGTGTCGAGCACCAGCGGGATCGAGTCGAGCCCGCCGAAGGTCTTGAACAGGACCGACTTGCCCTCCATGACCGGCAGCGAAGCGCTCGCGCCGATGTCACCGAGACCGAGCACCGCCGTACCGTCGCTGACCACCACGACCAGCCTGTCCGCCCACGTGTACCGCTTCGCCTTGGCCGCGTCCTCGGCGATCGCCAGGCTCACCTTCGCCACCCCAGGCGTGTACGCGACCGAGAGGTCACGGGGCGAGGAGATCGGGCGAGTCGCGGCCACGGAGAGCTTGCCGCCCTCGTGTCCTGCGAAGATCTCGGTGTCCGTCACTGGCGTGGTCATCGTGGTTCCCGTCATTGCTTCCGCCGTATCTGGGGACGGCGAAGTCTCGATTCGTGCGTAGGTCACTGGAATTCTCCTGGGACTGCGAGCGGGGGAACTGGTAGATGGGCAGGCCGAAAAGGGCATGGCCCGGCCACCTGGGGTAACTCGTCCTCCGACACGGCAGCCCAGCGCGGTAGCGCCGGCCTGTCGGCGAAGCGTCCATTCGGCCATCGGTGCCGTGGGTGTGGCGACGGCCGCGGACGCAGCGGTCAGATCATTGTGACAGGACTACGGACCAGTGTGCCCCTCTGGTGCGGTTGATGTCACAAAGAGGCCCTTCTTTCCGCAGCTCAAAAGAGGTTTTGCAAGACGTCCATCCGGTTTGGGAACGCCCGTTAGCATGATGCGCATGCAAGCCAGGCGCCTCAGCATCCCCGATTCCTTCGAGTTCACCCCTCGCGTTTTCCCCGATCACCGCGGCTTGTTCGTGGCTCCGTTCCAGGGGGAGCTCTTCGCCGAGACGGTGGGACATCCGCTTCGCCTGGCGCAGACCAACACCAGCGTTTCCCGGCGCGGGACGATCCGCGGCGTGCACTTCGCGGACACCCCGCCCGGGCAGGCGAAATACGTGTACTGCCCGAGCGGTTCACTGCTCGACGTGATCGTCGACCTGCGCGTCGGTTCGCCGTCGTTCGGTGAATGGACGTCCGTGCTCCTCGACGGCACCGAGTACAAATCGGTCTATCTCGCCGAAGGCCTCGGCCACGCCTTCATCGCGCTCGAAGACGACACGGTGATGGCCTACATCTGCTCGGAGCCGTACAACCCGACAGGCGAACACGGCATCAACCCGATGGACGCCGACCTCGCACTGCCGTGGCCGCAGGACATCGAACCCGTTCTGTCCGAAAAGGACACTGAAGCGCCTGGCCTGAAAGAGGCACTGGAGCAGGGATTGCTGCCTCGGTACGACGAATGCGTCGCGTACTACGAGACGTTGCGGGCGAGGGGCTAGCGCAGGCCGTCTTCCCGCAGCACTCGGTCCACGTTCCGCTCCGCCAGCGCGGTGATCGTCACGAACGGGTTGACCCCGGTACTGCCGGGGATCAGGGAACCGTCGGTCACGTAGAGATTCCGGTAGCCCTTCACCCGGCCGTACAGGTCGGTGGCCTTACCCAGCACCAATCCTCCCAACGGGTGATAGGTGAACCGGTTCTCGAACGACCGGGTGTCGCCGAACAGGTCACTCCGGTAGATCGTGCGATTCGCTCGGTTGACCTTGTCGAACAACGACTTCGCCGCGTCGATCGACGGCTTCCCCTGCGAAGCGGTCCACCGCAGCCTCGCGGAGTCACTGGCGGCGTCGTAGGTGAAGTGACCGCGTTCGGGATTCTTCGTGATCGCCAGGTACAGGCTCAGCCAGGTCTCGATCCCGGCCGGCACCGGCGCGACCTCGGCGAAGACCGGGTTCACCGGGTCGTCCCACGCGTCGATGCCGAGCGCGGGCATCCCCGACTGCAGCGAGCCGCCGAGGTCCCAGGCGTGGTTGGCGCGGCCCAGCATCACGTTGCCGTTGGTCCCCCAGCCCTGTCCGACCTCGTCGTTCAGATCGGGCAACGTCCCGGTCTCCCGGGCCCGCACCAGCAACTCCGTCGAGCCGAGACTGCCGGCGCCGAGGAACAGGTACTTGGCGCCGAGCTGCTTCCTCGCGACGACGGCGCCGTTCTCGGCGGTCTCGTGGACGGTCAGGACGTAGGTGCCATCGGTCTGACGGATGATCCCGCGAACCTGGTGCAGCGTCTTGATCGTCACCTTGCCGGTGCCCAGCGCGGCCGCGAGATAGCTCTTGTCGAGGGACCGCTTGCCGTGGTTGTTGCCGTAGATGACCTCCGAAGCGAGCGCCGACCTCGGTACCGTGCCCGCCTCCTCCTGTTTCAGGTATTCGAAGTCGTAGACGCTGGGCACGAACACCGTCTTGAGGCCCGCCCGCGCCGCCGACTTCCGCGAAACCCTCGCGTACTTGTAGGACCGGCAGGTTTCGAACCAGCGCGGGTCGATGTTGTTGACACCCAGGGCCTGGTTGGCCCGGGGAAAGTACGTTCCGTACATCTCGTCCGCGTCGACCGCGGGCAGGATCTCCTCGAAGTACGAACGTTTCGGTGTCACCGCCATCGCCCCGTTGACCAGCGAACCGCCGCCGACACCCCGTCCGACGTACACGGACATGTCGCCGTAGTTCACCTTGTCGAGGACACCGGGGTACTGCGCGATGTCCCGGTTCGCCAGATCCAGCCAAAGGAAGGACGCGAGCGGTGCCTGCGTGCGGTTCTTGAACCACATCGCGCGCCTGTCCGGCTGGAGCATGTCGCAGAAGACCTTGCCGTCGGAGCCGGCGGTGTTCCACAGCCTGCCCATTTCGAGCATGACCGTGGGGATCCCGGCCTCGCCGAGGCGGAGCGCCGTGACGGCGGCGCCGTAACCGGTGCCGATGACCACGGCGGGCGAGAAACCCGAGGACGATTCGGCCGATTCCGCGGCCTGAGCGGCGGAAATCGTGGTGAGCCCGAGAGCGGCGGCGGAGTTGAGCGCGGTGAACCCGAGGAATTTGCGGCGCGACAGCGAGGACTGTGGGATCAGCGGGGTCAGCGGGGACATGGGCCGATGATCACCCGGCACTTCCAGGACCTTCAAGACCGAATCCGAAGGAGATTCGCGTCAGCTGGGTAAACACCGTTAATGTTCACTCGAACGTGGCGATTTCCGGGATCCCCTGGGTGGCTTCCCCGATGTGACACAGACCGCGACAGACCACTCTTTCCGGTCATGAGACGTCTTCTCGCAGCGGCCGCCGCAGCGTTGTCCGCCGCAGCCATCGTCGCCCTTCCCGTACCCGCCTCGGCGGCGCCGTCCCCCTTGCCGGACTTCGACTTCTCCGCCTGCCCGGCCCCGCCCGCCAACGCCGACCCCGGCACCTGGCGGTGCGAAGCCTTTGTCTCGCAGGGAATCCTGACCATCGGCGGCCGCGAGATCCCACTCGGGGAGATGCGGCTGACATTCTCGGAAGGCAAGGTGAACGGCGAATACGCGCAGGTGTTCGGCGAATTGCGCCACGCGCCCGCCCGAATCCGCGACACCTTCGGCGCGACCCTGCAGCTGAAGTACGGCGGCTACTCCGACTTCCTGTCGAATGATGAGCGCCGCGGCGAACTGGACCTCTACGCGGTGCTGCGGCATCCCTTGCTGCCCAAGGGATGCACGGTCGGCAGCCTCGACGCGCCGCTGCACTCGATCGTCAAGGACGACCCCGCGGTGCCGTTCGAGGTGATCTCGCAGAACCCGACCACCGTGAAGTTCGGCGTCGTCGACACGCGACTCGCCCTGCCTGGCACGTCGGGTTGCGGCCGTCTGGCCCCCGTCGCCGACCACCTGCTCGACCTGCCGTCACCAAGCGGGAAGAACACCTTCACGCAGGTGACCTACGTACAGTTCAAGCCCCTCTGACCTCTCGCGTTCAGTCCTCTGAATGCGGTGATTGCACACACGCAAGGACCGCATTCAGAGGACTAAACGCGCCCGGGGATGCGGGTCCCGGGGGCACGCGCGGGGCGCCCGGCGCCTACCCGCGTTCAGTCCTCTGGTTGCGGTAGTCAGACGTCGAACTACCGCATTCAGAGGACTAAATGCGACAGTGGGCTACTTCTTCTTAGTGACCCAGATGGTGATGGTCGCGGTCACGACGGTCTTCCCGTGCGTGTCCGTGATCGTCACCGGGACCGGGAGCTCGAAGCCCTCGTCGCCGAATTCCGGCAACTCCGGCAGCTCGGCGACGGCACGCAGGCTCGTCTCGGCCTTCGCCACATAGGAAACCGTCATGCCCTTGGGCAGCCAGCGATGCGTCGTCGGGACGGTCGCCTCGGCGAGCATGCCCATGGAGATCTCGGCGAGGTTGCATGCCGCGATCGCGTGAAAAGTCTTGATGTGGTTGTAAACACCCCACCACTTCGGGGACGTGACCTCGCACCGGCCGGGTCGCAGTTCGCGCACCGACGGCAGCACGGTCCGGAAGTACGGCACACGCAGGCACATCGCCGCGGAGAAGAGCTGTTTCCCGACCGGTTTTCCGGCCAGCCGGGTCCACATCGCGTAGGTCTGGTTCTGCGCCATCACGGTCTCCTCATCATGTTACTCGCCAGTAGCATAACCGGACCGCAGGCTATATTCGCAACCGTGGCTCATCGGCTCTTCCTTCTCCGGCACGGTCAGACCGAGTGGTCCGTCAACGGGCGGCACACCGGACGCACCGACATCCCGCTCACGCCCGCGGGCGAAGGGCAGGCCCGAGCGGCGGGCGGCACCCTGCGCGCCGTCCTCGGCGGCAGCCCCGCACTCGTCCTCTCCAGCCCCCGCACCCGCGCTCAGCGGACGGCCGAACTGGCGGGCCTGCGCGTCGACGAAGTCACCGAAGAGCTGGCCGAATGGGATTACGGCGACTACGAGGGCATCACCACACCGGTGATCCGCGAGACCGTTCCAGGGTGGACGGTCTGGACGCACCCGATCCCCGGCGGTGAAAGCGCGGAAGACGTCAACGCCCGCGCCGACAAGCTGATCGACCGCGTCCGCGAGCCACTGGGCAAGGGGGACGTGATCCTGGTCGGCCACGGGCACTTCAGCCGCGTGCTGGTCGCGCGCTGGATCGGACTGCCGTCCACGGCCGGCGTCCACTTCGGACTCGACCCGGCCGGCGTGGCGGTACTCGGCGACGAACGCGGCGAGCCCCAGATCGAACACCTCAACCTGCTCCCCACCACCGAGGACTGAAATGGCCGACGAACGAATCCGCCGCATCCGCGAGGAAGACGTCGACGCCGTCGTCCGGCTCGTCTACGACCTCGCCGAGTTCGAACGCGCGCCCGACGAATGCCACCTCACCCCCGGACAGCTGCGCACGGCTCTGTTCGGCGAGGCTCCGGCCCTGTTCGGGCACGTCGCCGAGGTCGACGGCGAGATCGTGGGTTACGCGCTCTGGTTCCTCAACTTCTCCACCTGGCGCGGAGTGCACGGCGTCTACCTCGAAGACCTCTACGTCCGCCCCGAACAGCGCGGCTCCGGCCTCGGCAAGGCGCTGCTGGCCACGCTCGCGGCGGTCTGCGTCGAGCGCGGCTACGCCCGCCTCGAATGGTCGGTGCTGAACTGGAACCCGGCCCAAGGCTTCTACAAGTCGCTCGGCGCGGTGCCGATGGACGAATGGACCGTGGACCGCCTCACCGACGAGCCGCTCAAAGCCCTCGCGGCCCAGGTCTAGGAGTCGCGTTCCTCGCGTTCGCGACGCGCCGCCCGGCCGGCGGCACCGTCGCGTTCGGCGGCCTCTTCCTCCGTCTCGCCTTCCTGCAGCCCGAGTGCCCACGCCCGCGACGGGCGGCGGAACAGCAACACGATGACGACTACGCCGATCAGCCCCAGCGGCACGCCCCAGGCGGGCTGCCCCGAGGGGCCGGCGCCGTACCAGCCGACGCCGACCAGGATCAGCGCGACGACGACGCCGGGCGAGCGCGCCCAGGTCTTGCCCATCGCCAATCCGGCGGCACACGCGAGCGTCCCGGCGGCGAGGACGAGGTAGTAGGCGACCTCGGCCACCAGGTTCTCCGGCCCGGCCTGGCCGTTGATCAGCAGGAGAACCGCGAAGACGATGAGGGCGAGCCCCGGCAGCGCGGTGATGAGCCCGGCGAAGCGGACTTCACGGGGCGCGGGCGAGAGCTTGTCGGCGATGGACACGGCGAAACAGCCTTCCAGGCTTCCGGACACGGCTCCGCACCAGGGCGGGTCACCGTACGTGAGCACTTTCGATCGTATGCCACCCGGTCGGCCGGTTTCTCCTGGCCGCCGAGAGGGAAAAATCGAGGTGTCGTCGATGAGCGGGCGGTCGGCCCGGGTGCACTTGTCACGACGCGCGGTAACTCGCCGGTAGTGAGGAGGGACGCCCGTCACAGGGTCATACGGTGCTGCCTCGATGAGGACATCGGCGCTGAGCTTCGCGTCACCTGACGCTCCCCTCTTCGGGCCGAAGTCACCTACCCTGCGGTTGTGCGTGCCATCCTCATCGTGAATCCCCAGGCCACCTCGACCACCGCCGGTGGCCGTGACGTGCTGGCGCATGCACTGGCCAGCCAGGTCAAGCTCGACGTGGTGGAAACCGACTACCGCGGCCACGCGATGGCCGTGGCGCGGTCCGCCGCCCGGGACGGGATCGACCTGGTGGTCGCCCACGGCGGCGACGGCACGGTCAACGAGGTGGTCAACGGCCTGCTCGCGGACGCCGACGGCGATCCCGCGGAAATCGGCGACGTCCCCATGCTCGGCGTGGTGCCGGGCGGCTCGGCGAACGTCTTCGCCCGCGCACTGGGGATCGCGCACGATCCCGTGGAAGCGACGCACCAGCTCCTCAACGCCATCGAGAACGACCGAAGCCGCACTGTCGGCCTCGGACTCGCCGACGGCCATTGGTTCACCTTCAACGCCGGCATGGGCTGGGACGCCGATGTCGTCGGCCGCGTCGCCAAGCGACGGGGCAAGCAGACCACCGCGGGCCTCTATCTGAGGGCGGCCGTCGCGTCGCATATGCGGCCTCCGCTGGGGCGTCCGCCCCTCACGGTCCGGATCCCGGGTGAAGAGCCCACCGAAGTGCTGACCGCTTTCGTGTCGAACACCGATCCATGGAGTTACCTGGGCGACCGTCCCGTCCACCTCAATCCGGGCAGCTCATTCGACACCGGATTGGGCCTATTCGCGTTGAGCGGTCTGCGATTGCCCACCGTGTTCAAGCATGTACGGCAGGCATTGCTCACGAAGAGCAACCAACGCGGACGACGTCTCCTTCGTCACGATGACCTGCCGATGATCCGCATCGACGCTGCTGAACCGGTAAACTTCCAGGTGGACGGCGACCTCGTCGGCCAGCGGAAGCGAGTGGAGTTCTTCAGCGTTCCGGGCGCACTGACAGTAACCGTCTGAGCACCGGACCTCTGATCGCCTGCGGCAAAGTGCAACCTGCCGCTCATCGACGCAGAACCTCCGCTCACCGCATCGGCCTTCCCCTCGGGCGGTCGTTTCGGAACGAAACCGCAGGTCAGGAGCGTCGCTCGGCCGGGTGAGCTGACTCACCGATCTTCAGAAAACCCTTGTCGAAACCGGGTCTTCGTGAAAGCATTCACAAGCACCCAAAAAAACGACCGCCATGACGACTATGGCGCGGAGTACCGCGCCGTTATGAAGGAGCTCAGAAACATGGACTGGCGCCATGACGCGGCCTGCCGAGACGAGGACCCCGAGCTGTTCTTCCCGGTGGGAACCAGCGGTCCTGCTCTGTCGCAGGTAACTCAGGCGAAATCCGTGTGCCACCGTTGCACCGTCGCTTCCGACTGCTTGGCCTGGGCATTGGCCAGTGGACAGGACGCAGGCGTCTGGGGCGGGATGAGCGAGGACGAGCGACGGGCCCTGAAGCGCCGTCGTACGCACATCGGCACGCGTACCTCCGCCTGAGTCTTTCAAGACTCAGCAGCTTCACCACAGCGCAGAGCAAAAAAGCAGAGAACACCCCAAGCTTCGGGAAATCCCGCGGCGCAGTGGCTGTATGGCCGCGCGTCGTGAGGTGATACCTACCCGGCTTGAGTTTAACAAGCGAGGCCGACACGCCCCCGAGCGGGTACGGCTTCACAGGACTTTCAAGTCCTCCCGCGGAACCGTTGCAGGGCCGGCGCCATCTTCTCTTCAGGCGCCGGCCCTTAAACGTGTCCGGGTAAGACTGTCCACAAGGGACGATCACAAGGGACAGTCCACTAGAGACGGCGCGAAAGCGGGATGCGCAACGCCGCCTCGGTTCCCGCCCGGCGGCCGCGGGACTCCTCGGATTCGCCGCGAAGTCCGCGCAGGGACAGGGAACCACGCAGTTCCGACTCCACCAGGGTCCGCACGATCTGCAGTCCGAGACCGTCGCTGCGCTCCAGGGAAAACCCCGAAGGCAGTCCGCGCCCGTTGTCGCGGATGACGACGTCGAGCCAGCGGGCCGACCGTTCCACCTCGAGTTCGACCTTGCCCGGCCGCCCGTCGGGGAACGCGTGCTCGATGGCGTTCTGGACCAGTTCGGCCAGCACCATCACCAGAGGCGTCGCGATCTCGGCGACGACGACGCCGAACGAACCCTTGCGCGAAAGCCCGACCTGAGACTCGGCCGTCGCGACTTCGCCGACCATCGGCAGGACGTTGTCGAGCAGTTTGTCCAGATCGACCCGTTCGTCCACGGAGATGGACAGCGCCTCGTGCACCATCGCGATCGACGAAACCCGGCGCACGGACTCGCCGAGCGCGAGTCGCGCCTCCTCACTGGAGGTCCGGCGCGACTGGAGCCGTAGCAGCGCGGCCACCGTCTGCAGGTTGTTCTTCACTCGATGGTGGATCTCGCGGATGGTCGCGTCCTTCGAAAGGAGGGCGCGGTCGCGGCGCTTCACCTCTGTGACGTCGCGCACGAGCACCAGCGCTCCGGCGGCCTGTCCGGCCGGGCGCAGCGGCAGCGCACGGAACAGCACGACGGCACCGCGCCGCGAATCCGCCTCCGTACGGCTGCTGGGCTTGCCGTCGAGGGCCTCGATGATCCGGTGGGACACCTCGGTCGCGTCGAACGGGTCACGGATGAGCGACCTCGTCAACGGTGCGAGACGCTGCCCGACGAGGTCGGATTCGTGCCCCATCCGGTGATAGGCCGACAACCCGTTCGGGCTGGCGAAGACCACCGTGCCGGTCGGGTCGAGGCGGATGAGCCCGTCGCCGACGCGCGGGCTCGTATGCGTGTCCGTCTGGTTCCCCGGGCTGGGGAACGTACCGTCGACGATCATCTGGCACAGGTCACCGGCGCTGCCGAGGTAGGCGATCTCCAGCGGGCTCGGCACGCGCGAAGCCGCCAGGTTGGTCTCGCGGCTGAGGACGGCGATCACGTTCCCGCCGAACACCACCGGGATGGCCTCGCGGCGCATCGGCAGGTCGCGGTACCAATGGGGGTCCTCTTCGCGGCAGATCCGCACCTCGCGGCTCGCCTTCGCCAGCTGAGGATGCTCGTCCACGGTGAACCGGGAGCCGACGACGTCCTCCGGATGGGCCGTCGGCGCCGTCGTCGGGCGTGCGTGCGCGACACAGACGAAGTCGCCGCCGTCGGGCTGGAGTTCCTCGGAGACCGCGACCCAGAGCAGGAAGTCGGCGAAGGACAGATCGGCCAGCAGCTGCCATTCGGCCACCACGGTCTGGAGGTGGTCCGCGGCTTCGCCGGACAGGCCGGTGTTCTCGGCGAGCAGATCGGAGAGGGTCGACACGTCCCCATCCAAGCAGGCCGGGGGCCGCATGACACACTGGAGAGGTTGACCCTGGCCCAGCGGTGTCGTACCACCCCGCGCGGGCCACCTGGACGAGGAGTGAAACATGTCGAAGCGCGCCCGCAAGCGTCGCGACCGTAAGAAGAACGGCGCGAACCACGGCAAGAAGCCCAACTCCTGATCATCGATCAGACGGCGAAGGCCCCCGCACCGATCCGGTACGGGGGCCTTCGTGTGTCCTGGGGTGACTACTCGAAGCGCTGTTCGATGGTGACCTCGGTGCGCTCGATGGTGATCGCGCCCTTGGTCTGCACGGTCTGCCGGATCGAGGCCCGCAGGCGGGACTTGAGGTCGTCCGGCGCGTGGTCGCCACCGCATTTACGGGCGAGCAGCTGCTTGATGTGCTCGTCGATGCCGTATTCCTCGAGGCACGGCGGGCAGTCCTCGATGTGCTTGCGCAGGGCCGCGTCGCGTTCCGCGCTGCACTCCTTGTCCAGCAGCAGGTAGATGTCGGCGAGGGCCTCTTCGCACTTGACCTTGTCGTCCGCGCCGCTGCAGTAGTCCTCGCTCATCGCCCCGCCACCTCCTGCTGTTTGCCGGCGCGGATGAAGCCCCGTTCGCGGGCGACGTCGGCGAGCAGGTCACGGAGCTGGGCGCGGCCGCGGTGCAGCCGGGACATCACGGTGCCGATGGGCGTGTCCATGATCTCGGCGATCTCCTTGTACGCGAAACCTTCGACATCGGCGAGGTAGACCGCGAGACGGAACTCCTCGGGCAGCTTCTGCAGCGCTTCCTTGACGTCGACGTCCGGCAGATTGTCCATCGCCTCGACCTCGGCCGAGCGCAGCCCGCTGGAGGTGTGGCTCTCCGCCTTGGCGATCTGCCAGTCGGTGATCTCCTCGGTGGGCTGCTGCACCGGCTGCCGCTGACGCTTGCGGTAGCCGTTGATGTAGGTGTTGGTGAGGATGCGATACATCCACGCCTTGAGGTTCGTACCGGCCTTGAAGGAGGCGAAGGCGGCGTACGCCTTCAGGTACGTCTCCTGGACGAGGTCTTCGGCGTCGGCGGGGTTGCGGGTCATCCGCATGGCGGCCGAGTACAACTGGTCGAGCAGGGGCATCGCGTCCCGCTCGAAGCGCTCGGCCCGCGCGGCCGCCTCTTCGGCGTCCGTGCCCGTTTCCGGCGCAGGATTCTGCGTGCTCGGCAAACCGTTCCCTTCCCGATCGGCGTCGATGCGCTTGTGCGCATGAGACGTCGCCGAGTTTACGCGCGGACGGATCACCTGGCCGCCCGGCGTGCGCGGGATCAGGATTCGGGGAGCTTCGAGGGTGGTGGACACGTGCGTTCCAACAGCGGCGACCGGTGATGCATTCCCTCGGGTTCGTACACTCCGCCCATGGCAGGCAAGGGAACCCCGGCGACGGCGCTGCTGGCGAAGCAGAAGGTGACGCATGTTCTGCACGCTTACGACCACGATCCACGAGCCGAGTCGTACGGCCTCGAAGCCGTCGAAGCGCTCGGACTCGACCCCGCCCGGGTGTTCAAGACGCTCGTCGCCGAAGTCGACGGGAAGCTGACCGTCGGCGTGGTCCCCGTCACCGGGCAGCTCGATCTGAAGGCCCTCGCGGCCGCCGCGGGCGGGAAGAAGGCCAAGATGGCCGACCCCGCCGCCGCGCAGCGAGCGACCGGGTACGTCCTCGGCGGTATCTCGCCGCTCGGGCACCGGAGCCGGATCCCGGTGGTGATCGACGCCTCCGCCGAGGCTTTCGAGACCGTGCACTGCTCGGCCGGGCGCCGCGGCCTGGAGGTCGAACTCGCGCCCGCCGATCTGGTGCGGCTCACCGGCGCCGTCGTCGCCCCGATCGCCGCCTGACCCCACCCTTCCCGCGTTTAGTCCTCTGAATGCGGTAGTTGCGCGTGCAAGGACCGCATCCAGAGGACTAAACGCGGCGGGGTTCACTCCCGGGAGGGAGAGGGGTCGGTCCGGAGCGGGAAGATCGAGCGCCGCACCTGCGGGATCGTCTTCGGTAAGCGAAAGACGATCCCTGGGGAGCGACGCGATGACCAACACCCTGCCCGGCGTACCGAAGTGGGCGAACATCGCCGCGCACGCGACGCTGCTGGCGACCTTGCCGTCCGGTCTGTGGCGGGTCGCGATGGGCCTGCAGATCCCGGTCGGGTTCACCGAACAGGGCCTGACCGAATTCGGCATCCCCGGCTGGGGCACGGCGTACGTCTTCGGATTGAGCCTCCTCGCCGAGGCGCTCGCGTTCCTCACCCTGGGGCTCGTCCGGCCGTGGGGCGAGGTGTGGCCGCGCTGGATCCCGGGGCTGAGCGGCCGCCGGATCCCGCCTCTCGCCGCGATCGTCCCGGCCGCCGCGGGCTCGATCGCCCTGACCGCGCTCAGCGTCCAGGCCCTGTTCGGCTGGGCGGAGGCCGGTTCGTCGATGTCGCCGGGGAGCTGGGACGAGTCGCCGGTCTACGGCGTCGTCATGGCGGCCTGCTACGCCCCGCTGCTGCTTTGGGGTCCGCTGCTTGCCGCGGTCACCGTGCACTACGCGCGGCGCCGGCTCTCAGGTGAGCGGCCGCAGCACTCGCTGGAGCCACTCGGCGGCCGCGCGTGACACGCCTTCGAGGTCGGCGCTGAGATTGTGGTCACCCTTCAGCATGACGATCTCGTGGTGGTGCCCCGGCTTGGGCGATCCGAACGGATCACGTTCGCCCTGGATCACCAGGGTGGGGACCTCGACGGCGTCCAGTTCACCCTGCCGGGTCTTCTCCGGCTTGCCCGGCGGATGCTCGGGGAAGGCCAGGCAGAGCACCGCCACCGCCTGCCCCGCCGCGGCCGTCCGGCAGGCGACGCGGGCTCCGGAGGACCGGCCGCCGAAGACCAGCGGGAGATCGTCGAAGCGCTCGGAAACCTCGTCGGCCACGGTGAGCCAGGCGGTGTCGAGCTG